>JAUNUQ010000015.1 GCA_030538075.1 Tissierellia bacterium
GGCCGAGAAGTGATCACAATCGAAGGATTTAAAAAACTCAGACCAAAGCGATTCCAGCAGATCAGCGATGCCTATGCGAAATGCGGCGCCGTACAATGCGGTATCTGCATTCCGGGGATGGTCATGGCGACGGAAGCGCTACTGTGTGAAAATCCAAACCCCACAGAAGAGGATATCCGAATGGGTCTCTCTGGCAATATATGTAGGTGCACTGGCTATAATATGATTGTGGATGCAGTGAAGATGGCTGCAGAGGAGGGGAAGGGACTATGGTAAAGAGACTTCCGAGTAATTTACAAGATGCTCTTCGAATCCGCAGTGAAGAGAGGGTAATCCCCTATTTTGGAGGAACGGATTTGATGGTGCGTGGAAACCGCACGGAGAATTTTCTCTTTCTAAACCAGATCTCGGAAATAAAGGATCTGGTGATCACAGAGGATAAGATGCGAATTGGCGCAGGGGTCACCTATCGCCAGGTACTGGAGGAGGAGAAGACCCCACAGCTCTTTCAGCGGATCGTCTGGGAGATCGCCTCTCCACCCCTTCGCAATATGGCCTCCATCATCGGAAATGTCTGCAATGCTTCGCCCGTTGGCGATACACTACCCTATTTCTATGTGTTGAATGCAGAACTTGAGCTCAAGAGCGCCACAGGGGAGAGAAGAGTCCCCATCACGGAATTCATCACCGGAGCCAGAAAGACTTCCCTTCGAGAAGATGAGCTGGTCACGGCGATCGAATGTGAAATAAAGTCTTTTAACAACGAATACTATCAAAAAGTCGGTCCCAGAAAGGCCTGTTCCATCTCAAAAGTCGACTTTGTCGGTCTAGCCCAGGTCGAAGAGGGGGTCGTCAAAGATCTTCGAATGGCCTTTGGCGCCGTTAAGGATACCATCGTAAGGGATCAGGTGCTAGAAGGGGATTATATCGGAAAAAGCCTAGAAGAAGTCAAAGCTGCAGCCGAAGAGATCGCAAACCGTGTCGATCAGATCATTACACCCATCGACGATAAACGCTCCACAGAGGACTATCGTAGAGCGGTGGTGCGAAATATGGTGCTGGATTTTGTGGGGAACTTGAAGTAGGATGAAAGATTTCATTAAATAGGTAAAGAGCCAAAATAGCAAGAGAGCATTGCTTGTGCAGAAGAAGGGGTTCTGTCCGCCGCTTCTGAAGAATATCACGGCTCGGTCGCTCCGGTGTCTCCATTGCACTCCCTTAACCGGATCAAGGCCCGCAGTCAAATTAGACAGAACCCATTTTACCTCAACTTGTTTATCAGTAAAGAGGGTAAAAGTATGCTAGAGTACCGAGCTCTCTATTCCCTATGAAGAGTGACAAAGGGAACTTCTCTCAAATTGCTTTCCTGTTGTTTCCAATTAAGGACTGCCTCTATACTCAGAGGCAGTTTTTAATTGGATGGCATCGAGAGCAAAATTCATAGAAATATGATATGCTAAAGATAAAATATCAGAAGTAATTGAAATTGGAGAAGAATATGTGTACATCAATACTCGTTCGATACAAAGATGGCGTCGTAATGGGCCGTAATATGGATTATGAACATCCCATTGGCTATAATGTCCTGTACCTGCCTTCTGGATATCACTATGCGGAAGATCTGTACGGGAATCCGATGAAAAATAAATACAAGATGATGGGAGTCTGCTTTCTCGATCACAACCCACTGAAAGATGGCGTCAATGAGCATGGCCTGATTGGCTGCACCAATACCTTCAGAGTGATCAACCCCTTTGCAGCCGAGGTGGATCCGGAAAAATACAATCTGTCCAGCCTGGATTTTATGAACCATGCCCTTGGAAATTATCGAAATGTTCCGGAACTAGTAGCCGATCTGGAAAACCTACACATCTCCCATCGCAATTCGAGGGGAGATCGGATCGTATGCCCGGAGTTTCACTATTTCTTTGCAGATGCGGAGGGGAACTCCGTCGTGTTGGAGCCGGAAAATCGGAAGCTGACCGCCTTTGAAAACCCGTTTGATGTGATGACCAACTCGCCTTCCCTAGGCTCCCATGAAAGGCGACTTCGAAAGCTGATGGACCTGGATCGATTGGAAGACTTTAACTCCGTTAAAGGTCTGCCTGGAGGTTATGACCCAGTCAGTCGCTTTATTAAGGCCTTTTATCTGACCAAGACCCATGTACCCTCTGAAGATGGACATTCTGCCATAGAGGCGGCCTATTCCATCCTGGAGTCCCTTAAAATGCCCCAGGGATTCGTAAAACTAAGAGGCAATCCCGATCACTCCTACACCCGCTATATGTGCGCCTATGACACTCAAAAGCGCCTGCTCACCGTGCGCAGCCACACCAATTCCGCCGTCTTCTCCCTCTCCTTCGACCAAATCGAAGACCCCGCGCAGCGTCTGTCCATCGAAGTAGAACAGCGAATGTGCCTCATCCCCTTCGAATCAATTGGGGACGTTTAATTTTTGATCTACTGTAAAAGAATGATAAATATATGGCGAACTTAAGATGCGGCTAGGATTCACCAATGGGACGGGGAAGCAGACCAAAAGAGATTAGAACGAATACAAAAGAGTTTTATCGATCCTGTCAGGCAATCATCATATCTCTTGTAATGGAAAAAATAAACCGCTAGGCGTCAATGGTTCGTACTTCGCTTAGCGGTTTTTTTGCATAGGTGCTTCTGCTGATCATTCAGCAAAATCAAGTAATGCTTTCAGGTGTTGGATCGTCTTGGATCTTATTTTAATAATTCTACTGCCAACTCCCTTGCTTTAAGAAGGTCTTCCTCTTCAGGGTTCCAGTTGACCTTAATCTCTGGTTCCACGACTTCAAAACCTGCATCGGTCAGCGCACCGCGAAGAATTTTATTTCCTTCACCGGACCAACCATAGGCGCCAAAGACGGCCGCTTTTTTTCCGCGGAACTTCAAGTCCTTTATAAAATGGAGCCAACCAGCGACGGAATTCATGATCTCATTACTGATCGTGGGGGATCCTACGGCGATGGCTCTTGAACGGAAGATTTCCGTCATACCATCGTTCTTGTCGGTCTTTGCAACATTTAAGACCTTGACTCTAGTAGCAGGGGAGAGCTCTTGCAGCTCGCTTGCAATCGCATGCGCGAGTTTTTGTGTGGAGTTCCACATGCTATCATAGAGGATCGTAATCTGATCTTCTTTATACTCCTTCGCCCATTCTGCATATTTGTGGATGATTTTAAGTGGATCCTCTCTCCAGATGACACCATGGCTGGTTGCGATGATGTCGATGGGTAGATTCAGCCCCACAACCTCATCAATTTTTCTTGCGACCAGTGTGGAGAAGGGATTCAAGATATTGGCATAGTATTTCATCGCCTGCTCCCAGAGGATGCATTGATCAGCGTAGTCATTAAAGAGTTCTCCTACGGCAAAATGCTGTCCAAAGGCATCATTTGAAAATAGAATATTGTCTTCAGTCATATAGGTCGCCATTGAATCCGGCCAATGCAGCATCGGCATTTCGACAAAGATCAGTTTTTTTCCATTTCCGATATCCAGGGTATCGCCGGTCTTTACGACATTATAATTCCACTCCGGATGATGAAATTGTCCTATGAGGGATTTCACGCCGTTTTTTGTACAGTAGATGGGAGTATCTGGGATCTCAGCCAGCAGCGCTGGAAGGGCCCCGCTGTGATCGATTTCTCCATGGTTGACGATGATATAGTCAATTTTCTTAAGGTCGATTTCGCTCTTCAGGTTTTCTATGAATTCATTGGAATGGGGCTCCCAAACCGTGTCGATGAGTACTGTCTTCTCCTCTTGGATCAGATAGGCATTTTGACTGGAACCATGGTTGATTGAAAAATCAGACCCATGAAACTCCGTTAACTCCCAGTCGATTTTACCGATCCAATGGACATTGTTTTTAATCAGTTTCTTCATGCTTACTCCTTTCAGTAGCTCAATATGTTTTGCTTACCTTCCTCAAAATTATCGAGGATTTCTCACTAGATGCTTCTATACTCATACTATAACCCAAATTCCCATATAACACTGTATCAAAAGTTACGAAGGACTAAATCGACGGGAAAAAAGTATGTTTTTTTGCTTGCGATGAAAATATCGTAACAATCCAATAGAGAAGAACTGACTTTTGGCTGACTAATGACCTTGGATGCTCCTACTAGATTGATCTGCATTCAATCCGATCAAAAAAGAGAAATCGAAAACCGCTCAGCATGTAAGGATTCGCTTAGCGTTTTTTCTCCTCAAGACTAGTCATTCACATCGGCTTTCTAATCTAGAGTATGATAATAGGTGTTTCCCGATTGATCCTCATCCCAGACATTGCTCATAAGGGTCCAAGGCACCCAGGCTTCGGCATCTACCGGACGTCTCAGGATATGTTTCCAAGAATTGACCCGATCTTTGTAAGTGGTCTGGCCGTCAACGGTGAGGGCCTCTGTGTAGGAGAATTTCTCTTTAAAGGAGACGACATAGTCCCCATTCTCCACATAGACCTCAAAGCTGTCCGTATCCACGATCATCGCATGGTGATCAATCGTATAGTATTCCCGTGGACTCTGTCCTTCAATCCATTTGATTCGACTTGCCAGTTCCTCCGCGCTGAGACTGATCTGGCTATAATAGCTACTATCCTTGTACTGAAGGGCAAGAGCATCCACATAAAGGAAATTTGATACGGCGGATAACACATCCCTTCTTACGATTTCAGGGACAGAATCACCAGGCCTCATCTCGGCGGTAGTGCCGTTATGATCGGTGTAAAAATAGGATTGGGATATAGGTTTTTGAAGCAGATCTCTATAGATGGCATCTCGCTGTTCGACGAGGGCAGGGGTATAACGAGTGCTCGTACAGGCGTATCGATTGGAGTCCAAGTAGGAGAGGTAGAGATTTCGCTCCACTTCCTTTGATTGGTTTGCATTGGTTTGATAATCGACGGCATACATGCCCTTTTGCAGGCTATAGATTTGATTATAGAGTGGTGTTAAGTCCTCCCCATAGTCGATATTCACATAGCTGCCACCTGTGCTCTCGGCGATGGAGCGCTGGATGGAGTCATCGTATTCCGTTCCCATCCCGATGATGAAGATGGGGATATGGTACTGATTTGCCAGATCAATGACCTGCTGGGCACTCACTCGGCTCTCATTGTCGATGCCGTCAGTATAGGCGATCACGCATTTTGCGCCGGATTGTTCCGTAGATTTTCCTACGGCCCCATAGAGGGCATCATAAAGGGCGGTGCGCCCACTGACCTCGACTCCAGAGATACTGCTCTGAAGATCGGGCAAACTGTCCGTATAGTCGAGATTTAGATAGCTTGAGGTGTTGAAGGTGATAAAGCAGACCGCATCACCTACACTATAGTCCAAGGAGCTTACAAAGTTATTCATCATCGTCTTAACTTGACGGATATAGTCGCTCATCGATGCACTGATATCGGCTACCAAGGCGACATTCAGATTCTCTCGTCCACTGAGCAGAACCGCTGATTCTATAACAGCTGGCTCATAATTGCCACTGGAACCCTCCTCATAGAGCTGGATTTGATACGGGTCATTTAGTAGGATGGGTTCACCACCTAGAGTGGAGAGACTGATGTAGACGGTAACCAATGGGAAGGAATTTACATCGATGGAGTTAATCGTGCTGATGGTCTCGCCGGATCGCTCGAGTAGACCGTAGAACATTCCCCATTCTTCCAGCACCGCCTTGGCTTCCTCCAGATCGCCAGATTCCGTCAATTCATCGACGCGCCGGACATAGGAGAGCATGCGATCCTTTTCAACCGATGTCCAGGATGTGAGGTTATAGCCCATCAAGTCCACTTTGTCCTCGTTGATTGCAGCTATTTCCTCTTCGATTTTCGCTAACTCTGCGGCCGTTTTTTCCGCCGCTTCTTTCTCCTTGGCAGCCTTTTCTGCTGCAGTGGCTTCGTCTGTCTTCTGCTTTGCCAGGGCCTCTTCCTGCTCTTTTTTCGTCTGCTCCATCTTCAATTGAAGCGCCACTGCATCGGACTCTTTTAGCTTTTGATTTTGCCAGATCATATATCCTCCAGAAATGGCGACGACAAAGAGTAAGATGAGTAGGATGACAAGGGGTTGGGTCTTCGATTTCGCTGGAGTTTCCGCACCATGAAACTCCCCTGAAGATGGCTTCGCAAAAACCTCTGGTGGTATGGGGATGGGTTGAGTATCCGTCAGAGTATCTGGCGCTTGTCCCGTAGGATGTCCGCAATGGGTACAGAATTTCGCCTGATCGGGGATCTGATTGCCACAATTACCACAGTACATAGGGCACCTCCTTATATTGAGATATCTATTATTAACCACCATTATATAGGAGAAAACGTATTCAGAAAAGGGGTTCTTAAATTTCTGGAGATTAGGAGCTGAACATAGCCTTAATGACGGATGCTAATAGGGAAGCTGTATGAAAAATCTCGAATATAGATGCGAAAAAACGCAGAAAATAAGCCACCGCATTGATGGACCACATGCGGTGGCGGGATGGTAAGGGTCATTCTCTTCTCGATCAGCTCTCTTAACGGAATCACCGATCTTCAGTAGCAGGCTTCCCCTCATTAACATCTTTCATCGACGTCTTCCATATTCGTACGGGAATATATTTTAATGGTGGGAATCCAGATATTGGGTCGAGGTCATCGTCATTGGTGATGCGATTCACATTTTCCTTCGCGAATCCGTGGATATGTTGCACATAACCAATTTGCAGTTCATGCTCTTGCGTTACAAAGGCCTGGGTTTGAAATTGATTGGTCCTGGACTGGACTGTGACTGGGTCACCGGTACTAATCCCAAGTAGCTCTGCATCAAAGGGGTGGATTTCCACATATCCCCTTGGCATGATCTCCATAAACAGCGGAATATCTCGGTTTTTACTGTTGGTGAAGATCTGTTTTCGCGCTCCAGTGGACAAGATGAGTGGGTAGTTTTCGTCGGTTGTCGGCGCTGGAGTGGCTATGGGCAGTCCATCATAACCAAAATTGGATAGGATGGAAGAGGAAATCTCAACTTTTTTTGACGGGGTGTAAAAGCCCCGGGCTGGATCTCTGTGCTTATTGTATACTCGCTTCCCATAGTATAGTCCGCTTGGAGATTTCTTTAGGTCGTCAACTTTCATATCTGTGGTCTCAAGTAACCATTGATTCAACTCTTCATCGGTCTCCCAAGGGAAGTATTTCTCGATTCCCAAGAGTCGACTGAGTTCTCGAAACAGTTCGTATTCGGTTTGCAGTCCCAGATCAATGCATTTTGAAGTCAATCGTAAGGTCTGGGTATAGGGATCGACAAAGAGCTCCTCGCGTTCCAAATAGGATGCAGCAGGTAGCACATAATCTGCAAGTTCAGCGGTTTCAGAGAGGAAGAGATCCTTTACGACGAACAGGTCTAAGGAGCCCAAGGCCCTTTTTACCTTTTCACTATTCGCATTGGTCAGTACTGGGTTTGCGCCTGTCATGATGAGTGCCTTAAAGGGATAGGGCTTTCCAGTGAGAATCTGTTCCATCAGAGTCAGCGTATGCGCCTCTTTGCGTATAGCATACAAGATGGGATACTTCCCAGCTCCGATCGGGGCGAGATGATCTAGGTTGATCGAATCATAGAGGGTTAACTCCTGAATGGGTGGAGAATGGGGAAGGAGCATCCCACCTGGAATATCGATCGCCCCAACCAGCGCGTCTATGATGGTGATGGCTCGTAATGTGTTTACCCCGTTTGCTTGATGCTCTAGACCTGTACCCGCGATACTCGTGATCTGCGGTACGCTCTCTGTGAGCATCGCATCGAGGGGATCAAGGGCATCTTCAGATAGACCAGTCTCTTTGAAAATGATGGAATCTTCTATTTGTTGAGCATAGTTAAATAGTTCACTGGAACCCAAACTGTATGCAGCTAAAAAATCAGAATCAAATAGATCTCTTTTTGCAATTCTATTGATAATATAGTAGGCGAGATAGATGTCTGAGCCGGGCTTTACCTGTAAAAATAGGTCTGAAACCCTTGCCAATTCTGTGAATCTGGTGTCGATGACGACGAGTTTTGCACCTTTTTTTCGGCCTTCATTGATCTGACGCATCGTACTGACATGGGACATCGGCGAATTGCTACCCCAACTGAGGATCAACTTGGTATTTTCTAGGTCAGGGATTAAGTAATCTCCATAGTTGAGTTTATGTGCGAGATATCTTCCAGAGAAACACTGGGAATCATTGGAAAAATAATTCGGAGTACCGAGTGCCGTAGTAAACCGGCGGGCAATTGCTTCTTGTTGTTGGAAGTCAACTCCCTCCCCTTTCCATATTCCAATGCTTCGTGGGGTGAAGTCGGATTGAATCTGCTCTAATTTTGCGGCGATCTCTGTCAGGGCCTGCCCCAATGGAATCTCTTCGAATTTACCCTGCGCATTCTTTTTCAATGGTTTTTTTAGTCTTCGACTGGAGAAGAGGCTCTGGGGAGCAGTGCTCCCTTTAATACAAATACGACCTCGGCTGACGGGGCTTGAAGGGTCACCAGAAATCGAGAGGACTTGATTGTCCTTAACTTTTACTGATATACCGCAAAGATTTCCGCACATCCGGCAAACGCTGATGATCGTATTCTCTTTCTGATGGCTATTCTTCTTCATAGTTTAACGCTCCTGCTATACAATGCTCGACACAGCTGGGTTTTCCATTGCACAAATTACATTTTTTGCTCTTCTTCCCCTTCATATCATAGACGATGCTCCCGTATGGGCAATTTAAGATGCACATCTTACAGCCTATGCAGCGAGATCCGTCGATGATGACGGCTCCGGTGATGGGATCTCGAGAGATAGCTGTTGCAGGGCATACATGTAGGCAATCCGGATCTTTGCAGTGTCTGCAGTAGAGTGGGCTCGTCAGTCTATGGCCATAGGAGTCGCAAATCCGAATCATGGACTGGGCATTCACAGACTCCTTTTGTTTTGCTGAAAGACAGGCATATATGCAGTTTAAACAGCCGACGCAATTATCTGGAATCACTTTCAAAGTCTTCATCAATCTACCTCCAGCGTCAGAGCAACCCGCACGTCCATTTGTTCCTGGATATCTTTTAGTTCTACACATCCCATGATGGCATCTCGAATCGACTGCAATAAGGGGCCAAAAAGCTCATATTCCTCTGATTGACCAATAAAGACGAATCCTACCAGTACCGATTGTTCTGTAAAGAGTTTGAGAACTCCATAGTCGAGGGTAAAAACCTGGGATTCACCAAATAGATCGCCAGCGGTAATAATGGTCATACCAAACATCTCGGTGACATTGCTTCGGACTGCGCCCTCATATTCGACATCTCTGCCTGCTAGATTCCATCCGGCCACCGACCCCATTTGAACAGCTGTTGACCAGAGGGGGAGATTGCAGTTTTGGTCTAAGCCCTTTAGGGGGACCAGAGCGACATCTCCGGCAGCATAGATATTCTCTTTGCTCGTTTGCATCCTTCGATTGACTAGGATCCCATGGTCAAATGCGATTTGGTCTGTGTAGAAAGCTCTTGGAACGGCTGTACCAACTCCCATTACGAGCACATCTCCTTCGAAAACCACGTTATCACTCGTCCTGAGACGAAGTTTGTCAGCCCTTTCTATCTCGATGACCTGTGTATCTTTTCGAAGGTTCACAGAGTATTTGCTCATCCCTTGCTCGAAATAGGCGGCTAGCTGCGCATCTAGGCTATTTGCCATGATATGGTCTCTTAACTCTAGGATGGTGACTTTCTTGTTTTGTACGACATAGGCCCATGCCGCTTGTAGGGAAATGAAACCAGATCCAAGTATGATCACCTCATGAACTTGATCCAACTTTTCCAATAAGGCGTCGAGGTCCTCAAGATCCCAAAGGTTGTATACCCCTGGTGAGTTGATTCCAGGGATTTTTGGGGCAAGGGGTCTTGTGCCAGTTGCGATCAATAGTTTCTTGTAATGGATCAGATCACCACCTGCTAGCTCAAGCAGGTCCAGTTGTGCATCCATGGAGACCACCGTATCCTCTAATGTATGGATCCGATGCTCTTCAAAGAAGGCGTCGTCTTTGAGATAGATATTTTCGTAGGGGACAGCGCCCCGCAATATATACGGAATCTGCACTCTAGAATAGGGACGATTCCCCTCCTTGGAGATCATGAGAATCGAGCTTTCTCGATCGACTTCTCGGAAGCGGGTGGCTGCTGTCAATCCAGCAGCACTCGCACCGACGATGACGATATCATATTCATGATTGGTTCGGGATACCATCAAACACACTCCCATCCTTTATCACCATAAATCCACTCTCTAATGCACCGATATCCTCTAAGGGATTTCGATCCAATATGAGGAGATTCGCTTTTTTTCCTGGATATATGCTTCCAATCTCCTCTTCTAGCTCCAGCATTTTGGCCGGTTGAAGGGTAGCGGATTGCAGTGCCTGTAGATTGGTCATACCATAGCTGCTCATATGTTTTAGTTCGAGATATATCTTGTCGTGTCCAACCCAAGGAACACCGGAATCATTGCCCAAGACGATGGAGACGCCGCTCTCTACTGCCATTCGAAATGAATCAATGACAGCCTGATATTTTGTCTCAATGATCTCCTGGTCAAATTCCTTGAAATAGGCGGACATGGTTGGTACCAGCCAAGTGCCCTGATGGGCCATCTTCTCCAAAGTCTTCAATTGGATATCTCGATCAATGACAGCAAATTGACCGTGGTCGATGATGTCCACACCAGCCTCCACACATGCCGCAACTCCTGTATAGCCATTGCAGTGGGCTGAGACCTTTAAACCCAGCCAATGGGCTTCCTCGACGGCGGCGTGAATCTCATCCATCCGCATGGTCAGAGAGTCCTTCATGATGGAGTGATTGACCTTCATCTTGGTTCGCATATACCCACCGGTCGGCATGATTTTGATGAAATCGGATCCCTTTTTCACAGCTTCACGAACGGCTTTTCGCACCTCTTCCACTCCAGTGCATTCTACGCCAAACCACCAGCAATGTCCCGATGTGGGGGTAATCGGACGACCTGCACAGATGAGATCTGGGCCATCAAAGATCTTATCTTTGATGAGCTCACGAAACTCGATATCAATATTGTCAATACTCCCCATTTCACGGCAGGTAGTGATGCCGGAATGGAGCATTTTTTGGAGATTTTTAGACACCTCGACGGAGATTTTGACAATTCCGTCCTCTAATCGAGACATGCGATCCCAAGTGTATGGCTCCATAAAGGAATGTGCGTGGCTGTTGATAAGGCCAGGTATGACATACTTGTCGGATGCATCAATAATCTGTGCGCCTTCTCCATTCTCGAAAGATGGCTGTATTTTAGAAATGTGGTCGCTTTCAATGTAAATGGTTTGATTCTTGGAAATCCGTCCGTCTTCAAGATGCAACAGATTTCCGTTTTTTATTACTAATCGAGTCGGGATGGCATTCATTAGAAGGGTCCCCAGTTTATATATTGTGCGACAAAGACGACGATCATACCAATGACGAGATTGAATAAAAAGATCTTTAGGGCAAATTTCACCCATTGTGCATAGGATACTCTTGCGATTCCAAGGCCGACTAGCATGAGATTACTTGTGATCCAGATCATATTCGACAGTCCGTCTCCGATTTGGTATGCGAGGACGGCTACTTGACGGTTTACTTCAAGAATATCTGATATTGGTACGATCAGCGGCATCATGACAACTGCTTGAGCAGATCCGGAATTGATGAAGAAATTGATGATTGTCTGTACTACTACCATAAGAGGAGCAGAAACGAGTGGTGACAGATTACTCAATGGGATCGTAGTGACGTGTACGATCGTGTCCATAATCAGGCCATTTTCCATCATGAGGGTGATCGCCCTTGCAAATCCGACGATTAAGCAGGGCAGGGCCATGTCCTTGACGCCATTTGTATATGATTCCGCAATTTCGCCAGGTTTCATACCATATGCTGCCCCGGCGATGATGCCCATGAACAAAAAGACAGTGGAGGCTTGCGCCATAAAGAAGCTCTTGAAAAAGGTGCCATAAATGAGAAAGGCAATCCCACCAGCGAAGACGATGAGGACTCGTTTTTGTGCATTTGTCATCGTGTCATCTGCAATTACCGCTTCCTCGATCTCATATTCATTGCCATAGCAGCAGCTCTTAGTTGGATCCTTACTGATCTTTTTCGCATAGTAGATAAAATAGACGGAGGTGCTGACGATCAATATGATCATAAAGATGATCCGAAGTACGATGCCAGAGGTAAAGGGGAGCTCAGCGATTCCTTGGGCGATTCCTAAACTGCCGGGATTTAGATAGGCCGTCGCATAACCGACAGAGCTGCCCACTACGGGGATGGCTATTCCTAACATTTCGTCATAGCCCAGCTTCTTCATCAGCATAATAATAAAGGGCGCAAATACTAAGCCCTCCAGTGCCATACCGAAAGTTCCGCCACAGAGTACAAAAAAGGTGAATAAGGCTACGATCAGTAAATATTTACTATTCTCGCTCTTAAAGTGCTTGATGAACTTAGACATCAGTGCTGCCACGGCTCCCGTTGCATTGATCACACCAAAAGCGCCACCGATAAGCATCAGGAAGGCTATGATGTTCACGGCGCCTTGGATGCCTTGGTAGAATGATAGTAGAAATCCACCAATTGACACGGGATTGGATTCTACCTGTTGATAGGAGTTGGCAACAACTACTGTTCTGCCGGTTACTTCATCTGTAACACGATCGAATTGACCCGCAGGGATTATGTAAGTTAGAATCGCCGCGACAACAACCAGACTACAGATAATGATGAGCGGGTGTAACGTTTTCTTCTTTTCGTTCGTTTTCATGACTAACCTCCTTTTTCTTTATTATAGGAAAGAGGAGGATATTGTACTATGTGATAAAAGCCAGAAAATCGAGAGGATTTGTGGGATTTCATACATATCAAAGATTTAATATGTAATTGGTATGCAATAAGCCGTATAGGATACTGGCTGCTTGAATATCAAACCAATCCATGGGATCGCTGATATCGTAACCCATGAGCTCCTCTGCCTTTTTTATTCGCTGGTATAAGGTATTCGGATGGATAAAGAGCTTCTTCGAAACATAATTGACATCCTTGTTAAACCTAGAATAGTAGAAGAGGGTTTGAAAAAGCGAGGTATTTCGCTTTTCGTCATAGGCAATGACAGAGGCTAGGATATCCTCTAAATATGCATTTAAGTCTTCTTTCTCAAGGGGCAGTAAAAGCCGTAAGATCCCTACGTCTCGGTAATTGATCACATTACGGTGGATATAGTATTCTTTGAGGATGGCGATCCCCTCTTTGGCTTCTGAATAGGATTTTTTTATTTCCTCAATGCCTTGATAGACTCGACCACTAGAGATCAAACAAGAGGGATACAATAAGAGAATCTCCTTCATGATATCATTTGGCAAATTGTCATAACGATTATTCTTCACCATTTTATCGGAAGTGAGACATGAGAAAAGAGCGTTCTCCTCCCATTTTTGAATCGACTCAAATCCGTATTTATTAAAAATACGGTCCAAAGATTTTTGAACTTGGATATGCTCTTCATGAATTCGGGAGAATCCATGGTCTTTGAGCTTGGTAAAGGAGACGATGATGACGAAGCTCTGAGATTCTTGATCGGCACCCTGCCCAGCCGAAGAGAAGGGATTGATATGCCCCTCTAAAAAGGCATCAAAAATCCGTTTTTCATAGGCCCATTGCATCTGATCCATCAAGGAATCATGCTCGATTAATTCACATAGATATTTTAGTAATCGATCAAAATGATAATGGAGGAATATTTTGTAATGCTCCTCACCGTAGTCTGTGAGTAGATAAAATCGGCTTTCTCTGCATTTTATGGATCGCAGAAAGGGAGAGTGCACTCCATCAGTAGCGTTCGGTGTATTTTCAAAACATTGTTGTATTTGATATAACCCGTCACTGGGAGGAAAGGAGCTGCTTATGATTCTTTTTTCTTTATCCAAAAGTGCAAGTCCAATCTGCAGACTCTGAGAGTATATCGACAACAGTGCTTCGATATCCTGCCTTAGGAAAATAGAGACAAGGTCCTGCGTGACGAAACAGCATTCAAGGAAATGTCGCAGATGAATGTCAAAGGGCGAAGCTTGTTTCAGTGTCAGGTCCAGCTGTTTCAGTAATTCCAATAATACAGGGGCATTGTCTTCAAACTGGAGTGGTTCAGCGTCGGTAATCAAAATATAGCGATATTCAGGATGATCAATACGATACGCATCGATTGTATGATTGCGATGACTTTGGATTTTGATCGACTTCTCTAAAACTATAATGGAAGAGAACTGATCTTCAGTATCGATAGCGATATGATCCAGCAACAGGAAATCTTCCCTCTGTCTATTTTTATAGATCCTTAAGGAATGCTTGGGAGGAAATAGAATGGTTAAATGATGCATGATTCGGTCCAAGTCCGTAAGCCATCTCTCTCTATTTGTATTCACATCAAACTTTGGAGTCATTACAAATTACCTCTTTCCATTCGTAATCGGGTATCCTATCGTCGACACAGAGTCTTCTGCATTCTGGCTGCCAGTTAGAAATACTGGTCGAATTTCCCAACATCCCATCGCCCCCGCATCCAACTACAATCTTATCTATCACTTTATCATCTTTTTAATCAATGTGAAAGGTTTTTTATATGTTAAAATTGAACAAGATAACCACCAGTCTATCTGAAAATATCAAATGGATGTACAGATCGCATTCGGATCTCGTACAAATAAGGAGAAAAAGTGAATCTAGTTATCGTATCTTGGACCGAGGAAACGGGTCAGCTATATCAGAATATCATCGCCGGGGTTTTTGAAAAGAGGATCAATCTCACTTATACAACTGTTTATGAGAATTATGACTATAGAAAAGCGGACCTGATCCTCGCTTCCACCTATGAGGTCTATGAAGCATTGGTGCGGGATTTGGCGATAGAAAAGGAGATTTTGATTGCGGAGTTGACGCTGCCTTTATCTGCCATTGAGACATTGGAGCGAGAACTAAAGATTGATCGGGCGATGGTTGCCAATACTTCGATCCAAATGGCCATCGATACGATTACGGATTTGGAGGAGGCAGGTTTTTCGTCCATTAAGCTATTCCCATATTATCCGGGTACTGAGATGAATCAGGAGTTATCCGTTGCCATTACACCAGACGAGGAGAGCATTATACCGGAGTATATTCATAAGACGATCAATATTGGACATAGAGTGCTCTCCTACA
The DNA here is from genome assembly GCA_030538075.1 of Tissierellia bacterium. Taxonomy (GTDB): domain Bacteria; phylum Bacillota; class Clostridia; order Tissierellales; family Peptoniphilaceae; genus JAUNUQ01. The sequence continues at coordinate 15,297 of JAUNUQ010000015.1, forward strand.
GGACGATCTTTCAAATTGCGATCAAGTTGGACTTAGTTCGTTCACTGGAGTCTGCTTCGGCGAAGAACTATTTTAACACCATCTTTATTAAGATCAGCGAACTGAATGAATATCTCTCCAAAATCAGTTTGCTCGAGGGAGGCATGAGATTACTTAGCGATCGAGTGGAGCATAGTATCTTGTTAGCCAATCGTGAAGGGCAGATCATATCAAGCCATCTTGCTGCTTCTATGGGAAATGCTACCCAGGAGATATCGGAGATGATCGGAGCGGCTTCTTGGAATGATCTCCAGAATAGCATGGTGCCAATACTCAAGCTCGATCTCAGATGGGGAGGGGTGGATTATTGCTATGATTTGTTTCCTGTGTTTCATCAGAAGACCAAAGTGGGTTATCTCATCTATTTATTGCCAAAAGTCTTGGATGGAGATATCTCAAAAGAGCAGAAACGTCTCAAGAGCCTAGGGCATTATGCAAAGTACAGCTTTGCAGATATTCTCACGGATAACAGAGCGATGTTGGAATTGATTGATCGCCTGCGATTGATGGCCTGCTCCAAGTCTTCGGTATTGCTGATCGGAGAGACGGGAACGGGTAAGGAGCTGATCGCTCAAGCGATCCACAATGCATCTGCGCGTAGGGAGAGACCATTCTTGGCGATTAACTGCGCTGCTATCACCCCGAGTTTGTTGGAGAGTGAACTATTTGGGTACGAGGAAGGCGCCTTTTCCGGCGCCCGAAGGGGAGGAAAAATCGGTTTTTTCCAACTAGCCGATGAGGGGACTCTGTTTCTCGATGAAATTGGGGAGCTGGATATCACCTTGCAGACCCGCCTCTTGCGGGTTTTACAGGAGAAGTCCATCATCAAAGTAGGCGGAGAAACCGTCATTGATGTGGATGTTCGAATCATCTCCGCTACAAATAAAGACCTCTTTCAGCTGGTACAGGATGGGAGATTTCGAAAGGATCTCTACTATCGTTTAAATACATTAGAGGCAAGGGTGCCAAGTTTACGGGAGAGGCCTCAGGACATATCTCTTCTATTTCAGCACTTTCAAAAGAACCTACAGACTGAGTATTCCCTTTCAGAGGACGCGCAGAATATTTTATTGGAGCACGATTGGGATGGAAATGTGCGGGAACTCGAGAATCTAGTGGAGCGTTTGGTGTATTACAATAAAGAAAATATCGAAAAAGAGGATCTATTAGAAGCGATCTCCTACAAGAAAAAATTCTTGATCGAGCCAAAGGAAAATGAATCCCTACTCGAATTGATCTCAAATGATTCCATGCTCAGTTATGAGGTGGTATCAAATATCCTATATATTGTTTCAAACGCAAAGAAACAGAGTCAGAATATCGGGAGAAAGGGAATTTTAGAGGAGCTCTCGATGCTCGGAATTCACTATACAGAAAATGAGATTCGTAGAGTATTGTCTTCCATGCGCATCCTCGGGTTGATTGACATTAAATCTGGTCGAGGGGGCACACGAATAACTGGAAAAGCTGAGGAACTAATCAATTCAATTGGTGGTATATAAAATATATACCACCAATTGAATTGGAAAAAGGATTCCGAATATATAGAGAAGAGGAGAATACTATGACACTCTAATTGGCTAGCTTCTTGCAGTGATATTATTTATGAGGAGGTGAGGGAATGGTCAAGGAACATGTCCGAAAATATCTCTGTGAAAATCGACTCGAGCTGGGTTCCTTTCCAACTCCAATACAGCTGTTAAACTTGTCAAAGGAAGTTGGCGGCGATTATGGGATCTATATAAAAAGAGATGATCTAACGGGTATTGGTCTAGGTGGAAATAAGATCCGCTTTTTGGAATATCTATTGTATGAAGCTAAAAAAAAGGGTAGTGATATTGTAATTGCGTCAGGTCCGAATCAATCCAATCTGTGCATGCTCACAGCGGCATGCTGCAATCGCATGGGCATGGACTGCCAGGTAGTCGTAAATAGTGAACGGCCGAATATCCAGACTGGTAACGAATTACTCAATAAATTGATGGATGTCCCGCGGGAGTATTTGGGGCCAGTCTCAGAAGAGGAGAGGGCAGCTTTTGTAGATGATTTAGCTGCTTCATTGAAACATGCGGGCAGGAGACCTTATATCATTCGAAACGGCGCTTCGTCAGGATTGGGCGCGATGGGCTATGTCAATGCGGCCTATGAGATCTATGAACAGAACAAAGCCCTTGATTATGGGATTCAGCATATTTTTGCACCAGGAGCCAACGGAGGGGTTGCTGCAGGGCTAATCCTGGGAAATTATTTACTAGGCTGTCCCTTTACTATCCACGTCATCAGCGTAGAATACGATCTGGAAAAGATGAACGATTGCATCCAAGGAGTGATTCTTGAATCCCAGGAGTTACTAGGCATAGAACCGAAAGAGATCTACGACGGCGTTGTGATGTATGAGGAATTTCGGGGGAGTGGATGGGGAGAAGACACGGTAGAGAGTCGAGCAGAGGTGAGTTCATTTGCTAAGCGAGAGGGAATCTTTATCGAGAACATCTATACGAGCAAAACCGTAGTTGGCATGGAGGCTGTGATTCGAAGGGGAGAACTGCGGGGGAATGCGATCTATATTCATACCGGGGGACTAGGAGCCCTATTCAGTCAATATGAATAGGAGGGCTTAGTTGATTGGTGATAAAATTACGACACTATAGTATAATGATGTGTGGGAAAAGCGTGGCAAAGGATGCAAGCACTTCGCCAATGAGCAGTCAAGCTCCTATATAGAGTTGGGAAGGTCAGTATTTTCTATAGGTGAACCTTCATCAGCGATATCGTTTCTATACGGGTATTCTTTGGAAAATCCAATACCAAGATAAATAATTAGGAGGGGGAAAATGAATAAGAGAAGGATTGCACTACTGTTGGTTGCCTTTATGGTCATTTTGGCGATCAGTGGATGTAATGCAGACACTAGTGGCGTGAAAGAGGAAGAGACAGCCACAACGGAGGCAGCTGAGAAAACGGAAGCTACTACGGAAGAGAAGATACAAGAGGATGGAGAAGGCGAAGCTGCTCCAGATGGGAAGATGATCGTAATCGCCGTTTCTTCGGACACATTGAGTTTTGATCCTCATATTCAAAATGAAGAGATCACAGATGAAATCAACCTTCACATTTTTGAGACGCTATTCGACAATGACGAGAATTTAAATGTCGTACCGGGACTCTGTGAGAGTTATGAGCAAAAGGATGATTTGACTTGGGTATTCCACCTACGCCAAGGGGTGAAGTTCTCAAACGGAAGCGACTTTAATGCAGATGATGCAATCTTCTCCCTTGAAAGAGCGATCAGTTGGGAAAAGTCAAACTACAAGGGCGATACTTCGAGTATTGAGAGTTTGGCAAAGGTCGATGACCACACGATAGAAGTCACAACAAAATTCCCCTATTCTCTATTGGTGAGCAACTTGAAAACCGTGATGATGATGGATAAGGAGACGACAGAGGGAATGTCAGAGGCGGATATCGCCTTTAATCCCGTGGGAACTGGTAGATATACTCTAGTGGAGCATGTGAAAGAAGATCATGTGGACTTGGTCCTCAACGAAGGGTACTGGGGAGAAAAACCTACGATTACGCAGGTCAGGTTCCGACCCATTAGCAACGATGCAACGAGAACGGCCGCTCTTTTGAGTGGAGAAGTAGATCTGGCTGCGGATATTCCGTCCAGAGATGTGGCACAACTCAAAACAAACGACAAGCTGGACATCGTAGAGGCTCCAAGCCTCCGCATAATTTACTTAAACCTAGGTGGATGGAATGAAAAATCTCCTAGTCACGAACAACCGAATCCTCTGTTGGATCTCCGCGTAAGACAGGCGATCTATCATGCCATTGATGAGGAGACCATCATTAAAAACGTGATGAATGGCGATGCATATGCCGCCGCCTCGTATATTCCGGACTATTTCAACGGTGCGAATACGAGTATTACGAGACTGGAATACAGCCCAGAGAAAGCCATTGAACTGCTCACAGAGGCAGGTTATCCAGATGGTTTCACCATCACCCTTGACTCGCCCAATGACCGCTATATCAATGATGCGGATATCGCTCAGGCAGTGGCAGGATATTTGGAAAAAGTCGGTATCACAGTGGAACTGAACCTGATGCCGAAGGCGCTTTTCTTCGACTACACGGAAGCTGCAAAATTCAACACCTCCTTCTGCTTGACCGGTTGGGCAGATTTCACGGGAGAAGGGGCGATTATGATGAAGAGTCTGCTCTATTCCACTGGCGTAAAGGACGGCTATGGAACGGGTAACCGTGGACACTTCACAAATGCCGCTTTTGATGAATTGGTCGATAAGGCTCTGGTGACCTTCGATAGAGATGAGCGAGGGGAATATGTGGCTGAGGCAGCACAGATCGCAGCAGATGAGGTCGCGTTTATTCCGCTACACTTCCAGAAGGATATCTATGGTAAAAACAAGAATGTCGAATTCACGCCGATGCCAAATAAACATATGTATGCATGGAGAATTGAACTCCTAGACTAAGAAATTGATGGAATTGCGAAGGGTACTCGTGGGTTTTGAGTACCCTTACGCGATTCAGAAAAAATGTGGAAACTACCACTGCCATTTGTTGGAGTAGAAAGAGGTTCATTATGATAAAATATACGATCAAACGTATATTACAGATGATATTTGTCATCTTAGTGGTTTCAATCGTCGTCTTTGTCCTTAGCAGTTTTACAGGGGATCCCGTCTTTATGATATTGCCACCAGATGCTCCCCAATCTGAAGTGGAGGCAGTTCGTATCCGTTTGGGTCTAGATCAGCCGATTTATGAACAGTACCGCAGATTTGTAGTGAATATGCTGAAAGGAGATTTTGGGATTTCCTATGTATTCAATCGTCCTGCCCTTGATCTGATCCTAGAAAGAGCCCCAGCAACCCTGGAGATGGTCTTCATCTCTGTATTGATGACGATCGTGTTCGCCATCCCACTGGGCATCTATGCAGGTGCAAATCCCAATACAAAATTGAGTAAAGCAATCATGACCGGTTCCCTGGTGGGGATATCCCTGCCTTCTTTTTGGGTTGGCATGATGTTGATATATATTTTTGCCGTCAAATTGGGTTGGTTCCCCGCCACTTCAAGGGGGGAGACGATCAAGGTATTCGGTGTCGCTTGGAGTCTCTTTACACTAGATGGACTTCGTCATCTGATCTTGCCGTCTTTCACTTTAGCCCTAGGTCAATTGGCAATGCTCCTTCGTCTAACTAGAGCGAGTATTCAGGAGAACATGAAACAGGATTATGTGAAATATGCTAGAGCAAAGGGAGTCACAGTGCGGGATGTGCTCTTTGGTCATGCCTTTAAGAATGCTCTGATCCCCATCGTCACCGTATTTGGAATCAATATCGGCGAGCTGATCGCCTTCACGACGATAACGGAGACGATTTTCTCCTGGCCTGGGATGGGTAAGCTGCTTCTCGACTCGATCAACCTATCGGATCGGCCAGTCATCGTCGTCTATCTAATGGTGGTTTCGGTCATGTTTGTGGTCATCAATTTCCTAGTGGATATGATCTATTTGCTGATCGACCCTAGAATAGAACTGAGGTGAGAATATGAAAAAACCAATACTATCGACACCTGGGGAAGGCGAAGTGCAGGTTGTAGAAAGGCAATCTGGTTGGAAGTCTTTCTTGAAATCAGAATTTATCCACAATTATCGCCATAGTGTATCGGCGATCTTTGGATCTATTATCGTTTTAGTTGTATTGTTTTTGGCGGTCTTTGGCCCTATGCTCGTCACGCAAAATCCCTATGATTTGAAGGACATCAATCTGTCTGACGCATTTTTGCCTCCGATCTGGCAGGAAGGAGGAGATTCTCGATTCCCTTTGGGTACCGATGGACAGGGTAGGGACATGATCAGTGTCATCCTCTATGGAAGTCGTACTTCACTATTTATTGGAGTGGCTGTCGTCGTCATCACCTGCGTGGTGGGGACAGCTCTAGGGGTTCTATCTGGATACCATGGCGGAAGAGTCGATTCCTTTATCATGCGTTTGGCAGACATCCAGCTGTCCTTTCCTTCCATGCTGATCGCCCTGTTTATTATGGCGATATTCGGTCGTGGGATCGGAAAGCTCATCGTCACCTTGTCCATCGTGGGTTGGGTCATCTTCGCTCGAACTGTTCGGGGAGAGACCCTGTCCATCAAAAATAAGGAGTATATCGAAGCGGCTAGGGTGATGGGTTATTCGAATGGCAAGATCATTCAAAGGCATATCCTACCCAATGTCATCACCTCGATCATCGTCATCTTCACAATCCGCATCGGCAATGTCATCTTAACGGAAGCAACTCTCAGTTTTCTAGGAGTGGGCGTACCCGTTACTCAGCCCTCTCTGGGGTTATTGGTCAAAAATGGATTTGACGTGCTTTTCAGCGGTCTGTGGTGGGTGTCTGTGCTACCTGGACTCTATATTATGATCATTGTCTTTGGGATCAACCTCCTGGGGGATTTCCTAAAGGATGAGCTGAACCCAAAACTCAAGTAAAGGAGTGGAAACATGAGTGAAATACTGTTATCGATACAAAACCTACGCACCTATTTCCACACCTTTAAAGGGGTCGTCAAAGCCGTGGACGGCATCGACTTTGACCTACATCGAAACGAGATTTTAGGAATCGTGGGAGAATCAGGAAGTGGAAAGACCGTGGCAAATCTCTCGGTTATGAAGTTGATCGATGAACCGGGGATCGTCGAAGCTGACGGTATTTATCTTGATGGCGTTGATATTTCAAAAAAATCAGAAAGAGAAATGTCAAAGATCCGCGGTAAGGACATCTCCATGATCTTTCAAGACCCAATGACCTCCTTAAACCCCCTATACACCATTCAAAAACAGATGGAAGAAGTGCTCATTCTCCATACCAAGCTGAATAAGGAGGAGCGCAGGCAAAAGTGTATTGAACTGCTCAGACAAGTGGGTATTCCCAATCCAGAAAACCGGCTCAAGGACTATCCCCACCAATTCAGCGGCGGAATGCGCCAGCGGGTGATCATCGCCATTGCCCTCGCCACCAATTCGAAAATTATCATAGCAGATGAGCCTACGACGGCACTGGATGTAACAGTGCAGTATCAAGTATTGGAGCTGCTGAAGGATCTGGTACGGGAGCAAAATGCTTCGATGATCTTTATCACCCACGATTTGGCTGTTGTCTCCCAGATCACAGACCGCATCATCGTCATGTACTGTGGTAAAATTATTGAAGAGGGTGCGACGGTTGAGGTGATCCACCATCCAAAGCATCCCTATACCGAGGGATTGCTCAGCTCGATTCCCAGACTCAGAGAAGACAAACCCCGTTTGGACCAGATTCCCGGCATGGTTCCCAATATGTTCGAGATGCCAAAGGGATGTAGTTTTTCTCCGCGCTGCAAATACTGTCAAGAGCTCTGTCAAAAAGAGGAGCCGGTTAAGATAGAGCATTCAGCAGGACATTTCGTAGCATGCCATTATCCCTTAGGAGGTGTTGGAATTGAGTAGAGTATTAGAGGTGAAGAATCTACAGCAGAACTTTGCTCTCCAAAAGGGGATACTTGATAAGATACGGTTTCAAGATGGTAAAATCCAGTTCGCTTCTGAGATGGTGCATGCGGTGAATGATTTGAGTTTCTCCATAGAAAAAGGCGAGGTATTTAGTCTAGTCGGAGAGAGTGGCTGCGGAAAATCCACTACGGCAAAGACCATACTCAAGATCCATGAGCCAAAAGGTGGGAAGATATTCTATAAGGATACTGATATTACAGATTACTCCCCAAAAGAGATGATCCCCATTCGAAGAGAGATGCAAATGATCTTTCAGGATCCCTATTCTTCTCTTAATCCCAGACAAACCGTACATGCTATGTTAATAGAGCCAATGCTCTTTCATGGGATTACGAAAAATAGAGAAGAGGCGGATAGGCTGGTCGGCGATTTGTTGGAGAAAGTCGGCCTTCGAAGGGAACAAGCAAACCGGTATCCCCATCAGTTCAGTGGCGGACAGAGACAGCGGATCGGCATAGCCAGAGCGCTTTGTGTCAATCCCGAGTTGATCATCGCAGATGAACCCGTTTCTGCTCTGGATGTGTCCATCCAAGCGCAGATTCTCAACCTCCTATTGGACTTGAAAGATGAGTATGGGTTGTCATTACTCGTCATTGCACATAATCTCTCCGTCGTTAAACATATTAGTGATCGACTGGGGATCATGTACTTGGGAAAGATTGTCGAACAGGGGACCAAGGAGCAGATTTTCAAGAACCCTCTACATCCCTATACCAGAGTACTCTTCTCAGCGGTACCGACGATCAATGAGGAGCCGATCATTGAATTTGATGATCTCATTGGAGAGATCCCAAGTGTTATACACCTACCCACAGGTTGTCATTTTCATGCTCGTTGTAAATATGCAGAGGATATTTGTAAGAGAGAGTATCCGAACAGCTTTGAGGTGGAGGAAGGACATAAGGTCAGCTGCCATGTCGTAGAGAATAGATTTCGAAAAGATAAAGACCATAGAGTGGAGTAGAGAATTGAGATGAAAACAAACGGAAAAAAAGTGTTTATTTCAGCGGATATTGAAGGGGTTGCAGGACTGACAGTATGGGAAGAAGCTAGGCAGCAGGACTCCCAATATATTCAAATGGCCCGTCAAATGGGCTTTGAGGTTGCAGCGGCCTGTCGTGGCGCTGAAGCGGCAGGAGCACAGACAATTCTGGTCAAAGATTCCCATGCGAGTGGGCGAAATATCGATGCGTATCTTCTGCCAAAAAACGTGGAATTGATCCGCGGATGGTATGGTGATCCCTATACGATGATCAGTGGGATCGATGAGACTTTCGATGCACTATTGTTTGTCGGTTACCATGATATCGCCGGCGGGGAAGGAAACCCAACTGCCCATACCATCAATTCCAGCAAGGTGGCATCCATTGAACTGAATGGTCAATTGGTGGGTGAGTTTCACCTAGAGGCCTATGCAGCAGCTTATCTGGGAGTTCCCGCGGTCTTTCTCAGTGGAGATGCAGCGATCTGTGAAAGGGCAAAGGACTTTTTACCTGGTATTCACACGGTGGCTACTAAATATGGGATAGGCGAGGGCACCCGGAGTATTGGGCCACAACTGGCGATCGAGCGCATTGAAGAACAGGTGCAAAAAGCGCTGGAAGCAGATCTGTCCACATGTTTAATCGAACTCCCAGAGAAATTCACAATCAGAGTGTATTATCGATACCATTACGACGCCCACCGAAATTCCCACTATCCTGGTACGAGGAAGATCAGCCCCACGGGCATTGAGTATTCAAATGCTAATTATTATGAGATACTGCGGTTTTTGATGTTTGTAATCTAAGAGATTATGAATGCTCCAGGTATATTTGTTATGAGGAGCACCGAAACGAAACACGAATAAAAACAGGTCTTGCCCCCTTTGGCAAGACCTGTTTTAGACTATTCTGGTTTTTGTTCCTTTAGAACTTCGGTTAGGTTGCTTAGCATCTGATCAATTTCCCCTTCTGTGATGACCAGTGGGGGGATAAAACGCAGGACATAGTCGTGGGTGCAGTTGATGATGAAGCCTCGATCGAGCATGGCTTTGACTATGGGGGCGCCGGGGATATTTAGCTCTAGTCCGATGAGCAGGCCCAGGCCTCGAACATCGTTGACATAGTCACAATTCCCTTGGAGTTCTTTCAGTTTTGCTTTGAAATAGGCACCCGTATTTGCCGCTAGGCCGGGGATGTTTTGTTCTAGCATCTCCTCGACGACGGCTCTGGCTGTGCCTGTGGCCAGTGGGTTGCCACCAAAAGTGGTGCCGTGGGCGCCGGGGGTGAAGACATTGGCGTAATCGCCCTTCGCCAATATGGCCCCGATCGGTACGCCATTGGCCAATGCCTTTGCCAAGGTCATGATATCGGGCTCAACGCCATAGTGTTCATAGGCGAAGAGTTTGCCCGTTCTGCCCATACCGCATTGGATCTCGTCGTAGATGAGGGCACAGTCGTATTGATCGCAGAGTTCACGGGCTTTTTTCAGGAAGGCTGGGTCCACTGGATATACGCCGCCTTCGCCCTGTACTGGCTCCAAGATGATGCCTGCGGTGTTCTCGCCGACGACCTTCTCCAATGCTTCGATGTCATTAAAGGGCGTAAAGGAGAATCCCGCCGGTTCTGGACCATAGCCCTCTCGGTATTTTGCCACATCTGTGATGGATAGGGTGGCGATGGTTCGGCCGTGGAAACAGCCGCGCATGGCGATGATCTCATTTTTTTGGGGACCATATTTCAAGTAGGCATATTTTCTGGCGAGCTTTACCGCTCCTTCATTGGCCTCGACGCCGGAGTTGCTGAAAAAGGCTCTGTCCGCAAAGGAGTTCTCGCAGAGCAGCTTCCCAAGTGTGGATTGCGCCTCTGTATAGAAGAAATTCGACGTGTGGACCAGAGTATTAACTTGGTGGTGCATGGCCTCTTTTACTTTATCGTTACTATAGCCCAGATTGACCGTGGCGATACCGGAGAGAAAGTCGATATATTCCCGTCCGTCCGTATCCACAAGGGTGCAATCATATCCATCTGCCAATGCGATGGGATTACGGGCATAGGTCTTCATTAGGTACTGATCACCATCGGATAGGATTTGGGCGGTAGTAGTGCTCTTATCAGTTGTCATATTTGCTCCTTTCCTGCGCAGAAGCGCTATTTATTTCGTACGACATTATCGGTGATCATGGTACCGATGCCGGTTTTCGTGAATAATTCGAAGATGATAGAGTGGAGGACTTTTCCGTTGATGATATGGCAACGGCGCACTCCGCCCTTGATGGCCCCGACACAGCAATCCAGTTTCGGGATCATGCCCCCGGTGATGATCCCCTCGTCGATGGCCTTTTTGACTTCTGAGATGGTCATCCGCCGAATATGTGTGGTCTCATCCTTGTAATCGCGGAGAACTCCGTCCACATCGGTGATCAGGATGAGCTTTTCTGCTCCGAGGGCGATTGCCAGGCGCTTTGCCGCTTCGTCGGAGTTGATATTGTAGCTCTCTCCATTTGGTCCAATGGCGACAGGAGAGACGATGGGCACATAACCCTGCTCCAAAATCGTATGGATGTATTTGGTGTTGATACCAGTGATCTCACCAACGAGGCCCAGTTTCGGATCTCGCTGCCTCGCCTGGATGGTGCGGCCGTCTTTGCCGTTGAGGCTGATGGAGGGCACTTCATTGGCGTTGAAGAGAGAGACGATATTCGGCGAGATCAATCCCGTCAGAACCATCTCAACGACCTTCATCACCTCGGGGGTTGTGACTCGTAATCCGTCTATGAAGGTGGGTTCCAAGCCCTGTAATCGCATATAATATGTGATATCCGGTCCGCCACCGTGGACGATGATGGGATTCATCCCGATGTATTTGAGCAATACGATGTCTCGTATCACTGATTTTTTTAGGTTTTCATTGACCATGGCATGACCGCCGTATTTGATGACGACGATCTTCTTATGAAATTTTTTGATATATTCGAGACTGTGGATCAATATCTCCGCAGTCACTTGATCTTTAACAATCATTGTATCCTCCAAGTCGATCACTACGGCCAGACGGGCAATTGAGTGAGTCCCTTGGACTCCTCGATGCCGAAGAGCAGGTTCATATTTTGTATGGCCTGTCCGCTTGCTCCTTTTATTAAATTATCGATGACCGACACCAGGACGATATTGCCAGTGCGCGTGTCGACTTTGTATCCGATGTCGCAAAAATTCGAACCAGCGACTGCCTTGGTAATGGGCAGGGTTTCGCTGCCAGTGATGCGGATGAAGTACTCATCACCGTAGTATTGGTGGTAGAGCTCTGCAAGGTCTTGCTCCGTCAATGCGCCAGTGTTCTCCACATAGATGGTAGATAGGATCCCGCGCAGCATGGGGACGAGATGGGGTGTGAACTGGATCTGTACTGGCTCTTGGGCAAAGAGGCTCAGCTGCTCTTCCATCTCTGGTGTATGCCTGTGCTGTCCTACTCCGTAAGCCGCTAAATTCTCGGAAGCTTGGGAATAGAGGTTGCCATCGCGCAGGGATCTGCCCCCTCCGGAAACGCCGGATTTGCTGTCTGAAATGATGCGACTGGTGCCGACCAGTTTTTCCTTCATCAGTGGATAGAGTGCCAACAGGACGGAGGTGGGGTAACACCCGGGGTTTGCGATCAGATCCGTCTTTGGGATCTGTTCGCGGTACACTTCGCATAGGCCGTAGACGGCAGTTTTCAACTCCTCCTGGGCGATATGGGGCGTGTCATACCACTCCTCATAGACCACAGGGTCCTTTAGGCGAAAATCGGCCGATAGGTCGATGACCTTCAAATTGGCGTCTAAAGCTGCTTTGACTGCTTTTTGGGTCAGACCATGGGGAAGTGCACAGAAGAGCACATCAATTTTCGAAAAGTATTCATTTTGAACGATATCCAAAGAAGTACAACTCAGATCGATCGCACCTCGCAAATTAGGGTAAAGCGATGTGTAGGATCGTCCCTCGAAGCTGTTCGAATCTAAAAATACGAGTTCGATATCTTCCCGGCTTGCCAACAGACGAGTCAGCTCTCCTCCGGCATATCCAGTAGAACCCAGTATTCCAACTTTTATCATATTCATTCTCCTACTATTCATTTGTTGTAATTGTAAAAAAATATAAATCAAGACTATCTTATAAAAATACTAACCAAAAGTCAAGCAGTATACTATATGACGTTGAAGTGAAAAAGATATTGTCTTTGTGTAAAATTTTGGAATAAATAAGAAGCCCGTTCGGGCTTCTTGGGTATTAAAAGTTATTGTAGATAAAGGCGGGCGCCCCTGTGGATTCATTCCATAGGGCATAGAGCAGTATCGCCATCATCAGCAGATAGAATAATAATGTGGTTTGCAATAGTCCTTTATCCTTCATCTCAATCCCCTCGTAGATTCAAAATCACTTCATCGATATAGACCCAGCCCACTTCCCCCATATGCATGATATCCTTCAGAAAATGTGGCTCATATTCATGACGGGACAAATCTGCCAATCGGACATCTTCCGCCTCGGCGAATGCTCGGATTTTTGCATAATACTCCTGTCTTTTCTCGAGAGGGAACCCGGTGTAGTCCGCCCATTGTCCGTGTAGGGGAGTGCTGACGAGGGTCACCTCAATGCCCTGCTCCTTTGCCATCCTGAGGAAGAGTTTCAGGTCTTCATATTCAGGAGAGGAGGAGTAGTCTATGTCCTGTCCGGTGTTTTTTAAGCTGTCCAATTGGTTTTGAATATTGGTCAGGTAATAGCTGTCATCGATGTGGAACGCATTGTTGGTCGAGCTCTCCGTAGCGCGGCCAATTGCCGATTGTAGCCATTCTTCTTTTTGAAAGACGGGCTCTGATGGAAAGTACTGTGCATCCAGCTTTAAGGGAAATAGCTTCATCGCCAATTTCCAGCGCTGACGAAAGGAGTCCATATTGGTGTTGATTCCCGTGGAGAATACCAATATGGGATCATTGGAATCATCTAGATAGAAGGAGGAGAGGTCCTGCAGTGATCTTTGATATCCCTCAAAGCCCTGGCTCCCCTGGATCAATCGTTCGATGAAGTCCCTCTTTAATCCCTCCGATAGATCCTCGTTTGCCATCGCGGTTTGAACCATTGAGATGGAGAGATTCGCCGGGATCGCTGCAGCTTCTATGCCCTGGGGAACAAACCATTGAGGCGATAGGATGAGCAGGACTTTTTTGTATCCCATCTCAGGACCAATCGCCCCGAGGATACCGGCATGGATTAAGGTCTGATAGCCGCCCTGTCCCACTTTCAGGAGATTGAAGTCCTCCGTGTTAAAGACGGAAAAGGGGTAGCTAGGTTTATCCGAATCGCTGTTGAGTTCGGATGAGCCCATGACGACTAGGGTATTCTCTGAGAGACTCTTTTTTAGAACCTCAGCGGATTTGAATTTTGACTCCTCTGTAAAGGTCCTAAGGACCTGTACGGGGGTATGATCGATCGTACGATTGATAAAGATCTGAAGACCGATTAGAGAAGCCACAACGAGTGCACAGGCCAAGCAAAAACCCTTTATCATCCTCATCTTCTATTTCGCCTTGGCTTTGACGACCTCGATGATCTTCGATGGCGTGTTGAACTCTTCTCGCTCCAATTCGCTGGGGGAGATGATGATGTCATATTCCTCCTCCAACTCCACGATCAAATTGACCACGCCTAGGGAGTCGAGGAGTCCCGTTTCAAAGAGGTCTGTGTTTAGAGCATCCGTTAAGCTGGACTCTCCAGTCACTTCGATGATAATCTCGAGTATTCTCTCGTCCATATTTCCTCCTAAAAGAATAAGTATTTCATCCAAGCCGCAAAACGGCCGGAAAAGATAAAAAATCCAATCATCGCCAGATGAAAGGTGACAATTGTCGAGAAGGCACGATAGGATAATTGATTCCTGTGGGTTTTGTAAAATTCACTTCGCTGCTGATATAGATCTGTCAGAGCGAGCAAGACTCCATGATAGAGTCCATACAACAGATAGCTGGAGCTCAGTCCATGCCAGGCGCCCATCATGCCCATATTGATCATATAGCTAATGGCCGCAGTCTGCTGCATGGTACTAAATCTCTTTTTCTTGATGAAGCCCTTGACGATTCGGGAGAATAAAAAATCTCGAAACCAAAAGGATAAGGACATATGCCATCTGTTCCAAAAATCTTTGATATCCACGCTGAGAAAGGGCTTGTTGAAATTGATGGGGGTGTTGATCCCCAAAATATTTGCCGTCCCCACTGCCAGATTGCTATAGCCAGCAAAGTCAAAGAACAGATAGAAGCCATATACATACATATAGGCGAGGTTACGCATTGGGTGAAAGTCCAAGGTTAACCGCTGTAGATGACCATACAGATAATCCGCTAGAACAAATTTGTAAACCAGGCCAAGGATCAGGGTGAACAGACCGGATCCCAGTAGCTCCAGATACTCCTCTCGACTTTTCTTCCCATTTAGATCCTCCGAAAAACGCCGGCTGCGGTCGATGGGTCCTGAGCTCATCGTCGGAAAAAAAGTCATAAAGGGCAGGTAGTCGCTAAGGGAGAGATCTTTGATCAGTCCGTCTTGGATTTCTATGACCATTTGAAGGGACTTAAAGCTGATATAGGACAATCCCAAAAAGCCCAGGGGAGATAGATTCAATACAGGGAACAGTTTATTGAGTACGAGGGGTGCTAAGGTCAGCCCGAGGGCGATTTTATAATAGGGTCCTTTTCTCTTGTGAACTCCGCGTTTTTGGAGAAACCAATTCAGGATCACCCAGATCGATGCGATATAGACGGCGAGAGCAGCGAGCTCCCCAGGCGAGCTGCGGTAGATCCAAATGGCAAATCCCAATGACAATCCAGTGATCCAGCCCTTGCCCTGTAATCCCCAGAGTTTGAGCAGGACGGTGATCCCCAAGAGGGGCACTAAAACGATAAAGAACTCCAATCCGTCAAAATAACTCATTGTTTCAGCTCCGATAAGGCCTTTCGATCCACCTTGCCATTATTGGTACGGGGCAGCTCATCTAAGAAGACAAATCGCTGGGGAATCATGTATCCATTGACAAAGGCAGCCAATGCCTCCCTCAATTCAGCAGCTTTCTCAAGGGGATCAGGGACTTCTTCTCCTGTCACTACATAGGCGACCAAGCGCTGGACCTTACCGCTCCCATAGACTGGAAGCACAGCGCATGCTCTTACCTCTGGAAGCCTGAGGAGATTTGCTTCAACATCTCCGAGTTCAATCCGGTAGCCGTTGAGTTTGATCTGATTGTCCGTGCGACCAGAGCAGTAGTACAGGCCCTCTTTGATATAGCCCAGATCACCTGTGTGATAGCCTGGGAGCCTTTTTCCATCGATGTCATACTCCTTGAAGACCTGGGATGTCTTTTCCGGTTCCTTAAAATATCCGGCGCTGACGGTGTCCCCTAAGATCAAGATCTCTCCACTATCAGAAAAATTCCCCTCTTCATCTAAAAAGGCCAGGATGGTCCCCGGTTTTGGTCGGCCGATGGGGAGGACTTCGCCTGCTGCAGCCATTTCAGGGGAGATCTTCACAGAGGTGACCGCCACCGTAGATTCCGTTGGACCATAGGTGTTGATCACCTTTGCCCTCGGGAATCGGTCCATGAGACGTTTTGCCGTCTTGGGGCTGAGAATCTCACCACAGAATAAAAAGACCTCCAGTTTGGGCATTAGCTCTTGATTGAACTGCCGATCCGCTAAACACAAATCCACGAAGGATGGGGTCGACACCCAAACCTTGGCATTGGATCGGGATAGGGAGAGATAGAGCTCTTTGTAGTCGCTCTGGGTGTCTTTATCGAGGGCATGAAGGCAGCCGCCGCTCCCCAAGCTCATATACAGATCCATTACGGACAGGTCAAAGGAGAAGGGAGCTTGGTTTAAAAACACCAGACCCTCTCGGTGATCCACTAGGGACAGGGCCCAATTGACAAAATGATCTAGGCATCGGTAGGGGATCGTGACCCCCTTTGGTTCGCCGGTACTGCCAGAAGTGAAGATGATATAGTATAGATCTTCGGCCTCGAGTTGGATATCAACGTCCATCTCTGGGGCATCGGCCTCTATGATTTCGGAGAATCCCTCCATATCCACCGCTCCTTGGAGAGGGCGTTCGCTCAGATTAAAGATGCATTTTGGCGCTACTTTATTGATGATCTGCTCCACTCGAGTAGCAGGTGTATACTCGTCAACGGGAACATAGCACCGACCGGACTTCACGCAGCCTATGAAAGCGGCGAGCATGAAGGGTGATTTGTGTCCGTATACGACCACAGGGGTCTTGTCTTCGCCGAGAGTTTCCGTGAGATAAGCGGCGATCCGATCGGAATCACGAGCGAGCTGTCGATAATGATATATGATTTTCTCTCCCCGCTTTTCATATACATAACAGGGAGCATTGGTTTTGGCATAGTTTGAGAGACGTTCCAATAACATGGCAATCCCCTTCCAATCTTAATTGTCTGTATTATACCATAGAAATAAAGTGCAGAGATGAACTTCAGAATTACCTGTCAAGATTGGCATAGTATTTGAAAAAAACCCTTCGATCCCTTATAATGAGGTCAGGAGGCGACATGAAAAATTCGATTTGTGGAGTTGTTGTCAGTGCGGGGTTGTCCTCTCGTATGGGTCAATTCAAGCCATTACTTCCCTATGGGGGCACGACCGTCATCGAATCCGTCATCGGTTCCCTTCTAAGCGGCGGAGCTCAGCGGGTGATACTGGTACTCGGACACAGAGGAGGGGAAATTGAAGCTTCTCTGAAAGGGAGTCCGCATAGAGATCATGTGGACCTCGTATACAACCGAGACTACCGGCAGTCAGAGATGATCGACTCCTATAGGATGGGATTGGCGCAGGCGGTTCGATATGAAATGGTTTTACTACAGCCTGGGGATATGCCAGCGGTAAATCCGGAGATCATCAAAAAATTGATTACTCTGATGGTGGAGAATTCATATGAAATCGTATACCCATCAAATGGCACTCGAAGGCTTCATCCCGCCCTCATACGCGGTGGGTTTATCCCCGCCATACTCGATCGCCCTGCACCGATGGGGCTGGGTAAATTATTGACCGAGCTGTCATTGAAGACGGGTTACCTGTTGACCGAGGACAGGGGCAATGCGCTGGATTTAGATACAATGGAAGATTATTTTGATTTATTAAGGAAGAGGTAATATAATGCGGCAGGGAATGCAGTTAATCACGGAACAGAGGCAGGAGCTGATCCTGTCACCCCAATTAAAACAATCGATTGAGATACTGCGGTTTTCGATGGAGGATCTCGTTGAATTCTTGAAGGAGGAGTCTCTGGAGAATCCAATGATGGAGTTGGAGGAGTCGGATACAAGCCCCAGTATCGAAGAGGGCCTTCGGGGAAATATGGAAAGGGAAGAGCTATTGGAGTATGTGAACCGAAACGACTATTCCATGCCCTATTCTTCGGTTCAAGCTGAGGATTCGGACTATTCCTTCCTGAATTTCACTTCGATGAGCTCCACTCTCAAAGAGGATCTGCTCTTTCAGTTGAACACCCTCCACATCGGCTATATGGAACGGCTGATCGGAGCGGAGATCATCGATCATCTCGACGAAAATGGATATCTGCGCACGCCGCCTGCTCGGATTGCCCATGATATGGGTGTCAGCGAAGAGGATGTGCGAGAGGTATTGGAGATCATATGGACTTTTGAACCCAAGGGTGTAGCCAGCGAGAATCTACGGGATTGCCTGCTGCATCAGATCGGGCCAGAGGACGAAATGCTGCGTGTTCTCATTGAAGAGCATTTGGAGGACATCGCCTTTAACCGGATGAATCTCATCAGTAAAAAGCTGGGCATCCCCTTAGAGGAGCTATTGGGATATGTAGGTCAGATCAAAATGCTAGATCCGAAGCCGGGCAGCTCATATGCAGACAACCAACCGGTGAAATATATCACACCAGATGCCACAATTGACAAGGTGGATGGGGAATACCAAATCATCATGCACGATGAGTATTTGCCCCAGATCCATATCAGTGAAAACTATCGAAAAATGATCCTAGCAGGCGATGAGGAGACCGTAAAATTTTTGTCTAAGAAGCTGAACTCCGCCGAGTGGATTATTTCTAGCATCCAGCAGAGGAAGAGTACGATTCTCCGAATTCTGGAAGTCATAGTCCGAAACCAAAGGGGTTTTTTGGATCATGGCAAGAGATATCTGGCACCGATGAGTCAAAAAGCCGTAGCAGAGGAACTCGAACTGCATGAATCCACCATCAGCCGAGCGACGACAGACAAATATGTGGATACACCCCAGGGGATTTTGGAGTTGAAATACTTTTTCTCCAGTGAACTATCGACAGATTTCGGTACAGAAGTCTCATCTAAGGCGATCATGGCGATGATTGAAGAGATCATACAGGCAGAGAATAAGAAGCGCCCCCTGAGCGACGCCAAGATCACAGATATGCTAAACGCCAAGGGGATCGATATCTCTCGCCGCACAGTGGCCAAGTATCGGGAGAATCTGGGCATTCAAAAGTCTTCGATGCGGAAAGAATATATCTGATCAATAAAATTTATGCGATACAACCGAGAAAATGGCAGCCTGGTCTGCCTTTTTTTTCTGCGATCCCACGAATTCTCAGCTTCAATGACAATGAAGAGTTGTCAACTACTAGATCTAGTGGAGATGGATGGATGCACACTATTTATAGAATAAAGTTGGGGATTCCATGTATGGATTTACTTGAACTTTACTATTGACATTTGGATATCCACAAAAACAGAGATATACCCACTACTCTATCCACACAATAAGGATCGTATTCTGGGTTTTCCACAGAGTTGTACACATTTATGTGGAAAATGTGGATAACTTATCCCCATGGCCGGGAGAAGGAGTTGGATATATAAATATTCACAGAAAAAAAGAAAAGTTAAATTTAACAGGATGTAAAGTCTATACGTTATTTTGCTGGGGGAGTGGGTATCATATCAGTAATAAAGGATTTCTTTATTGTTAGGGGGTATACAGATGAAGATCAAGTATAACGGTAAGAACGTGGAAGTAGGCGATCGCCTAAGGGAAAAGACCGAGAAAAAATTGTTGAAACTGGACAAGTATTTTCGGGAGGATGTCGATGCGCATGTGACATTTAGCGCAATCAAGAATAAACGGGTAGTGGAAGTGACCATTTTCATCCCTGGTGCAATCCTCCGAGCAGAGGAGACGACAATGGATATCCAAGAGTCGTTGGACCGAGTTACGGAGGCGTTGGAACGACAGATTCGCAAGCATAAGACCAAGCTCAAGAAATTTGCGAAGGGGGAGACCATCAAGTTCGAGAACCTACAGGAACCAGAGACGGCCACAGGAGAAGCAGAAGAGCATGGCAAGATCGTCAAGGTGAAACGATTTGGCATCAAGCCCATGTCCTCAGAAGAGGCTGTATTGCAGATGGAGCTGCTCGCACATGATTTCTTCGTCTATCAAGACGCGGAGACCGATGAGGTACGGGTGGTGTACAAGAGACTTGATGGACATTATGGGCTCATAGAACCCGAGTATTAAATTTACACAAAGCGCCTGGGCAACCAGGCGCTTATCTATTTGTACAATTAATCTACTAATGGTAAAATGAAAGATGAGTGTAAAGGAGTGATAATATGGGATTTTTAAGTAAATTGTTCGGCACTCCGGACGAGAGAGAAGTCAAAAAAATTCAGCCATTGGTGGATAAAATAGACGAGTTAGGCCCAGGGATTGAATCCCTTTCCGATGTGCAGTTAAGAGAAAAAACCCAAGAGTTTAAGGATCGACTCGCCCAAGGAGAGACTTTAGACGACCTGTTGCCGGAGGCCTTTGCCGTCGTGCGAGAAGCATCGAAGCGGGTGCTCGGCATGCGTCAATACAGGGTACAGCTGATCGGTGGGATCATCCTTCATCAAGGACGGATCGCCGAGATGAAAACAGGAGAGGGAAAGACCCTTGTGGCGACGCTGCCTGCATATCTGAATGCCCTATCGGGAAAAGGGGTGCACATCGTCACCGTCAACGACTATTTGGCGAAACGGGACCGGGACTGGATGGGCAAGGTCTATGAGTTCTTAGATCTCACCGTGGGCTGTATTGTATATGGCCTCAACAATGAAGAGCGCCGTAAGGAATACGCAGCAGACATCACATATGGAACCAATAACCAATTTGGATTTGACTACCTGAGGGACAATATGGTGGTCTATAAAAATGAGATGGTTCAGCGAGAATTGAACTATGCCATCGTGGACGAGGTCGACTCGATTTTGGTCGACGAAGCGAGAACTCCTCTGATTATCTCCGGGGAAGGGGATAAATCTACGGATATGTACAGGCAGGCAGACCAGTTCGCGAAGGGTCTATCCATGCGTAAACTGGATCCCTCTGAAGATAAGACCGATCCTTTTAACCGGGAAATGGTAGTGGAGACGGTGGACATCGTCGTCGACGAAAAGCGGAAGACGGCAAGTTTGACGGAGCAGGGCACGGAGAAAGCAGAGAAATACTTCGCCTTAGAGAATCTATCGGATCCTGAGAATATGGAAGTCGCCCATCATATCAACCAGGCCCTAAAGGCGCGCCATACTATGCACCGAGACATCGACTATGTGGTCAAGGACGGAGAGGTCCTGATCGTCGATGAGTTCACCGGTCGTATTATGCAGGGACGAAGATACTCGGACGGTCTGCATCAGGCGATCGAGGCAAAAGAAAATGTATCTGTGCAGAGTGAATCCAAGACCCTTGCTACCATCACCTTCCAGAACTATTTCCGGATGTTTTCAAAACTGGCGGGCATGACCGGTACTGCCAAGACAGAAGAGGCGGAATTCAGCGAGATCTACAATATGGATGTCGTGGAGATCCCGACGAATAAACCCATGGTCCGAAAGGACTTAAACGATGTGGTCTATCTGAATGAAGTGGCGAAATTCCGTGCCATTGTCGATGAAATTGAAAGGGTACACCAGAGCGGTCAACCCATTCTCGTGGGGACCATCTCGATAGAAAAATCGGAGCTACTCAGTCAGCTGTTAAAGCGAAAGGGCATTCGCAATCATGAGGTCCTAAACGCAAAGTATCACGATAAAGAGGCGGAGATCGTCGCCCAAGCCGGTACCTTCGGCACCATCACCATCGCCACCAATATGGCGGGCCGTGGTACAGATATCGTGCTCGGTGGAAATCCCGATATGAAGGCGAAGCTGAAGCTGAAAAAAGATGGCATGAGCGACGAATTGCTCGAACAGGTGGACAGCTTTGCCGTCACAGAGGATGTGGAGATCCTAGAGGCCCGTAGCCGATATAAGGAGCTGCGAGAGCAGTTTAAAGTCGAGACCGACGCCGATGCCGAGAAGGTGATCGAGGCTGGCGGGCTGTATATCATCGGTACCGAGCGTCATGAGTCTCGCCGTATCGACAACCAGCTCCGTGGTCGTTCTGGTCGGCAGGGAGACCCGGGCACCTCGAAGTTCTTCATCTCCCTGGAGGATGATCTGATGCGACTCTTCGGAGGCGAGACCATCCAAAGACTGATCGATAGCGGAAATTTCCCAGAGGATGAACCAATTGAAGCCAAGATCCTCACCGGCGCCATCGAGAGGGCACAGCGCAAGGTAGAAGCTAATAACTTCAGCATTCGAAAGCATGTCCTGGAATATGATAATGTCATGAACCTCCAGAGAAATACCATCTACAAAGAGCGAAAGTCCGTGCTGGATGGGGAAAATATGAAGGACTATATCATGTCCATGTTAGACGGCTTGGTGGACAGTGCGGTCGATGCCTATACTTCTGCAGAGAAGCAGCAGGATTGGGAACTGGAAGCTCTTTTTGCCTATCTGAACAATATCTGTCTGCCGAAGGGATCTGTGCCCATCGTAGATGTGAATCAGCTCACGCCAGAAGGCTTAAAAACGGATATTCTAAAGGCGTCTAAAGCCTTTTATGAACAAAAAGAGCGGGAACTAGGCGAAGAGATGATGCGAGAGCTGGAGCGTATGATCTTGCTGCGCGTCGTGGACACCAAATGGATGGATCACATTGACGCAATGGATCAACTTCGTCAGGGGATTGGCCTTCGATCCTATGGTCAGGAAAACCCCGTGCGAGCTTATGAAAAAGAGGGCTTCGATATGTTTGAGGAGATGAATCACTCCATCGTAGAGGATACCCTGCGCACGATGTTCCATATGGAGAAACCCAGAAATACCCAGCGCGTCGCAGTGGCCCGTCCGACTCGGACGAGTGATGAACCCCAGAAGACAGTCGTTAAGGGCAAGAAAATTGGAGTGAATGATCCCTGTCCCTGTGGCAGTGGAAAAAAATATAAGAAATGCTGCGGGTCTCCCGCAAAGTTGAATCAAAAATCCAAAGCATAGGGGTGATAATGTGGTAGAAATCGCAGAGATCCGTTCAAAACTAGAGGAGATGGATCAAACACTGCAGGAAATCGGTGGGTCCCTTTGACGTCGCTAACAAAAGGGAACAGGTGGAAAGACTAGAAGAAGAGGGGACGAAACCAGGGTTTTGGGATGATGTGGAAACTGCCCAGGCCTCCATTCAAAGATTGAAACAATTAAAACTCGTCACAGATCAGTATGAAGAGCTTCAAGACGGACTGGAAGAGGCGAGGGTCTTACTTGAGATGGTAGAGGAAGAAGAGAGCTTTGAGTTCCTAGAGGAATTGGGAAAAAACCTGGACTCTCTGGAGTGCACCCTTGAGGAATTCAAGTTGGAGGCTCTCCTGTCTGGAGAATACGACGAGAACAATGCCATCGTGTCCGTTCATGCTGGGGTCGGTGGCCTCGAAGCGCAGGACTGGGCAGAGATGCTCTTTCGCATGTACACCCGCTGGGTGTCGGATCGGGAATTTACCTACCGGGTTACAGATTACAACTCAGACACGGAGGGGGGCATTAAGTCGGTCACCTTCGTAGTGAACGGATACAATGCCTATGGTTATCTGAAAGGCGAGAAGGGGGTCCACAGGCTGGTTCGCATCTCTCCATTTGACACCTCCAACCGAAGGCATACCTCCTTTGCCAGTGTGGATGTATTCCCCGAGCTAAAGGCCACGGATAATGTGGAGATCAACCAATCGGATTTAAAAATCGACACCTATCGAGCGACGGGGGCTGGTGGTCAGCATGTCAATACGACGGACTCCGCTGTGCGCATCACGCATATACCGACGGGGGTGGTGGTACAGTGCCAATCCGAACGCAGCCAGATCTCCAACCGGGAGACGGCCATGCGGATGCTCTATGCCAAGTTGCTCCAGATTGCTGAGGAAGAGCAAAAGGAGAAGATCGACGACATCCAGGGGAAATACACCCAGATCGGCTGGGGATCGCAGATTCGATCCTATGTCTTTCACCCTTATCAGATGGTGAAGGATCATAGGACCCAAGAGGAGACGGGCAATATTCAGGCCGTCATGGATGGAGAGATCGAATCCTTTATCAATGCATGTCTAAAGCATGGTGCAGCGAAACGAAACCAAAGGGATTAATACGGGGATAGATCCTCGATAGAACTGGATATGGGAGAAGACAAGGGGCTTTCAGTCGCTTGCGAGAGCGAGGGAAGCCCCTTATTTTACGCACGGAGGTAGTATGAATTTTGAAACACAGATCGCACAGAAGCTAGGTGTAAAACCCAAGCAGGTGACAGCAGCCGCTCAACTGATAGACGAGGGGAATACGATACCCTTTATTGCCCGATATCGAAAAGAATTGACCGATGGGCTCACGGATGAACAGCTTCGAAATCTAGATAGGGAATTGAAATACCTAAGGGGACTTCAAGAACGCAAAGAGGATATCACAAGGCTCCTAGAGGAAAAGGGCGTCTTAGATGAGAACCTTCAAGCTGCTCTCGCTCAAGCAGACACATTGCAGCAAGTTGAGGACATCTACCTACCCTATCGTCCCAAACGACGAACCAGAGCCACTGTGGCGATTGAGAAGGGCTTTCAGCCACTGGCGGACTACATTATGGCACAGAAGGGAAATCAGGCGGAATTGACGTCGATGATCGAGGGCTTTGTCGGCGAGCAGACCGGTGCTGAAACTGCAGAAGAGGCGGTGGGCTATGCCATGGACATCCTGGCAGCTCAGGTCTCCGAAAACGCCAGGGCAAGGGACTATGTCCGCCGGATCGGCAATCGAGGGGGCAAGGTCATCGTCTCCAAGACGAAGGATGCCCCTGAGGATTCCGTCTATGCCAATTACTTTGACTATGAAGAGCCGATTAGGGAGATAACTCCCCATCGCATCCTCGCCATCAACCGTGGGGAGAGGGAGGGACATCTGAAGATCGCCCTCCTATTTGAGGAGGAGAAAATTCTCCCCTCCTTGCGCTCGGTTTTCGCCGTTGATCGGGAGTCTCCGTCCTTTCAGTTGGTCTGTAGGGCCATTGAAGACGGTTATCAGAGGCTCTTGTATCCCTCTATCCAGACAGAGCTGAGGAATGAACTGAAGGAGAGGGCAGATGCTGCGTCCATCCATGTCTTCGCCTCGAATCTCAAGCCCTATCTGATGCAATCCCCCTTAAAGGGAAAGGTGATTCTGGGGATGGATCCAGGGTATCGAACGGGCTGTAAACTGGCGGTGATATCTGAGACGGGAGAAGTGCTCGACCACGGCGTGGTCCATGTGGCCACTTCGAAGGGAAGGGCCAAAGAGGCGGAGAGAGAGGTGCTGCGGCTGTTGAAGGCGCATCAGATTGGACTCATCGCCATCGGCAATGGGACGGCGTCCCGGGAGACGGAATCCTTTATCGCAGATCTGATACAAGGTCACGACCTGGACTTGCAATATACCATCGTCAATGAATCAGGAGCTTCCATCTATTCCGCTTCAGAGCTTGGACAGGCGGAGTTTCCAGACCTAGATGTGACCATTCGAGGGGCCATCTCCATCGCCCGCCGGGTTCAAGATCCCCTGGCGGAGCTGGTAAAAATCGAACCCAAGCATATTGGCGTCGGACAGTATCAACATGATGTCAATCAAAAACAATTGGACGAGACCCTGCATGCCGTCGTGGAGTCCTGTGTAAATCAGGTGGGAGTGGATGTGAATACGGCTTCCAAATCCCTGTTAACCTATGTATCTGGTGTCACTGCCAAAGTCGCAGATCAGATCCTGGCCCATAAGAGGGAGAATGGCTTGATCCAGAGCAAGGCGGAGATCAAGAAGATCAAAGGGATCGGACCCAAGACCTTTCAACAATGTGCTGGATTCCTTCGGATTCCTGAGTCGAGTAACCCCTTAGATAACACCGGGGTCCACCCGGAGTCCTATCCCCAAGCCAAAAAACTATTGGGAGAGGATCTAAAGACCATTGACGTCAAGGCGAAGGCAGAGGAGCTGGAAATTGGTCTGCCGACCCTGATGGATATATTGGAGGAGATGAAAAAGCCCGGTCGTGACCCTAGAGACCAGATGCCTGAGCCCATCACCCGCTCAGATATATTGACCCTAGAGGATTTATCCGTCGGAATGGAGCTAGAGGGAACGGTGCGAAATGTGGTCGACTTCGGTGCCTTCGTGGATATCGGAGTTGGAACCGATGGCTTGGTTCACATCTCACAGATGTCTGAGACCTATATCAAACACCCCTCAGATGTGGTAGAGGTGTCCCAGGTGGTGAGTGTCCGAGTGATCATGGTGGATAAAAAGGCGGAAAAGATCGGCTTATCAATGAAACCGTCTCGCTAATATGTTATACTTTACCCATCATAAAGGGATGGAATGTAGGGGAAGATGGTGAATTATGTTCAATTTCTTTAAGAAAAAGACACCGGTCATTGCGGTCTATTCCCCGGTGCAGGGCAAGAGATTGCCCATCGAAAAATCGAAGGATCCCATGTTCGCCCAGCGTTTGCTGGGGGACGGTTTTGTAGTGGATCCTGTGGAAGCTGTCTTTCGAAGTCCAGTGACGGGCAAGCTTACAATATTACATGAGGCCCTTCACACCTACGGCGTGACGACACCAGACGGCTTGGAGGTGCTGGTACATATTGGCCTACATACTGTAATGCTTCGGGGGATGGGCTTTGTCAGCCGAAAGGAAATAGGAGATGAGGTCAAGGCGGGTGAGCCGATATTGGATGCGGACATTGAATTGATCCGGGCGATGGGGATTTCCATTGAGACCCCAGTGGTGTTGACCAATATCGATCAATACGAGATCCTTTCCGTCAACTTGGAAGGGGAACTGGACCAGCCGGTGATGACCCTTAGACGAATCGCCCCGCTGGATTGACCGGAAAATTACAGAGGAACGGACAGAGAATTGAAAGGAGGCGCATGTTTGAAGAGATTATGGATACTGCTACTGGCTGCTCTGCTTCTATTGGGTGGATGTAACCAAGCTCCAGCTGGAACTGCATCACCGACGGAAGAGGAGATGCGGGCGCAGGAGGAAGAGGCAAAGAAGGCGGAAGAAGAAGCGAAGCGAAAGGAAGAGGAAGAGGCGAAAAAGCAGGCAGAGGAATTGGAGAAGCAAGCAGCCGAGGAAGAGGCCAAGAGGCTAGAAGAGCTGGCAAAGATGAAAAAATCTCCACTATCTGGACTACCTATCACCGAAGAGAAATTAAATCAACGGGTTATCGCCGTCATGATTGACAATCATCCTTCGGCGCGGCCAGAATCGGGCATTGCGGATGCCGAGATCGTCTATGAATACGAAGTGGAGAGCCGAATCACCCGGTATTTGGCCTTATATCTCGGAAGTGATGCCAAGGAAGTGGGACCGATCCGCTCGGCTAGGCCCTATTATCTGAACACCGTGCTGGAATATGATGCGGTACTGGCCAGATATGGTGGCAGTGACGAAGCGGATGCCCTCGTCTATGAATACGGCATAGACGATATGGACGGCATGAAGGTGGGAGGCGAATACATCTGGAGAGATAACTCGAAGGGCAAGGTAGCACCTCACAATGCCTATAGTTCGACAGAAGCCGTTCGCAAATACATCGACGCTGTGGGATATGAAAATCGGCCTGGCGTAGGGGTTTTTTCCTTCCAAGTAGAGGATACAGATATTGAAGGGGAACCTGCAAAGAGTGCTATTTTATACTATGGCTCGGGCAGCACCTCCGGTTATACCTATGACGAGTCTTCAAAGACCTATCTGCGATTTGTCGCAGGTGCTCCCCATATGGAGGAGTCAAATAACAAGCAAATCGCTGCAAAGAACATCATCATACAGTTGGCACCCATGGGTTTTTACGAAAATGGTGTCCATCGATGGGTGGAGCTGATCGGCGAAGGAGAAGGGAAATTCCTGACCAATGGAAAGGTCATGGACATCACCTGGTCCAAGTCTGATCTGAACGCAAAAACCGTGTTTAAGGATGGAAACGGAAATGAAATTCTGCTCAATCCAGGTCAGACTTGGGTTGAAGTCTTCGACATGAATAAGGACTACACGATCGAATAGACAATTTGACAAATATGTGCCCAGATGGTAGGATAAAATGGCGATGAAGAGAAATAGTAGGGATCTGGAAATGTCTTAAGCGATGAGGGGATGGTGAGAGCCCTCTGGCATCGGAATCCGAACCCATCTCCGAGCGGATATGGAAACATATGGGGTATGCGCCTTATAGCTATCGAGGGAAGCATTTGCTTTATTAGAGTGGTACCGCGTGAGTTTAGCTCTCGTCTCTAGGAGACGAGAGCTTATTTTTTTGGAGGAGTGATGAAATGAAAATGTCAAAGTTCTATATGCCGACTTTAAAGGAGGATCCGGTCGAGGCAGAGGTAGCCAGTCACAAACTGCTGCTGCGCGCCGGCATGATCCGTCGATCGGCATCCGGTGTGTATTCCTATCTGCCCTTGGGCTACCGGGTCGTGCGCAAGATCGAGAACATCGTCCGTGAGGAGATGGACAACTGCGGCGCCCAGGAGATCTTGATGTCTGCAATCCAACCGGCTCAGATCTGGCAAGATTCCGGTCGCTGGGATGTCTATGGTCCGGAGATGTTCAAATTGAACGACCGTCACGGCCGTGCCTTTTGCCTCGGACCAACTGCAGAGGAGTATTTTACAACTCTGATCAAAGGCGAGATCCGCAGCTATAAGCAGCTGCCTCTGTGTATTTATCAGATACAGACCAAATATCGGGACGAGAAACGCCCTCGATTTGGAATCAACCGAGCGCGGGAGTTCCTGATGAAGGACGCCTACACCTTTGACGTAGATGAAGAAGCGGCGAAAGAAGCCTATATGAACCAGTGGAGGGCCTATGAGAAGGTCTTCGATCGACTGGGCTTGGATTATAAAATAGTACGCGGTGACTCCGGCGCCATGGGCGGAGATATGTCCCATGAATTCATCGCCCTATCGGAAGTCGGGGAAGGCGTCATCGCCTATTGTAATGCATGTGATTACGCTGCCACTGACGAGAAGGCCGAGGTCTCCTATGTCGTCGAAAATGAAGAGGGACTTCAGGAAATGGAAAAGGTCCATACGCCAGATGCCAGGACCATTGCAGCCGTTGCACAGATGCTTGGAACGAAGGAGTCCCACTGTTTGAAAGCCATCGATCTAGAGGTTGAAGGAGAGCCGGTTCTCGTTTTCATCCCTGGAGATAGAGAATTGAATATGACCAAATTGGTCGCCTATTTAGGAGTGCCTGAGCACGAGATTCAAATGGCATCCGATGAGGTAATCGAGAGAATTACTGGAGCTAAGCCCGGTTTTACAGGTCCAGTGGGGCTGAAGGAAGAGGTCCGGGTCATATTGGATGCCTCAGTGCCCAAGTATACCAATTTCGTCGTCGGTGGAAACGAGACGGATTACCATATCAAGGGTGTAAACTACGGCCGAGACTTTAATGGGGAAGTTGCAACGGATCTACTCATCAGCCGAGAAGGGGATCTATGTCCCAGCTGCGGAGAAGCCCTCCAATTCGCCAGAGGCATAGAGGTGGGAAATATCTTCCTGTTTGGGGACAAATACTCCAAGCCACTGGATGCGACCTTCTTAGATGAGAGCGGAAAAGAGCGCTATTTCTATATGGGCAGCTATGGCATCGGCGTCACTCGATCGGTCGTCGCCGTCCTAGAGCAGAACTACGATGATCGAGGCATCATCTGGCCGATCTGTGTCGCCCCCTATCATGTCATCATAACCGTCGTCAACAGCAAAGACGAAGAGCAGGCGCAGCTTGCAGAAGACATTTATCGGGAATTGACAGAGCGTGGCCTGGAGGTCATATTAGACGATCGAAAGGAGAGGGCGGGAGTGAAATTTGCCGATCGAGACCTAATTGGCATCCCCTTGCGAATCACCGTCGGTAAGAGGGCAAAGGAAGAGATCGTCGAGTATTCCACTCGAAGAGAAATGGAAAATGAGGAGATCCCCGTCCGAGAGGCGATGATGCGGGCGCAGACAGCGGTACAGGAGGCCTTAAAAAGCTTCTAATATGGATTTCACACAAATGTTCCTCAATTACACTTGACATAAATAAATTCTGACGCTAAAATGTAGGAAAGTGATGAAGAGGAAGAGTAAACAGAGCAGGTCATCAGAGAGGGACGTCCACCGGCTGAAAGGCATCCCAGAACCCACTGTGTTGAAAACCACCTCGGAGCTCTCACCTGAAGATGAGTAGGGCTGAGCGGTTGCTACGATAGAGCAGACAGAAATGTTGGGTGGAACAGCGAGAACGGCACTCGTCCTATTAGGGCGAGTGCCTTTTTATATACGAAGGAGGGGTAGATGGTGGAAGAGAAGAAAGTGGTGAAGTTCGGCGGCAGTTCTCTGGCGTCTGGCGCACAATTCGTTAAGGTCAAGGGGATTGTGGACGCAGACGAAGCCCGCAGATATGTGGTCCCTTCGGCTCCCGGCAAGCGGAGCAGCTCTGACCACAAGATCACGGATCTGTTATACATGTGTCAACAACTGGCATCCCATGGACTGAACTTCGACGAGGTCTTCCATTTGATCAGTGACAGATATATAGGAATCCGAGATGAACTCAATCTGGATGTGAATATTGAGAGTATTTTGGAGCAGGTAAAGACGCGTATTCGGGATGGGGCATCAAAGGACTATGCCGCCAGTCGTGGAGAATACATCAACGGAATTCTGTTGGCAGCTTATCTGGATTTTCCTTTTGTAGACGCGGTTGAAGTGATCCGATTTAAGGATAATGGCGACTTTGATGAACATACGACCGAGAAATTGGTACATTCCATATTGGGATCTGTCGAGAGAGCGGTGGTGCCTGGCTTCTATGGTGCCAAGGTAAATGGCGAGATCGTCACCTTTTCGAGGGGTGGCAGTGATATCACCGGCTCCATTTTGACAAATGGCATCCAAGCCAGTCTCTATGAGAATTACACAGATGTGTCTGGCTTCTTAATGGCAGACCCAAAGCTCGTCGATAATCCCAGACCCATGGACCTAGTGACCTATCGTGAGCTGCGAGAGCTCTCCTATATGGGGGCACCAGTCCTACATGAGGAAGCTATTTTCCCTGTACGCAAACGGGGGATCCCAATCCAAATCAAAAATACCAATGAACCCGATGCACCGGGGACGCTGATCGTTCACGATCAATGGAATCAAGTCAAAGAGGGGACCATTACAGGGATATCTGGGAAGAAGGACTTCACTGTCATATCAGTGGAAAAGACCCTGATGAACAACGAACACGGTTTTTTTCGCAAATTGATCTCAGTATTTGAGACCAACGATGTATCCATTGAACATATGCCCTCGAGCATTGACTCCATCTCCGTCATCGTACCGGATGCGGATTTAAAGGGAAAACAGCAGAAGGTCATTGAGGAGATCAAGATCTACTGCAATCCGGATACCATCTACTCCAATCCAGGGATGGCACTACTGGCCGTCGTCGGTCGGGGGATGGTCAAGACAAAGGGGATATCCGCTAAGATATTCCATGCCCTGGCATCCAAGGGAGTGAATATCCGGATGATCTCCCAAGGTTCCAGTGAGATCAACATCATCATCGGCATCGAGAATCGGGATTTCGAAGAGGCCATCAAAGCGATCTATGAAGCTTTTCAATAACAGATTAAACAGGAGGATAAAATGAAAAAGATAAATATTGGACTATTGGGTTTTGGTACGGTTGGTCAAGGAGTGGCTAAGATCATCCATGAAAAGGGAGAGCAGATCAAAGCGTCAACGGGTTGTGAACTGGAGATCAAGAAGGTCTTGGTACGCAATATGGACAAAGAGCGGGCGGTAAAACTTCCGAAGGAATTATTTACGACGGATGCACATCTGATCCCCAATGACCCGCAGATCGATCTGGTCATCGAAGTGACCGGAGACGTCGAGCTGAGCTATGAATTGATGCAAATCGCCTTTAAGAATAAAAAACATGTCGTCACAGCGAACAAAGCCGTCGTCAGCGCATATTTTGAAGAGCTTTCAGAATTGGCTGCAGAAAATGGAGTCTATTTCCTCTATGAGGCGAGTGTCGGTGGAGGAATCCCCGTATTGAAACCGCTAAAGGACATTATCAAGCTCAACGAGGTCTCCCGAGTGCGCGGAATACTAAATGGAACATGCAATTATATATTGACGAAGATGACCGCCTTCGGTGCGGATTACGGCGAGGTGCTTAAAGAAGCGCAGGAGCTGGGCTATGCGGAAGCAGACCCTTCAAGTGATGTCGAGGGTACTGATACACAGAGGAAGCTGCGCATCTTAGCCTCCCTAGCATTTGGCGCAAAGGTCACAGAAGAGGACATTCTCTGTCTGGGAATCGACAAATTATCAGCTTTTGATATCGAAGCGATGAAGGAGCGGGGCAAGGTCGTCAAATTAGTTGGAGATGCAAAGGAAGTCGAGGGCGGATATGAAGCCATCGTTCAACCGGTTGCAGTCTCCGCTGGCAGCTATTTCTCCAGCGTAAACCAAGCGTTCAACTCCGTCGCCGTCAGCAGCGATATGGTGGGAGAAGTGAAGTTTTATGGTGCGGGCGCAGGGATGCTCCCAACTGCCAATGCAGTGCTCACGGACTGCTTGGATGTGGCCACTGAAGAACAGATCATCGCCAATCCCCTCAGAGACAGGGGTATGGTCTGCAAGACCCAGGAGCTAAAAGGGGTATTCTATGTGAGAACCGAGGAAAAGACGGCGGCATTGGCTGCTTTGGAAGGGGAAGCTGTAGCTTCCAGTCCCTATGCGATGATCACCAAGCCAGTAGCTTTAAAGGAATTATTAGAACTATTGTCCTCTGATCCAGCTGCCTCGATCATCCGGATGGAGGGTGAGGATTACTGATGAAATTCGTCTCGACTAGGGATAAGAAGACATGGGTGAGCGGCCAGCAGGCCATTGTACAAGGCATATCAGAGGAAGGCGGGCTATTTGTCCCAGAGTGCTTTCCTCGATTAATGCCCTTGGGTGAGCTGTTGAATCTCAGCTATCAGGAGTTGGCATACGAGATTCTGTCCCTATACTTCGAAGATCTCGGGGAGACTTCCCTCCAGATGGCAGTGGATGCTGCATATGATGAGAAGTTTCCAACTGAAGTCGTACCCATGCACAGCATTGGAAACAGCACCTTTTTGGAGCTGTTTCACGGCAGGACTTTGGCATTTAAGGACATGGCCCTTAGCATACTGCCCCATCTGATGAAGGCTTCAGCTGAAGGCTTGGGGGAGGAGCGAGAGATCATCGTGTTGGTTGCCACTTCTGGAGATACGGGCAAGGCGGCACTGGAGGGGTTCTCCGGTGCAAAGGGTATCGAGGTGTCCGTATTCTATCCCGATGGTGGGGTCAGTGAGATGCAGCGCCTGCAGATGGTGACCACCCAAGGGGAGAATACTTATGTCTGTGGGATCCGCGGCAACTTTGATGATGCCCAGACCGGTGTGAAGAAGATCTTTGCAGATCCATCCTTTACACAGGAGTTGATGCAAAAGGGATATATTCTATCCTCTGCAAATTCCATCAATATCGGCAGGTTGATTCCTCAGATCGTCTACTATGTGTATGGATACCTACAGCTACTCAAGGAAGAGAAGATCAAAGGTGGAGAGAAAATTCACGTCTGTGTGCCCACTGGTAATTTTGGAAATGTCCTAGCCGCCTATTATGCGAAGGAGATGGGATTACCTCTAGATAGACTGATCGTCGCCTCCAATGACAACCGGGTACTGACCGACTTCTTTTCCGAGGGGATATACGATGGGGATCGTCCACTGTATTTGACCTCATCCCCATCCATGGATATTTTGATCTCCAGCAATCTAGAGCGATTCATATACCACAGTTCCAATGAGGATGCACAGGCTGTTATGGATGCGATGGACAGCCTTAAACAAAATCGCCGGTTTGACTGGCAGTCGCAGATAAAAGACCCATCCATCTATGCCTATATGGCAGATGAAGTGGCTGTCTCCGAGTCGATTCGGGAACTCTATTTGGAGCATGGATATGTCATGGATCCCCACACTGCCGTGGCTTACTCGGCAGTGCAGCAATATCGATCAGAAACAGGGGACTCTGCCCAGATACTGATCGCATCTACCGCCAGCCCCTTTAAATTCGCTGGTAAAGTGCTTAAATCCATAGGACATGAAGTGCCCCAGGACGAGTTCAAGGCTGTGGAGGATTTGGCGCAATTGATGGAAATACCAGTACCGACGGCCGTCCAGGAGCTCTTAGAGCTCGAAGAACGCCACAGAGATCTGTGTCAACCAGAGGAGATGGAAGAAATGCTATGTAAAAAGTACCTGAGGGGGACGAATGATTAAGATACGAGTGCCGGCAACTAGCGCCAATATCGGACCCGGCTTTGACGTGATGGGAATCGCCTTTGATCTCTACAATGAGTTCACCTTCTACGAAGGGGAAATGGGTGAGCACAATCTCATCTACGATGCCTATGAATACACCTTTAAGTACTTGAGAAAAGAACCAGTACCGGCCCGCATTGAAGTGGATGGACAGGTGCCCATGGCGAGGGGTCTGGGTTCCTCTTCTACCTGTATCGTAGCTGGGGTGGCAGGAGCTCTGGCCATGCTCAAATGGCCGATGGACCGGGAGTTGATCATCCGAATTGCGACGGCAATCGAAGGACATCCCGACAATGTGGCGCCTGCTACACTGGGAGGTCTCGTGGTCTCCGTGATGGCGGACGGCGAAGTCCATTCAGAGCTGAGCCCAGTGGATGAGAATATTGGCTTTATAGCGATTATTCCTGATTTCGAATTGCCTACGGAAGAGGCCAGGGCCATTCTTCCAAAGGAGATCTCCCTTCAAGACGGAATCTACAATGTGAGCCGGGCATGTCTGCTCTCTTCTGCACTGCGTAGCGGAGTGTTGAACCATGTCCGCGTTGGACTCAGTGACCGATTTCATGAGCCTTGGCGCATGCATTTGATCCCCGGCTTTATGGAGGTCAAACAGACCGCTTTGGGGTTAGGGGCTTTGGGCTGCTATCTCAGTGGGGCAGGTCCGACGATCATGTGCGTCACTGGAGGGGAGAATGGGCATATTCTGGAGGGAATGACCGAGTATATCGAAGAGCATTTGCCTAAATGGAAAGTGGTCAAGCTCAATGTGGATCTAGATGGATTTACCATCAATAGGAGCTGAGATGAAATCAAAGATTATTTCATGGAAAAATGTGCAGACCACCGATTGGTCCGGAGGTACTACCTCTGAGATCCTGATCCTCCCAGAAGGGGCCAGCGCCAGCAAGAGGGATTTCCAGTTACGCATCTCTACTGCCACCTGTGAACTGGAGGAGTCTGTATTCTCCGATTATTCTGGTTTTACCAGGTTCATTGCGCCAATAGACGGAACCTTGGACTTGTCCGTCAATGGTGAGAGTGTGCATCTACAGCCCTTTGAGGTATTTCGATTTCGAGGCTCGGATAAAGTGATCGGCCATTCCCAGGTGCGGGATTACAATTTGATCTGCTTAGAAGAGCTGGATCACAAGCTGGAATGCCATGTGATCAGCGAGGGCATCTGTATCAAATGGGCTGGGTCCGGCCTGCTCCTCCAATCCTTTGATGGGGATTTCTTCTATCGATATGGGGAGCAAGAGGGGAGGGTTCGCCGGCTGGATGCTCTGTATCTATTCGGAGATGATTCGGAAATCTACTTGGAAGCCCCGGAGGGGACCCATATCTTTAGCAGTTTCCTTTAGGTGAATTTGAGAAATAGAAATTGGGACTGCAGTGGTGGCACCAAATTTTGACATAATCAAGCGGGACAGATCAGGTGCAGGAAGGATTTTCCGGCTCGTAAATGGTCTGGATCGATGCCCGCTCTTAGCATAGAATCCCAATTCGATTGATTTTCGAAAGATCTGGAGAGTTTTCCCAAATACCTAAACAATTCGAGAGTTCGTCATGCCAGTGTTCATTTCGACTGGATTAAATGAGATCAGCCGCACCAGAATCCGATGGATTCTAGTGCGGCTGATATTGGTTAATGTCCTTTTATGGTGTGATCTACTACAAATTGATACAAGGTCTTCACTGGGATCCCAGTGGCTCCCTTCGGATAGTAGCTCCAGGGTTTTTGGGCAAAGGAGGGACCAGCGATATCCAAATGCACCCAGGGTTTGCCTTCTACGAATTCCTTTAGGAATAGTCCAGCTGTGATCGCACCGCCGGGGCGACCGGTAGAGTTTTTAATATCGCCCACATCTCCCTTAAGAAGTGCTTCATAGGACTTGGGTGCAGGCAGTTGCCATAGGGCTTCGCCGGAGGTCTCCGACGCTTTTTTCACCTTGCCAAAGAGCTCATCATCATTCGTCACCGCTCCGATCACCTCATCGCCCAAAGCGACGATGCAGGCACCCGTCAGGGTTGCGATATCGATCAGGCATTCGCTATTGACCTTAGTTGCGCCGTAGTATAGGGCATCGGCTAAGGTCAGTCGGCCTTCGGCATCTGTGTTGATGACTTCGATCGTAGTGCCTTTCATCGAGCCTACGATGTCGCCGTTCTTGTAGGCGCGTCCCGAGAGCATATTCTCACAAGCGGCGATGATGGCGACGACGTTCTTTTGGATCTTATTTTTTGCCAATGCGGCCATGGTTCCGATTACCGATGCGGCACCAGCCATGTCCGACTTCATCCAAACCATTGAATCGGCGGGCTTGAGGGCATATCCACCGGAGTCATAGGTCAGCCCTTTGCCGATCAGGGTGATGGCGGGGACCTGTTCTCCTTCGGGCAGGTATTTCATAACGATAAAACGCGGCTCTCTGTCAGATCCCTCGGCGACAGCTAAGAAGGCCTTCATTCCCAGTTCTTCAATTTGTGCCTTGTCCAAAACCGTCACTTCGACTCCCAGATCCCCAAGGGTCGAAGTGGCGCTTTCCGCAAGGGTCTGGGGATATAGATCAATGGAGGGCGTATTGACCAGATCTCTGGCGATGCGAACGCCGTCCATCAGATTCTGGATCTCTTCGATTCCCTTGCCGGCTGTCTCCTTTTTATCTGCGGGAGCAAGATAGCCAACGGCCTCTAAGCTGCACTCGCTTTTTTTCGTCAAATAGGCATCAAATGCGTATTCGGATTGGAGGAAACCCTCTGCGATGGCCTTTTCAATTCGCCGTGTGCAAAAGCCCTTCAGCTCTGGAGCGATGACGCTGGCCTGCTTCACTTTATTGGCGTTGAGCACCCCTGCCGCCTTATGAGCAGCTTCTCTGAGATCGTTGATGGATAAATCCTCTAGCTTGCCCAGCCCAACGAGTAGGACATTCTCTGAGTTTGGACCCAGCTCAGCATAGACGGACTTCGCTTCGGCCTTATAGGCCCTTTCTCCGGTGACATAGGCTCTGGTTGTTTCGCCTAGCATATCGAGTTCTGCGCCTTCCAAGGGGAAATACACCTTGATGGGAAAATCTTGATTCACTTGGATCTTCATACTTACCTCCATAAAATTGATATAGAAAAGGGACTTTCGCAATGTGCATGGTGAAAGTCCCTTTCAAATTATTCTTCGTCTTCGGTTGTGGTTTCACCGACAGTGGGTACTTCGCCCATTTCTTCATCGCTTACATCTTCTTCAACTGCTTCTTCACGTGGCTCAGAGAGAGCGGCAACGAGTTCTTCAGCATCTGTATGGATGGTCAGTTTTTCGTCTGCGAAAATATCCAGATCCTTCACATATATGGTGTCCCCATATTGCATTTCTTGGACATTGAAGACGGCTGCCTGTGGAATGTCTGAAGGCAGACACTCGACTTCCACCTCGTTGAGGTGCTGGGTCAACACAGAAGGCTGTAGACGAATCTCGTCTCTTCCCTCGAGTACAACTGGCACCATCAGGCGTAGAGACTCCTTCATATTGATCTTGTAGAAGTCCACATGGGTGTATTGGTTCTTATAAGGATGCTTCTGCACTTCCTTAAAGAGTACTGGAATAGTCTTGCCATCTAGTACGATATCGAGGATGACGCTGGATCCTGCGCTCAGGAATGCCTTGTGCAATTCCTTTTCAATCATTTGGATCGCCAGATTCTCCTCGCCCTTTCCGTAAATTACTCCTGGTATATTTTGTTCAGCTCTCAGTTTGTCCACTTTATTCTTGCCTTTGCCCTCACGTACCTGGGCTTGCAGCTTGATATCAGCCATGAACGATTCCCCCTTCAACTATTATTGTCTAAAAGCCATGCAATGTATTATATCAAAAAAGGATTTACCTGTCCAGAAAGACTGTAAATCCTTTTTGATGTCTCTCTAGAGTGTCAAGACATATGTTACAAAGCAAAGAACTCAGAGACCACTTTATT
>JAUNUQ010000016.1 GCA_030538075.1 Tissierellia bacterium
CTTCAATAGAATACCAAGTTTTCTCTCCCCTGTCAAGGGGTTTTTTCTGTTTTTTTGCTTTTTTTCTCTCTTTTTAAAAAAATACCTGTACTTTTGCTTTCTGACTGGGGTTCCAGTATAATAAGAACAGTAATACAACGGGAAAGGAGCAAGATATGAAGCATAGAATCCTAACAATTCTACTTATATTGGCTTTGGCTCTCCTGGGTTCTGGTTGTACACAAGGTGCAGTCATAGAGAAGCTCAGTAGTAATCCAGAGATCCAAGAAGCACAGCAGGACCAAACAGTTGACGAGCAGGAACCTAAAACGGAGCAGCCCTCTCAGGAGACGGCGAGTTCAACAAGCGAAACCGCAGCGGCCGAACCCAGTGGAGATGTCAATGGGGAGGACCCTGCACAGAGCACCTCCGAATCGGCTGTGTATACCGAGTCAACAGGACCCATTCACGTATTGAGTCCTGGATCCTATGGGGTAGAAAACAATCTGAGCTTAGAGAACGGTATATATGACTTGGTCATCAAGGGCAGCGGAAAACTGAGTATCACAGATGCTGACTATTTCCTCGTAGCAGATGAGAACTTTCCTGGGACTGGTACGGAAGGTGAAATCCGCTACCGAGTATCGATTCTGGAAGGGTATTCGATCACTGTGGGCGAAGGGCTCACCGTAGAAATTCATCCAGCTGATTATCGCGGAGATTCTTCACCCCTCTCGATCTACAGCGGTTACTGGCTGATTTCCGAGGAGATAAAAGAGGGAATGTACCGAGTGACTCTCCAAAATGTGTATGGAGATAATGCTCAAGTGTCGATCTATGCAAATGGCGAATTGCTGGATACCTACAATTTCGTCAAAGGTGAGGACAACGATAGCTACCGGGATATCGAATTGAAGGCGGATCAAGTATTAGTAATATCCGGGATTCAGACGATTCTCCTAGAAAAACTTGATGGACAATAATGCTGGAAATGGGTAAGGGGTAGGATCTTCTTCTATAAGACCTATCTAAGTCTCAAAAAAAGAGAAGATGCGGTCCTGATCTGGACGGGCATCTTCTCTTTTTTGATTACTTGGGAAGCTGTAGGATGTTCTCATCGGGATTTTTCCGATAGAGGACGATTCGGCTGCCCATCTCTTGTACGAACTCGGCTTGCAGGCGATCGATCAGCTCATCAAGTAGCTCCTGTCTGTCCTGCATATTGTTGTTCAGTATTTTTATTTTGATCAACTCTCTCTTGACTAAGGTCTGATTGATCTGTTCAATCAGGTTGTCGGTGATACCAGCCTTTCCTATTAAAACCTGTGGCTCTAAATCATGGGCTAGTTTTTTAAGATATGCTCTTTGCTTTCCTGTTATCAATATTTTCCCTACTCTCTAAATTCAAATTCAATTTCTCCGATGATGACGCTATCTCCCTCATTTAGCCCCAATTCTTTCATTTCCTTCAAGATGCCTTTTCTGCGAAGGAGGTTGTAGAAGTAGTTCAACGCTTCATAGTCCTCTAAATTCGTGCGATACATCAATTCATCTATAAATGGACCCTCAACATGTAACACATCCTCTTCTTTGAAGATAAAGTACTCCTCTTCCTCTGGTTCTTCGAAGAGCTCGTATTCTTCGTCAAAGGTTTCATGCTCATGTTCTAGGTCTTTCACCATCTCCCAGAGGGCATACAGGAAGGGTCGGATGCCTTCAAGGGTGGCCGCTGAGACTTCCAAGATTTGATATCCTCTCTTCTCGAGTTCTTCCCGAACGGGTTCAAGGAATAGCTCGGCATCTGGGATGTCGATCTTGTTGAGGACGACAATCTGTGGTTTTTCAGCTAATTTTGGATTGTATCTCTTCAGCTCTTCGTTGATGGCGTCGAAGTCTTCGAGGGGATCTCTACCCTCGCTCCCAGAGATGTCCAGGACATGGGCAAGGGCTGAGGTGCGTTCGATATGCCTCAAGAAGTCGTGGCCCAATCCTATGCCATCGCTGGCTCCTTCTATGAGCCCTGGGATATCCGCTATGACAAAGGACTGCTCATCCGCCACTTGTACAACACCGAGATTCGGCGAGAGGGTGGTAAAGTGGTAATTGGCAATTTTGGGTTTGGCATTGGATAGAATAGAGAGCAACGAGGATTTTCCCACATTTGGCATGCCGATAAATCCCACGTCCGCAATCATCTTTAACTCCAATAGGACAATTCTCTCATGGCCTTTCTTCCCGGGTTCTGCAAACCTAGGGGCTTGTCGAGTGGATGTGGCAAATCGAGCATTCCCCCTTCCACCGCGTCCGCCCCTTGCGATTACATGCTCTTCCCCATGTTCTCGAATGTCTGCCATCACCTTGTCGGAGTCGAAGTCCTTCACAAGAGTGCCTATGGGAACGCGCAGTATGAGATCTTGCCCGCTCTTTCCAAAGCGATTCTTGTTCATGCCAGATTCGCCGTTTTCCGCTTTATAGTGTCTCTTGTATCGGAAGTCCATCAGAGTACGCAATCCGCTGTCTCCACGAAGGATGATGCTACCGCCCCTGCCACCGTCTCCTCCATTGGGACCACCAAGGGCTTCAAATTTCTCCCGACGGAAGGAGATGGCTCCATCTCCTCCACGCCCTGCCTTCAGTTCAATTTTTGCAACATCTACAAACATTCGTAGCTCCCTTCAAATGAAAAAGCTCACTTAAGTGAGCTTTTATGCTGAGATTGATTCTTTTGGATAGACACTAACTTTTTTACGGTCTCTTCCGAGTCTTTCAAAACGCACAACTCCATCGACCAATGCAAACAGCGTATCATCTCCACCCTTGGAAACATTGGTACCCGGATGAATTCTGGTGCCCCTTTGTCTTACGAGGATATTGCCAGCCAGTACAAACTGTCCGTCTCCACGCTTCGTACCCAGTCTCTTCGCTCTACTGTCTCGGCCGTTTTTCGTACTACCGAGTCCCTTCTTACTCGCAAATAGTTGCAAATTAAATTTTAACATTTTTACACC
Organism: Tissierellia bacterium; assembly: GCA_030538075.1. Lineage (GTDB taxonomy): Bacteria > Bacillota > Clostridia > Tissierellales > Peptoniphilaceae > JAUNUQ01. Next base: position 2,988 of record JAUNUQ010000016.1, read on the forward strand.
TCCTATATCTCACTTCGATGTATGGTCCATTCTCTTGGGCTATGCCCAGCAGTCCCGTCTCCAAGACCTCAGCCACTAATTGAGCATCATGAGCCTGCTTAGGACTCATCTTGGATTCGACCAACTTGAGCTGTGCCTGACCTCTGCTCTTTATCTGGTATTCGTATTGCTCCGGTTTGAGTTTTACCACCCTCTCCATTGAGGCAATTGCTGTGTATACCAAGCTGGATACTGCAGCACAGACGATATCGTGGCCAGCCTCACCATGCATGGCGTGACCTTGGATCAAAAAGCGCTGTATACGGCCATTTGCATCCTTAGATATGCTGGCTGTGATCATTATCCGACGATGTTTTCGATTTTTACTTTGGTAAAGGGCTGTCTATGTCCATTCTTCTTGTTGAAGCCCTTTTTGGCTTTGTATTTGAATACGATGACTTTTTTGCCACGGCCTTGTTCTTCAACTGTGCCTTCTACCTTCGCGCCGTCCACAACGGGTTTGCCAGCTTGGATTTGTCCATCCTTTGACACTAGCAATACCTTGTCGAATACGACACTGTCACCAGCCTCTGCATTCAACTTTTCAACGGAAACCACGTCTCCGACCTTTACGGTGTACTGCTTTCCACCTGTTTCGATAATTGCGTACATGCGTGCACCTCCTTCTTCTATACTCGCCAAATGTAGGTGCTATGCTTGAATACCTCATTCGAGCGGTTTACACGCCTATATATATTAGCACAATGTCAATGTGCTCGTCAAGATTTTTGTAGCGGGATTTGAAATTGTTTATTGTTAGAGAATTGGAGAGAGCAATCTGCTAAAAGCCTCTTTGGCTTTGATGATAAGGCCCCGTTCTCGATAAAGCTGCTCCGTATAGGCGAGGGAGTTTTCAATGTCCCTTCGGTATTGACCTCGAAGATCTCGATTAATCTCCTCATCGTATATGATGGAAATCACCTCAAAATTCAGAGCAAAGCTGCGGATGTCCATATTGGCTGATCCGACAGAAGCAATATAGTCGTCTACGATGAGGACCTTGCAGTGCAAGAATCCCTTCTCGTATTTATAGACCTTTGCTCCTAACTTGATCAATTCACCTGCATAGGAAGTGGTCGCCCAATATACGAAGGGATGGTCCGGCATTCGCGGAATCATGATATGCACATCAATGCCAGAGATGATCGCGGTCTTCAGCGCATCCATAATGGTCTCATCGGGGACAAAGTAGGGCGTCTGGATATAGATTGCCTCTTTGGCGCTGGTGATCATCTTGAAATATGCGTTCTTCACATTCTCAAATTGGGTGTCTGGACCAGAGGTGACGATCTGTACTCCAGAATGACCATTGGGATTGTAGCTGCCGACGATCGGTTCCACGGGATCCTTTTTGTCCCCATGGGCATACTGCCAATCCTTTAGAAAGCGGAATTTAAGACCTAATACACCAGAACCCACTATCCGGGCATGGGTATCCCTCCATGGACCGAATTTCTTACGCAATCCCAAATAGTCATCGCTCACGTTAAACCCGCCCACATAGCCAATCTCATCGTCTATGACGACGATCTTGCGATGGTTCCGGTAGTTGAGCTTGACGTTGAAGATCGGAAAGATGCTGGGAAAGAACACTGCAACCTGTCCCCCATTTTCGATTAAGCGTTCAAATGTCTTTTTTCGTAGCCGACGACTCCCAACTCCGTCGTAGAGTAGCCTCACCTTTAGGCCTTCCTTGGCCTTGCGTTCCAACACGCGGATGATGCGTTTGCCCAGGGTATCATCTTCGAATATATAGTACTGCATATCAATGGATCTATTCGCATTTTCCAAGTCCTTGATCAGGCTGTAGAATTTATCTCTACCCCAATAGAACATGGATATTTCGTTATCTTGTGTATAGAAGGACTCATCCAGCTTCAGATTCATTTTGATCAGGTCGTAGTAGCTTTGGCTCTTTTCATTATTGTAAAAAAACTTCCCCTCGGAGATGAAGTCCCTTTGGAAAAGGGATACCTCGGTGATAAATCGGTCTTGTTCCTCCTTGAGCATGAACATCTTGCGTTTTGTGTAGTCCTGTCCAAGGAATAGATAGAGCAAGAAGCCAACTACTGGTAAAAACACCAGTACCATCAGCCACATCAGAGTGGATCTTGGGTTTTTATTTCTGCCAAGGATGATGACGACAATCGCCATCAATATATTCATCCACCAGAGGTTATTCCAAATTCGAACGATGTCTAGAATCCCTTGGATTAGTGCCATCTTATTTCCTCGATTTGTATCGTAGACCTGTGTTGAGTATGCGCTTGCGCAGTCTCAGAGAGTTGGGCGTCACTTCAATGAGCTCGTCCGGCTCGATGAACTCCATCAAGCTCTCCAAGCTCATATCTACCGGAGGAGTTAATCGAATGGCTTCGTCCGAAGCAGAGGAACGGATATTGGTCTGTTGTTTCCGCTTACAAACATTGACTTCGATGTCAAGCCCCTTGGGACTTGATCCAATGACCATCCCCTCATAGACTTCCACGCCAGGTCGAATAAAGAGATTCCCGCGTTCCTGAGCAGCTCCCAGACCATAGGCAGTGGATAGCCCAGCTTCAAAGGCGATGAGAGAGCCCAGTTGACGCTTGGGGATCTCCCCCTTAAAGGGACAATATTCATCAAACTCCGTGTTAAAGACACCATTTCCCCTTGTATCGGATAAGAATTCCTGCCGATAACCGATCAATCCTCGAGCGGGCATTCGAAACAAGAGCCTTGTAAATCCACCCTTTGGTTCCCGCATCTCAACGAGTTCCCCCTTACGACGACCCAATTTCTCGATGATCGTCCCCACGTATTCCTCGTGGGTGTCTATGGTGACGAGTTCAAAGGGTTCGAGCTTCTGCCCGTTTTCATCCGTCTTGAAGATCACTTCCGGTTTTGAAATCTGGAACTCATAGCCCTCTCTTCGGAGATTCTCCACCAGTACAGAGAGGTGCAGTTCTCCTCTTCCACTCACTTGGAAGGAGTCCGCCTTGTCCGTATCCTCTACACGCAAGCTCATATCTGTCTGGGCTTCTTTGTACAGGCGGCTGCGGAGCTGTCTACTGGTCACATATTTCCCCTCTTTTCCCGCAAAGGGACTGTCGTTTACACTAATTGTGACCGTGATGGTGGGCTCGGATATTTTTACAAATTCTATTGGCTCAGGATGCTCAGGATCCGTGATGGTATCTCCGATATTTATCCCCTCTACCCCAGTGACGGCGACGATATTGCCGACGCTGGATTCTTGGACTGGGACGCGCTTCAATCCATCGAATTCAAAGATATTGTGGATGCTGACTTTTCTCTGTTTCTCTGGCTCGCTGAAGTTGACGATGATGACCTGGTCGTGTTCCTGAATGGTGCCACTCTCGATTTTCCCTATCCCTATACGCCCCACATAGTCATTGTAGTCCGTGGTGGAGATCAACAGTTTCAAAGGCGCTTTCGGATCTCCTTCTGGGGCGGGAATATAGTCGATGATCGTCTGAAATAGATCTTCCATATTCGTCTTTTCGACAGAGGGATCCGTGGTTGCATATCCCTTACGGGCAGATGCGTAGACAAATGGGGAATCCAAGTAAGATTCACTCAGATCCAATTGCAAAAACAAGCCCAACACCTCATCTTCAACCTCGTTGACGCGAGCATCTCTGCGGTCGATTTTATTGATGCAGACGATGGCGGGCAATCCCAATTCAAAGGCCTTACTCAGGACAAATTTCGTCTGGGGCATGGTCCCCTCAAATGCATCGACAACTAAGATGACCCCATTGACCATCTTGAGGACCCGTTCGACTTCACCGCCAAAGTCCGCATGGCCAGGCGTATCTACGATGTTGATTTTGTAACCATTGTATTCAATGGCAGTATTTTTTGAGAGAATGGTGATCCCCCTCTCTCTTTCGATGTCGTTGGAGTCCATGATACGATCTTGGATCTCCTGATTTTCACGAAACATCCCCGAGCCGACCAATAAACTATCCACTAAAGTGGTCTTCCCGTGATCGACATGGGCGATGATGGCAATATTTCTTATTTTTTCTCTAATTGTAGACATAAATTACTCCATTTTATTCTTATCTTTTATTGTAACACAATGTGTTGCCCTGGGGATGCCTTTCCAAATAAAAAAGGAACCCAATTTCGTCGAGTTCCTATTACTAGTATTTGGAATGAATGATGGCAATGACTCGATTGTTATCAATGATTAGTTCATCCGTCAGTTCAGAGACGATACGCAGTCCCCGTCCTGAGGACTCCATGCTCTTTGCGTTATAATCGAAGAGACTGTATTTCATGCCCTCACCTTCGTCCACAACTTGAATCGTGATCTTGTTCTCGTTGACAGACAAAGAGAGGCGAATGGATTTCGTGTCATCGCTCTTGTTGCCGTGTTCGCAGCCATTGATCACCAACTCGTTGACGATGAGTCGAATATCAAATAATAGATCCTCATCACTTACAACACCAGCCAGCTTACCGAGGATGCTCTGAATATCATAACCGACTTTGTGAATATCACTATTCAGTTTTCCTGTATAAAAGTACATCTCCTCACCAGCTTCCACTTACCTCAAATAACAAGCGATTCTTCATCTAATCTCTATTTACCCAAATAGCTACAAAAGTATACATTTGTTTTGACAATATTCTATAATTCTTAAGATAACTTAACGAATTCTGCCTTTTCTTAAGTCCTCGCAACAATCCCAATGGACTATTGTGAAGCATGTGTTCTCATAAATTTTTCGCTCTTTGTCACCTTCATTTCACACCGAGGAATCTTGCCCCAAAATGATTTCATCTGTGTACTTTGGGTATATATTATTTGCCGCGAGAGATCGTGAGTAAAGTTGTGAATAGAGAGGAGACAGATACTGTGGAAAAATGGGTATGTACACCTTGTGGTTATGTTTACGACCCCGAAGTCGGTGATCCAGACGGAGGAGTAGCACCTGGAACCGCTTTTGAGGATATTCCTGAGGATTGGGTCTGCCCCATTTGTGGAGCAACCAAAGATATGTTCGAAAAAGAATAAGAAGAATCTTACATGATTAAAGCCCCTTTAAAGGGGCTTTAATTCGTCTATAGGAGAATCTGCTCCATCTTCTCCAAGATCCGCTCCAAATTCCATTTCGTCACGGATGAATAGGGTATGATCGTACTCATATCTTCAACATGCAGGGTCTTTGCGATCTCCGACAGAGCCTTGGCATGCCTTCCTCGGGATATCTTATCGGCTTTGGAGGCGATGACGATGCCTTTATAACCATAGGATCGGATCCAATCATACATCTGGATATCCTGCTCTGTGGGTTTATGTCTGATATCTACGATCAACAGAACTTCACGCAGGTTTTTCCGGCTACTCAGATACGCCTCAATGATCTCTCCCCATTTGGCTTTTTCACTCTTCGATACAGCTGCATAGCCATAACCAGGCAAATCCACAAATCGAAAGTCCTCATTGACCCGGTAGAAATTCAAGGTTCTCGTCTTGCCGGGCTTCGAACTGGTTCTCGCGAGGTTCTTTCTCCCCAACACGGAATTGATAAAAGAGGACTTTCCCACATTGGATCTACCTGCACAGGCGATCTCTGGCATATCTTCCTCTGGATATTGACTGGGAAGTGCTGCGATGGTATCCAGATTGCTCTGCAGAATTTTTAGCATCTCATTTCTCCAATACCAATTCTAAAACTTCTTGGATATGCGATACATAGTAGAATTCCATGGTATTTCGGATTTCCTCTGGAATGTCCTCCATATCCCGCTCATTTTCCTTTGGGAGGATGATATTCTTTATATCGTAGCGATTTGCAGCGAGCACTTTCTCTTTTACTCCACCAATCGGAAGAACTCGACCCCTGAGGGTCATCTCGCCCGTCATTGCATAACCGGGTTTCACTTCTCTTCCAGACAAGACTGAAATCATGGCCGTTGCCATGGTAATCCCAGCAGAGGGACCATCCTTTGGAATGGCTCCTTCCGGTATGTGGATATGGATGTCTGTATCCTTATAAAATTCTCGGTTTTGTACTTTGAGCTCCTCTGAATTACTGCGAATATAGGAGAGAGCTGCCATAGCAGATTCCTTCATCACATCCCCGAGTTGCCCGGTCAATTGAATTTTTCCGGCTCCAGGCATGGTGTTGGCTTCGATTTGCAAGATCTCTCCGCCCACCTCAGTCCAAGCTAAGCCCGTAACTACGCCGATGGTTGAGTCTCGATCCAAGAGGTCGTCGGTGTATTTTATGCGCCCAGCATATTCTTTGAGATTGTTCAGATCGATCACCACCGGAGAGACCCCCTCCTCGACAATCTTTTTGACGGCCTTTCGAACGACTCGAGCGATCATCCGATCCAATTCACGTACACCAGATTCTCGAGTGTAATTGTGAATTAAACTGAATAATACCTCATCCGTCAACTGTACATGCTCCCCTGAGACGCCGTGGTCCTTAATCTGTTTCTCCACCAGATAATTCTTCGCGATTTGGAACTTCTCTGGAGAAGTGTAACCACTGATGCGAATGACCTCCATCCGGTCGAGCAGCGCCGGTGGGATCGTGGAAGTGGAGTTGGCCGTGGTGATGAACATCACCTTGGATAAGTCATAGGGCAGTTCTAGGAAGTGGTCAGTGAACTCATCGTTCTGCGCCGGGTCTAATACCTCGAGCAATGCCGAAGCCGGGTCCCCTCGAAAATCTGAGGAGAGCTTATCGATCTCATCCAGTAGAAATACGGGATTCACTGTCTCCGCTTTGATCATCAAGCTGATGATACGCCCTGGCATCGCGGCGATATAGGTCTTTCGATGTCCACGGATCTCCGCTTCGTCCCGAACGCCCCCAAGGCGCATGCTGACAAATTTTCTGCCGATGGAAGCAGCAATTGATTTCGCAATCGAAGTCTTGCCCACCCCAGGGGGGCCAACTAGGCATAAGATGGGCCCCGTCATCGTCTTTCGCATCTTGAGAACCGCCAAGAACTCCAATACCCGTTCTTTAACATCCTCAAGGCCATAGTGGTCAGCATCCAGACGAGCACGGCTCTTCTTGATATCCAGGACATCTCGGGTCGTCCTCTTCCAAGGTAAATCCAATAGATAGTCCAGATAGGTTCTGCTGACATTTACCTCTGGCGATGAGGAAGGTACTTGACTCATCCTCTGAAGCTCTTTCTCCGCCGCATCACGAACATGCTTTGGAAATTTTGCCTTTTCGATACGATCTGCGTATTCCTCTATGAAGTCATCACTGTAATCCCCTTCACCCAATTCATTCTTGATGACATTCAGCTGTTCTTTCAGATAATAATCCCTTTGTACTTTGTCCAGTTGCTTCTTCACTTTATTATTGATGCGCTCTTCGATCTTGAGTAGCTCGATCTCCTCTCGAAGGATCCCATGCAGTTTTTCCAATCGCAAATAGTAGTCCAGTTCACTCAAGATGATATAATGGTCGGATAATTTGAGCTGAATATAGGATGCCGCAACGTCGGCGAGCCTACCTGGATCCTCGATGTCCACGAGACTCAGTAGTACCTCTTGGGGAAGCTGTGGACTGTAGTTTGTATATTCTCTAATGTCATCCAACACGAGCCGCATCGCTGCGCGAAGCTCTTCGCTGAGCTGCCCTGGTTGTTCCTGGGCTGGCTCATACTGAATGGCATCGGCTTGGATATATCCATCCTCCTCTGTCATCTGGAGGAGCTTTGCTCGTTGGATACCCTCAACTAGTACACGAGAACTGCCATTCGGTAGCTTGAGTGTCTGTTTAATCACAGCAATAGTTCCCATGGAGTAGATCTCATCCTCAGTAGGATTTTCAATCTTCATATCCTTTTGCGAACAGAGAAGCACCTTCGAGTCATTGAGCATCGCCTGTTCCAATGCCTTGACGGATTTCTCCCTGCCCACATCAAAATGTATGACCATATGAGGGAATATCCACAGACCCCTAAGAGCAATCAAGGGCAATTTAACCGGAACTTCCTTATAGTTTCCTTTTGTCATCGTATCCCTCCTATTTGGATAAATAGAGCAAGGCCGTAACCCTCACCTTTGTCACGGCCCCGATCTATTCGTTTTTATGAGACCTCGCTATGGCTTTCGCCTTCTATGACGAGGGTGGGTTCTTTGCCATTTAGAACACAGTCCATCGAGACATGGCACTTTTTCACATTGTCTACCGATGGCAATCGGTACATGGTATCCATCAAGAGTTCTTCTAAGATGGACCTTAGTCCTCTCGCTCCCGTATTTCGATCAAATGCTTTTTGAGCGATTGCATGGAGCGCCTCTGGTTCAAAGCTGAGCTCCACACCATCCATGCGAAATAGTTCTTTATACTGTTTGACCAGTGCATTCTTCGGCTCAGTCAATATCAGCATCAACGAATCCACATCCAATTCCTCTAGGGTGACGATGATGGGGATTCGGCCCACGAACTCCGGGATCATCCCATAATGCAGGATGTCCTCTGGTCGGATATCCTTTAGCAACTCGGCGTATTTGGCTCCCTTGCGTTGTCGTACATCGGCACCGAAGCCAATGGATGTCGTCTCCCTGCGCTTCTCAATGATCTTCTCAATCCCTTCAAAGGCTCCACCCACGATGAATAGAATATTGGTCGTATCCACTTGAATGTATTCCTGATGGGGATGCTTTCTACCACCTTGGGGTGGAACATTGGCCGTTGTGCCCTCGATGATTTTCAAAAGCGCCTGTTGAACTCCTTCACCACTGACATCTCTCGTAATGGATGGGTTTGAGGACTTCCTGGTGATCTTATCGATCTCGTCAATATAGATGATTCCCTTTTCCGCACGCTCGATGTCATAATCCGCAGCTTGAACCAGCTTGAGGATGACATTCTCAACGTCTTCCCCTACATAGCCCGCTTCGGTTAAGGAAGTGGCGTCCGCAATCGCGAAAGGCACATCCAAAATCTTCGCCAGGGTCTGCGCCAAAAGGGTCTTCCCGGATCCGGTCGGACCTACGAGCAGCACATTGCTCTTTTGCAACTCCACATCGGTCTGGGGCTTCGAGTGAATCCGTTTATAGTGATTATATACGGCGACGGCTAAGGCTTTTTTCCCAGCATCTTGCTGTATCACATACTGATCCAATATATCAGTGATCTCCATCGGCTTCGGGAGTTCTTGGAACCCCTTCGTCGTCATCTCCACCTCTTCTTCAATGATCTCATTGCAAAGGTGAATGCACTCGTTACAAATAAAGACATTTGATCCAGCGATCAGTCTTTTTACTTCATCTTGGTGCTTCCCACAGAAAGAACAATACACATCTTTTCCGCTATATTTCGTCATCACATACTCCCAACTACTTCGACTCTGTGATTACTTCGTCGATCAGTCCGTACTTTACCGCTTCCTCAGCGGACATGAAAAAGTCTCGATCTGTATCTTTTTCAATTTTTTTCAGAGTCTGCCCTGTTCTCTCTGCCAGGATCTTATTGATCAAACCTCGGACCTTGAGGATCTTTTCCGCTTGGATTTTGATATCCTCTGCTTGACCTTGGGCACCGCCCAGAGGTTGGTGAATCATGATATCCGCATTGGGCAGAGCGTATCTCTTGCCTTTTGCGCCTGCCGCCAACAGGAATGCACCCATACTAGCGGCCTGACCGATGCAGATCGTGCTCACATCAGATTTAATATATTGCATTGTATCATAAATCGCCAGACCGGCGCTGACCGATCCTCCTGGCGAGTTGATATACAAGTGGATGTCCTTGTTTGGATCCTCTGACACCAAAAACAAGAGCTGGGCCACGACTAAATTGGCCACGTCATCATTAATGGGACCACCTAAAAAGATGATCCTTTCCTTCAACAAACGGGAATAGATATCATAGGATCTCTCTCCTCGGTTTGTCTGTTCTACTACAATGGGTACCATCACCATAATAACTCCTCCTTATCCTTCTCGGATGAAAGGGTGTAAGAGGAATGTCTGGGTCTTAATCCTCTTCCACCTCAAATTGCATCACTTCAACGAGTCGGTCCAATGCTTTTCTGCGCTGGATAAAATCCCGAACTCCCTGCGTGTTCTCTTTTTCTTTAAAGTCTTGCAGGAACTTATCGATGTCCTGCTCATTGTACATCTTGCCGAGTTCGCGAATTTCATCGTCGATCTCCTCTTCCGTCACATCTACTTCCTCAGCTTTAATAAAGGCATCCAGTATCAGATCTCCCTTGACTCTGTTTTCCGCCTGTCCTCTCAGCTCTTCTCTGGCTTTTTCCTCATTGGACTGAGTAATGCTATAGTAGGTGTTCATATCGAGTCCCATGCTGGATACTCGTTGGCTAAACTCACGGAGCTCTTGCTCCAGTTGGGTTTCGATCATGGCATTGGGAATGGTCAGCGGTGTGTTATCCACTAATGCTTCCATTGCACGATTGATCTTTTCCTGTCTATTCTTGTTTGATGCCTCTTCTTCTAGTTTCCTTCGAATGTCGGCTTTGTATTCATCTAATGTGTCAAATTCAGAGACATCCTTTACGAATTCATCATCCACATCAGGCAGTTCCTTCTTTTTGATGCTGTTCACCTTTACATTGAACACGGCATCCTTGCCCTTCAGATTTTCATGATAATCCTCTGGGAAAGTCACATTGACTTCGAATTCATCCTCTGGATGATGTCCTGTCATTTGCTCTTCAAATCCTGGGATGAAGGTGTTCGAACCGAGGATGATGTCATAGCCAGCGGCTTTTCCACCGTCAAAGGGTTCGCCATCAATGAGCCCTTCGAAGTCGATGTTCAGAGTGTCCCCTTCTTCAGAGGCGCGATCCGTAATGGTGAGAAGCCTCGCATTTTTCTCTCGCTCTTCCTCCACCTTTGCATCGACATCCCCATCAGCTACCACTTGCTCCTTCACTTTGACGGTTAGTTCTCTATAGTTGATGAGCTCTGGTTCAGGAGCGAGTTCCACGGTGAATTCTATCGTTAAAGGCTTGTCAATTCCGATCTCGTCCTTGATATCCACGTCGGGATAATCAACTGGATCCAGCCCCAGCTCTTCTAAGGCAGGTCCGTATTTTTCTTGTAACAAGAGATTTACTGCGTCCTCATAGAATACACCACTGCCGTAATTCGCTTCTATGATTTTACGCGGTGCCTTTCCCTTTCGAAATCCATGGATCGAGAATTGATGCCTATTTTTTCGATAGGCGTCTTGTACCGCATTGTTAAATTCTTCTGCTGTTATGTCTACCGTGAATACCGCTTTTCCATTTTCCTTTGATTGCATTTGGATGCTCATCCTATTACCCCCTAGTCTTACTTTAAACGTCTAAACATTATACCATAAGTGCTCAAAAAAGCACAATTTTCAAACAAGTACTGTCAATATGAGATGATTATGCCCCCATCATCCGCATAGATCGTTGTCAAACCACCTGTGTCGACCAAGTGAATCTCCTTGGGAGCAAAGCGCTTTTCGATCTCATCTCGTATCTTCTGCGCTGTGGCTAAGCGATTGCAGTGACAGATAACCATGATCCGCTCCTTGAGGAGCTCTTTATCTTCACCGATATATTGGATCAACAGCTCGTGGGCTTTTTTAAGGCCTCTCGCCTTTTCCTTTAACTTGATCTCACCCTTCTCATCGGCATAGAGCACGGGCTTTATGGAGAGCACACTCGCTAAGAAGCCAGCTACTTTAGAAAGACGACCATTCTTTCGGAGATTCTCTACGGATTCTAGGACAAAGATGGTACGCATGCCTCGGATCATTTCTTCGACTTTGGTCACGATCTCTTCAAAGCCCATATTCTGCTCCAATAGCTCCTTAATCTTTAAATAGACAAGGGTCTCGCCGGAGCCTGCGGATTTCGAATCAAAGACATGAACCAATTTGTCCGTCTTTTCTTCTAGCATCTGCTTCGCCAATATCGCATTGCTATAAGTGGCGCTCAGAGCAGAAGAGATGGTCACTACAAAGGACTGATCCGCTTTTTCATAGCTGGCTAGAAAATCGCCAGGTGACGGCGCCGCCGTCTTCGGAACTCCTTGATAGGCCTTCATTTCTCGAATGAGTTCGCCTTGTTCGATACTTCCATCGTCCACGAAGGTCTTCTCACCTAGGGTGATCTTAAACGGGATACTCTGTCTGGAAAATCCCCTCTCCATTTCTGGGGTCAAATCACAGGCTGAATCTGTGATGATACCAATCTTCATGACTTTCCTCCTTTATCCTAGCTGTTTTTCAATCAGTTGAACCAGATCCTCAGCCTGTTTGGTGATCTGGGCTAAATCTGAGCCCTCCACCATCACGCGTACCAAAGGTTCCGTCCCAGAAGGGCGAATCAGCACTCGGCCCTTATCCGCGAAATGTTCTTCAAAGTCTGCCACGGCTTTTGCGACGACTTCGTCTTCCATATATCGATACTTCTTGTCATTTGCTACTTTTGCATTTCTCAGTACTTGGGGATATGTCTTCATATAGGCGTTGAGCTCGGACACGGTCTTGTTCTCATCGAGCATCGCCTCGATCAACTTCAGTGCGGATAGAGCTCCATCTCCTGTCGTGTTGTCTTCAATGAAGATAAAATGCCCCGATTGCTCACCACCTAGGGTATAACCACCTTCTAACATCTTCTCCAAGACGTATCGATCACCGACAGCTGTCTGTAAGACATTCATACCCACCTTTTTACCGTACTCTACAAGACCCATATTGCACATCACGGTACTGACAATCGTATTATTGGGCAGCTTCCCCTTGTTCATCAAATTGGTGCCACAGGCTGCTAGATAGTGATCTCCATTCATCACTTCTCCCAATTCGTCCACTGCGATCAAGCGGTCTCCATCACCATCAAAGGCCAGTCCAATATCCGCACCAACCTCTTTGACCAGCTCTGCTACGAGTTTAGGATCTGTGGAACCGCAGTTGCGGTTGATGTCCATCCCGTCATAATCCGTATTAATGGCATAGACCTCTGCGCCCAGTTCTTTGAAGAGTTGGGGAGCCACCGTCAATGTAGCGCCATGTCCACAATCCATCGCGATTTTGAGCCCCGTTAGGGATCGATTGATCTTGGTCTTTAGATAGTCAATATAGATATGGGTCGCCTCGGGAATCTGTTTGAGTATGCCAATATCTGTCCCGATGGGCATCCAATCGATGCGCTCAGGCTGAAGGACATAGCCTTCGATTTCATCTTCTTTTTCATCGGGCAGCTTATATCCCGCAGGTCCAAATAACTTGATTCCATTAAACTCTCCCGGGTTGTGAGAGGCCGAAATGACAATGCCTGCTGCGACATCATAATGTCTACACAACATGGCAACCCCCGGTGTGGGAATAATCCCCACATCCAGTACATCCATGCCTATGGATAAAATGCCTGAAGTCAGAGAGGCTTGGAGCATGTCCCCAGAACGGCGTGTATCCCGGCCGATTAAAATAGTGTTCTTGCCATCTTGTTTGAGGCAAAACGCCGCCGCTCTACCCACATGATAAGCGAGCTTTGAAGTCAGCTCCCGATTCGCTACGCCGCGTATTCCGTCTGTGCCAAATAGTTTACTCATCTTCCCCCCTGTTGTGATCGTCAATATTTCCCTGTAATTGCCTATTCTGATACAAGCGTCTCGCCTGCTGAATCAGAATTTGTCTTTCGTTCCGTTTGGCGTCCTCTAAGACATAATCCGTTAAATCCCGTAGGATTGCGCCTAGGAGGATCCCCTGAGGAATCCCGATGTCCAAAAGGTCATGCCCATCTATGGCTAGAGCCCCTTGATTGACGGGCACATTGTCTCTTAAGAAATCCTGGGCTTTCTGACGGCCCCACTCGACATTCGTTCGGAATTCCATATGATTTGTCGCAAGAATATCAGCAGATTGTAAGTCAAAGAGTTTAAATACGAGTTGATCCATTCGAGCCAATAGCTTTTTAATCGATTTATCCGTATAGATGTTGACACTGTCCATATGTCGCTCGATCAGTCGAGTCACCTCATCAATCATCCCATTGGAGTATCGGAGCCTCGTCATAATCTGACGAGCAAGCTGCGATGAGACCTTTGGATGTCCATAATAATGCCCTTCACCATCCTCTCTCAGAGAGAAAGTGTCCGGCTTTCCAATATCATGAAATAATGCGGCCAATCGAGTTGTCAAATCCCTTGGCGTATATTGAACGACCTGCAAGATATGCTCAAATAGTTCGAGATCGTGATGGGAACAGCGCTGATCATAGCCTACAGTCGGCGTCAATTCGGGCAGGATCTCATCCAATAGACCAGTCTGCTGCATCAGTCGCAATCCCTTTGCGGGATACTCGCTCAACAGGAGCTTGGATAGTTCTTGACCAATGCGCTCTTGGCTGACTGCATGAATCTGGTCTGCCTGTCCGCGAATCCCTGCAATTACTGACTCATCTAGATTGAAATTCAATTGAGCGGCAAAGCGCAATGCTCGAAGCATTCGAAGTCGATCTTCAGAAAAACGGCGCTCCGCAGATCCCACACATCGAATGATCCCGCTTTGGATGTCTTCCCATCCACCAAACGAATCGATCAATCCCTCTTCCGGCGAATAAGCCAATGCATTCATCGTGAAATCCCTGCGCTGTAGGTCTTCATAAATTGTAGCTGCGTAGCGGACTTCATTGGGGTGGCGACCATCCTCGTAGGTCCCATCCTCGCGATAAGTGGTAATCTCCAACTGGTTGGCTTCTGCAATTAACACGATGGTTCCAAACTGCTTGCCAACTAGTAAGGTTTTATAGTCTGGAAAAATCGCGATAATCTCATCTGGAGTGGCGTCCGTCGCCAAGTCATAGTCCTGGGTCGATCTCCCCATCAAGGCGTCCCGTACAGTACCACCAACTATATATACCGCAAATCCCCGTTCTTTAAACCGACTCATGACATTTCTCACATAACTCGGTAAAGGGATTTCGGGGATTTTCTTCATATTACAATCTGTCTTCATTATTGTGGCCCATTGGTCGCACCTGGTCCAGACTCTGTGATGCGTACTTTGATCATCTCTGGATTGAGTTCATTAACGGTAATCCCAGTGATCGCCTCCATCTGAACTTTTACATCATGTTCACCCGTCTCTAGGCCGGTCAAGTCCGCATAGAGGGTGAGGACGGTATCGCTGACTGGATTGATTACACTCTCCAGCCCACTCAAATTGAGATCGATGATCTGACTATTATTGATCACTGCTCCTCGAAAACCTTGGCTCACCTTGCGTAATTCCACCCGAGACGCTGTCAATTCGTAGACCTTGGTCGTCATTTTATCCAACCGAAATCCCACTTTGACTTTCGTTTCTGAATTCGCCAGTGAAATTCCCTCCGGCAGGTTTAGGATGACATCATATTCTCCATCGCTGACTACCTTTGTCAGATCAAAGGGCTGGGTTTCCAACCGATTTAATTTGCTCACTAGATCCTTGGTTCCAATGACCTCGACCTCACTGATATTTAGCTCTCGGTTGATCTCTAAAACGCCATCCGACAGACTATTGGTCGTCACCAGTTCAATGGGCAGGCTGCGTATCGTCGCCACCTTAAAGGAGGCATTGACGAAGGCCTGAGAAGAATCCAAACCAGTTACCACATTGCCTCCCGTATCTACGATCTGTACGGGAATATTGCGCGTGGTATTCGCAGTGATCTCGCTCGCAGGCACGATACACTCCGCCTTGTCGATGGATTCAACCAAGGAGCTGGGTCCCTTTACTACGATGGTCTCGGGAATGATCGCGGTGTTTTGGATGATGACATCATCCGCTGGCTCACCTAAGAGCACGATTTCCACAGGGATCTCCAGGTCCAAGACCTTTTCTATTTTTATTGGAGCCGAGGTCATCGAACGTTCTACAATGGCAAGGCCGTCGGGTACTGTATAGCGTATCGGAAGATTTTGCGAATTCTCAGAATAGCCATATAAGTCTACCTCGGCTCTTACATCCGAGGAGTTGACATTGATGAAACTATTCGTTGAACCCCGTAGCTTGACGGAGACAGATAGGTCCTTTTCACCGAGGATGGTCAGATCATTCTCCGTCAGATTGCTCATATTCTTATAGCTGACGGGCACATTGTGAAATTCTTTTTCTACCGTTGGATTCTCCGTTCCGATGACATAATACCAGAGCGATATGGCTATTAGCAGGGAAAAGATCTTCTGTTTAAGGTCTTTCGGTATCTTTCGCATCTCTGCCCCTCCATAGTGAGAATAGCCCCGTGTCGTCCGTGGCAAAGACACCCTGTAGGATAATTCGCAGGGTTTCGTCGTCGATATATCGATTGATCTTTCCACTTTCTGCAATGGAAATAGCGCCGGTTTCCTCGGAGACCACCAATGCCATCGCATCCGATCGTTCGGATACCCCTAGGGCTGCCCGATGCCTCGTGCCCAGCTCCTTCGATAGGCTCTGATTCTCCGTCAAGGGCAAAAAGCAGCCTGCGGCGCGGATCTTATCCCCTCGTAGGATGACTGCTCCATCGTGCAGGGGTGTATTGGGAATGAAGATATTGACCAAAAGTTCACTGGATATATCGGCATCGAGCTTCGTTCCGGATTCCAATATCTCATTGAGTCCTGTGCTCCTCTCGATGACGATGAGGGCTCCGATCTTCTGCCTGGCAAGGGATGCCACCGCCGCGATCACCTCTTCTGTGATCTTATCCACCTTCTCCCCTTTAATCTCCACTAGAGGTTTCGTCAAGAAGTTGGATCGCCCAATATACTCCAAGGCGCGCCTTAGTTCCGGTTGAAACACGATGAGTAGAGATAACATCCCATAGACAAGAGTTGTATTGATAATCCACTTCATCGTATATAGGTTCAGCCAGTTGGTGACCGCCGCCATTAATAGCAGGGCTATGATGCCCTTTATCAATTGCTCCGCTCTTGTCTCACGGATGAGCATCATGAGTTTATAGATGATCACTGCGACGACCATGATATCTATGACATCCGCCAAGCGGATATTTGTCGCATAAGCTATGATTCGCTCCATCCTAGTTGAACTCTCCTTTTAGTATCTGAAGACCATAAGTCCTCGCATCGATAATTCGGTTTAGGGTGTGTTCTGGAACGGTGTCTCTAAGCGATCCCCCTTCTACGAAGTCCTGGGTATTTAAGAGCTCAAATCTCCGGCTTCCCTGCTCATCCAAGAAGGAATTCACCCAAGTTGGATACATCTCCACCTGTTCGAGAATGGTCTCATCATCGGTCTTGCGCACGGTAAATCGCAGCAAAACTCCTGTTTCGGTGTACTTGTTTCCGATGGTCTCCTCTCTCTGATTGGAGATGCCATTGCCCATCGAATAGATGATAAATCGGTCTCTGCCATTTTTCTCTACAATTTCTGTCTCCTGGAGCACATGGGGATGGCTGCCTAGTACGATATCACAGCCCCATTCGATCATATTATGGGCCATATTTCTCTGATCCTCAGTAGGGGCGAATTCATATTCAACTCCCCAATGGGCGTATACCACTACAAGGTCACAGCCCTCTGCCTTTGCGTTTTTGATATCACTTTCTATTGTCTCCATGTCCATCGGGCTGATCACATAGCCTTCTTCTTCAGACAGGTTTTCTTCTAAGCCATTAAAATAGGAAGAATATGCTAATAGACCAATCTTGATCCCGTTCACATCCTTTACGAGCAGGGAATTCCCAGGGGTTTTTTTCGTCCCGAAATAGCCCATGCCGTTTGCCTCTATGGCATCGATCGTGGCGGCGATCCCGTCGGTCCCAGAGTCCAAGCAGTGATTATTAGCTGTACAAAGAGCGTCAAAGCCCGCATCTGCCAGGGCGGTTGCCACTGCATTGGGCGCATTGAACAGCGGATAAGCGGCCAAGGGATACAGGTCCTGCGCCATAGTCCCCTCGAAGTTTGCCAGAGCCAAATCCGCACCGGCGACCATCTCCCGAACCTTGTCGTAGTGACTGCGAAAATCGTAACTATCCGCCTGCGCATTGTACCCAGCATCGATCATTCCAAAATGATATAGGATATCTCCGGTCGCCAAAATTGTCGCCGTCTTTGATTCAGCGGGTGCAGGGGGATTTGTCTTCTCTTCGGTTTGATCCTTCTTCTGCTCCGTTGAGACAGAAGTCGTCTTTTCTTCTGACTTCTCATCGGGAAGCGATTCCGTCTTCTCCGTCTTGGTTTCTGTGGATTCCTCGTCAATCGAGATCTCCTCTAACTGCTTTTGTACTCGATTTCCTCCCAACGCCGTCGTGACAAAGCCGACTGCGCCGCTCACCACTTTAACCGATCCCCAAAGCACCAGAACCATGATCAATAGCGAAGTAAAGAGCCTGATCTTATTGACTTTATATTTTTTTCTACGAGACCTTCTACCACTTCGTGGGCGACTATCTCGATTGGATTTGGATTCTCTCATATTTCACCCCACCATTCCACTACATTTTAACATATGTTCCTAGGATTGTCACAGGTATAGGTACTCGAAGCGAGAGTTTCAGGGCTTTGAAAAGCACAAAATAGGAGATGGCATCGGCCCTGCACCGATGTCATCTCCTATTTGTCTTGCTTCGTCCCCTATTCACCCATCTCATATTTTAATAGGTGTACAAGGTTCTTTACTGCTTCCACTTCGTCTTCACCTTCTGCACGAATGATGATCTCATCATTCTTACCTGCGCCCATACTCAGAACACCCATAATACTCTTCGCATTGTAGACTTTCTCATTCTTGATCAAATCAATGCGACTCTTATACTTTATGGATTCTCGAATAAATTTGGATGCAGGCCTTGCATGCAGACCAATCTCATTTACCAAGGTAACCTTTTCCTCTACCATACAACACCGCCTTGTCCTAAAGAGGACTAGTTCATGCCCATTTACCACGAGATGAACCAGTCCTATTTTCTAATCCATTTCCATGGCCCCCGCAAGTCGCGGAACCCTTCTAACTCTTAATACTGTACAAATAATTCTTTCTTAGCATTGCATAGAGGGCATAGATCGTCATTGCCGTCCAGAGCGATATATCCACAAACCGGGCAAAGATATACTTTCTCCACTTCCAGGTCCTTGCCGGCATCCACGGCCTCTTTTGCGATTGTGTACTTCTTTGCATGTACTTTTTCTGCTTCTATTGCAAATTGCATGGCTCGAACAGCCGTCTTTTCACCTTGCATCTCTGCGACTGTGATATAAGCGGGGTACATCTGTGTATACTCAAACACCTCACCATCGATAGCGCCCTGTAGATTTTCAGAGGTGCTTCCAATCCCAAATCCTGCACCACTGAAGACATCAAAGTCTCCCTTTACAGCGCCAAGCGCCTTGAAATGCAGGGTAGCATGAATTTTTTCAGCATCGGATGTAGCGTGGAATAGTCTTCCCACATTGGGGAAACCTTCTTTTGTGGCGATTTCTCCCCAAATATTATATCTAGTTCTGGCTTGAGATTCCCCACCATAGGCGGATCTCAGGTTAGCAGCAGTCATATCGTTCAATTCTCATCCCTCCCAAAAATGATTTCCTAACTTCCATTTGATTATAACATAACTAATGTTCAAAATCCAGCATCTACGATAACTAGAGGTTAATTGTTTGAAAAGTATTCTCTACAGGAATACTAAACAGAAAAAATCCCGACATATGTCAGGATTTATATTCTGTATTATCTTCTACCCAATTGAGCATCTAGCATGAACAGTCCGTTCTTGCTATCGCCTACCATCTCCAGTAAATCTACGATCTCGCCTACGCTCGCCTCTTCTTCCACTTGCTCTTCGATGAACCAGTTCAGGAAGACTTGGACCTCGTAATTGGCTTCTTCTACTGCCTGCTTGTATAGATCTCGAATGTTCTTGCTGATGAATTTTTCATGGTCTAATGCCGCTTCAAAGATATCCGCCAAGGACTTGTACTCCGTCTTCGCCTCTTCCATACCCGTCAATTTCGGCTGATATCCTAAATCCAATAGGAACTCCTTAAATTTCTCGGCATGGGTTACCTCTTCATCCGCTTGTTTTTCCATCCATCCAGTTGCGCCTCTAAAGTTTGCGCCTGCTGCGTAGATTGCCATTCCCTTGTAGATATAAGCCGACTCATACTCCCGGTTCATCTGGGCATTCATGTTGTCTAATAGTTTTGTCATCATCTTACCTCCATATTATTAATCTGATCTTTCCCTACACATTTTACCCCTACGAGCAAAGTCTAAACATCACTCGTAGAGTTCGTATGCACCATAGACCAATAGTCCATTCTTCAACAGAGCAGTTAACAAATTAGGGACTTTCTCCCATTCTACAGTGACGACGATGCCATTGTATTTCAAAATCAAGTCCTTTAGATTGATATAGTTTTCCTTCTCCAGCACTTCTATAATCAAATCACAGGTTGCTTGCTTGTGCATCTGGCCTATTATAATGCTAATATTTGCCGTTTTTTCTAATTGCTCATTTGGATTGCACTTGTTGATCAAAAGAACATCATTCATCATTATCCCCTCTGCTTTAAGTCTCATCTGCCTTCTCAAGTTTTATACCCAATTTGGTAGAGATCTCACATGATTTTGAGCAAACGGCGATTATTATACAATACAGACCTTTCTATGCTATAATTATTGTGAATAACCATACTATTTACCAGTTATTACGAGAGTTTTTTCAAAGACTACATTGGGATTGGAGGTACGCATGACCAGCACCAGAAGGGAAAGAGAGG
Organism: Tissierellia bacterium; assembly: GCA_030538075.1. GTDB lineage: Bacteria > Bacillota > Clostridia > Tissierellales > Peptoniphilaceae > JAUNUQ01. The sequence goes on from JAUNUQ010000016.1 coordinate 23,735, forward strand.
ATAGTCGTCGTCGAAGCGGAAGACGGCGACGCAAGCGAGTAAAAATCAATTATACAAGGCTCCTAATAAGCGCAATCATCGTCTTAGTAGTTCTGTTTTTACTAATTCGTGGGGTAAGCGCTTTGATCGGTGGCGGCGATAAGCCAAAGAGCCCAACGACAGAAAAGGATACAAAATCCACATCTGAATCCAAAGAGACGAGTAGTTCTGAGACAGAGAAAATCAATTCAGAATCGGAAGAGCTATTGCCTTTGACCACTGAACAAAAAGCAGCTGATATTCAATTTGTCAAAGACCTAATCAACAAGTCCCATCCCTATTTCCCGATCCTCATTGAGGATAAGAAAGTGGATTGGGAGACGGTGACGAAGACTTATGAAGAGAAGGCACTTGCAGCTGCTAATGACTCTGAGTATTCTCGTATCATGAGCGAATGGATTCGCCAATTGGGTGATCCTCAGACCAATCTACTCAGCTATGACTACTACCAATATCTGCATAAGAAATATCAAGAGTCCTCCAAACAACCCTGGTTAGAAGTCCTGCAAGCTCCACAAGTAAAAAAACGCTATGAGAGCATGCAATCAGAGGAAATCGACAACGCACAACCAGACGAAAACGCAGTCTCGGCCCCTGGTACCATCACAATGGAGAAGGCCGTCGAAGGTCAACTGGCCTATGTCCGTATACCCCAGTTCACGGAGGCCCATATCGCTGAAGATGCGGCGGTCATTCGCAGTTTCTTGGAGAGCGTACAGGATTATCCCCATCTCGTATTCGACCTAAGGGGCAACAATGAAGGGGTGAATATGTACTGGATTAAGAACATCGTCTCTCCGTTGATCTCCCTAGACCATATGCTGACGGGCCGAATCGCCTTAAGAGACCAATCTTTTCAGGCATTCATGGATGATTCTCTAAAGAACAAGAATAACTACATCAAATTTGGAGATTTCTTTCCCATTAATGAGCTGCCTAGTGAATTGAGCGTACCTACTGTGATAAAAGAGAGCTTTGAAGGCTACCGGAGATTCGATTTGACGGTGATCCCCGACTCGCCAATCGCCTATGAAGGGACAATCTACATCCTTCAGGATAAAGATACCTACGGCGCCGCAGATACTTTAGCACAATTTGCGAAATCCACTGGCTTTGCAACGGTGATCGGAACGACCTCTCGCGGTTTTGGTATGACAGCGGAGTTAGAACCTGCACTATTATCCTTGCCAAATAGTGGCTTGGTACTGCGAATGCCCTTCACGGTCGGACTGGACTACAACGGGGCGATTACGACCCAATCGGGTACGACGCCAGATATCGAAATCAACAAGGAAATCTTAAGCCCAAGTGAGCTGATCGATTTCTTGCGATAGGATACACATCATTTTAAGGAGAACCCATGCGAAAGGATAGACTTTTACAATATTTTTTAGATTTTGTACAGATCGACAGCCCCACTGGAGAAGAGCGTGATTTTGCGAATCATCTGATCCCCATCTTAGAGTCCTTGGGCATGCAAGTCCAAATCGATGATACGGGCAAGCGGGCCGGGAGCAACAGCGGCAACCTGATCGGACGACTACCTGCCACTTCAGATGGACCCAGCATCCTATTTAGTTCCCATATGGATACAGTGTCTCCGAGTCGAGGCGTGAATCCCATCGTCAGAGATGGAATCGTCTACTCAGATGGTACGACGGTCCTCGGCGGAGATGATAAGGCGGGCATCGCCGCCATCATCGAAGGCATTCAGACCGTAGTCGACGAGAATATCCCCCATGGTGATATCGAGGTGGTTTTCACAATCTGCGAGGAAGGCGGGCTGTTTGGATCGAAGTATTTGGACTATTCCAAGCTCAATTCGAAAATCGGATATGTTTTTGATACGGGCGGCTCCGTCGGTAAAATCATCATCGGAGGCCCCTCGCAAGCACAGATCACCGCTACCTTCACCGGTAGAGAAGCCCATGCTGGAGTCAGTCCCGAAGAGGGCATCAGCGCCATACAGATGTTGGCAACTGCAATTTCAAATATGAAACTACTGCGCGTCGATCAGGATACGACCGCCAATATCGGACAGATCGAAGGCGGAGGTCCCACGAACATCGTCACAAAACAGGCCACATTTTTTGCCGAAGCCAGAAGCTTGGACGAGGCAAAGCTGGCTGAGCAGATTCATCATATGCGAGAAGCCTGCTATGCCTCTGCCGAGGAATATGGTGGCAGTGTAGAATTTATTGACAGCCTGGCCTATTCAGCCTTTAATGTCCCCGTGGAGAGCGAAGTCGTACAGAATGTGATTAAGGCACTTGCAAATATCGGCATTGAAGGCGTGCCCACAAAGACGGGCGGCGGATCCGATACGAGCAATTACAATGAAAATGGTATTTCTGCCGTCAATCTCTCCATTGGAGAGACCAAGCCCCATACCCTTGAAGAGAGCATCCGCATAGAGGATTTGAACAACTCGGCAAGACTAGTGATCGAATTGATCAAATTATACGCCTAAACCATGGCATATGAAAACCCGGCCTCAGGACTCTGTCCTGCATGCCGGGTTATTTATTGTCATTGAATGAGTAGAGCGGTTCGGAACACCCAAATCAGAGTGTAATTCATCCGATAGAGATAGATGGCCCACCAGGCGCACATGAGCCCTAAGAGGACCCCTGCACATACGTCGCTTGCCCAATGCACTCCCAAGCTGATGCGACTATAGGCGATGGCCAAGCCGATACACAGACCCGCTGCTGCAATCACAGGCATCCGGTCCGATCCGCTGGATAGGATGTAGGCGATGGTCAAATAAAAACTGATTCCCACCGTTGCATGCCCACTTGGAAATGAGTAACCGATGTGATTGATGGCACGTGTAATCGTCGGACGATTCCTGCGAAATATGAATTTCATCAACTGACTGACAAAGATGGATAGTCCTGCAGCGACGATGATGGAAGTGGCCGTGACAAAATCCTCACTGCGTATCAAAAAGAAGAGGATGGGGACAATGATAATAAAGAGGGTCTCCACATTGCCCAGGCGTGTGACGCTCTTCATAACCCCCAGCATATGGGAGCCATCCTGGAGTTTGGTTCGCTCTCGAATCGCGATATCGAACTGCGTTTCACTTTTTTTATATAGACGATAGCCCATATACAGGGTAATCCCCAATACGAGTATCGTAAAACCAATCATTAGTTTAAATTCCATATTACACCTAACTTCCATATGATATCTGAATTATATCAGTCCCCAAGTCATCTGTAAAGTTAGCGAGCTGCCAATAAAAAAACCAGGAAATCCACTAGGGGTCTCCTGGTTTTGTGTTATTTTTTCTTTGGAGGTGCAGTATGGATGGATTTTCCCTCCAATTGGTGGATGGCCTCCATGAAGATTTCGCTCATCGTCGGATGTGCGTGGATCATGTTACCAATTGCCGTGACAGGCAGTTTATTGGCGACGGCGACGGCGCCTTCATGGATCAAGTCGTTTGCGTGGGCTCCCATGATGTGAATGCCAAGGATCTCGGATAGATCTTCCGTTGCGAGGACCTTGACGAAGCCATCAGGCTCTCCATAGGAGATGGCCTTGCCATTTCCAGAGTAGAGGAATTTACTCTTGACATAAGCTTTTCCCTCTTCTTTGAGTTGCTGCTCCGTCTTTCCAACTTGCGCAACCTCAGGCAATGTGAAGGTACACGCGGGTACGACATCCATGATCGTCTCCGGTTCTTCTCCCATCAGCTTTTCTACAACATAGATACCCTCTGCTGTAGCCGCATGGGCCAATTGGATACTGCCTTCCTTTACATCTCCGATGGCGTAGATCCCTTCAATATTCGTCTGGTAATCTTGATTGACGGGGATGCCTCTTCGGCCAAACTCCACGCCGATTTCCTCGAGATTCAAGCCTTCCGTAACGGCAACACGGCCGGTTGCCACCAATACGATCTGTCCTTCCGCTTCTTTGACTTTGTCTTTACCCAGAATCTCAGCAGTTACTTTGTAGCCTGCATCTGTTTTTTCAATCTGGTTCGCTCGAGCACCGGAGATTATCTCGATCCCCGCTCGTTTGAGAATGCTGGGCATGCGCTTCGAAATCTCTTCATCTGCAGCTGCAAGCACCTCATTGGTGATGACCGATACCTTCGTACCCAGCTCGTTATAGATACAGGCGAATTCGAGGCCGATGACTCCGCCGCCAATGATCACCATGGATTCTGGAACAAAGTCCATATCCAGTAGCTCATCACTGGTCATAATCCCTTCTAGATCTGCACCTGGGATAGGCGGAACAAAGGGTTTACTACCTGACGCGATAATCGTATAATCTGTCTCCAGATCTCTCGTAGTGCCGTCCTTCAGCTGTACTTGAATGGTCTTGTCAGACTTAAATGAGGCAAAGCCGGGGATGAATTCCATATTTGGATATGACCCAACTAAAAATTCGATACCCGAACGCATCTTCGTCACGACTTCGTTCTTTCGCTCTTGGATGCGCTTGCCATCAATCGTCAGATCCTTAAAGTCAAATCCAAATTCCGCTTTTCGATGCAGCGAATTTGCGATCTCTGCATTTCTCCAGAGGGTCTTTGTTGGGATACAGCCCCTGTTCAAACAGGTTCCGCCCAGCTCGCGATTCTCAATGAGATATACATTCGCTCCCATCTGTGCTGCTCGAATTGCGGCTTCGTAACCTCCGGGGCCGCCACCTATTACCGTTATCGTCTTGCTCAAATTCTTCTCTCCTATTATTCGGGTTTGTAAACTACGATGGTGTCTTTTGCTGCTTTGGTTTCATCCGGTCTGCGAACAGGCGTATTGCATGGAGCTTGTTTCAAGATTTCCGGATCTCGCTTTGCTTCCTCTGCGATTTCGATCAATGCCGCAGCAAAAGCATCTAGGGTTTCTTTTGACTCGGTCTCTGTCGGCTCGAACATCATTGCCTCGTTGATGATCAACGGGAAGTAAACCGTCGGTGCGTGATATCCCTTATCTAGGATGCGCTTTGCAATATCCAAAGTAGTGATCTCGGACAGTCCACCCTTGAGGCCACTGAAGATGGTCTCATGCTTTGTAATACGATCCAATGGCAATTTGTAGTGGTCTTTCAACAGAGCTTGCAGATAGTTCGCGTTGAGAACCGCCACTTCTGATGCTCTCTTTAGGCCATCGCCACCCATTGTCAGAACATATGCATAGGTACGAACGATGATGCCAAAGTGTCCATAGAAATCCTTGACTTTACCGATACTGTTTGGACGGTCATAATCCAAGAAGTAGGTGTCATCATCTTTCTTTGTGACAACAGGTATAGGCAGGAATTCGGTCAAGAACGCCTTACAGCCAACGGGGCCAGCACCAGGTCCACCACCGCCGTGAGGCGTGGACAGAGTCTTATGCACATTGTAGTGAACCACGTCAAAGCCCATATCGCCAGGACGTGCTTTACCCATGATCGCATTCAGGTTGGCTCCATCGTAGTAGACCAATCCACCAGCTTCATGGATGATTTCTGCGATTTCTTTTACATTTTCATCGGACATACCCAGAGTATTTGGGTTGGTCAGCATCATGCCGGCAGTGTCGTCACCAACAGATGCCCTCAATGCCTCTACGTCGACCATCCCGTCTTTCGTGGATTTCAGTTCGATGATTTTATATCCAGCCATGGCAGCGGTAGCGGGGTTGGTCCCGTGAGCTGCGTCTGGAATGATGATCTTATCTCGTTTTGTGTCTCCACGCTTCTCATGATACGCCTTGATCAAGAGAATACCGGTGTACTCACCATGAGCTCCCGCTGCGGGTTGCATGGTCATCTCATCCATACCGGCAATCTCAGCCAATGCTCCACCACATTCCCACAAGAGTCTCAGAGAACCTTGGATGTCTTCATCGTCTTGGAATGGATGGATGTTGGCAAAGCCGTCAAGCGAAGCCATATCCTCATTGATTTTGGGATTGTACTTCATGGTACAAGAACCCAGAGGATAGATACCTTGGTCTAGTCCATAGTTCTTATGGGAGAGATTTGTAAAGTGACGAATGACGTCGACTTCAGTGACTTCTGGGAAGTCTATCTCTTCAGTTGCCAATAAGTCTGCTGGAATCAAGGTGTCCAGAGCGGTATCTTCTACGTCCAAATCTGGAAGCTTGTAACCGACTCGACCCGGTTGGGAGACTTCGAAAATTAATTTATCGTAATTACTTTGCATTTTACGCCTCCTCCATAACCTTGACGAATTGATCGATTTCGTCTTTTGTTCTCTTTTCCGTAACTGCGATCACAGTAGCATTGCCAATGCCTTCGTAGAACTTCGATGCAGCAAAGCCACCGACGATTCCCGCTTCTTTTAATTTGGCATTTAGCTCTTCTGTCGATTTATCGGAAACTACGGTGAATTCCTTAAAGAATGGAGCAGTTGACAGGGGCTTAAACTTGCCGGATTTGGTCAGCTCGTTGAAGCAATAATGCGCTTTCTTCGCAGATAGTTCAGCCATCTCGCGAATACCCTTCTTGCCCATGGTCACCATATAGACAGTCGCTGCCAATACGTTCAACCCTTGGTTCGAACAGATATTGGAGGTCGCTTTTTCTCTACGGATATGTTGTTCACGAGCAGATAAGGTCAGTACCCAGCATCTCTTTCCATCGCGGTCTTCTGTCTGTCCGACGATACGGCCAGGCAGCTTGCGCAGATAGGCTTTATTAACTGCTATAAATCCAAGATAAGGTCCACCTAATGCAACGGGGATACCAAAGGGTTGCGCCTCACCGACGACAACGTCTACACCAAATTCACTCGGTTTTTTCATAATTCCCAACGATGTTGGATCAACGGAGAGGATCATGGAGTTCTTCTTTGTGGCATGGGCAATTTCTGTAGCTTTTGCCACATCTTCGATATATCCGAAGAAGTTCGGGCTTTGGATGACGACAGCGCCTGTGTCTTCTGTGACGGCTGCTGCCAGAGCGTCCATATCCGTTACGCCGTCTTTCATATCCACTTCAATTAGTTCAAAGCCCTGTGCCTTCAGATAGGTTCTTGCAACCATTCTAGAGTTGGGATGAACAGTTTTAGAGATGACGACATTCTTCTTTTTGTTGGAGTTAACACACATGATTGCAGCTTCACCGATAGCAGTACCGCCATCATAGAGGGAAGCGTTTGCGATATCCATTCCCGTTAGTCGAGTGATCAGGGTCTGATATTCAAAGATATATTGAAGGGTACCCTGGCTGACTTCTGGTTGATAGGGTGTATAAGAAGTGTAGAATTCACTTCTTCCCGTGATGTGTTTGATAATAGTAGGAATATAGTGGTCATAGGCGCCAGCGCCCAAGAAAGATGGCTTACAGCAAATGGATAGGTTTTGATTTGCAAGTCCTCGTAAATAGGACGTAACTTCAAGCTCACTTTTCGCTTTTGGCAAATCAAGAGGTCTGTTTAGAGAGACATCCTCAGGGATGTCTCTAAACAGATCGTCGATGGATTCAACACCTATCTTCTCAAGCATCTCTCTTTCGTCTTGCTCAGTAAGAGAAATGTATGGGAACATATTATGCCTCCTCAGACAAAAACTTTTCGTAATCTTCTGCGCTTAGCATGTCTTCCGTAGGAGCTGCTTCAACTTCCAGCTTAACAATCCATGCTCCATAGGGATCAGAGTTGATCAGAGCCGGGTCATCGTCAAGGTCTTCGTTAACAGCGACAACTTTACCAGCGAAAGGAGTGAAAGCATCACTAGCTGCTTTTACAGACTCGATGGATGCAATTGCATCGCCAGCTTCTAGTTCGTCATCAACGTCTGGTAGCTCAACATAGACGATGTCACCTAGGTGATCTTGTGCATAATCAGACAGACCTACTTGTACTTCGTTACCTTCGATCTTTACCCACTCATGGTCCTTCGTGTAAAACAATCCTTTTTCTACTTTCATTTGTACTTCCTCCTTAAATATAATTAATTTTAGTTACTTCTTAGCTAGGTATTTCTTGCTGATCAGCTTAGCAGGAACGACTTTTTTACGAATTTGAACTTCTACTTCGTTTCCAATCACTGCTTCTTCTGCGTCAATAATGACATTTGCGATGGGCTTGCCAACTGTCGGAGCCAGGTATCCGGTTGTAATATGACCGATTTCCTTGCCATCCTTTAACACGGCATAACCATGTCTTGGGATTCCCTTGCCAGTTAGTTCCAGACCAATCAGCTTGCGCTTAACGCCTTCAGCGAGTTGTTTTTCAAGTGCTGCTTTTCCAATGAAGTCATCCTTGGTCATATCGCAGCAGAATTTTAATCCCGCTTCTAGGGGTCCCATATCCTCGTCAATTTCATTGCCAAACAGAGGCATGGAAGCTTCAAAGCGCAGAGTATCTCTACAGCCTAGTCCACATGGAGTGGCTCCGAGTTCGACGAGTTTGTCCCAAATTTCCGGTCCGTCTTCCCAGTCACAGTAGACTTCATAGCCATGCTCGCCAGTGTAACCCGTTCTGGATAGCAGAACTTTTTTACCATCAAATTCTACTCCGTCTACGAAGTGATAATACTCAAGTTCATCCAGATCAATGTTGACAACTTTTTGAAGGAGCTCTTGCGATTTTGGACCTTGAATAGCGATTTCACTATAGTTTGGAGAAACATTTTCCAATACTACATCAAAATCACCCTTTTTGCTTTGAATCCAAGCGAAGTCTTTCTCTGCGTTAGCACCATTTACAACCCAAAAGATCTTCTCAGGATTGTATTTGCTCACCAACAGGTCATCTACAACCCCACCATTTTCGTTTAACATAATGGTGTATTGGCATTGACCATCACCGATCTTGTCCAGGTTGTTCGAAAGTACATAGTTTGTGAACTTGGTCGCATCAGGTCCTGTGATCAAGAACTCACCCATGTGCGAAACGTCGAAGATACCGACATCATTTCGAACTGCGTTGTGCTCCTCCACAAGTCCTGTAAACTCTGAGGGAAGCAACCAACCTGCGTACTCCACCATGTTTCCGCCGAGTTTTACGTGACAGTCATAGATGGCCGTCTTTTTTGCATCCATTTAAAACTCCTCCTTTTTGTAGTATACTGTACCTTAACGGCAAATACTACCACTTTGCCTTTATAATGATTATATAGGAGTGGAGAAAAATATGCAATACCGAAGAATTACAAAAAACGATTTAAAAGTGTCGGCATTGGGATTTGGTGCAATGCGTTTTCCTGTCGAGAACGGAGACAACTGCAAGATCATCAAAGATGAGGCCCAAAGGATGCTCCAGAGGTTGTATGAGGGTGGAGTGAACTATTTCGATACAGCTTATGTGTATCATTGCGAGACCAGTGAAGCGGTAATTGGGGAATTCCTTAAAACGGTGCCGCGAGAAGAAGTCTACGTGGCATCAAAATTGCCGATGTGGCTGTGTAAAGAGCATGCTGATTACAACAAATTGTTCGAAGTCCAACTCGAACGCCTCCAAACGGACTATATCGATTTTTATTTAACCCATAGTCTAACCAAAAAGAGCTTTGACAAAATGGTCGAGCTCGACGTTTTCAAATTCCTAGATCTAGAAAAGGAAAAGGGTCGCATACGCTATGCAGGCTTCTCCTTCCACGACGACTACGAGGTCTTTGTCGAGATCTTGGAGTCCTACCCATGGGATTTCTGCCAGATCCAACTCAACTATATGGATGTCGACTACCAAGCCGGTTTAAAAGGGCTTCAAAAAGCGAAAGAGCTGGGCATCGACGTCATCGTCATGGAGCCCATCAAAGGCGGAAATCTGGCCCAAGTACCCGATGACATCCAGGCCTTATTCGATCAAAATCCCAAGCAGATGTCCCCTGCCGAATGGGCTCAGCGCTGGGTCTACTCCCAACCGGACGTCTCACTCCTGCTCAGCGGCATGAGCAATATGGAGCAGGTGGAGGAAAATCTGAAGATCGCTGCAACTGCAAATGAATACATCCTAGATGAACGGGAGCTATCGATAGTGGAGAAAGCGAAGGAGCTATTTGTGCAGCGGGTACAGGTCGGTTGTACCTCTTGCGAATACTGTATGCCCTGTCCTTTTAATGTCAATATTCCCGAGGTCTTCGACATCTTCAATAATGCCTCTGTCTATGGCCGCTGGGAAGTCAATCGCAATCGATACGAAGAGCTCCTAAAGTCCAATCGAGATGCCACTCAATGCACTGAATGTGGACAATGTGAAGGGCTTTGCCCGCAGCATCTGTCGATCATTGAGGATCTCAAGCGTGCCCACAAGGCAATGCGATGATAAGCCGGGCTTGGGTCCATCCAAGCCCTAAGTAAAACCTCTGTAAACCCCTTGGGTATTTTTTTCGCAAATCCCTTGACGAATCGCATTTTTTGACTATAATTAGAGTAGTGGTTTTCCAAACCACTCTTTTTGCGGATATGGCGGAACAGGCAGACGCGCACGGTTCAGGACCGTGTGAAGCGATTCGTGGGGGTTCAAATCCCTTTATCCGCACCAGTTTAGGTCGCCTTCTCAGGCGACCTTTTTGTTTGTTAAATTACGAAAATGTAGTGTTCCACCTTCAACTTTATATTATAATAGATACAGAGTTCAGTTATGATGAGAGGAAGTGAATTACATGAGATGCAGTCAATGTGGCAACGAATTGGGTAAGGTCAAGTTCTGCCCCCATTGTGGTGCCAAAAACGAAGCATATCAACCCGCCGGTCAGAATCAGGAGGGCTATAATGAGAGCCTGCTCTCTGGCAGACAACGAGGGATGCCAGAAGAACCCGAACCGGTGGAAAACCCCTTTGAGGACTTGGGCCCTGAGCCGGGAATGAAGACTCCCCGAGACGAAGAGGAGCCACAAGAAGAGCGAGTATATGGAAATTATCGACGCAGTGATCAGCAGAGATCCCAGAGGAGCCAAGGTGAACAGCAATCCCATGAGAGGGATCAAAGGGACCACCAAGAGCGAGAATCCGATGATTACAGTCATGTATGCGGCTCCCAAATGAACACGAGCGATGGGCTTTGGAACGTGATCCTACGCCTATCCGACTACACCATACCCCTAGCACGGCGAATCCAAGCTGGTGGACAGAGCTATCTAATGGGATTGATCGCAATTGTCGCATTGCTGACTGTGGGGCTGGGCGGTCTATTCAGTGCCGCTATGATGCCGAGGGTCGGCGTCTTTACACTGCTAATGGGCTTGGTTCTCGTTGGGCTCAGCTATCTCTTCTATAAGGTCATCTTACAATGGCAACTCAATCATCATGGAATTGTCGTCGAGCCGGATTTCCTTCGAATCACTATACTGTTAACCCTGGGATTCAACAGCATCCAGACGGCACTGCTCAATTCAAATAATATCATCATCGCCATCATTCGGGTGGTTTTCCTCTGCATATTCATGCTCTCCATCATTCGTGAATACGTGGATATCACCAACTATCGGTCCATCGGCTTCCGCTTTTGGCTATTCAGCTTCCTTTTCTATATCATCGTCTTCGCTGTGATCTTTGTTGGACTCTTCGCCTTGATGGCCGCCAGTGGTTTATAATCAAAAATGACAGGGCCCCCAGTTTACTGGGGGCTCTTTTATATGCTGTTGATCTCCTCTTCCATTCCCTTTACAATCCGCGTCCAGGAATGTTCTAATACTGCCTCCTGAATCCGAGGCGAAATCGTCTCCTCTTGTTCTATCCTGCGCAGTTGCTTTCGAATCCCATTTGCCAGACGATCCCTGAACCCCTCTAGGTCCTCTGGGTAGGGCTTGTCGGCATCATACAGCCTGGGTAGCTCTACATACTCTATGACGCCGCTACCGTTGATCTGTGGCCCCAAAAGCTCCATTAGCCCTAGAATCTCCGTGCTCACCACCCGCAGTCCACTTCCCAATGCCTCCAGCGCGACCAAACCCAATCCCTCATAATAGGAGGGGAGTACAAATAGATCGGATTGCCTTAGAATTTCTGCCAGCTCTCCCTGCGGGATGATCGTCGAGATCGTGACTGCGTCTAGGTCCTGGGTCAAGGCTTCAAATTCTGTCTTTTGCTCCTCGTCCTTTGCTCCGATGAGCAGAAGGGATACCCTCTCCCCCTCTCTCTGTAGCTGCAGCAGCACTTCGATCAATTCATAGATGCCCTTCGCCTGAGAGAGCTTGCCAGCATAGACGATGCGCACTGACTCTGAAATCTCCTTCCCCTCTGCTGGATAAAAGAGCTCGTCGTCAAATCCCCCTCCCACGACGCGAATCCTGTCCCTTTCGATCCCAAAATTTTCCATTATCTCGGGAACCTGATTCTCATTCAAGGAAAAGATTCGATCCAGTCGATCGAGCTTTCCAAGATAACGCTCTTTCAGATCGGGGTTTTTCTCACATTGACGAATGTCCGTGCCATGTGAAATTCCAATGATCTTCTCTTCTAAAAAAGTCTCTCGCACCAGGGCTGTCAGCATCCACAGATGGTGGCTGAAGATGACTTGTGGCTGAAAGCTCTTCTCTGCTCTATTCAGGGCAGCGCGGAAGGAAGCCGTCCACTGACTCTGCATTTCCCCAGTCAAATCGCAATATTTCGTGCTGGCATAGGGCATCTCGTCGCTCATTCCAACGATATCAAAAGGCAATTCCTCCGTTTGAAAGCGCACCGTGTATTGGTTCGCCTCAGGGATCAAATCAAATTGATAATCTCCCTGATATCCGTAGATACAAGCCTGTTCATGGTTTTTTGCCAAACCTCTGATGATATTTCGAAAATAGACACCACTTCCCGTCTTAGACGGAAGCTGCGCCAATACATGTAGTATTCGCATCGGATCTCCTTTATCGATCTCTATCCAAAAACAGAGCCCACATAGGGGCTCTGCATGAATGCAATTATCTCTTGCTGAATTGTGGGCTCTTTCTAGCTTTCTTGAAGCCGTATTTCTTTCTTTCCTTCTTTCGAGGATCTCTGGTCAAATAACCAGCTCTCTTCAAAGTGGATCGCAGCTCCCCGTCTGCCTGTAGAAGGGCTCTGGAAATACCATGGCGAATCGCACCAGCTTGTCCCGTGTATCCTCCGCCGTTGACATTGATGAAGACATCAAATTTGTCCAGGTTGTCTGTCAATTCCAATGGGGATTTCGCCGTTACCTTCAGAGTATCGAATGCGAAGTAATCTTCGATATCCTTTTTATTGATCGTGATCTTTCCGTTTCCAGGAATCAGACGAACTCTGGCGATCGAGGTCTTTCTTCTTCCGGTTCCGATAAATTGTGTACTTGCCATATGGGTTCTCCTCCTCCTTAGAATTCGTATACTTCAGGTTGTTGTGCTTCGTGGTTGTGGTTTTCACCAGCATAGACCTTCAGCTTGCGGTACATGGCTCTGCCCATGATATTATGGGGAAGCATGCCCTTCACAGCCAACTCAATCGCCTTTTCAGGCTTTGTAGCCATCAATTTGTCGTAGCGAATTGCACGTCGTCCTCCGGAATATCCGGTGTGGTATACATATTCTTTTTGTGTGAGTTTGTTCCCAGTCAGTCTTATCTTTTCCGCATTGATGATGATGACATAGTCACCAGTATCAATATATGGGGTGTAGATTGGCTTGTGCTTTCCTCTGAGAATCGTAGCTACTTCAGTAGCTAATCGGCCAAGGACTTTATCGGTCGCGTCGATGACATACCATTTGCGCTCAATGTCCTTGGGTCTTGCAACATAACTCTTCATTTTCTTTCCCTCCTAATACTTTTCATACAGCAACGACTCATCGGCCATTTAGACTCCGCTTCACGCCGACACAGCGGTTTTTGTAGATCCGAGATTTTTAACCCGCCTATCCTCGGCCCCTTGGCGGTCAAGGTCATCACTTACTCGAAAAGCACGGGGGACTTCTCAATCAGCTGCCAACCTTAAAAGAGGACCCTTTTCCAAAGGTCCTCTATTATTATATAGATTTTTGCAGAAAATGCAAGTGAAATCCATTATTGTTGATGAAGGGGAAGTTGAACTCTCGAAATAAAACAGCTCTTTCCATTGTATTTATTAACGAAAAACCACATGAAACCACAATTTATATATTGTCAACACTAACTGAAAGTAGTAAGATATAGATAACATCACATTATCCCGGTTTTACGTTTTTATGTTTCATCAGTTATTTATGCAATTAACTAGCATTAATCATTTGCGATTCTGTTCAGTGATATGATAATCAATCCTCCACAGTTTTCTTGATTCTGATGATAACAAATTGAATTAGCTGTTTTATTGAAAGGAGGAGCATAAAATCAACAAAAAATATCATTCAGGATCCCTTCCCTACTACGAATATGACTACACCAATCACGCGGTATTATTTCTACCAAAATAACAACGATTCCCAGGAATTGTTGATCATCTATAGATGAAGCAGATCTAAAAAAACTTAAGAAGGTGTAAAAATGAGTAGTCAGATTGGAAAGAAAATCCTGTCAATACTCCTAACACTGGCCATGCTTGCGGGTATTTTTGTCCCGATAGGAACAGTCCAGGCACAAGAAACCTCTGTGCCTCCAGTGATCGGAGTGGATCATCCGACAGAAGCTGGAGAGGTGATGTTATTTAAAGAGGTCAAGGCCATTCCCGGCTTGATCAATATCTATGATGTCACCCTCCGTATCGAAGCGATGAATGAAGAACAGTCCAATGATATCGTATTGGTTATTGACACCTCGTACAGTATGTCAGGTGCGAAGCTGAGCAATGCGAAAGCGGCGGCCGTTCAGTTTGTCGAACAATTATTAACAGATGATCAGCCCAACACTAGGATCGCATTGGTATCCTTTTCGGGGGGCGCCACCACGGATAGCCCATTCTTAAAACACGCGGATAAAGCAACCCTAATCAATTCAATTAACAGTTTAACTGCGAATGGTGGTACTCACACGCAAGCCGGCGTCCACAGGGCAGGAGAATTGTTGGCAGTTTCAACTGCCGATCTAAAACAAGTGGTCATGTTATCCGACGGACAACCGACCTATAGTTATGGCGTCTACAACACAGCAGATTTGAACCCCGACTATTTGAGTTCACAATATATAGGTTATGCAGATAGTTATTATGGTAGCGTTAGTGTCTTTGGTAATCGCTGGGCGACGACGACTGGAATTCCATCCACAATGTACAACTATACGAACAGGGTGGGTGAAGGTGCGAATATGTTTTATCGCTATGACAACCCATTTGGGACAACGAATGACAAGTTCTACAATCACGGAAATTCAGCAATTGCAGAATCCGGGTTTATCAAAGCCAGCGCAACTTTTCACACCATAGCACTGGATGCCGGGACATTGGGAACACCCGTCTTGGAAGCGATGGCAAGTCCTGATAAGGCCTATTCTACGACGGATTCGACAGAGCTGACCGGTATTTTCCAGACGATTGCGAGCGATATTCAATCGGCAATGAAGAATCCTAAGGTCACCGACCCGATGGCTACAGGCTTTGAAGTGGCTTTGGGTGAAATCGGAAAGGTCACCGTATCCCAAGGCACATATCAGCTGGCCAATGACAATACCATTATCAACTGGGATTTAGGAGAACACTTGGATGCCACGGTTCCAGGTCATCCCCTGATAAAATACGCCGAGCTGACCTATCGAATCGAAATCAATGATCGAATTCTGGAAGCTCCACATAGTCCCGATGGGAATTATGATACAAACGGCGACGCACAAGTCGTCTATACCAATGACCAAGGTTCGGAAGTAACCATATCCTTCCCACAGCCAAAAACGATCCCATTGATCGTAGAGCTGAAGAAGGTCATGTTGGATGCTGGAGGAAATATCATTGAGACAGATCCATACGGCCGAAACTTCTTACTTAATGTAACTGTCAAGGACCACGACTACGACAAAGATTATTTCGTAGATGGCAATCGATCCAAAGTTATGACGGATATCCGGATCGATGGGATCCACACCATTGTAGAAGAGCTAGAGAACAGAGTGATTGGCACCGGAAATTTGGATGACTATGATACGACGATAGCGTGGAACACTTGGGACGACCCGAGCCAATCAGCTGATCCCATCGACGGAAGAACCCTAAGTGATTTCTTAATTCCTAGGGATAAGACGGACAACGATCCCCTCAACACGACGATTACCGTGACCAATAAGGAAAAAGCTCTCGGTGTTCTCAGGATCACAAAAGAGTTTCTAAACGAGGGAGCTCCAGCAGGTCAGGTCACCCCGAGAGAGTTTACTGTACAGGTCGTCGGCAAAAATGCATACGATCCAACAGCAGAGATTTATAATCAGACCCATACCGTCAAGACCGGTGAGACGATCACCCTCGAGGGACTCGCTTACGGTGAGTATACGGTCACAGAACCGAATACCCAAGGCTTTGTCGTCAACTACACTGATTCGGAAGGCGAAAACCTTGCGGATGGCGTGGTCAACCTGAGCATAAACAGCAAAGAGCAAAGTGTAAAGGTGACCAACAGACCTCAGGAAAATGACAAGACGACTACCTTTACGGCAACGAAATTCTGGATTGGCGGCGATTCGAATGATCATGTCCAGGTCGAGTTAACCTTAAAGGCAGATGGACAGGTGACGAACATCCAACCGACGGCAGTCGTTAATAACCAAAACAGCTCTTTCACCTACACTTGGAGCGATCTGCCCAAATATGATGCCGGAGCGAATGAGATTGTCTACACCGCAGAAGAGCAAGGTGAGCCTCAATACTATGTCGTGAGCTATAATGCGAACAAGACAGAAATCACGAACACCTATGATCCAAATGCCAATACCCAGGCGGTTACTGCTAACAAATCGTGGGTCAATGGACCGGTAGATAAACCGACTACATGGTTTACCTTATATAGAAAGATTGAGGGCGGAACCGGAGAACGAGTCACCCAAGATGCTTCTGGAACAGCTGTATCCCCCAAAAAATTGGAAGGGATCAGCAGCGTGACATGGGAGAATATGCCATATGGCGATGCTGATGCAAACCCCTACACCTACTATGTCGTAGAGACCGATGCATCAGGAGCGGACTTCACTCCTGAAAACTATGTCATGTCCGGTGAAGGCACATTGACCATCACCAACACCTATCAGAGTCCACAGACTGACCCGATGACTTACACAAAAGAATGGGTCAATGGGCCGACGACAAAACCTGCAGTTCAGTTTCAGTTGATGAGGAGAAACGGAACGGCTGGTTCCGGTGAAGAAGTGGGAGAACCCGTAGATGTCGATGGAACTACTGCCACCTTTGAAGCGCAAGATCTGACTGATATCAATGGCGCCGAATATGAATACTATATCAAAGAGGTCGGAGAGAATCACGGCAGTCTCATACTAGATGGTTTAAACTATATAGTAGGATATGATCAGGCTGCCAAGAAAGTGACCAACCGTTTTGTACCTAAGATCTCGGCGGTCACCGCCGAGAAGGAATGGATTAATGGCCCTGAACAAAAGCCGGACATCGGACTAAAACTGTATCAACAAATCGAAGGGGAAGATACCATCGATGCAGTTGCCGGTGCGACTACCTATCTAGTACAGTCCGGTAGTACTTTGACAAATGCTTGGAATCTACCGGATACGGACCTTCAGGGAAGACCCATCACATATACAGTGAAGGAAGTTGACCGACAGGACGCAGATTATACACCTGAAAATTACCAAAAAACTGAGGTGGGTCTAAAAGTCACAAACACCTATCTGATTCCAAAAGGTACAGAAACGGCGAGCAAGACCTGGGTCGGTGGTGCCAATATTGCCGGTGGCCGACCGACGGTCTGGTTTGATCTCTACAGGCAAATCAGTGCGACTGGAACTTTGGAATTGGTTCCTGAAGCGGATCGTAAAGAGCTACCTAATGGAACAACTACCGCTACATGGACAGGCATCGAGCAGACCAATGATATGGGCGTCCCCTATCTCTTCACGGTTCGAGAAGTCGATGCTGACGGCGCAGATTTTACGCCTTCGAATTACACCAAGGCCGAGAGAGAGCTTGGCGTGACCAACTATTACTCAAGTCCATCGAATGGGTCTCTTGCCTTCACAAAGGTCTGGGACGGGGATGTGGATGTCACTCGTCCAACTCTGTCGCTCTCTCTTTATCGAAAGATTGAAGGTGGCCAAGGCTATGCTGTGACAGGCGCTCCTATCAAAGAAGTGGATGTTACGACGACAACAGCCTCATGGGATAACCTCTTAGAAACAGATGACGATGGAAACCCCTTCATCTACTATGTGGTCGAGAGTTTCAAAGATGAAAATGTGCAAAACGATAACTGGGTTTTGGGTAACTATGACTACGATCTTAACCAGATCACAAATAGAGTGATCACCGGGGAAGAAAAGACGGCTAAGCTGACGATCAAGAAGATCTTCGATAATAATGATGCGGCGCTGCAAGACCGTGCCGTTATGCAAAGGCGAACAGCTACCAACCTGACTTTTGATGCCACCGTCACAGGACCTTATGGTTACAGAAAGGCTGTGACTCTGAGCACAACTGAAAATGTCGTTTTAGATGGTCTATACTTTGGTGATTACACAGTGACGGAAACCGAAAACGACGCCTACACCGCAACCTATGCCCCATCACAAACAGTGACCTTGAGCCGCGATGATGCAACGACAACAGAAGACGAGTCGGCGAAGACCATTACAGTCACCAATGCCGTAGAGGGCGGAACTGCCAATGTCGTCATCACCAAGAATTGGAAGAATGGACCTGTGCGGGCAGCGGATGACGTCACCATGACGCTCTACCGCAAAGTCGGTACGGGAACTGAAGAGAGAGTTGAGGTCACACCAACAGCCGTAAAGGTCAGTGATTATGTGTATAAATACACCTTTAGCGGAGTTCCCATCTACGATTTAAACGGAAAGGTCTACACCTATCTCGTAAAAGAAACCTTGAAAGATTCGATCAACAGTCTATACACAGCGGGAGACGTCATAGGAACAATGGAGGATGGTTTTGCCATCACCAACACCTACAAGGTCCCCGCAACCGATACAGATATCGTCGCCACAAAAATCTGGGATCCAACAAATGATCCGAAGGTCACCCAGCCCGGCATCAAGTTCGAGCTGTGGAGAAAGGATGGCACGGCAGGTACGGGAGAGATCGTTCCGGATCTCACCGCTCAAGCCCCCGTGTTAGACGAAGCTGACAACACATTTAAGGTCAACTTCGGAAAACAAGATGCAACGGATATCAACGGCGTCGCCTATAACTTCTTCGTTAAAGAGAAATTTGATGACCCAGACGACATACTCAATCAAAACTGGGTGGTCACAGAAGAGGGTCTCAGCGTCAACAACCGCATCATTCTCGACGACGAGGAAAATGACGAAAAAGTCGCCAGCTTGACGGTAAAAAAAGTTCTCGAAAATGAACTGATCCATCCTCGCAGTAGAGCCTTGCCGATCATGTTCAAATTTAAAGTCACAGGCCCCTACGGCTACGAAGAAGAATTTGAATTGGCGGCCGGACAGACCAAGACCTTGGAGGATCTGTACTACGGTCCCTATCAAGTCACTGAGACCGTAACCCACGACTATGTTCCAACTTATAGCGTGGCAGAGGGAAAAGTCAGCTTGATTAAGACCAATGCCGATGGAACCGTCATTGTCACCAATAGGCACAGTGGAGGCGACGAGGATCCGAACATCGTCACCATAAACGCGGTGAAGACTTGGGTCAATGGACCGAATACCGATCACTCGGGAATCAACCTCACACTCAAACGCCTTTCAGCAAAAGAGGGAAGTAAAATCGAGGTTGTGGATTCCGTTCCTACGATCACAGGCGTAGCGCCAAGCTTCAATTACGAATGGAATGAACTTGCAAAGCACGATCCAGATGGCTATGAATACACCTATTCCGTCGAAGAGCCGAATGTAGTCGATGGTAAGGTTGAGATCAATGGCAATCTCTATGTGATGACACAAGAGGGAAATACCATAACCAACACCTTTGAAAACCCATTTTCTGAAGATGATCTCATAGCGACAAAAACATGGGATATCAGTGAATGGGATTATGAAAACTATCCGAACCTTCAAAAACCTGGCCTCCTGTTCGAACTATGGAGAAAAGGCGGGACAGCAGGTACTGGTGAAAAAGTGAAGGACGGCATGGCAGTAGAAAATGATGCCGTAAACTTTGGGAAACAGCTAGTAAAGGATGAAAATGGCATAGTTTACGACTATTATGTCATCGAAGCATTCGCTGATCCAGAAGACACTTTTAATGACAACTGGGTCATCACAGAAGATGGTATGACGATCGGCAACAGGATTATTCACAATAAACACGAAGACCCGGATGAGAAAGAGAAGATTGCCTCACTGACAGTTACCAAAACTCTAGTGACCGACCCCGCCGAACCAATGATGATGTCGAGATCTACTCCGATCAGCTTTACCTTTAGAGTGACAGGCCCTGCTGGTTTTGATAAGACCTTCAAACTCATCCCAGGCGAGTCAAAAACCTTTGATGAACTGTACTACGGCGATTATATCGTCGAAGAAACCGATAGCCAAGATTATCTCGTCAGTTACAGCACGCCAAACGGAAAAGTGACTCTGAGAAAGAATGCGGCTCATGCAACAGTTGGAGTGACGAATACGAGATCTGGTGGTGATGACGATCCAAACACATTGGAACTGACCGTTGTCAAAGACTGGGTCTATGGACCAAAACCCAATGTCCTGATTGAACTGTGGAGAACGGGAGAAGATGTGGAAGGTAATTCCATCGAAGAAAAGATGGGATCCTTTACTGCAAGTGGCAACAATACGAGCCAATCATTCACAGATCTGGCAAAACATGACCCAAGTGGAAAAGAGTATCAGTACTATGTCGTGGAAGGAGATATAGAAAACTATAACTCCGCAATCGATGGATTGACCGTCACGAATACCTATGTAGTCCCATGGACTGATGGCGACTTGGTGGCTGAAAAAGTATGGGATCTATCCAATTGGGATGAAGAGTATAATATCGAAGATGCGAAGCCGGCAATTCTGTTCCAACTTTGGAGAAAAGGCGGAACAGCGGGCACTGGAGAAGCGGTCTCCGACAAGATCGCCGTTGACGGTGAGAGCGTCAACTTTGGTAAACAGATGAAAACCGATCTCGACGGCGTGGACTATGTCTACTATGTGGTGGAATTCTTTGCAAATCCGGACGATGCTTGGAATGACAACTGGGTCGTCACCGAATCGGCACTAAAGGTCAATAACCGCATTATCTTTAATGCCGATCCAGAAGAAGATCCAGATCATCCCGATGAAAAAGTTGCAAAACTGACGATCGAAAAAGTCGTCAGTGGTGGAAATGATAAAGAATTCCAAGTGATCGTAAAAGGTCCAAAAGACTTTGAAAAGACGGTCACCGTGGCAGCAAATAGCAATGTAGTGCTGGATGAACTCTACTATGGAGAGTACACTGTAGAGGAGATTGACGCGAAAGACTACAATGTGACATATATGCCGACCGATGGCCGAGTTGTCTTAACCAAGGGAAGCCCTGAAAAATCGGTGATCATTACGAACACATATAAGACGAGCCCATCAGGACCTAGTACCCCTCTGCCAGATAACCCTTCCTATAAAGTGAAGAGTGTTGTCATAACGAGATCTGATATTTATCCGGACTCCTTGACGGCTTCTGTCCTGGCCAAAGCGGTCAACGCACCCATCTTATTGACACCATCGAATAGGTTGGATGAACGAGTTGCCGAGGAGATCAGAAGACTTGGTGCCAACAGAGCGTATATCATCGGAGGGGAGATCTCCATTACGCCTAGCACCTTGGCAGAGATTAAGGCAATCACGGGAGAAGTAGAGCGAATCGGAGGAGCTGACCGCTACGAAACCTCTGCCCTTCTCGCAAATCGAGTGATAGATATTGTCGGGAACAAGCATACCGCCACCATCGCCTCTGGAGAAGTATTCCCGGACGCGTTGACAATTAGCCCATACGCAGCTAAACAGGGTTACCCGATTCTATTGGTTCAAAAGAACCAGATCCCGAAAGCTGTACAGGATCGCATCGAGGGTTTGAGTATTGAAAAGACTTATATCTCCGGCGGAGAGAACACGATCTCGCAAGCAGTGGAAGAGATGCTGCCCGGTGTTCAAAAGAGGATGTGGGGACCGGATCGCTACGGAACGGCCAAATCTATCGCTGAGACAATGTTTGCGAACTCCAAATCGAGCTTTATCGCATCTGGAGAGGTCTTCCCAGATGCACTGGTGATCGGACCCATCGCAGCGAAAGAGGATGCGCCCGTCCTATTGGTCAGATTAGGCGATGTCCCCGAGGTCGTAAGCGCTTATCTTGCCGCTTCGCCTCTGACGAGAATCATCATCGCTGGTGGACCTGATACGATTTCTGAAACTGTTGCCAATATCTTAGATCACAATATCGACAGAATCTACGGTCAAGACCGAATCGAAACGGCGATTGCCATCTCCGTGAGGTATTACCCAAGTAGATAAAAGATCGAGATCGATGGATCGATAAAGCTTCATCTATAGCAGAAAGCCCACCCTTGGATTAAATCCAAGGGTGGGCTTTTCTTTGGTATTGATGTCGACCTGGTCCATGGCGATTATTCTGTCTGATCTTCTGATGATAGACCGATTGAATGCAATCAATTGACCAACTGATCCTGCACAACGAAATCCGGTTAGTTCACTCTATAAACTGTCTGTTCCTTAACGTCATCTGTTAGAGCGTTCAGAGCGATCTTTACTAGGTGCATGCGCAGCTCGTATTGTTCTTCCTTTGATGTCGCAGGATTCCCCAGTGGATAAGGGATGGAGATGGTCGGCACGATTTTGTTGGCGCCAACGGTCAGAGCCACTGGAACGAGATTACACATCTGTACGATGGGCATTCCCGACTTTTCGATTTCCTTTACTATTGTTGCACCGCAACGTGTACAGGTGCCTCAGGTGGATACCATGATCACACCATCTACATGATCCTCTTCTAGGAACTTGAGCATCTCACGGCCCATTCTGGCAGCCTCTGCTTGCGTGGTTCCAGTGCCTACAGTGGAATAGAAGTAGGGGTGTAATGATCCAAATAGGCCTTCTCCCTCCAGCACTTTTAGAACATCCCATGGGACGATGACATTAGGATCCGCATCTGCAGCCGCTGGGTCAAAACCCGCATGAATGGTCTTGAATTCTCCACTCAGCAATCGATCCATACCCGAAGCATCATATCTCCCCCATCTCGTTGCAGAAGCCGACTGAATACGGTCTGGGTTGTCCACTGGCACAATTCCTCCCGTTGTCAAAACAGCGATGCGAGCCTTTGAGAGGTCTTCGATTGGCCTTGCGATTGGGATGATGTCTTTTTTAGGGATGACCAGCTCAGTTTGGTACTCCTCCCCAGCCAGTTTCTTGAGCAACATGTTGACGCCTCGACGAGAGGCAGGTACTGGGTCCTCAAGAAACACTTCCTTACGAATACCACGAGCAAAGTAACCCTCTTCCGATGCTGGACCTACGAACTCACCATTCATGAGTTTATTCGCCAGTTTCGCCATGCCCTTCGTATCTTTTCTCATAGCAGCAGCAGAATGCCCACCTTCGATGATGTAGAGCTCCTTCTTAAACATCTCAACACCGGGATTTTCTACATGCATCGACGTGACCACCGGTACGCCGAACTCTTTTTGAACAGCCACCGCAATATTTCCACATGCCACACCATAGCGCCCAGCTTGGAAAGCAGGTCCCGCCAAAAAAACATCGAATGACAGGGGCTTGAGCATCTCTAGAATTTCTTCTGTCGCCTTTTCCGTATTTTCTCCCATATAGTTATCTCCACAGATCACGATATGGGAAATCTCAGCATCTAGCTCCTTTGCAAAAGCCAATGCCGGTCCCACCATCTCTTCACTGAGCTGGGGAGGGGTATGAGCCTTATCTTCTCCACCGATCCCGGCGAAGAATTGATTGATATACAATATTGCTTTTTTCATGCTAAAACTCCTTCATCGTTTTTGTGGACCAACCTGAGATACGGTCGCCACAGAACATTGCATTATTCTCCATGATAATCGATCCATCTTCTCGAACCGATGGACCCAACAGCTCATCATCTGCCCAGCCACCAGAGAGCCCATCTCTGCCCAGAGCAGCCAATTCTCCAATGACCTTCGCAGCGGGAGGTAGTTCAATCAAGGTGGATACATTCCCTGTGGAAACTAGGGCATTCGCCTTTTCATCCAGTACAACCAATGGTTGGGAGGCACCATCTCGACCCGTACATTCATTGCTGATCCCCACGGTTTTTACCCCGACGTCTTCTAGGGCGACAATACATCGAATATAGTCCGTATCCGGATTCCCATAGCCCTCCTCAGTTACAATGGCGCCATCCGCCCCAAGGGATTTGGCAATTTGTGCGACAAAGATCGCAGATCGTTCCTTCTGTTCTAGGGAGACATTTAGATTCGACATGATCACGCCTAGAAAATTCAAAGTCTTTCCATGCTCACTATACAGCTCTCGGATCGTTGGGAAATTTTGCATATCATAGGTAGACCATTTGGAGGATGCAGGCATAAAAGAACCTGAGATGAGAGCTCCATCCAACACCTCATTGGGATGCATAAAGGTGGGTACAAAATGATTCAGGTCCCATCCATAGACCAGGTCATTGTAGCCCATCTCCTCCATTTGGGACTGGGGCTGCATTACGAGTACGACCGATGGCAGAGAAGATATTTCAGCACCTCTCTTTAAGACCGGTGGTAGCTCATAGACCTCGACCTCATCCGGCTCCTGTTCTTTCACTGTCTCACCGAGATATTCCGCAAATTTGTGTACTGCCCAACGGATGGCGCGGTTCTTCTTCTGTTGTTCATGCCATTCATATTCCTCATCCGTATCAATGACTAAGCAGACATTGATCAAGGATCCAAAATGGGTGAATTTTTGTCCTTCCCCACTCATATCACTCAGACCATCGCCAAAAGAACCCCAGTGCTGACCGACTCCCAGCACACTCATCCCCTTTAGCGCATGTAATCTCCCCTCTCCAGTAGGAGCTAGTTCTCCTGTGACACCTGGGAAAAGAGTTCTCCCATCGACGCGAACACGGGGTTCTGCCGCCTCCTTCACTGGGACGATTCGAATGTCTTCGCCAGGTCTTGCGATCTCTATCTCAAGGGATGTAATATGCACATCCTTTCTGATGAAGGCCATGGCCTCCTCTCGATTGATGGTCAGTACCTGGTCTTTAAACTGCGTCTGCTCACCAAATACGACATCTTGTACTTCAAAATTGCCAATTTCTAATCTCATACAGGTTGATCTCCTCTCTCTAGATCCTCGGTTTTTACCTTCAGGCCAATTCCCTGCACTGCAGGGTCAGATTTCAGAGCCTTGTTCAAGGCCATCATCGTAAACAGCATTACGAATATAAAGGGGAATGCTGCAATGATCGATATAGTCTGTAGCATCTGCAATCCATTTGTGCTACCAATCATCAGACTCAGTGCAAGAGCCGCTTGCAATATTCCCCAGATGCTCTTGCGCCGATTGTCAGGTTCCAAATCTCCATGCTGCGTGAGCATACCCAGGACAAAAGTCGCAGAGTTTGCTGAAGTGATGAAGAAGGTGAATAGGAGAATAATCGCCACAAAGGAGAGAACATTCCCCAATGGGATCTCATGCATGACCACAAAGAATGCCGTGGAAGTCGATTTCACAGCTTCTGCAGCTATTTCTAAGGGCACCGAAAAGCTGATGCCTCCAAAGATCGCAAACCAGATGAAGGAGACGATGGTCGGAACAAAGAGCACTCCAGCCACAAACTCCCGAATGGTTCTCCCGCGGGATATCCGAGCGATAAAAACCCCTGTAAAGGGTGCCCAAGCTATCCACCAAGCCCAGTAGAAAATCGTCCATCCATCGTACCAGTCTGAATCACCGAAAGCGCCTAGTTTCAGTGACTCCCCGATCAAATTCTGAAAGTACAGCCCAGTGGATTCTACGAGAGTGTTCAGAATTCCCACCGTCGGTCCCACCAAGAATGAGCCCAGTAGAATCACAGCCACCAGCACCATATTCAGATTGGAAATCAATTTGATCCCCTTGTCCACTCCGCTAACTGCAGTCCATGTGTAGATAATCGTGATCCCTATGACGATGATCAACTGCACCGTAGTATTCTCAGGAATCCCAAACATATAGTTTAGACCGCTATTGATTTGATAGGTCCCGAGTCCAAGGGAAGTGGCCATCCCCGCTGCGGTTGCAAAGACTGCAAGTATGTCTATTGTCTTACCAATTGGACCATTCACTTTCTCTACTCCGAGCAGCGGTTCAAAAATACTGCTCACCAGACCAGGCCGATTCTTACGAAACTGCATATAGGCCAGACCGATCCCCAGAACACAGTAATTCGCCCAAGGGTGCAAACCCCAGTGCAAAAATGACTTTGTCATAGCAAATTGCCTCGCGGATTCTGTCATCGGCTCCATATCCACGGGATGGATGAAGTGGTTTAATGGTTCTGCAATTCCCCAAAAGACGAGTCCGATTCCCATACCAGCAGAAAACAACATGGCAAACCAAGAAATATTGCTGAATTCTGGCTTAGAATCATCTGGTCCCAACTTTATATTCCGATAGGGGCTGAAAAACCCAAGCCATACCGAAAAGGCGATGAATGAAGTCATTATCAATGTATACAGCCAAGCAAAGTTCTCAGATAGGAAACTAAAAGCCGTATTTGCTACGAATTCAAAGTTCTGCGGGATCAGCAATCCCCATAGGACAATGGCGACGACAATCAACACAGAAACGATGAAAACCCTTTGATCTCTCTTTTCTTGTAGCACAATTTCTCCTCCCTTATCTTGCCTCTGCAGTAGGCAAAATTTG
>JAUNUQ010000017.1 GCA_030538075.1 Tissierellia bacterium
GAATCGCAAAAGCGTGCTCTTCGGAAAGCTTTGCACAAGACCTACCTACGGCTCGAAGTGCATCTCGCAGGGTTAGGGCTTCGGCGGAGAAGCGGGGCAACCCCTTTTTGCCGTGCGCCTCGATCACCTCCAGTTTGAAAGCATCTCTTAACTGATCGTAACGATTAATTCATTTCATTCGCTTCAATCACATACTTGTCCTAAACCTTCTCTCTAAAGATCCCCTCAGAAATGACTTTCGTCACTCCCTTTGGTGACCCATTGCAATTCCAATACACCCCCGCCCTTTGCTATACTGAATACAACGGAGGTGATCCTAATGAATATGGTTGAAGCAAATGGGGTCAGTAAAAAATTTAAGAATACATTGGCACTCGATAATGTCTCCCTGCGGATTCAAGAGGGGGAAATCTTTGGGTTGATTGGACCGAATGGAGCAGGGAAGTCCACATTGATCAATATCATGACAGGTCTTATCGGATCAACGACAGGGGATATCTGTGTCGGGGGCTATTCCGTCCGAACCGACCCGATTCAGGCCAAATCCATGTTGGGCTTGGTTCCCCAGGAGCTGGGACTACTGGAGGATGTCAGTGCCTACGACAATTTGGAACTCTTTGCCAGCATGTACGGGCTCTATGGCGAAAAAAAGAAAAAAGCCATAGCAGATGCCTTTGAATTGACGGGACTTACAGAGCGGAAAAAAGAGAAAGTCAAAAAATTCTCTGGTGGGATGAAGCGCCGACTCAACTTGGCTGCTGCCATTATGCACAAACCCAGGTTGTTGATCTTAGACGAACCCACCGTCGGTGTCGATCCACAGTCCAGAAATCACATCTTTAATTACCTGCGCAGGATCAATCAGGAAGGCACGACCATCCTTTACACCTCCCACTATATGGAAGAGGTAGAACAACTGTGTAACAGTATTTTCATCATCGACATGGGCAGAGAAATCGCCTCGGGCACAAAAAATGAAATCGTCCAATTGGTCAAAGCGGAAGACAGCGTCAAATTGGTCATGGAGCGGGTAGTGGAGGAGCAGCTTTTGCTTCTCAAAGGGATCCCAGGGGTGCAGAATGTGACCAGCACGGACGAGGAGATCAATCTCTCCATGGACTCCACCGTAGAACTCAACCAGATCATTCAAGCGATGGAGCAGAAAGGCCATCTATTCAAGGAGATCAAGCGAATGGATCCCTCCCTAGAAGAGGTATTTCTAGCCCTGACCGGTAAGAGTCTGCGGGATTAGGAGGATGCTATGAAAATATTCCACTATACGAAATCCCATCTGCGCATTTATCTGAAGCAGATTATGGGCCTATTCCTTTCAGTGGCAGTGGTGCCTCTTCTGCTCACCTTAGTAAATGGCTATACAATGCAGTTTCAGAATAGTGCGGATGTGGAGTATATAAAAAATGCCGTCTATTTTGATATAAAAGACCAGGGGTCTCTGGCGAATCGCCTGCAAGAGGTCATGGGGGAACCGGAGATCGAAAAATTTGTACAACAGACAGAACTGCTCGATGAAGCAGACTATATTCTCAGATTCCCAGAGAATTATAGCGAGGCTGCGCTGAAGGGTGAACCCTATGAAATTCAATTGATCCACCACTCCACCGGCGCTTCCACGCAGACGGGGCTCGCCTTAAAACAGGTGGTCATGAGCATATCGAAAGAACTGAGCCGGATGGCCATCATTCGAGGGGAAGTGGAGAGAGTGGACAAACCGGAGCAGGTCTTTGCTCAGATCGATGCACTCTATCAGAAGGCTGCGCCTAGTTACCATCGCCAAGCCCTGGGAGATACCCGAACTCTGGATTCTTACGACCAGGCAGGGGTCAACTCAGTAGTCATCCTGCTATTTACCATCATGCTCGCCGCCATTCACACCTACGAGAACCCAGTTCTCCTCGGTTACAAAAAAAGGGTGGTCTCTTCGCCTCTGACGAATACCCAGATCACTGTGTCCGAGTATCTTTCGGATTTGCTCATTTTTTGGCTTCTCTACACGATCTTTGTGTTGATCATAAAGATCACGGGGATCAGCTTCAAGGGAGATCTAATGACTCATCTCCTGCTGGGCTTTCTCCAGTGCAGTTTTGTGATTTTATTTAGCAAGTTCATCATGATGTTCGTTCCCAAAATGTTAGCTACGACGGTGATGACATCGCTATTGGTCATCGCCATCCTCACCTCGAGTTTTTCAGGGGAGATCCAAGAGGATCCAAATAGCTTTATTGCAATCCTGTCAAAATTCTCGATCGCAGGTTTGGTGACAGATCCCCATTTTCGTCTGATGGAGGGGATGGACCTATCGAGCATTTCAGAGAATCTGATCGCATTGGTCATCGGATCTGTCACCTTGATGGGACTGGTGCTATTCATCAGTAAAAAGGTAAAGGATGTGAGATTATGATGCATTTCTTACGAATGACCACTGTGCATATGAAGAGGATTCTACACTCGCCCACCCAGGTTTTGGTACTAGCGGTTATGCCCATCGCCATTATAGCCTTGATACAGTTTGGTACGGGCACCGCCACCTCCACAGATCGCAGCACTGTACTCGTATTGGGTGAAAATCCCAAAGTAGAGGAAGAATTAAGGGCACTGGATCTCGTCAATCTCTACGAGGGGAGTAGTGATACGGCCATCGCCGCCGTGGAATCCGGAAGGATTAACCGACTGTATATACTCCCTGAGAAATTCGGAACCAGTGGTGCAGAGGATAGGCCAATCGAAGTCTATAGCCGTGGGCAGACCTCCACAGATAGCGTGTTTGAAAACTTCCTCCGCGGTCTATTTCTAGATAGCAGACTCGAGGAATACCTAGTTCAAGAGGGATTAGATGAAGCCATCTCCATCTATCAGAGAGACAATGGCGCCGTATCCTTGGTGGTTGAGGGGCAGAAGATGGATGATCAGTACTTTTTTGCGCTCGTTATGATCCTGGTGTTCATGCTGATGAATTCCAATCAGCTCAGCGATGAATTGATCACCATGAAAGAGACCCATGTACTCACTCGCTTTATCTCAGCACCAAATTCTGATCTATTTACCATCAGCACGATCGTAGTCGCATATTGGGTGCTCCTCGTCATAATCAATACCCTCTCGCTATTTTTGGCAAAGCTGCTCCTAAAATTTGAAATGGCCAATCCAGTCCTCGCCGTCGTCACGATCGCATCCATGTGCTTTCTGTCCGTCTGTATGTCACTAGCCATCTTCCGACTGGTTAAAAACAAAACCTTGGCCAGCATGATCCCCATCTTCGTCTCCATCCTATCGATGATCGTGATGATGGCATCGGAGATCGGGAGATTTGAAAATCCGGCCATCGCGGCCATCAGCAAACTCAGCCCTTACTACTGGGCGATGGAGGCCATCGATAAAAACCAGATCTTGCCGGGGATTCCCATCCTGCTCTTAATGGGGATCGTGTTCTTGACCGCAGGGAGTTTTCGTCTACGAGAGTATGCAAAACCGTAATAGTTTAGCAATTCGTTTACCAGCTCCTAGAAGTTGTAGTATAATCCTAATATAACCTAAATCTGAAACAGAGGGGTGTAGAATGGATTATCGATTACTAGTGGAAAAAAAACCGTCCTTTCGCGTGGAAAATGAACATCTAGCGAGGGAATTGGAGGAGTTTTTACAGATTGATGGCCTATCAGGCCTGCGTTTGATTCACATCTATGATATTTTTGGCTTAGCAGATGAGAAGCAAACAGCACTCGTTGAATCCGTATTGATAGATTTTGCAACCGAGGAGAGGGTGGATCAACCAGAACTCTTCGAGGGAGGCCATCTCGTCTGGGAGAGCATACCCGGTCAATTTGACCGGACTGCAGACGCGGCAATGGCCACCTTGTCCATGGCCGGGGGCGATGAGGACACCGTCATCACTACGGGTAAACTCCTCCTATTTCCCCGTGAACTATCGGCAGAGGAATATGAAAAAGTCTCAAAATATCTGATCAATCCAGTAGAAAATCGTCAGAAGGATTTAAGCGTACTGCATCACGAGGAATCCACCGAAGTGGAGGAAGTACTCACCTTTATGGGCTTTATCGAACTGGATGAAGGGGGCCTAGCGGCATTTCGCCTTGCAGAGGGACTGGCCATGAGCCAACAGGACCTCGCCCATGTGCAGGCCTATTACAGGGAAGAAAAGAGAAATCCCACCCAGACAGAGATTAAAGTATTGGATACCTATTGGTCAGACCACTGTAGACATACCACCTTTGAAACTGAATTGACGAGGATCGAAATCGCAGATGGACTTCTAAAAGAGAATATCGACCGAGCCTATCGAGAATATCTTCATCTTCGAGAGATGACTGGCCGCATGGATCGGGTTCAGACCTTGATGGATATGGCTACCATCGTCGGCCGTTACTTTAGACAGATTGGAAAGCTTGACGATATGGAAGTCTCCGAAGAGGTCAACGCCTGTAGCGTCGAGATTGAAGTAGAAGAGGATGGAGAAAAGTCCCCATGGCTTCTCATGTTTAAAAATGAGACCCATAATCATCCCACAGAGATTGAACCCTATGGCGGTGCAGGCACCTGTATCGGTGGAGCCATCCGAGATCCCCTATCTGGCCGTAGCTATGTCTACCAGGCCATGCGGATTACCGGAGCGGGAGATGTGACTACGCCAAATGACGAGACTTTGCCAGGAAAGCTGCCCCAGTTTTACATATCCAAGACGGCAGCACGTGGTTATTCCGACTATGGAAATGAGATCGGAATCGCCCAGACCTTTGCCAAAGAGATCGTCGACCCGGGTTTTGTCGCAAAGCGAATGGAATTAGGGGCTGTCGTGGCAGCAGCACCAAAGGAAAATGTGACCCGATTGGAACCGAAGGTGGGGGATCAGATCATCCTCCTCGGTGGGGACACGGGGCGGGACGGAATTGGCGGCGCTACGGGTTCCAGTGTCGAACAGACAAAGGACTCTGCGGAAAAATCCTCCAGTGAGGTCCAGAAGGGAAATCCGACGGTAGAGAGAAAAATCCTTCGACTATTCAGGGATCCGAGAGCCACAAAATTGATCAAAAAATCCAACGACTTTGGAGCTGGCGGAGTCTGTGTCGCCATCGGCGAACTGGCTGATGGACTGAATATCCACCTGGAGAGAGTCCCTGTAAAATACCCTGGACTCAATCCGACAGAGCTGACCATCTCTGAATCCCAGGAGCGGATGGCCGTGGTCATCGCAGAGAAAGACCTGGAAGAATTCTGCGCAATCTGCCGAGAAGCTGGGCTGGAGCCTCATCTCGTCGCTGAGGTCACAGATACCAATCGCCTCCAAATCCGTTACGAGGATCAGCTCGTCGTGGACTTGAGCCGTGATTTTCTAAATACCAATGGCGTACGCGCTTCCCAAGCCGTGCGAGTCGAGACCGAACCACAGGCGGAGAATCCCTTTGCAGATAAGGGGATTACTCTGACAAAAGAGCATTTCTTAAACAACTTGGCAACAGCCAATACCGCTTCCCAAAAGGGGCTGGTGCGCATGTTCGACTCCTCAGTAGGTCGTTCAACGGCTCTGGCGCCCCTCGGTGGAAAATATCAGCTGACAGAAGCAGAGGCCAGCGTGCAAAAGTTACCCACCTTTGGCTATACAGACGATGTCAGTGCGATGGCCTATGGATACGACCCAGTACTCGCCAGCTATTCCCCCTATTTGGGAGCAGCTTATTCCGTCGTAGACGCCCTGGCGAAACTGGTGGCATCCGGTGTGGATTATAGGGGAGCACGTTTGACCAATCAGGAATTCTTTGAACGGATGGGAGTGGACGAAGAGAAGTGGGGGAAACCCACCCAGGCACTATTGGGCTTGATTCAAGCACAGCTCGCCTTTGAAACCCCTGCCATCGGTGGGAAGGACTCCATGAGCGGAACCTTCCATGAGATTCACGTACCGCCAACCCTAGTCACCTTTGCCATCAACAAAGGGGATGCAAAAGGACTTTGTTCGCCTGAACTCAAACAGATCGGCTCTTACCTCTATCTGGTCAAACACAATCCAAAAGATGGATACGAACCAAACTACGAGGAACTACGTAAAAACTTCGATCAAATTCGTGAGGGAATTCAAAAGGGATTGATCCGAAGTGCTGCTGTACTAAAGTCCGGCGGTATTGCCGAACTATTGGCAAAAATGGCCTTTGGAAATGGAATCGGAATGGAAATACAAACCGATGAAGATATCTTCGGTTATCTACCAGGATCCCTCTTGATTGAAGCCGCAGATGAGATCGATGAAGAAAATTTCCTCCTCTTGGGCCGGACCATCGAGGGAGAACATCTCTTGATCAATGATATCGAGGTATCTTTGAAAGAGGCACTCGCCGCATTTACAAGGCGCTACGAAGCCCTCTATCCCACACAGCGAACCAGCGATCCCATTACTCTGGAGAGAAAGAGCTATATGGAGATAAGGGGCAAAAGGACGAAGGGAATCACCGCGAGTCCTCAGGTATTCGTACCCATCTTACCGGGCATGACCTCTGAATACGACACCATCAAAGCCTTCGAGGCAGAAGGGGCCATCGTCGAGGCCATACTACTAAACGATCGAAACAAGTCCACATTACAAGAGTCCATTCAGACATTTGCAAAGGCCATAGAAGAGGCGAATATCTTGGCACTCGTCAATGGATACACCCTTGGAGACGAACCAAATGGACCTGCAAAATACCTCATTCAGCTCCTGCAAAATCCTTGGATCAAAGAGGCCGTTCAAAAACTCCTCGCCAAAGATGGACTGATCTTAGGTATCGACGACGGATTCAAAGCCCTTGTAGCCACAGGTCTCCTCCCCTTTGGGGAATATCGAGACGAGATCTCACCGATCGCCTTCTCGAAAAACGACCTGCAAGGCCACTATGCCGGCCACCTGCGCACCGTCGTCATCTCCAACCGATCCCCCTGGACATCCTCCTTCCTGCCAGGTGAACTCCATGTCGTACCCGTCAGCACCGGTACGGGAAAACTAGTCGCCGATCCGGCCTCCCTAGAGAAACTACTGCTATCAGGTCAGATCCCCACCCAATACGCAAACCTAAACGGACAACCCACCATGGAAAGCCAATACAATCCCTTCGGAGCAGCAATGGCAGTAGAGTCCCTCAGCTCACCAGACGGACGCATCCTAGGAAAAATGGCCCATGTACAGCGCTACGAAAACAACCTATTCCAAAATATCCCCGGTGACAAAGACTTTAATATCTTTAAAAACGGGGTAGAGTATTTCAAATAACATCCAAAGCTGGCGATTCCATATCCGAAATCGCCAGCTTTTTTATGTGAAAAGCATCGCTTTTGGAATTCCTCGCATCGGACTACCAGCGACTCAAGGAGCATCTCGTCGGGTTAGGTCTCGGGCAGTCGCTAACATTTAATTCATTTATCACATTATCGATCTTAGAATCTAATAAACTTTGTTTTATCTTACAGTAAGGCAAAAAGGGGTTGTCCCGATTCGACTTCGGAGCCTTTGGGAAGAAAATCCGGCGCAGATTGCGGAGCTCTTGTGGCTCCAGTACCCAGATTCTCAATAGAGTACCATTGGAGCCACCGGAGCAATCGAGCCGAGATTTTCTCCAAAGGCGTAGCGGAGAAGCGGGGCAACCCCTTTTTGCCGTGCACCTCAATTACCCCATCTTCATCATCCCAGCAAATCCCATCTTCATCGCCCCCAGCACTCGATAGACAAAAATACCATAAAATGGTATTATATAAGATAATTTACGTTATCCGGTTAAAGCCGAAAAGGAGGCTGCTATGAATTATATATT
Organism: Tissierellia bacterium; assembly: GCA_030538075.1. GTDB lineage: Bacteria > Bacillota > Clostridia > Tissierellales > Peptoniphilaceae > JAUNUQ01. The sequence goes on from JAUNUQ010000017.1 coordinate 7,812, forward strand.
TATTTCCCCTCATTTTCCGACGAACTTTGAGAACTTCGTCATTCGTCTAAACGAAAAAGGGATCCGGGTTCTTGGAATTGCCGATGAACCTTATCAAAATCTATCAGAGGCACTAAAAGCCAATCTCACGGAATATTACAAGGTGGATAATCTGGAGGATTACGACGAAGTCCTCCGTGCATGTGGCTATTTCACCCATAAATACGGAAAGATCGACCGCATCGAGTCGATGAACGAACACTGGCTGGGCTTAGACGCTGCTCTACGGACGGACTTCAATGTCTTTGGCTTCAATAATGATGATATTGCCCAAGTAAAGCGCAAATCACGAATGAAGGAAATCTTCAGAAAGGCCGGAATCCCAGTGGCCAGAGGCAGGGTGTTCCATGGATATGAAGATGCCATATCCTTAGTAGCAGAGCTGGGTTATCCCGTCTGCATCAAGCCGGACATCGGTGTAGGAGCGGGGGACACTTACCGCATCACCAATCAAGAGGACCTGGACCGATTTTTCTCCGTCGGGTACCAAGAGGATTTCATCATGGAAGAATTCGTCTACGGTGACATTGTCACCTATGACGGCCTCAGTGACCGAGATGGAAATACAATTTTCTCCTCTACCCTCGCATACAATATCGCCGTCTTGGATATCGTGGAACAAAATGCCGATATGTACTACTGTATTCCCAGAAGCATCGAAGAAGACATCGTCGAGGCAGGCGAGAAGATCGTAAAGGCATTTGGACTGAAGGAGCGCTTTTTTCACATCGAGCTCTTCCGTGAATTTGAGACCGGCCGTTTAATCGCGCTGGAAATCAACTGCCGAGTACCTGGTGGAAAGACCACAGACATGTTTAATTACGCCAATGACTTCGACGTCTACGCCCTATATGCGGACTTGGTCGCAGGTCGGGATATAGATATCGTACAAGATCGGCCCTATTTCTGCTGCTACGCAAGCCGTAAGGCCTTCCGCGATTATGTTTACACCAATGAGCAGCTCTGGGAGATGTATCCTCAAGAGCTGATTAGCATAGAATCCATCCCTGGCGTCTTCGCTGCCGTCATGGGCGACTATGGTTTTCTGTTGCGCACACCTCACGAGGAAACCATGAATCAGATCATCAGCGACATATCACAAACTAGGAGTTAATATGAATATCGAACAGCATAGTTATTATTCCCATGCCTTGGGTCGGGACATGACCTTTAAGCGCTATGGACATTTTGGAAAACCCATCATCGTCTTTCCCTCATCGGGAGGCAGCTATTACGAATATGAGGACTTCGGCATGATCGACGCCATTCGATGGTATATCGACAATGGTATCGTACAGGTCTTTACTCCCGACTCCGTCGACAACGAAGCCTTTTTATGCAATTGGAAGTCCGCCCATGACAGAGCTTGGATGGCCAACCAATACGACCAATATATCGTACATGAGTTGGTGGGCTTCATCCGCCACTACATTCAATACGATGGACCCTTTATCTCAACGGGCTGCAGCATGGGAGCTTATCATTCCCTGAATTTCCACTTGCGTCATCCGGACCTATTCGATACGAGCATTTCCCTGAGCGGTGTCTACGACGCCCGGTTCTTCGTAGGGGATTACGACGATCCATTGGTCTATGAGAATTCTCCTGTGGACTATATCTGGAACCAAAACGACCCTTGGTTTATCGATCATTACCGAAACGGCAACTTCATCATCTGCACTGGTCTGGGACGCTGGGAGGAAATCACCATCCGTGATACGAAAAAGATGGATGAGGCCTTCCGCTTCAAGCAGATTCCGGCTTGGATCGACTACTGGGGATATGATGTCGATCACGACTGGCCATGGTGGCGCCAACAGATGCCCTATTTCCTAAACGCCCTACGAGAGAGCGGTAAGCTCTAAAGAGGCATAGTCAATTCCCGCATAAAAACGAAATGATATCATAAAAACGAGGAACTGTGGAATAATCTACAGTTCCTTGGGTATATTATAACCAGAGGTGAACCCATATGAGAGTGTCAATCCAGGGACTATTCACTATCTGGCTTTTGGTCGCCCTGATCGGGTGCGGGAATACTATGGAGGAAAAAGAGAGGGTAAGTATGAGTGTACAGGAAATTCACAAGAGCGGATCACAGGTCGAGGGATCTCGGGTCATCTATTTAGCAGGGGGCTGTTTTTGGGGTGTAGAAGCCTATTTTGATCGCATCCAGGGCATTTTGGATACGGAGGTGGGCTATGCCAATGGAAATTCGAAGTCCACCAGCTACTACGAACTGAAGGAGACCGACCATGCTGAGACGGTCATGATCAACTATGACCCGGAGCAGATCCCCCTATCGGATATCCTGAATTACTATTTTCGGATCATCGATCCAGTTGCTGTCAATCGTCAGGGAAACGATACCGGTCGCCAATATCGAACGGGTATTTACTATACGGATCCTGCGGACCTAGGCATCATCCAGGATCAGCTGCAGCTACTCCAGGAGAGCCTAGATCAAACAATTGCAATCGAAGTACAGGAGCTTGAAAATTTCATTCTAGCAGAGGATTACCATCAGGATTATCTCGAGAAAAATCCTGGAGGCTATTGTCATGTGGATTTGTCAGATATTCCAAATCCAAAATATATCATAAAAAAAGAGGACTATCCCATTCCGGATCAAATTCATGAAAAGTTAACCCCCTTGCAATATAGCGTGACCCAAAAAGGAGCTACAGAGAGCCCATTCCTCAACGAATACGATGCCCATTTCGAACGGGGGATCTATGTGGATATCGTAACCGGCGAACCTTTATTTTTGTCTACCGATAAATACGACGCCGGTTGTGGTTGGCCCAGTTTCTCCAAACCCATCCAAGAGGATGTCATTGAGTATCGTAGTGACAAGAGTCTGGGTATGGAACGCATCGAGGCGGTCAGTCGCGCTGGAAATAGTCATCTGGGCCATGTATTCGATGATGGACCCAGGGAACTCGGCGGGCTCAGATACTGTATCAATAGTGCATCCCTGCGCTTTATACCCTTTGCCCAGATGGAAGAGCAGGGCTATGGGGAATTGATGGATCGTCTCAGATAGGGAACGGATTGAGGAGGGAAGATGAATCGAAGAGTTTTTATTACCGCATTGCGCAAGCTCACTTTTTATATCGAGATGCTGTTGACGATTATTTTGGCCGTTGGGGTCATTATATCTCTAAGGGACTTAATCTGGTATTTCCCATCGATCTGGAATAATCCACCCGGTCCATCCTATGTACTCGTCAAGGACTTTTTAGGTCATGTATTGTTGTTGGTCGTCGGAGTGGAGCTGATGTTGATGCTGATCAATCACTCCATGGTCGCGATTTTGCAGTTGATCATGTTCGTCATAGCGAGGAAGATGCTAATCTATGCAGAGACCATGGTGGATCTGCTCCTGGGAACCCTTTCAGTGGCCGTCATCTTTTTGATCTTCCACTATTTGTTGCCGAATTTGACCTTTACTGGCACCCGTGACGAATTCCAGTACAAGGCAGAAACCGGAGTGGAGAAGGTCCGCTTCGACACTGGGATCCCCATTGATTCGGAGAAGGGGCAGACGATCAAAGAGGTACTGACGAAGATCGCCACCGAGAATAATATCTGTATTGTAGAGGGTTCGGTATTCAATTTTGGAGAACTACAGGCGGTAGTGGAAAAGATGGATGGAACCGAGATCGCCAATGTCAAGATCATCCGAAGACATATCACATAATTATCAAAATAGCTGGAGGAATGGATTGAAAAAACTATTAGTGGTCGTGGATTTTCAAGTGGACTTTGTGGTAGGTACCCTCGGCTTTGAAGGGGCCGAAGCCCTTGATGAGCGAATTGCATCTCAGATCGAGGCCTATCTCGAGGAGGGGCAGGACGTGGTTTGCACCTACGACACCCATTTTGAGGACTATCTAGAGACAAAGGAAGGAAGGGGGCTTCCCATCACCCATTGTGTGAAGGGGACTCCAGGCTGGGAGCTCTATGGTAGGACGGGAAAACTCCTAGAGAATGCTAAGTCCTTTGAAAAATACACCTTTGGCAGTTTCGAATTCGGAGAATATCTGCTGGAGAATCCCTATGATGAGATTCGCTTTGTCGGTTTAGTGACCAATATCTGCGTCATCTCCAATGCGGTCATCGCGAAATCGGTGTTACCCGAGGCGCAGATCATCATCGATGCCAAGGCAACGGGCAGCGCTGATTTGTCGCTGCATCATAAAGCTCTAGAAGTGATGCAGAGCATGCTGATGCAGATTGACAATTGGGAAAGGCAATGAGACGGAAAAAGATCGGGGTCATGGGAGGCACCTTTGATCCCATACACCTGGGGCATCTATTGATCGCCCAGTCCGTGCTCGATGAGCTGAAACTGGATGAGGTGCTGTTCATCCCCGCCGGTGTTCCACCCCACAAGGACCATCGGGCGATTACAGAATTCTCCTTGCGATGGGAAATGCTCCAATTGGCAATCCAGGACAATCCCGCCTTTATCGCCTCTGCGATCGAAGACCAGGAGGGCAAGAGAAGCTATACCTATGATACCCTCTGTCAGCTCATACGGGAGAATCCACTGGTGGATTACACTTTTATTATCGGAGAGGATTCCCTTCGAAATATTCACACCTGGTATAAGGTGAAGGAATTGATTGGATTGGTGCCCTTCGCCGTCGTGGACAGAGTGATCGACGAAGCCTCCTTTCTCAGTTTTATTAAGAAATACAACGACATGGGTGGAAACTTCCATCCAGTGGAGATGCCCTTAATGGAAATCTCCTCTACAGATTTACGAAACCGAGTGGGAGCCCGGAGAAATATTCGATATATGGTGCCTGAGTCCGTTCGGAAATACATTGAGGAAAGAGGTCTATACAGATGAAGCAATTCGACTATGGAAAGGTCAAAGAGCAACTCAAGGAAGCGCTAGACAAGAAGAGATACGACCATAGCATACGGACCATGCGCACCTGCATAGAACTGTCTAAGGCTCTTGGATGCGATGTGGAAAAGGCCAAAATAGCTGGACTTTTACACGACTGCGCAAAGGGACTAGAGGAAAAGTACCTCTTGATGGGATATGGTCTTTCTGATATAATTTCCACAGATCTAATCGATTCCTATAAAGCGTTGGTCCATTCTCCATTGGGCGCACAAGTAGCCCAGAGAGAATATGGTGTGGAGGAGGAAGACATCCTAAACGCCATCACCTATCACACCACTGGGCGTGAAGGCATGACCCTATTGGAGAAGATCGTCTTTGTAGCAGATGCCATAGAACCGGGACGCATGTACGAGGATATCGACAAGATTCGCGAAATCGCCTTTGTGGATTTGGATAAAGCGGTGATCGAAGTGATGAATGCCAATATCCGCCATTGTCTCCAGACAAAAAGGCTGGTCCACCCATTGACGGTGATCAGTCGAAACCACTATATTAAAAAAGAGCGATTTAAGGGGGAAACTATTTGAATAAATTAGAAGTCATATTGAAAGCCTGTGATGATAAGTTAGCAAAGGATGTCATGACCATACCCATAGACAGCAAGCTGGCCATCGCCGATCATTTTGTAATCGCCACCGGAAATACGAGAAACCAAACCCAGGCAATAGCAGATGAGATCGAGAACTCTTTACATGAGCTGGGATTTGAAGCGCTTGGCAAAGAGGGGTATCGGGAGGGAAACTGGATTCTCTTGGACTTTGGAGATATTATCGTCCATATCTTTACCCGAGAAGACCGTGAATACTATGACCTGGAAAGGTTATGGCAAAATAAATAGGAGGATATCATGGCATTGGAATTTTTACTAACGGAAAAAGCACCGGCGGCAATCGGCCCCTATTCCCAAGGAACTAAGGGGGCAGGCGTCCTGTTTGTATCTGGACAGCTACCCATCAACCCAGCAACTGGGGAACTGGTAACTGATAGCGTTGAAAAAGCAGCAAAGACCAGCCTAAACAATGTTTTGGCTATCGTTGAAGCAGGGGGAGGCACATTGGAGAGCATCGCCAAGGTCAATGTCTATGTGAAGGACATGAACGACTTCGGTGCGATCAACGGAGTATATACCGAGTTTTTTGGTGAGCATAAGCCAGCCAGAGCCCTGGTGGAAGTATCAAGATTGCCAAAGGATGCCCTGATCGAAATCGAAGCGATCGCCATCGTCTAGCAGTCACAAGAAATGAAAGAGGCGCCCTCAAAAGCATAGACCCGTCCATGATCTGGCCGTGGGATGAACTTTTGAGGGCGCCTCTTATTCAAATTGGATTATTCATAACCTTGATAGTGGATGTCTTCCCCCTGGTAGTTCTCTCCAGGATTGTAGGATACAAGCACATGGCGATAGAAGGACGCATTTAGGATTTCTAATTTTATGCTAAAATAGATGGCGTAGAAGAACAGGAAGATCGGTACAGCGAAGATCAATAGCAGCATGGGTCCCAGAAGAGCCTCTGACCCAGCAAGTCCTATCAGCACGAGGCCTAGGGGCAGTAGAATCGCTCCGATAAAGATCAGCATATAGGGCAGGACGAGCTTAATGTATTGGAGTTTATTGCCGCTCATCAGATTCATACTACGAGATAGGGTCTGACCAATGCTCAATTCAGGTTCGTCTCTTCTCACATAGTAAATGGGCATATACAGAATCGTCAAGAAGATACCTGGGATGATGAACAGTATATAGCCGAGTGTAGTCAGAAAAGTGGTAATGATCATCACGAGAATCGTCTTAAGCCCATCTCGGTTCAGTGCCGACAACAGGGATTCAAAGCGGAGACTTCCCCTTCCATATTCATCGGTCTCGTCAACGAGATCCAAATAGCCCCAGGAATAGCCAACCCGAAACAATCCAGTGAAGATCGTCGTCAATAGCATGGATAGAAAGGTTGAGCGTGGATTCACCAGACTGAGGAGGTCCGCGGATTGAAAGTTTTCCAAGTTATTCGGTGAGATGATTTCCTGGGTACTCGGTCCAAAAACTCTTTCGACCAGAGAAGTCACCAGGCCGCTGAGGACCACTAGGATGATGGAGAGGACGATAGCAGTTCCCCAGTTTCCCTTTAGATATCTCTTACTCGAAATACGTAGATCGTGATTCGTCATAAATACCTCCTATTTTTTCTTACAAGCATTATATACCCTAAATATGAAGATTTCGTTTATCTTATGAAATTTTCGGATATCGCTTTAAGATAATTGTCATAATTACATCTTTTTTTCGGTTAAATGTTATGATTTTTTAATAATTGGGTAATTTATATCTTAGGAAGTCAGGTGATGGAATGCGTTTTAGAGATTATAGTGAAAAGCTATTAATAGCAGTGATTCTCTTGCTCTTTGGTGTATTCGCCCTGTTTAATCATTTCGGGAGGGAAGTGGATCAGCCTCTGGGCTTCGTATCCCAAACCCAGCAAAGCCCGGAAGAGACTCAGGAGGACGAGGATGCCCTTCAGATGTATATCACAGGAGAAGTCCATCGCCCTGGAGTCTATTCATTTCAGGAGGGGGACAGGCTCGAGGATGGGATTCAAATGGCAGGCGGTTTGACAGATCAAGCGGATCCTTCCCAAGTGAATCTCGCCATGCGGCTGGAGGACGAGATGAAGATCGTCATCCCCAGTCTCTTGGAGCCAGGAGAAATCGCAGCTTTGGTGGAGGTTCCATCGGCGAATCTAGTGGATTTGAATGCCGCCACCAAGGAAGAGCTGATGAGTCTGCCTGGAGTTGGCCCAGTGACCGCAGATAAGATCATCGAATACAGAAAAGATAACCCCTTCGAAGAGATTGAAGATGTCAAGCGCATCAGCGGCATCGGAGAGAAGACCTTTGAGGGCTTCAAGGATTTTATAAAAGTAAAGTAGGTGTAGTGGTGAAAGTCAAAGACCCAAAGAATGTTCGATTAACGCAATATGCCAAGACCTCAGGGTGAGCGGCCAAAGTCGGCCCCGACTCACTCGCAGAGGTTCTGCAAGGCATACCCAAGATCACAGATAAAAACCTCCTCGTCGGCGTAGAGAACTCCGACGATGCAGCAGTCTATCAAATCAATGACGAACAGGCCCTGATCCAGACCCTGGATTTTTTCACGCCCATCGTGGACGATCCCTATACATTTGGGCTGATCGCAGCGGCCAACTCCCTCTCTGATATTTATGCCATGGGGGGAGAACCACTTTTGGCAATGAATATCGTCTGCTTTCCCAACTGCCTTCCCCTGGAGGTGTTGGCAGAGATCATTCGAGGAGGCGCAGATAAATGTACTGAGGCGAATTGTCTGGTCGTCGGTGGTCACACTGTACAGGATGATGAGCCAAAATTCGGCTTATCTGTCAGCTCGGTGATCCATCCGAAGGATGTGTGGAAGAACTCCTCCTCTCAGCCAGGAGATGTCCTCGTCCTCACCAAGCCGATTGGCGTGGGCATTTTGAACACCGCACTGAAAGGTGGATTATTACAAGAGGACAGTGAGACCTACAAGCAGCTGGTCCATTCCATGAGCACCCTGAATGTGCAGGGCAAACGCGCTGCGGAAGGTCTAAGGGTACATGCCTGTACGGATATTACCGGCTTTGGGCTGATGGGTCATGCCTTTGAGATGGCGATGGGCAGTGACACCACCCTCGTATTGGAAGCAGAGAGAATCCCCATCCTGCCAGAGGCGATTTCCTTTGCCTCCATGGGTCTGGTGCCTGCTGGAGCTTATGACAATCGCAGTTATGTGGGAGATAATGCGCAGATTTCTCCTCAGGTCGACAGGGCGCTGGTAGATGCTATCTATGACCCACAGACCTCTGGAGGCTTGTTATTTAGCATCGCTGAGGAAGATGTGGAGGAGATGCTCACCCGATTACAGCAGCTGACGACGACCTCCTATGGCGTAGTTGGACGAGTAATCGAAGGTACAGGCAAGGCAGTGATCATAGAATAAGTAGGTGAAATATGGCAAATTTATTTTCCCAATTACCGAAAATGGATGAGCTGTTGATCCGGGAGAAGGTAATTCTCTTGATCGATGGATATTCTAGAAAGACGGTAATGGAGGCGATACGAATCTCTCTGGATCAATTGCGCCAGATGATTCGAGACGGTTTGACCGAAGAGGGATTCTCCCATGAGATGAGGGGCTTAGATGAGCGCATAGCAGGCAATTTGGAGCTACTCTGGGAGCCTCATCTCAAGCGGGTGATCAACGGCACAGGCGTGGTCATCCACACCAATCTGGGCAGATCTCCCGTCAACTCAGAAATTCTCCAGCAAATGGCCGCGATCTCCCAGGGCTATTCCAATCTGGAATACGCTCTAGAGGAAGGGACCCGTGGCTCCAGGTATTCGCATTTGGAAGAGATCCTGCAGAGGATCACCGGAGCAGAATCCGCCATGGTCGTCAACAACAATGCGGCTGCAGTGCTATTGATCCTCTCCACCTTAGCGAAGGGCAGGGAAGTGCTCACCAGCCGAGGAGAACTGATTGAGATCGGCGGTGCCTTTCGAATTCCCGATGTCTGTGAACAGAGTGGCGCCACTCTAATTGAAGTGGGCACGACAAATAAGACCCATCTCAGGGACTATGAGAACGCGATAAGTGAAAACACAGCGGCAGTCCTCAAGGTCCACACGAGCAATTACCGCATCATGGGATTCACCGAGGCAGTGGATACCAAAGAGATGATGCATCTCAAGGAGTCCCATGGAATCTATATCATCGAAGACTTGGGTTCAGGCGTATTGATCGACCTGTCAAAATACGGACTGGAATACGAGCCCACAGTACGGGATGTATTGGAGAGAGGGGTGGACGTGGTCTCCTTTAGTGGAGATAAACTCCTAGGAGGTCCCCAGGCAGGTGTGATCTGTGGGAAAAAAGAGATCATCGATCAAATAAAGAAGAATCCGCTCACTCGTGCACTGCGAGTGGATAAATTCACCATCAGCGCTCTGGAGAGCACTCTGCGCTATTATATCGACGAAGAACTGGCCATACGGCAGATTCCAACCCTGCACATGCTGGTGGCGACAGAGCAGCAGCTGCGGGAGAGGGCAGAGAATCTGAAAGCCCATCTTGAAGGGGCAAATCTGTCGGGCTTTGAATTTAATCTGCTGGAGATGGAGTCCGAGGTGGGCGGCGGGAGTCTTCCCATGTGCCGGCTTTTGTCTTATGGATTGACGGTCGAGAGACAGGGCCATTCTGCCAACCAATTGGAATGCGGGATGCGATCGGCGAAGATTCCGGTCATTGGCCGGATCATCAAGGACCGCTTTGCGATGGATATTCGCACCATCGACGACGCTGAATTCGAGATCATTGAACAGGCACTGAAGGGCTTGGGGGATTGACATGAAACACATCATCATAGGGACTGCTGGGCATATTGATCACGGAAAGACCACTTTAATCCGTGCGCTGACTGGCCGAAACACAGACCGTTTAAAGGAAGAACAGAAGAGGGGCATCTCGATCGAACTGGGCTTCACCTTCTTTGACTTGCCCAGTGGCCTTCGGGCAGGCATCATAGATGTGCCAGGTCACGAAAAATTCATTCGAAACATGTTGGCTGGGGTCGCTGGTTTGGACATGGTCATGCTGGTGATCGCAGCCGATGAGGGGATGATGCCCCAATCCAGAGAGCATCTGGCCATCATGCAGCTCTTGGGCATTAAGAGCGGTTTTGTAGTGCTGACGAAGAGCGATCTGGTGGAGGAAGACTGGCTGGATCTGGTAGAAGAAGAGGTTCGAGAAGAACTGGAGGGCAGCTTTCTGGAGGACGCTCCCATACTCAGGGTAGCTTCCACGAAGGGCGAGGGCATCGATCAGATCAAAGCGCAAATCGATGGGATCGCCGCCACCATGCAGGAGCAAGACACTGCGGATATCCCACGGCTTCCCGTCGATCGATCCTTTACCATCTCGGGATTTGGCACCGTAGTCACCGGGACCTTGATCTCTGGAGAACTGGAAAATGGATCAGAGGTTCAGCTCTATCCCAGCGATAAGACGGCGCGGATCCGATCCATCCAAGTTCACGACCAAGAGGAGAAGACGGCATATAAAGGTCAAAGGGTTGCATTGAATCTGGCGGGTATCAAAAAAGAGGATGCACCTCGAGGCACGATGATTGCCTCTGTAGGCAGTATGATCCCAACGCAGATCCTAGATGCGCAGATCCACAGCATAGACCTGCCCTTTGATCTGGCGAACCGCACTCGCCTGCGCCTATATATCGGGAGCGCTGAAGTCTTTTGCCGGATGATCCTGCTAGATAGGGATATACTGGAATCCAACGACACCTGCGTGGCCCAACTTAAGCTCGAGGAACCCATCGTGACTCGTAAGGGAGACCGCTTTATTCTCAGGTTGTTCTCCCCAATGATCACCGTTGGAGGAGGGGAAATACTGGATGCGAATCCCGGTAAGCGTAAGCGCTACGATGAAGAGCAAATTCAGCTCTTGGAGGCCATGGTAGACGGGGATTCACTGGTGGTGACCGAGCAGGTGATCCGGGAGCATAGCAAGGAATTTCCAAAGGCTTCGGATATTGCAGCCTATCGGGGGCAGAGTCTGGATAATATCATCATAGAAGTCGAGCAATTGGAGGAACAGGGCAAGCTTATCGCCGTCAATCAGATGCGAGATGTCTACCTCGTCCATATGCAGCCCTTTATGGACTTAAAGACGAGGATTGAAGAAGAGGTACGAAATTATCACAAGAAATATCCACTGCGTATGGGTATGAGTAAAGAGGAGATCCGTTCCAAGTATTTTGGCAAGACCAATAAGAAGGTGGGGGATTTATTTTTAGATGCCTTAATTGATCTATCGAAACTCGAGGTGAAGAACGAATACCTCAGGGCCCAGGATTTCTCCATTGGCTATACTCCGAAACAGGAACAGATTAAAGAGAAGATACTCGCCGCTCATCGGGAAGATCAATTGATTGGAGAGCGGCTAGAAGAAGTATTTCAAAATGACAAAATCGATCGACATGAGATCACAGAAGTACTAAACGCACTATTGGCTTCAGGAGAGCTCATCCGCTTAGAAGAGGATATCATATTGCGCAAGGCGGCTTTTGAATCTGCCCTATTGCGGCTGCGAGGTTTTCTGGAAGAAAATGGCCAGATCACCATTTCAGAAGCGCGAGACCTCTTAAATGCAAATCGAAGGATTTCTCTGGCACTTCTGGAATATATGGACAAGAGGGGAATCACACAGAGGCTGGATGACATCCGGAAGCTGGTGTAGGAGGGATAGTATGAGTCTCAATATAATCTTGATCAATCAGGACGACAGCTACTCGAATGAGTTGATATACAGTTTTGAAACCGAAAACTATCAGATCACATTGGCCACCAGCATCAAGGATGCCCTAGAGAAGATAAGAAAGCACAACTATGATCTCGCCCTCATCGACATGGTATTTAGTGATGGTACGGGATTGGATTTAAAAAAACAGATGAATGAGGTCCGCAATATACCGACCATTGTCGTGACCCAGATCTCCGAGGACATCCAAAAGGTCCTCGCCTTGGAATACGGCTGCGACGACTATATCGTGCGTCCCTTTAATATCTTGGAACTCAAAGCCCGCATCCGTGCGGTACTTCGCCGTGTGGGAGAGTCAAAGCGCAAGGAGGACGAGGCGAAGCTGCGCAGTCAGATCATCGAGAGTGGCGACTTCGAGTTCAATATCGTCGGTCGTAAAGTCCGATGCAGGGGCTTGGATGTGGATTTGACGGGCAAGGAATTCGACCTATTCTTCATCTTAGCCACCAATCCCGGAGAAGTATTCTCTAGGGAACAATTGGCTGAGAAGATCTGGGGGGAGAACTATGAAGGCCATCTACGCACGGTAGATGTCCATATCCGTAGACTTCGAGAGAAGATCGGCAGCGGAGAGGGCAAGGAACAATTCATTCAGACCAAATGGGGGGAAGGCTACTATTTCGGTCAACCAGAGGAAGAATAGAGCATCGGTGCTTGCAGTTGCAAGCACCGATCGCAATTGTTATAGTATGCTATTGACATTTTTCTCCGAAGTGGTATACTTAAAAAACATGTTAAGGGGGTAGATGAGTCCTGGTGGGCTCTCTGGTCTTCAAAACCAGCGCGAGGGGTTCGGAGCCTCTTGGGTGGGTTCGATTCCCACGTACTCCCGCCATATCAATCACATTGCCGAATTCAACGGAAAGCCCGAGAATTCGGCTTTCTATTTTAGTGAACACCGGTGAAGAAACAGAGAATTTCGAGAAGATTCATACGAAAAACCTTTTGGTATGGTATAATAGACCAAATTATGCTTTAAGGAGTTAATATGAAAAAAGAATGGGCATTAAGTAATAATAAAGTGTTAATCAATTTCTCGCAGAAATATTGTGATACAGAGGAAAAAGTACTCAATAGTGAAGGTTTTCGGTCAGTGTTGGAACATTTTCTCCGCATGACGGAGAAGAGGGGGAGCCGATCCTATAAATTCATCGTCGATCTATTGGGAACGGACGAATTGGATCCGCTGATTCGAAAGATCACCAGCCTCAGCAAACTGCTGCTCATCATGGACTCTAAGGAACTCTCCGAGTCCTTTGAGGAATTCCAGGAGATCTATCCCAACCGAAGGAATTTTCGTATGTTCGTCGAGGAAGTCTATACTTATTGGCGTAACTTGGAGCGTTATGCCATCATGCATGACTCGAATACACCCGATGGGTTTTTGAATACCAACTTCATGGAGGCCAAAGAGGAATTTGATAAACTGATGATCGGTCTGTATAGGAAGATCACGATCAATATATCCCTCTCCACGCCCACCGTCTATCGACAGGTTCCTGCAGGTGCAAATGTGGGCATGATCGTCCATGATGCCATCTGGCCAATTCCAAAGGGATACGACATCCTAGATGGGATCCCCTTTGTAAAAGAAGTCATTCTCCAGTCCCCCTTTATCACTTATCCGACCAAGAATAAGAGGGATGGGTTCTTTGAAGAAATGGACTATAATCCCCTCAAGAGATGCGGGATCAACCCAGACCGCTTCTTCTGCTTTCCAATTCGAGTAGGGGAGCTGATCGCCTATATCTTCGTCAATCGAGATTTCTTGACCCATGGGGTCTCCCTGGCCAACCTCTTTGAGATCCCCTCGGTGGAGAGCATCTACGGCTGTAAACCCAATCTCGTATTGGTATTTGGAGCCGATGATCATAGGGAAGAGGATGTGGCTGCTTTTTATGATGACGAAGAGAACGACATCTTAATCGGCTATGTCAGCCATAGCGATCACCACGACTACTTCGGCTATATGAAGAAGATGATTTTGACTCTGAACAATATCTATCAGCTCAAGAGGGGCAATCTGCCCATCCATGGCGCTATGGTTCATATCGAGCTCAAAGATGGGCACAAGGCCAATGTGGTCATTATGGGAGACAGCGGTGCAGGCAAGAGCGAATCCATTGAGGCATTTCGCAGTTTAGCCAACGAGCATATCAGTGATATGACTATTATCTTCGACGATATGGGAATCTTTACCATGGAACAGGGAGTGGTTCGAGGCTATGGTACGGAGATCGGCGCCTTTGTCCGATTGGATGATCTGGAGGCGGGTTATGCTTTCAAAGAGTTGGACCGTTCCATCTTTATGAACCCGGACCGAATCAATGCACGTCTGATCACACCGGTGGCCAATTACGAGGATATTGTACGCGGCTTTCCCGTGGACGTGTTCGTATATGCCAACAACTATGAGCCCGTAGGGGATGGGGAGTCGACTCTGTCCTTCTTCTCCGTGCCCTTAGATGCGAAGGACATGTTTGTAGCAGGCCAGAGGATGGCCAAGGGGACTACGACGGAGGATGGTTTGACCGCATCTTTCTTCGCCAATCCATTTGGACCTCATCAGCGTAAGGATCAGACCATTCAACTGATCGACCAATATTTTGACTATATGTTTGAAATCGGACTGCCCGTTGGAGTGTTGAAAACCCAATTGGGCATTCCTGGACTGGAAAAATCTGGACCAAAAAGGGCTGCAGTTGACCTGTTTCAACTGATTAGGGAACTGAAAACACAAGATCGTTAGGAGGGCATTCGTGAAACTGTCAAACAGAGTAAACAACCTGAGCTATTCTGCCATTCGGAAGCTCGGCCCCTATGCTGATGCTGCGAAAAAGGCGGGTAAAAAAGTCATCCACATGAACATCGGTGCACCCGATGTTCCAACGCCAAGGGAGTTCCTAGAATCCATTCATAAACTCGATATGGAGACGGTGGGCTATGCAAAAGCCGTCGGGATCGACGAGCTCCGAGAGGGAATCAGCAGCTATTTCACCAAACAGGGCAATCCCTATGCACCGGAGGAGATCTGTGTGACGAATGGAGCCAGCGAAGCCCTATTGTTTGCCCTATGGATGACGACCGATGTGGGAGATCAGATCCTGACGACAGACCCATACTATACAAATTATGACTCTTTCTTTGTGGAGACGGGAACATCTGTGAACACTTTCCCCACCTCCATCGAAAATGGCTTTCGACTGCCGGACTACGGCGTCATGGAAGCCGCCGTCACACCCGAGACCAAGGCCATACTCATCTGTAACCCCGGCAATCCGACGGGAGCTCTCTACTCTGAAGAAGAGATCCGCTCCGTTGCGAGACTGGCCGTAGAGAAGAATCTCTTCATCCTCGCTGACGAGATCTATCGAGAATTCGTCTACGACGGTAGAAAATTCTTCAGCTTTTCTCAGATCGAGGGGATCGAGGATAGACTGATCGTACTCGACAGTATCTCCAAGCGGTTTAGTGCCTGTGGCGCTCGAATTGGAGCCATTCTCTCCAAAAATGAGGAATTGATGGCCGCTGCCTTCAAGCTGGCCACAGCTAGGCTGGCTGCGCCCCTATTGGAACAATATGGAACGGCTGCTCTATACACCATGGAAAATGATTATTTGCAAAAGGTCAATGAGGAATACCAACAGCGCAGAGATTGCATCTACAATGCCCTCTCTCAGCTGCCGGGAGTCACCTGCTATAAGTCTGAAGGTGCCTTCTACACCATCGCCCAACTGCCCGTAGCGGACACAGATGACTTTGCAATCTGGCTGCTGGAAAACTATGAAGAAGCAGGGACTACAGTAATGGTAGCGCCTGCCGCAGGCTTTTACAAAGACGCTGAAAGGGGCAGACAGCAAATCCGACTCGCTTTCGCCGTCAATCAGGAAAATATAATGCGGGGGATCGAGATCCTAGGAAATGGCATCTTAGCCTATAACCAGATACAAAAATAATAGCGATAGAAAAAGAGATGAAAGAAGGCCCACTGCGATATCACCGCAGGAGGCCCTTTTTTCATCTCAAGTATTTTATTCTTCCTCTGGAATCTCCTCTTCGGATTCATCTTCAGGAAACAGACCCTCGGGATCCAGCATCAACTGTTCGTCTTGGGGAGGATGTTCAATAAAAGCAGTCAGCCTTTCCTCCAAATATTTTTCGAAATGTTCCCGGAATCGCTCCAAGTACTGGGTCAGTATACGCCCTTTATAGACGCTTCCAACCAGCTCCAGTTCAAAGGGATAGATCTCTTTGACCGCATCGAAGACCTCATCTAGAGAAAAATCTTCAATATTGTGAATTGCTGCAATCTCTGAGAACTCCCCCTGATCCATCGTCAACATGACGATATTCGAAGGGAAGCGCTCCACCAAATCATAGATATTCTCCAGATTGGGGTCCTCTACAAGGAGATTGGTAATGCTGTATTCTCCCAGAGTGCTCGTGGGAGGATTGACCTTTTTGATGTAATCTGCGTAGACATAGCCCTTGAGCTTGGCATTGGAGGTCCTGAGCTGCTCATTTTCAGCGAGTAGTTCACGAATGGCGATGGTAAGACCACCATCGTCGGTTTCCAATAATTGCCGAAGCTCTTTAAAGGTGGACAACCTCTGGTTCACATAATCCATGCATCGCTCTCCTGCGATCATATGGATGCGCAGTACATCCTGTTGTACTTGATAGGAGAGGATCTTGCTAGTGACCAACTCAGCCGTATTCGAGAGGCTGGGCGCATCCATCGACATCTTGCCCAGGGATGGAATCTGAATAAATTGCCCCGTCTCCTCCGTGATGCGGTCCACTTCCAGACCATTTTGGATGGTCGTGTTCACGATCTCCATTGCAGTCTGACACAGCTGTTTGTAGTCCAAGGACAGACCCTGAATATCGAAATCCATCACCGTCTCCTCATCTAGTGATTTCGTAGATAGATGGGGGATCGAATAGAGTTTCTCTATCGCAAGAGCATATAACACCGCAGCAAGGGACTGCTGCATGATGTCCAATCGACTCTTCCAATCCAGCTTTTGCACTAGGGAATTCTTCCTAGTCTTCTCCTCTAGCACATGATAGATCTTGCCACCTTCTTCGTAGACCTTCGATACGGGGATTTGATCGAAATAGCCCAAAGTCATCGTCCCTGTTTCCTGGGCCCCGGGATAAAAAATCGTCCGATTCGTGACCACATGGGGTTTCCCGCCCACGGTCTTTCGCTCCGTCACCGTTACTGTACATTCGTTTAAGTATGGGAATTCTTGATATAGTCTCATTCACGTCACCTCGCCAAGATAGCTTTTACTTAAGGTCATTGTATCACATCTGCCACCAAGGTGCCATGAAACCATGATATGATATAATCAGAAAATAGGAGAGAGGAGGAGAGAGATGAACCGACTGACCAATACGATCGCCATTTCCTTCGCGTTGGGGAGCTGGTTGGGATTTGTCTTCACATGGAATACCCTATTGTTGTTTGTATTCCTCGCCATTTCCTGCGCAGTTTTTTTCCTCTCAAAGGACCACCGCATCTTGAATTTGCCCGTCTTTATTGCTGGCGTCCTCCTGATGAGCACAGCAATAAATAGCTCCCAAATCACTCAATACGATGGGAGCTATGTCAAGGGAGAAGGGGTCGTCATCGATCGGTGGAAGTCGACGGATTTTTACGACCGCTTACTCGTCGAACTCGACGGGATACAGGGGCAGGACATTCGCGAAACCGTGCTGCTACAGGTACAGCGAGGTGGGGAAGAACCCCTCGTCATCGGACAGCATGTCTCCTTCACCGGTCTGCTCCAGATGCCCTCGCCCCAAGGAAATCCCGGACTCTTTGATTACCAGAGATATCTACTCACCTATGGAGTTCATGCTACGATTCGCACCACAACAGAGGATCTCTCGGATATCTATGACTCCGGTTCACTGTCCCTTGGAATCCGCCGAGTTGGCCAAGACTATATTCGCAGCGTTTTCGAAGAGCATTTATCGCCCTCTGGAGCCGATTTTCTAAATACCGTCCTCCTTGGAAAATCAGAACTACCCGAGGAAGTCACAGAATCCTTTCGCCGCCTCGGCATCTCCCATATCCTGGCTGTCAGCGGGCTACATATTGGACTGATCGCCTTGCTGCTGCTGCGCATTCTAGGACTCTTCGGCCTTTCTCGCAAGTGGATCTACGCCATCACCATGATCAGCCTGATGGCTTATATCCACATCCTCGCCTATAAAGGCTCTGCAATGCGAGCTGGGTTGATGCTGGGGATCAGCATGCTCAGTCAGATACTACATAGGGGCTATGACCCTAAAAAGGCCTTGGGGATTTCGGTTTTATTGATCCTGATCACCAATCCTCTCAGACTTTTCGATATCGGGTTACAGCTCTCTGTCCTTGCGATGATCGCCATCCTCTATATGGAGCCCCGCTTTTCGTTCATCGATGTCAGTGGACTAAAGCTCTCGAGCATGGTGAAATTGACTCTAGTCATCCAGATCTTTTTGCTCCCGGTCCAGCTCATCTACTTCAGTGAATTGGCTCCGCTGGTCTTGTTGGCAAATCCTATTCTCGTCCCCCTCTTTACCATCGCCCTCTACGGTGGGGTCCTAATTCTCTTGACTGGTTTTTTGGGAGGAATGGTCGTAGGGATCATAGACGGGGCTGTGGATTTTGTGATCCAAGGAATTTACCAGCTCACCCAGCTCTTAGGAGCCAGCACACAGGGATTCTACCTGCCATCTCCACGGCCAGAGGAATTTATAGTATACTATATGCTATTGGGACTGTATCTGAATCGACATCGGCTGAGACATATACCGAGCTTGGCGAAGGAGCATTTCTGGAGACTGGCTCTATTTTATCTCCTGGTCATCGGAGCATCCAAGCTCTATTTTGACCCCATTAGCATCCAGATGATCGACATCGGCCAAGGGGATGCCGCCTTGCTGAGCTCTCCTGGACGGACAGTTTTGATCGATACCGGTGGAAGCCATTTGGAGTCGGATCGCTCTTTCGAAACCATTCTCAGACCCTTTTTGCGCCAACAGGTCTTTGGACCTGTGGACTATCTCATACTGTCCCATAATGACATAGATCATGCGGGAAATGGGGAATTACTGATCGAAGAAGGACTCGTCCGCCATGTGGTCGTCTCGGATCCAGCTTTTGCAGTGGGGGAAATTCCAGGGGCGAGCTATGTGAAGGTAGGAGACTATTTGCCCTTTGGAGAGGGAGGCCTCGAGGTGCTCTCTACTGGACCGAGGGGAATGGGACCGGGAAACGACGCCTCCTTGGTGCTGCGTCTGTCCCATTACCAGAGTTCCCTGCTATTTACTGGGGATATCGAAAGGGAGGGGGAGAGAGCGCTCGCGCAGCGATCAATCCAGTCAACCCTACTGAAAGTCCCTCATCACGGCAGCAAGGGCTCTGGCTCCGAGGAATTTATCCGCTGGGTTCAGCCCGAGCTGGCACTGGTTTCCGTAGGGAGAAAGAATCCCTATGGTCATCCCCATGAGGAAGTACTCCAGCGCTACGAAGATCTGGGCATCCCACTACTGTGTACAGACCGGGATGGACAGCTCCAGATCGAATTCAATCGCTGGGGAGCTTGGGTAGAGCCGAGTATAAAACCGAGGCAGAGCATACTCGATTATCTGATGGATAATGGTATAATGCTGCTGCTACTGCTTGCATCCGTTTACTTGGCCTATCGAATCACCCAATACAGCCTTTCAACATCAAATACATTGGAGAGACGATTATGAATTACCGTGAAACCATCGACCTCTTAGAAAGGGGTGGACTCGGCCGCGTCCTCGCAGTCTATGGCGAGGAAGAATACCTGGTCAACTATCTCCTTAAGGTCGTCCGTAGTAGCCTCCTCGGAAGCGCCGAAGAGGATATGAACTATATTCAGATCCAGAGCAGTGGACGGGTTGAAGAGATCATTGAAGCCTGCGAAACCCTGCCCTTTTTTGCTGAACGCCGAATTGTCGAGCTCACTGGGGTCGACCTATCCAAGGAGGCCCTCTCCAAAAACGGCCCATTCGTCGAGGACTTGATTCAGTACATACCCCAATTGGGGGACCATGTCCTGTTGCTCATTCGGGGCAAGGGTGAAAAATTCTTCAAGGGAAAGCTCTACAAGACCATCGAGAAGCAGGGGCATGTCGCCCGTTGCAGCCGGCTAAGCGGCCAGGATCTAAAGGGTTTTATAGAAAAGAGGCTCTCTCGCAGCCGGATTCGAGCCAAGGGCGACCTCATACAATACTTAATGGACAAGCTGGGCTATCTGGGAAGGGACAGCACCGTCAACCTCCTTGACGTGGACAATGAACTCGAAAAAATATGCTCCGCCACCACAGAGGGCGGCGTATTGACCAGGGAGGCAATCGATCAAAATCTCATCTCGACCCTCAGGGATAATATCTTTGTCCTGACAGACGCCGTCAGTATCGGGAATACCAATCTGGCAATCCGAACCTATCTGCGCCTCGTTCAGAGTGGGGAAGAGCCCTTTATGATCTTTCAGATGCTGGTTCGGCAGGTCCGAAACCTCATCCATATCCGCCTATTACAGGCTAGGCATCCTAAGCAGAGGGATCAACTGGAGAGCTCGGGTCTCAGCAGCTTTGAGTTTCAAAAGCTAAGTGGGCATTTGCGCCGCATCCAGTGGCAGGATCTAATACAAATGCATGGACTGCTCTTTGAGATGGAGTGTAAGACCAAGACCTCCCAAGGGGATATGACGACCAATATGCTGCTGCTAATCACACGGCTCTCAGAGCTCGCCAACTCGGAGAAGCCCAAATCGCAGTTGCGCCGACCGAGGGTCCAGTAAACACAAAAAGAGCATCTCATTTTCATGGGATGCTCTTTGACCTTCATTTAAGTATGCTCTTAACGCATAGCATTCATTTTTTTTGCAAATCTGCTCATTCTTCTGGAAGCTGCGTTCTTATGGATTACATTGTTAGCAACTGCCTTCTTAAGCTTTTTATCAACAACGCTGAGAAGTTTTTTCGCATCATCGAGTCTGTTATCTTCAATTGCAGCACTCAAATGCTTCATATAGGTTTTCAGCTCGGATTTCTTGCCCTTGTTCTCATCGTGCTTTTTCTTGTTGATTTTGATTCTCTTTAATGCCGATTTAATATTTGCCATTCTCTCACCCCCTCAAGTTGAACATAAGTATTCTATCACGGGAATTCCAGATTGGCAAGGGGAAAATCGCATCCATGCTATCTCTGTTCAGAAATTCAAAAATAAATTTATCCCGGTATTCTCGACTTAAGATCTATTTCTATGGTAGAGTAGTACCGTAGAACTCAATAAGGAGGTTATATGGAAGTTAATTATGGCATCATCTCATTGATTCCAGTACTATTGGTCTTTGTCATCGCCTTTCGCACCAAAAAGACCCTGGAATCCCTACTCATCGGGTCCGTCGTGGGATTTATCATCCTAGAGGGGACCAATTTCATCTCCGCCTGGTTGGAGGCGCTCATCAATGTACTGAAGGATGACACCGTGCTCTGGGTGATACTGGTCACTTTTTTCTTCGGGGCCATGATCAATCTATTTGAAAAGTCAGGAGCCATGCATGGATTTGTCAACTTCGCAGTGAAGTACACCAAGTCCAAAAAGAGCGCCTTGGTCACCACCTGGTTACTGTCCCTGTTGATCTTTATCGACGATTACTTACACAATCTAGTCATCGGATCCTCCATGAAGAGGATCACAGACCGCTATCAAATCTCCAGGGCAAAGCTGGCCTATATCAACAACTCCACAGCTGGTAATCTGGCCTCCTTGGTCCCGCTATCCACCTGGGGCGTCTTCTATGCAGGGCTTATGGGGCAACAGGGCTTGGCGATTGGAGGCAGTGATATGCAGGCCTATCTGCGCACGATCCCATTTCAGTTCTATCCGATCGTGGCGATGATCCTGTCCTTGCTCGTCGCGATGGTCATCCTCCCCGATCTGGGAGAGATGAAAAAATGCGAGGAACTCGCTGCCCAGGGCATCTTATCGGATGTGCATCTGGCCGAAGAGGAGTCGCAGACGGATACGGCGCCTGCCTACTACTTCTTTGTACCCATCGCTGTCTTGATCATTGTGACTCTGCTTACGGGAATCGACGTATTGATGGGGATCCTCTTCGCCCTGATCGCCATCTTCCTATTATATGTCCCCACGAAGAGAATAAAGGCGGGAGAGTTCATGGAAATCACTTTAGAGGGTTTTGGGAATATGATGCCCATAGCGGCCATTCTCGCCATCGCCTTCACCTTGATGGAGGCGAACACGAGACTGGGCCTTGCACCATATATCATCGATCTGGTACTGCCCTTTATGTCCGGTCGGATTCTACCCGTGATCGTCTTTCTCACCTGCGTCGTCTTCGCCTACTTCACCGGGATGTTTTGGGATATGGCGGCAGTCATGTTTCCCATAGCGATCCCACTCGCCACCTCCATCGGCGCCGATCCCTATCTGGTCGCTGCGACGATCTTCTCGGCTTCCGCCTGGGGCAGTCAGATCTGTATGTATGGGGATGCGGTGGTGATCAACTCTGGTGCTTGTGATGTCTCACCTGCCAGCAATAGTATCTCCTCCTTGCCTTACGGCATCTTAGGAGTGGCGATATCGGCGCTGCTGTATTTAGTCGCCGGATTCATATTATAGAAAGGAGCGAGTATGAAACGTTTAGAGAAGAGTTTAGTACATTTGGATAATCTCTGTGGGGTGTCTGGAGAAGAAGAGCTCGTTTTAGAGGGATTGAAAGAGGAGCTGGAGGGCTTTTATGACGAGTTCTTCACAGATCCTCTGGGCAATGGCGTGTTTGTGCAAAAGGGTGGAGCAGACCGCCCCCGGATCGCCCTATGTGCCCATATGGACGAAATCGGGTTCATGGTTCGCTATATCGAAGACAATGGCCGCTTGACCATCGTCCCTGTGGGATATCACGACAACCGCATGGTCGTCAATCAAGACCTGTGCATCCACACGAGAGATGGGATGATTCAAGGGGTGACCGGATGCAAACCCAATCATCTGCTCTCACCTGAGGAATCAGCCAAGGTCATTCCGATGGAGAATCTCTCCGTAGATGTGGGGACCACCAGCCGAGAGGAGACCGAAGCCCTCGGCGTGCGCACAGGGGACTATGCCCACTACAATCGTCAGGGCTACTTCCTCAATGGAACCAAGGTATACACCGGCAAATCCGTGGATAATCGATCGGGTTGTGCTGTCCTCTGCGAGGTCTTTCGTCAGGCGAAGGAAGAGGGCATCGATCTAAATCTATACGCCGTGGGTACGGTTCAAGAAGAAGTGGGAATCCGAGGCGCCGGCGTCATCGGCCACCGTTTAGAGCCAGATCTGGCCATCGCCATCGATGTCACTATTGCCGGCAATGTGAGCGGAGTGGAGCTCACGGAAGCCCCTGTGGAGCTGGGTAAAGGTGCGGCGATCAAGTACTACGACTGGGATCCCGGCTCTGCCATGGGAAATAATGTCCCCAGAAAGCTCATCAGGGCCCTAGAAGAGGTGGCTGAGAATCAGGGCATCCCCTATCAGAGAGAAGTCCTAATGGGTGGTGGTACAGACGGTTGGACCATGTCCCTAAGTGGCAGCGGAGTACGGACCTGCGTCATCTCCATTCCGGAGGCCTATATGCACACCGCAGTTGGCACCGTCCACTTAGAGGACATGGAGAATTGTGTGCAGCTGATATTGGAATATCTAAAGACTCTATAATCAAAGAGAATCCATCGAATTTTGATAAGGCGCGTCCCATTTCCAAGGGGGCGCCTTTTTCGTGGAGGAAGCATTACGATCTATGGGCGATCGGACCTTTCGGACCCCTTTGCCGCCCCTAGCGGCTTTGCCGCCTTTATGCTATAATTCATATGTTAAGCACATTGAAATGAAACCATGAGGATATCATATGAAGGGGAATATGGAAAACCAATCGTTAAGCCGGCGCAAGTGGAGAGAATGGGCTTTCTTAATCCTGAGCTCCTTTCTAATCGCCCTGTTCATCAAAGTATTCATACTCAATACGACGGTAGTCCATGGAGATTCGATGAATCCGACCTTATACGAAGAGGATCGGCTCATCGTCAACCGCCTGCCGATCTTTCTAGACGAGGTAAAAAAAGGGGATATCGTCGTAATCAGCGCGCCAGACGAACTGGACAAGGACTATGTCAAGCGGTTGATCGGAGAAGAGGGAGACCTAGTGCAAATTCGAAGGGGATCCATCTATCTAAACGGCGAGGAGTTAAATGAGGAGTATTCGAGTCAGGATCGCACTCTGCCAGAAAGCGAGGATGCGGACTGGAGGATAGAGAAGGGATATGTCTTTGTGCTCGGTGATAATCGGGCCAATGGAGCCAGCAAGGACAGTCGGTTCTTTGGACCGGTCCCAAGGGATTCCATCAAGGGAGTGGTCTTCTTTCGATATTATCCACTTGGCGAGGAATTTGGAATAGTAGAATAGAGAGGTGTACTGTGGAAACAAAACAAAATACAAACGAGGTCGAAGAAAAGGAAACCCTAGGTGGTTTTCTGGCGACCTTGATGTTATATATCGGAATAGCATTGATCATTCGTTTTTTTGTCTTTAATATCACCTCCGTTGAAGGCACTTCGATGATCCCGTCCCTACAGGATGGAGATCGGTTGATCACCAATAAGATCGTCCTCTTTTTAAGGGAGCCAAGACATGGGGAGATCGTCGTCGTAAAGGCGCCTAATGGCAGTGGGAGTGACTATATCAAGCGGATCATCGGCCTGCCTGGTGATCATATCAAAATCGTGGACGGACAGGTCTATCGAAACGATGAAATGCTGATGGAGCATTACACCAGCTCCGACAACACCCAGACGGAATACCAGAATGAATGGGTGGTAGAAGAGGACAGTGTCTTTGTCCTGGGAGACAATCGCCTGCCAGGTGGCAGCAATGACTCCCGTCTCTTTGGCACCATTCCAATGGACGACGTACGAGGCGTCTCCATGTTTCGGATCTGGCCCTTGGACCACTTTGGAACTCTATGAGGTAGTGAATGATGAAGATTAAACAAGAAAACATACGTAATTTTTCGATTATCGCCCATATCGACCACGGCAAATCCACCTTGGCAGACCGTCTGATCGAAAAGACGGGCATGCTGACCAAGAGGGAGATGGAGTCCCAAGTGCTAGACAGCATGGATCTGGAGCGAGAGAGGGGCATCACCATCAAGCTCAAAGCCATCAAGCTCTTCTATCAGGCTCGTGATGGTGAGACCTATATGCTCAATCTGATCGACACCCCAGGCCATGTGGACTTCACCTATGAAGTCTCCAGGAGCTTAGCGGCATGTGAGGGGGCCATCCTGGTCGTGGATGCTACCCAAGGAGTCGAAGCCCAGACCCTGGCAAATGTCTATCTGGCATTGGACCAAGATCTGGAGATCCTGCCCGTCATCAATAAAATTGACCTGCCATCTGCTCGAATCGACGAAGTCAAGGAGGAGATTGAGACCATCACTGGTTTTGATACCGATGGCGTCCCGTTGATCTCAGCAAAAGAGGGCCTCAATATCGAAGATGTCCTGGAATATATCGTAGACCATGTGCCTGCACCCGAGGGAGATCTCCAAGCACCCCTGAAGGCCTTGATCTTCGACTCCTATTACGACTCCTACAAGGGCGTCGTCGCCTATGTGCGTATAGTAGAGGGATCCATAAAACCCGGTATGAATATCCGAATGATGTCCACCGGCAAGGTCTTTGAAGTCACTGAGGTGGGTTATACCGCCTCTGGTCGGGTCATCGTCGACTCTCTGGAAGCAGGGGATGTCGGCTACTTCGTCGCCAGTATCAAAAATGTCAAAGATGCTCGGGTTGGAGATACGGTCACGGACGACGACAATCCGACTCCACAGATGCTCCCCGGCTATAAGAAAGTCACGCCGATGGTCTATTGCGGGATCTACCCCGCCGAGGGGGAAGAGTTCTCCACTGTACGAGAGGCCTTGGAAAAGCTACAGGTCAACGACGCCTCCATCGTATTCGAACCGGAGACCTCTGTGGCTCTGGGCTTTGGATTTCGATGTGGTTTCCTGGGACTGCTCCATATGGAGATCATCCAGGAGAGATTGGATCGAGAATTCGACTTAAATATCATCGCCACAGCTCCTTCCGTCATCTACAATGTCTATAAAAAAGACGGAGAGCTCGTCAAGATTCAAAACCCCAGCAATCTTCCAAAGGAGACGGAGATCGAATATATGGAAGAGCCCATCGTAGACGCCAATATCATGACGCCGACCAACTATGTGGGTTCGATCATGGAGCTCTGCCAAGGGAAGCGGGGCGTCTTCAAAAATATGGAGTATCTGGACGAAAAGAGGGTCACCTTGCACTACACCCTGCCCCTCAACGAGGTCATCTACGACTTTTTCGACACCCTAAAATCCAAAACCCAGGGCTATGCCTCCTTGGATTACGAGCTCAAGGGCTATCAGCAGGCGGAGCTGGTCAAGCTGGACGTCTTGATCAATGGGGAATTGGTGGACGCCTTTTCATTGATTGTCCATGAGGAAAAGGCAGTTGAACGGGGGAGGATGATCGTCGAGAGACTGAAAGATGAGATCCCAAGGCATCAGTTCGCAGTTCCCATCCAGGCGGCCATCGGCGCCAAGATCATCGCTCGAGAGACCGTTCGCGCTCTGCGCAAGGACGTCCTCGCCAAATGCTACGGCGGAGACATCTCCCGAAAGAAAAAGCTCCTCGAGAAACAAAAAGAGGGCAAGAAGCGAATGCGACAGATTGGAAATGTGGAAGTACCACAGAATGCATTCCTCGCCGTACTCAAATACGACGAAAAATAATTATACAGTTAAGGGGCAGCTTCACTGCCCCTATTTTCATCGAATGAAGAGTGGCCAAGGGAATTCCCCAAATCCATGATCCAGCTTGATGAGATGAACCATATTATAAAGGAGCCCACAATGTCCCCCCTAGGTCTCTATATTCACATTCCCTTTTGTAGACAAAAATGCTATTATTGCGATTTTTTATCCTATCAGAATCAGGAAAAGAGAATTCCTGACTATTTGCATGCCCTAAAGACCGAGCTGGTTCTCTATCAGAAAAAATATGGAAAGCTCTATTTTGATACGATCTATATTGGAGGGGGGACGCCCTCCATGTTGCTGGGTGAAGAGGTCACAGGCCTTTTATCCGTCATAAATGATCACTTTCTAGTCGATGCACACAGCGAAATCACCATCGAGGTCAACCCGGGGGATTTATCCCAGCAGCTCCTGGCCATGTATATGGAGTCGGGGATCAATCGGATCTCCCTGGGGGTGCAGACCACCGACGAAGAGCTCCTAAAGAAACTGAACCGGGACCACACAAACCGTGATATTCTCCGTTCCGTTCAGTTGATGGGGGAAGCGGGACTGGAGAACTACAGCTTTGATTTGATTTTTGGTCTGCCAAACCAGAGCATCGAGGGATTTCAGCGGGATCTGAAGCAGATCCTCTCCCTACAGCCCGCCCATCTCTCCCTCTACTCCCTGATCGTCGAACCAAATACCTATTTTCATCGTCTGGAATCCGAAGGGCAGCTGCTGCAGCCGGCAGAAGAGGAGGAGAGGGCGATGTACCACTGGGCCATCGAACACCTGAGAGGGGCAGGATACTCCCAATACGAGATCTCTAATTTCGCAAGGCCAGGCTATGCCTCCCGCCACAATCTCAAGTATTGGCGCAACCAGGAATATATCGGCGTCGGTCTGGGGAGTAGTTCCCATTTTGACGGTGCCAGATATTCCAACACGAGAAAATTCTCCCAATATGCAGATCGGCTGATGGAGGGAGAGCTCCCCATATTGGAGAGGGAGATCGTCACTGCGGCCTCCATGGAAGTGGACTATCTGATCATGAATCTTCGCCTCATCCAAGGCATTCGCCTATCGGAGTATCAGGAGCGATTCGGCGTGGACTTTATGGAGCGCTATGGACGAAAGCTCGCTCCATTTCTGAAGTCTGGACATCTGCTGTTAGAGGGCAATTGGATTCGGATGAGCACAGAGGGCTTCGATATTTCGAACACCATTTTGGTGGAATTAATCTAATGACTTCAATTCGAGAATGTTTATAATAAATATTAAAATAATCCACAAAAGCCTATTGACAAAGGGAATAAATTCATGTATTCTATTATTAGCACTCGGCGAGAGTGAGTGCTAATAAAAAATGGAAAAGGTGAAGCCATGTTAGACGAGAGAAAGCTGAGCATACTCTATGCGATCATCAACAGCTATATACGTCACGCGGAACCGGTAGGATCCAGGACCATTTCCAAGCAATACGATTTAGGTGTCAGTTCGGCAACCATACGCAACGAGATGTCCGATCTGGAAGGCCTGGGCTATTTGAACAAGGCCCATTCCTCTTCTGGGCGGATCCCCTCTGACAAGGCGTACCGACACTATGTAAATTCCCTGTTGAGTGAAGTACATCCCTATTTGAATCCCCTGCAAGAGGATTTTGGGAATCTGCTCCTACAGGATGCATCTCAGATCGAAGCATTGGTATCCAATTCCGCACGTATACTGTCTGAGATCACAAAATATACATCCCTTGCCTTGATGACGAATGTGGGAAGCTCAAAGCTTCAAAAAATTCAGCTCATCGAGTTGAGTCCCGTGGATTTGGTACTGGTGATGGTCTACGATAAGGACAATGTCAAGCATACCATCCTCAGGGTGGAGCAGGGGATCGATACAGAGACAATCCAGCGGCTCAATCATTATTTGGATAAATACTTGGTGGGTATGGATCTAGTCGACCTACCAAAGGCCATCGATGACATCTTAGTGATGGAGCTGAATAGCTATCGAGGCTTTTTGACCAAGCTGAAGGAGATTGTCCGCTTAGACATCCAGGATTTGGAAGAGACGGTCCTCCTCTTTGATGGGGTATCGAATATCTTCAACTATCCGGAATACCGAGATATTGAAAGGGCGAAATCCTTTGTGGATTTTCTGGAGGATAAGGAAGCCGTAATCAGCGCCTTGCTCAATGGAGACGTACCCAATCTGCAGGTCAGCATTGGGGGCGAAAACAAGGCGACCAACCTCAATGAGCTGTCCATCATCACGGCAAATTATGTGATTGGGGACAACCGCCACGGCCGGATCGGCATCATCGGTCCGAAGCGAATGGACTATGGAACCGTGATTGACACCATTGTCACCTTCGCAAATGAGCTGAATAAGAGATACTACGACAGATAAAAAGGTGAGGGCATGGAGAATCAAAACAGAGAAAAAGTAGAGAATTTGGATCCCACCATGGATCCCCAAGAACCGGAGATCCCGGAGACAGAAGAGCCGATCGAGGAGCAGGTCGAACAGACCTCCCAGGCGATGGCAGTTGAACTGGAAGAGATGAAAAGCGCCTTGGTGCGGCTGCAAGCAGACTTTAACAATTATCGCAATCGCGTCGATAAGGAAAAGACTGCCATGGTGCAGTATGCGACGGAGTCACTGGTGATCAAACTCTTGTCCGTGCTGGATAACTTCGACCGAGCCCAGCTCAGCTGCGAGGAGAATCCAGGACTGATGGATGGCGTAGCCATGATCAAACAGGAGCTGCTCGGCATCTTAGCAGGCGAAGGTCTCACTGAAATCGCCTCTGATGGTGCGATCTTCGATCCAAATTACCACCACGCCGTGGTCATGGAGGATTCTGATCTTCCTTCTGGCACCGTCATCGAGACGCTGCAGAAGGGCTATACCATGCGAGATAAAGTCATTCGTCCCAGCATGGTAAAAGTTGCAAAATAACAAAGACAATTAAATTTTAGATATTTAGGAGGAGTTTTTTATGGGAAAAATTATAGGCATTGACCTGGGTACAACCAACTCAGCAGTAGCAGTAATGGAAGGTGGAGAGCCGATCATTATTCCGAATGTGGAAGGAAATCGAACCACACCCTCTATCGTAGCCTTCACCAAAGACGGGGAGAGACTCGTCGGTGAGACTGCAAAACGTCAGGCGATCACCAATCCAGAGCGTACGATCAGCTCCATTAAAAGGGAGATGGGCTCCAATTTCACCAAGGAGATCGATGGAAAAAAATACACTCCTGAGGAGATCTCCGCGATGATCCTGCAGAAGCTGAAGGCAGACGCTGAGAGCTATCTCGGTGAGACTGTAACGGAAGCCGTCATCACAGTGCCCGCATATTTTACAGACAGCCAGAGACAGGCGACGAAGGACGCTGGAAAGATCGCAGGACTGGAAGTGAAGAGAATCATCAACGAGCCCACAGCAGCTGCTTTGGCTTATGGGATCGACAAAGAACACGATCAGCACAAGATCATGGTCTACGACCTAGGTGGAGGGACCTTTGACGTATCCATCCTAGAAGTGGGCGACGGCGTATTCGAAGTATTGGCGACCAGAGGAAATAACCGACTGGGCGGAGATGACTTCGACCAATGCCTCATCGACTATATCGCAGACGAATACAAGAAAGAATCGGGCATTGACCTGAGACAGGATCCGACTGCACTTCAGAGATTAAAGGACGCAGCGGAAAAGGCAAAGAAAGAGCTGTCTACAACCCTGACCTCCAATGTCAACCTGCCCTTTATCACCGCCATCAACGGCGTACCAGCTCACTTGAATATGGACATCAAACGCTCCAAATTCGAAGAATTGACCCATCATCTGGTCGAAAAGACCATGGGTCCCGTTCGCGAAGCTCTGAAGGATGCGGATTTGGCACCAAATGCCATTGAAAAGGTCCTATTGGTCGGCGGTTCCATTCGAATCCCGGCAGTACAAGAAGCGGTTAAGAACCTGATCGGCAAGGATCCTCAAAAGGATATCAACCCGGACGAATGTGTCGCCATCGGAGCGGCCATCCAAGGTGGTGTATTGGCCGGAGAAGTCAAGGATCTATTGCTACTGGATGTAACGCCACTGTCCTTGGGAATTGAAACCCTGGGCGGTGTGTCCACCAAATTGATCGAGAGAAACACCACCATCCCGACGAAGAAGAGCCAGATCTTCACAACGGCGGCAGATGGACAGACCTCTGTCGACATCCATGTGCTGCAAGGTGAGCGGGAAATGGCATCGGATAATACGACCCTCGGCCGATTCCAATTGACGGGAATCCCCGCTGCACCTCGAGGAGTACCACAGATCGAAGTCACCTTTGACATCGATGCCAACGGCATCGTAAACGTAAGTGCGAAGGACTTGGGATCCGGAAAAGAGCAAAAGATCACCATCACCGCTTCCACCAAGTTGTCCGATGACGAGATCGATAAGAAAGTCAAAGAAGCTGAGCGCTTCGCAGAAGAGGACAAAAAGAAGAAAGAGCAGATCGAGACGAGAAACAACGCGGAGAGCATTATCTACCAGACGGAGAAATCCCTGAAAGACCTAGAAGATAAGATCTCTGCAGATGAAAAGTCCGCAGTAGAAGAGAAGGTCGCAGATCTTAAAGCCGCTCTTGAGTCCGACGATACAGAGGACATCAAGGCCAAGACCGATACAGTTACCCAAGAATTCTACAAGATCTCCCAAAAACTCTACGAGAACACCGGCCAAGGGCAAGAAGAGGCCCAAGGAGGAGCAAATCCCGAAGAGGATGTCGTAGACGCAGACTATGAAGTCGTGGACGACGAAGAGAACAAATAAGCAAATGGGATTGGGGCTAACCCCCCAATCTCTTTTTGTATTGGGATCATTAGGACAATTGACATCCCAGCACTTTGGGGTACAATTATAGAGTGATAAGTATGCTATTATAAGGAACGGTGACATATTTGAGGGATTTATATGAAATTCTGGAGATAGAGCGCAATGCCAGCCAGGATGAGATCAAGAAAAACTATCGAAAGATGGCGAAAAAATACCATCCAGACCTGAATCCGGACAACGAGGAGGCCAGCGAGAGGCTCAAGGAGATCAACCTGGCCTATGAAGTGCTCAGCGATCCGGATAAGAGGAGTAAATACGATACCTACGGCGATGCCATCTTCAGTGGCGCCGGCACCACTGGCGGCGCAGGAAGCTATGGCGGAGGCTTTGGGGATATCTTCTCGGATATCTTCAGCGATTTCTTTGGGGGCAGTGCAGGGGGTGGCTTTGGACAACGCGCCTACCGCGGACCGGTAAAGGGCGCCGATATTCGCAAGGACATCACCATTGAATTCAATGAGGCCGTATTTGGTACGGAAAAGGAAATCAGCCTGCGCAGAGAGGAGACCTGTAAGACTTGTGAGGGAACTGGAGCAAAAGAGGGCACCTCTGCCAAGACCTGTCCAACCTGTGGCGGGTCAGGGCGAGTGAGCACCACTCAAGATTCCCCCTTTGGCCGATTTGTGCGGCAGTCCACATGTCCCACCTGTCATGGAACAGGGGAGATCATCGAAGAGAAATGCGAGACCTGCGCAGGTGCTGGAGTGGAGATCAAAAACCGAAAGCTCAAGGTGAAAATCACCCCTGGAGTGGATAATGGTTCCATCATCCAGCTCCAAGGAGACGGGCATGCCGGTGAGAGAGGCGGTCCCAATGGAGACCTGTATATCGTGCTCTCCGTTAAACCCCATGCGATCTTCCAGAGGCAGGGACTGGATATCTTTTATGAATTACCCATCTCCTTCTCTCAGGCGGCTTTGGGGGACGAGCTTCAGATACCGGTACTTGATGGCTTGATGGATTACACCATACCAGAGGAGACCCAGACCGGAGCGACCTTTAAAGTGAAGGGCAAGGGAGTCCCATCTCCACGAGGTGGACGAGTAGGGGATCTGTATTTTTCCGTCGTCATCCAGACGCCAAAGGATCTGACGGATCGGCAGAAAGAGCTCCTGCAGGAGTTCGACGAAATCGGCGGGACCCATGCAAAAGGGGCCAAGAAGGGCTTCTTTGACAAAGTGAAGGATATTTTCGACTAGAGGGAGGACCCTAGAGTGAATCAAATCGAGGTGAAATTAAAGGTGCTCCGAGAACTGGAGGACCTGGTAATTGACCGAGTCAGTGAATTGGGCATTGAAGGTGCTTCCGTAGAAGACGAGCAGCTGCCCATCAAATACAATGAGACAGCAGAGGAATGGGAGATATTGGATCTGCCCAGTCAGCAGCCCAGTCCCCATGTGATCATCCATGTATTCTTTGACAAGTCCGAATACGAGGATCATATAAAAAAAGCACTGCAGAAGATGGCGGCAGATCTCTCAGGTGCCTATGGTAGCGGCGCTGTGACCATCGACGGGGAGAGCCCTCTGACCAATATGGACTGGCAGAACGAGTGGAAGAAATACTACAAGCCGACCAAGATCGGAGAGCGCCTCGTGATCATTCCCTCCTGGGAAGAATACGAGCTGGGAGCAGGAGAGATTCCCATCACCTTGGATCCGGGGATGGCATTTGGCACTGGTACCCATGCCTCCACCTCCCTCTGCCTAGAGCTGATGCAGGAGATAGACATAGAAGGGGCTCAGGTGCTGGATGTGGGCTGCGGTTCGGGGATACTATCCATCGCTGCGGTAAAGCTGGGAGCCGCCCATGTAGATGCGGTGGACATCGACCTGATCAGCATCGAAACCACCGTGGAGAATGCAGAGATCAATGGTAGTCAAGACCGAATTCATGCCTTTGAATCCAATCTAGTCCAGGGCATCACTGGGCGTTATAGACTCGTTTTGGCGAATCTGGTCGCGGAGATCATCATCCGATTGGCAGAGGATCTCCCCAAAGTCATACAGCCAGGAGCCCATTTGGTCACCTCTGGCATCCTATCGGAGAAGGCGGAGGCAGTGGAAGAGGCATTGGAAAAAGCCGGCTTTTCAGTCCTTACCAAGAGGGAAGAGAAGGGCTGGGTTGGAATTTTGGCGGTCCATCGATGAATCGTCTCTTCGCAGAGGATTTGAAACCGGAGGACACCCAGATACACATCACAGGTGAAGATCTACACCATATAAAAAATGTACTGCGCATGCGCCTTGGAGAACCGATTGAAGTGGTCAGTGGACCCTTCGTATACAGCTGCACCATTCAGGACTACGATGCGGATGGTGCACTCCTCTGTGTCGAGGGGTATCGTCCAAGTGATCATGAATCTCCAATCGAGATCACCCTCTATCAGGCCCTGGCCAAAGGGGACAAGGTGGATCAGGTCGTCCAAAAAGCAGTGGAGCTCGGCGTCCATCAAATCGTCCCCATCCGTACGAAACGCTGCGTAGTTCAGCTCGAGGGGAAAAAGGCGGAGCAGCGCGTCCAAAAATGGCAGCGCATCGCCGAAGAGGCGGCCAAACAGAGCAGACGAGACCGGATTCCCAAAGTGGGAAGCATTTTAGATCTTAAGCAGATTCCAGTTGAGGGGATACTCTTACTCCCTTATGAAGAGGCAGCGGAGATGAGTTTAAAAGAATTGTTGAGAGGACTTTCTCTCCCCAGGCAGGGGGGCAATATCGCCTTTGTCATCGGGCCAGAGGGGGGCTTTGCCCCAGAGGAAGTCGAAGTCCTGATGGAAAAGGGGGCGAGGGTCCTCCGCTTAGGACCACGGATTCTGCGCACGGAGACGGCAGGACCCGCGTTTTTGGCGATCCTACAATATGAACTGGGGGATATGGGCGGATGTTAAAGGTAAATATCAAGACCATTGGCTGCAAGGTCAATCAATACGAATCCGAGGCGATGGCAGAGCTGTTTAGACAGCGAGGTTTTTCCATCGTCGACGGGGAGATCGCAGATATCTGCATCGTTAACACCTGCACCGTCACCCATCTGAGTAGTCGAAAGTCGCGGCAATTTCTATCGAAGGCAAAGCGGGACAACCCCAACTGCATCGTCGCAGCCGTCGGCTGCTATAGCCAGATCTCACCCGAGGAGATCAAAGCCCTTGGCGGGATCGACATCCTGTTGGGCACGGCGGACCGAGACCGCATCGTCGAGCTCTGTCTCCAGGAGCTGGAGCAGAGAGGCGGTGCCCAGATCCTGACAGAGGCCAAACACCACCGGGACTTCGAAAATCTATCGGTCAGCGAAAACGCCGAACGGACCAGGGCATATATCAAAGTCCAAGAGGGATGCAATCGGTACTGCTCATATTGCATCATCCCCTATGCCCGCGGTCCAATCCGCTCCAGACAATCCGCGGCAGCCCTTGAAGAGGCTGAGCGCCTCGCCCAAAACGGATACCGGGAAGTCGTATTGACGGGGATCCATCTGGCCTCCTATGGGCTGGACCAAAAAGATCCAGAAGCCCTATTGGACCTCATCGAGAGGATGGGGGAGATCCCAGGGATCCAAAGGATTCGGCTCGGCTCACTAGAACCGGGTTTCATCAATCCCGAGCGGCTCCATAGACTCAGTCAAGTCCCCGCCTTTTGTGATCATTTCCACCTGTCCCTCCAGTCTGGGTCAGATACCGTCCTCATCAGGATGAACCGGAAGTATAGCTCCTCGGAATACAGAGAGAAGGTAGGACTCATTCGCAGCGTCTTTCCCCATGCTGGCATCACCACCGATATTATCGTGGGTTTCCCCGGGGAGACCGACGACGAATTCGAACAGACCTGCCAATTCGTCAAGGAGATTGGCTTCTCCAGGGTCCACATCTTCAAATACTCCCCTAGAGAGGGGACACCTGCAGCGGACTATCCCAATCAGATCCAGCCAGAAATTAAATCCCTCCGGTCGGATAAACTCCAGGAGATCGCCGACGAGACCCAGCAAATTGCCCATCGGGCCATGCTCGAGCAGATCCTTCCCGTCCTGTTGGAGGAGGGGGATCAGGGCAGACTCCATGGCTACGCCACCAACTATATGCGTGTTGAGGTCCAATGTCCAGAGACTGCCCCTGGTGACATCGTGAGAGTTCGCATCGTCGATGTTACGAAGGACAGTCTAAAGGGTATATGTATTGCATAGAGTTTAGAAATAGGAGGTGACATGATGGATTGTATTTTTTGTAAAATAGCAGCGGGAGAAATCCCTTCAGATATTGTGTATCAAGACGAAGACCTATTGGTGTTTAGGGACCTAAATCCCCAAGCACCTGTACATCTACTCCTGATTCCCAAGGCCCACATCCCTTCGGCCAATCAACTCACAACAGAAAACAGCGATGTGATTGCGAAGATATTCGAACGAATTCCCGCCTTAGCCGAGGAGCTGGGCTTTGATAAAGCCGGCTACCGCATCGTCAACAACTGCGGAGAAGATGGAGGACAAACCGTCTCCCATCTCCATTTTCATCTCTTAGCCGGGAGAAGTTTGCAGTGGCCACCCGGTTA
Organism: Tissierellia bacterium; assembly: GCA_030538075.1. Lineage (GTDB taxonomy): Bacteria > Bacillota > Clostridia > Tissierellales > Peptoniphilaceae > JAUNUQ01. The sequence continues at coordinate 44,480 of JAUNUQ010000017.1, forward strand.
AACCACTTGCAACCTGAATCGAATTGAGTTATAATTGAACAGTGTTAATGATGAATGAGATCATCACTCTTGTTAAGATGAGGGGAGGGATATAATGACTGAGATAAAAGTAGGAGAAGGCGAATCGTTGGAGAATGCTCTGAAGCGATTTAAACGACAATGCGCAAGATCCGGGGTTCTTTCTGAATATAGAAAACGGGAACACTACGAAAAACCGAGTATCAAGAAAAAGAAAAAATCCGAAGCCGCTAGAAGGAAGAAGAGAAAATTCTAGTTGTATTGGACCTATCCTAGGATAGCAAGCAGGGACCTTTTGGTTCCTGTTTTTTTTATAGCAAAATGGATTGCGTTTTGATGAAATAGTTGGGTAAATATAAAAAAAGAGTTAATCCAATAGAAAATCTGTAGATCGTGATATAGTAAAAACAGAAAACACAAGTAATTCTTCAAATTACCCATAGAAAAGAGGTGAGACTATGATAAAAAGAGGATGGCTCATACTATTCAGTCTATTGTTTTTCTTTGCAACGGCTTCGGCAGCATCAGAAGCTGTCGTCTATGTGGTGCCCATCCATGGCGATATCAATGGAGTACAGTATTCCATCGTCAAGGAGGCGATTCAAGAAGCTGAATCACAAAAGGCTGCGGCGATCGTCTTTGATATCGATACCTATGGAGGCTATGTTCAATCAGCTGAAATGATCAAAAATGAGATCATCAACACCGAACTACCGACCTTATCCTTTGTCAATAACAAAGCGGAATCCGCAGGCGTGCTCATCGCAATCGCTTCGGAGACCCTGGTCATGAATCAATCTGCAACCATTGGCTCGGCAGAGACCATCCCCAAAAACGAAAAGGTCCTATCCGTATGGGTCAGCATGCTCCGTGACGCTGCACAATACCGCGGCCGAAATCCGGACGTCGTCGTATCGATGGCCGACGCCGACAAGGAGTTGGAGGGTGTCATCGAGAGGGGAAGACTGCTCAACCTGACCACCGATGAAGCCGAATCCATCGGATTTATCGACTACTCTGCCACATCTGTAGAAGACCTACTATCCCAGGCCGAGATCGAGTACACCCAGATCAAATCCCCTGATATCAGTGCGAGTAACACCATCGCGGGTTTTTTGACCAATCCCATCGTCAATACCCTGATGCTGATCATGGGTTTTGTCGGCGCTGTCGTCGAACTGTTTATGCCAGGCTTTGGACTGGGGGGGATTCTCAGTATCTTGGGATTTGGCCTGTTCTTTGCCGGGAATATCCTCAGTGGCAATGCAGAACTATTGTCCCTGTTGCTCTTCATCTTAGGTGCAATCCTCATCTTCGTGGAGATGCTCATCCCGGGATTTGGACTGCCGGGGATCAGTGGGATCCTCTTGCTCTTAGCGGGGATTGTACTGGCCATGAAGGATCTGACTTCGGGAATACTATCTCTCAGCATCGCCATCATCACAGCGACCATCGTAGGAGGGATCATCGTGAAAAGGGGCTTTTCAAGTCCATTATTCAATCGCATCATCTTGAATAAAAACCTAAAGAAAGAGAGTGTCATCCCGGCCACCCTGTCCGTCTCCAATCTGATTGGAAAACAGGGGAAATCTCTGACCATACTGCGCCCTTCGGGGACCGTAGAGATCGAGGGAGTCAAATACGACGCCTTGACAGAAGGGGAATTCATCCCCAGAGATACAGATATTGAAGTACTCCGCATCGTCGGAGCAAAAATCTTTGTTAGGAGGAAATAATATGCCAGGACAAGTCTTTTTTGTAGCGGGAATTGCCATACTCATCATCGTCGTATTGATGATCTTCTTTACGATGGTGCCAGTTGGATTGTGGATCACAGCATTCTTCTCTGGAGTAAAAGTAAAGATCTCCACCCTGATCGGGATGCGGCTGCGTAGAGTCATTCCATCTCGAATCATAAATCCCTTAATCAAAGCCACCAAAGCGGGTCTAGTGATCGATGTAGACACCTTGGAAGCCCATTATTTGGCCGGGGGAAATGTCAACACCGTCGTCGACGCGCTGATTGCAGCCCAAAGGGCCAATATTGAACTGGAGTTTGAACGCGCCGCCGCCATCGACCTAGCGGGACGAAATGTCTTGGAAGCCGTCCAGGTCTCCGTTAATCCAAAAGTCATCGAAACACCACAGATCTCCGCCGTCGCCATGAATGGAATTGAAGTCATCGCGAAGGCAAAGGTCACAGTGAGAGCCAATATCGACCGCCTGATCGGGGGAGCCGGTGAAGAGACCATCATCGCCAGAGTCGGAGAGGGGATCGTCACCACCGTAGGTTCTGCAAAGAGCCACACCGAAGTATTGGAAAACCCAGACTCCATCTCCCAAACCGTTCTCAGCAAGGGCTTGGACTCCGGCACCGCCTATGAGATCCTGTCCATCGATATAGCAGACGTAGACGTCGGTAGAAATATCGGTGCCAAACTACAGACCGACCAAGCAGAAGCCGACAAGCGCATCGCCCAGGCGAAAGCCGAAGAGCGTAGAGCAATGGCCGTCGCCAGAGAGCAGGAAATGCTCGCCGAGGTTCGCAGCATGCGCGCCAAAGTAATCGAAGCCGAGTCCCAAGTTCCCTTGGCCATGGCAGAAGCACTCAGAGAAGGCAAACTCGGCGTCATGGACTACTACCGAATGATGAATGTCAAAGCCGATACCGATATGCGTGAGTCCATCTCCGGTGCAAAAGAGAGCAAAGAGAACAAAGATCCAGATTCCAAATAAGCCCAACACCATAGAGAGGTGGTGATGAACCCATGGATGGATTATTAGGTCTGGTCATAATCTATATGATCTTCAGCTTTATCGGAGGTCTTGTGCAAAAGGCCACAGGAAAAGATAAGAAAAATCAAAAGAACACACCGCAGTCTCAAGACCGTCAAAGGGATGAGATCAAGCAGAATAAAGCAGAAAATAAAAAGAAAAAAACTGGCCAAAGCAAAGAGAGCACAGGTGGCTTCTGGGACACGATCAAACAGGAGATCGAGCGCCAGGAAAGAGAGATACAAGAAGCACAGCAACAGCTCTACAAACCACAGAATTCGAAAGACAAGAGCGAGAAAAAGAGACAACAAAAGCCAAAAACCAAGCCAGAACCGGTCCAAGAACCGGCTTATAGCAATAGTTATGAAGGCTTTAGCATGAACAAACGCACCGAAGACATCTTCGACGAGAGCATCGACAAAGTAGCTCGAGCTAGGGAATTCTCCATCGTCGGCGACCACGGTCCAGCAGATCTCGTCCTAGAAGAGATCGCAACCGACACCCCCCAAGCTCAAAAAAGCGTCACCATCTTGGACCTATCCAAGCGAGAAGAACTATCCAAAGCCGTACTCTACGCCGAAATCCTAGGCCAACCCGTCTCCATGCGGGAAAATCATCTATAATCCATCGAGACCTCCCAGTGAGGTCTCTTTTTTTGATTGAGTTGTGGAGATTTGTTATTGGAATTGCTTACACCGGACTTACCTACTACTCGAGGGGCATATTGTTGGGTTAGGTCTTCGGGCGGTAGAATTCTACCAATCGCGAAAAACATCGCTCTTGGGAATTCCTCGCATCGGACCTACCTACGACTCGAGAAGCATCTCGTCGGGTTAGGTCTCGGGCAGTCGCTAACATCTAGTTATCTAATTACATTGTCATTTTAAGAATCTAATCCCCTCTATTTACTCTCATCGTAAGGCAAAAAGGGGTTAACAAGATTCGACTTCGGAGTATTTGGATAGAAAATCCGGCGCAGGAATCGGAGTGTTTGTGTCTCCCTAGCACCCCCTTTCTCAAAGTGCATTGGAGACACCGGAGATTCCGAGCCGTGATTTTCTCCAAATACGGAGCGGAGAAGCAGGTTAACCCCTTTTTGCCGTGCACCTCGATGATCCCCAGTTCTAAAGTATCTCGCCAGATTAGGTCTCGGGCCGCAGAATTTAGCCAATCGCGAAAAACATTCACTATGGCGCAATTCCCTCCAATAACATCTTCAAAGACATCTTCGCTAACACAAGAGCATCAGTAGCATATTTGATGGGCAAATATCGTGAGTTTTTTGCCATGGCATTCAGTATCGAGAGTGCACTATAAACAAGGGATACACAGGTTGAAATGGGATCTAGTGCAGGGTGAACACTGCCATCGTGAAAGTCCTTTGCCAAGATCTGTACAGTATCACCAGAGCCAAAGTCATCATCACGAAAAACCCTCTTATACATTTCGTAATCACCAATCGTAGTATCCTGTTGATAGACCTTTTCGAATACATCTAAGAACAGATAATAACTTGGATCAGATTCAAAGTGATCCAATAAGAATGTAAAATAGGTGGCAATCTGGTCATATGTCGTCTGACCGGGAATATGTAGTATTTTCTTAAGTTCCAATCCATAGGTGCGCATATGGACATGATGGATTTCCCACAATATCTGCTCTACGCTATGAAAATATTTATACACCGTTGCCCGCGACATATTGCATTCACGGGCGATTTTGGAAATAGTCACCTGACCAATCCCTTCTCTGATGAACAACCTCTCAGCTGTATCCAAAATGCGCTGAACCTGTGCTTCACTGTGTTTCTTGTATTTAAAATCCTTCTCCAACCTCATCACCTCAGATAGATTTTAACAGACACTATGAGGAGAACTGGAAGAAAATCGTAAAAAATATGTAAAAGTGAACAGAACTGTTCAAATTTGTACATACTGTTTAAATCATTACAGAGACTTAACTTGATGTAGAGGAAAGGAGAAGATCTTTTTGCTAGAATGAGGGCGTAATGAACGAAGACACAAACCTGTCATGGAAAACGAAACGAAGGAGGGGGCGCATGCGGTTCGCACATATTTCTGATACGCATATCCTAAGGGATAATCTGTCCGGAGAGATGGGGAAACTCTTTTCACAATTGAGTGACCCCAAGGAGAAACTGTCACTGGTGCTAGAGGACATTCGATGTAGTGGGGCTGATTTCGTATTGATAACAGGAGATATGGTACACGAAGGAGACGCAGAGGATTATCGGGTATTGCGTGAGATTTTAGACATGGGCTTAGGGGATATACCCTATTTTGTGGCTCTGGGGAATCATGATATGAAACCAGCGTTTTATCAAGGATTTCTCGGTGAAGAGCCAAAGGAAAGCTGGCATGGAATTTGGGAATGGAGAGGACTGCGTATTATCCTTGCGGATAGTGCAATTCCAGGAAGTGAACATGGGAGCTTTACCGAAGAACAGACAGAATTTCTCGTGGAAGCCCTACAGAGTCGATCGGAAAGGGGAACCCTATTGGCCTTTCATCATCCGGTACTCTGGTCGATGAAGGCTTTTGAAATGCAGATAGAAGTTCGACTTCGTAGTGCATTACAGCAGTCCGATGTGATTGGGATTTTCTGTGGGCACACCCATGAAAATCGAATGATGCAGATGAACGGTTTAACACAATATGTAGCTGGATCGACGGCCTTTGGATTAAAAGTACTTGGAGAGGAAATCCATTTTACAGATCAAGCTGAATACCTGCTCTACGACTTGGACGAAGAAGGTAGAATATCAGTTCACGCTGAGTCGATCTGGCCTAAGATCGATAAAAGAGTGCGCTTTCAATTAAAAGAGTTTCAAGCGGCAATGGAGAATTTGACCGAGACCTAACCCGACGAGGTACTTACGAGTCGTAGGTAGGTCCGGTGCGAGGA
>JAUNUQ010000018.1 GCA_030538075.1 Tissierellia bacterium
AATATTCTCTCGTCTATGCGCAGTAATCAATATTAATCTATCTGCACCAACCCAATCTAAAATCTCGTGATTGAAACTTTCTCGTACTGTAGTTTTTAAAGCATCGATGACAGTGTTTCCTGTGACATGAATTGACTTTTCACTAATGCCCTCATTTAATAAATTATATCTTGCATTTTGTGTAGGAGAAAAATTTACTTCTGCAAGAATACTAATCGCATGTCTATTGAATTCTTCAGGATAAGGAGAGTATAAATTATTCGTCCTTAAGCCTGCTTCTATATGTCCAATTGGAATTCGCAAGTAGAAGCAAGCTAACGCAGTCGCAAAAGAAGTTGATGTATCGCCATGTACTAATACTAAATCTGGGCGTTCATGTTCTAGGATGCTTTTTAAGCCTGATAGTATTGAACATGTTACATCGAATAAGTCCTGTTTTGTTTTCATGATTTCTAAATCATAGTCGCTGACAACTCCAAATGCGTCCATTACTTGCTTAAGCATCTCTTTATGCTGGCCTGTAACACAAACAACAGTATTTAGTTGTTTTCGTTTATATAGTTCATTAACTAAAGGGCACATCTTAATTGCTTCTGGTCTGGTGCCGAATACGACAAGTATTTTCATTCGCTTCTCCTCTTTTCTAAATTATGGTAATATCTTGTCAATAAACCAACGAAATTTATATAGTTTCAAAGAATGATATAGTTGTTTAAATCTTATTCGTCTCGAATACAGACGAATATTATTATAAGTTATGTGATCGAAGTCCAAAGCTCTTGACTCGAAAAAAATACTACTGATAACTTGTTTTCTATCATTCCAATTTAAGTTTTGTACAGCATAATTCCTAGCACAACTTTTGTAATAATCGAGATCTTGAATATTGTCAATATAGAATTGCATCTTAATGGCTAGATCTTCTACAGAACAATCCGTCATTGGCCAATAATAACCATCCGATCTACAGTAAGTACTCTCAACTCTTACAAGTTTACCTATGTTTTCCTCTGGCTTAATGATGTCTGTCATTGGTGCAACATCTGTTGCAATCACAGGTAGACCACATGATAATGCTTCATAGATCGTTAGTCCAAGTCCATCTAATTTTGTTGGATACACATAAACATCTCCTCTATGATATAAACCAGGAGCCGATACTGTTTTCTCAATTACCTCAATCCCAATCATCTCTAACTCTTCTTTTGAATAAGAAGTAATTTTGTTGATTTTCTTTTGTGCATGGATTACCAGTTTAGCTGACAGATAGATTTTATATTTGATAAACGAGTCCAATAGTATTTGTGTTCCCTTCCTATCTGACATTCCGGCAGAATGGAAGAATATCACTTCATTGTTTGAGCGCTCAATTACTCTTGGCTTATAAACATTAACATCTGTACCCCACGGAATATAATAAACTTGTTCCAATGCTTTAAAAACCTGATAATGGCGAAGAGTGTTAGTAATAATAAAATCATATATTTTAAAATGCGGTATCGTATCCATTGTATAATAGTCCACATAGGTGCCAATTTTTAATTTTGGGAGCTTCCTTTTTATCTGTGCGACTATTAACATATCAGTTTGTTCATTGAAGAAAAGAATATTTATTCTATTGCTTTCTATCCAATTTATGATATGCGAAAGTGATATGAAAGTTCCTCCCCACCGCTTACCAATTGTTACATTATCTTCATTCCAATATTCTGAATTTGAGACATCATGATCTCCACCTCTAGCATAAATAAACACATTGCTACCATTTCCTTCTAATAATTCTTTAAAATTCTTCGAAACATAGGATGCTCCTCTTTCAAACCATGTAGTTACAATTCCAATATTATTCATTATGATCTCCTCATGCTTTCAGTTTTACTAGTATATTTGGATTGTATTTTTAAATAAATGATACCCAAGCATTTGAAATTCAATATTCCTATCTATACAGCTCATTAATTCCAAAAGATACTCACAGCTATATAATCTTCAACTTCTTTTCTGAATAGATCGCGTTATTCCACAACACGATAATGTTGCTAGTTTAGGTATTCTTATGGCTTAATAATAGTATACTTACTATTAAACTTCGATAAGTACATGTAAAGAATATTAAACCAAAATAGCATATCTTTAATATCCAATATCCTGCCATGTGATTGTACTACATTTGGTAATAACGACAATACTATCAGGCTAGGAATAAAATATCGACTAGTGTTATATCCATTGACTAGTTCTTTTAAAGAATTCTTAGTCGCAATAGCAAGTATAATTACTAAGAATGATCCAATAAAAATCCCATTTTCAGAAAACCATCTAAGAAAACCGACTTCTGAATTCCCCATCAATCTTATATTGGAATACAGTTGTGCGTCAAATGGTCCAATCCCAATAAGAGGACTAGATATAAATACTTCCCAGTGAGTACTCCAGAGATTTGTTCTTCCAGTACTCATAGCAGCCCAGTCAATTGATTGGTCTATACTAATTATCCTTATGCTCACTATTATTATAATTAGTATTTGAATAGATACTAATAAACTTACTGCAGTGCCAAATCTCCTTACGACTCTCATTGATAGAATAATCATAAATGGAAGTATAGACAATATAAAATCTGTTCGATTAGCTACGGACAAGGCTATTATCGGAATGATACAACTTATCAATAAATAGCGTTTTTTATCAAATTGATAATTAATGTACAGTGAATACACTGGAAAAAGTGTAAATAAGCCAAAGACGCTCCACAAAGTCACTTCGCCTCTGACGATTCTAGAAAAATCATAAGTTAGTAAACCATATTTTTTTGGAAAGAATGAAGCAATTGCAAATCCCAGTACTAACAAAAAAGAAAGGAATCCAATAAACCTCGCACTAAATTCTGAAGTTCTTCTAGCACATATTTTTTCATCAATCAATGCATCTTGGTTGTCCTTATGTACTTGTAATAGCACAACAGATACTAATAATATCCATACAATAATATTGTAAATATATGTTATCGGTGAAGAGAGTAACCCTCCATTAATTAATCCTGTAATTATCAAGATAACACTATAAAGAATAGTGATGCGGCATATCAATAGCTTCCTTTGTAGTAAGATTATTATCAATAGTGTTAGGATGACCAAAAAGGCTGGAGTAATAAAAAATTTGTAACTTATTACATCTGCACCAGTAGCAGCTCTGCCGGAATGGAAGGCTGAGTAAGGATTAGGGGTTAAAAAAAAATTTAGCAACATAAGAGCTGACATTATTGTGTATGTTAGTTTGAAAACTTCATTATCATGTGCTATTGTATTGGTTTTTTTTATCATATATGTCTCCACGTTTAATTAAATACTATTGAATAACGTTGCAGTTTAAGTAACCTGCTATCGTTATGCATAATGCTCAACCTAATCATTTACTGAAAGATTTAAAAATATATTTATATTATCCTTAGTATTCTCGTTAATATCTAAATTATTTGACAAGTAATCCTTGACACCTCGTTTCATCATAAGCATTTCATCTGAGTTCATTGAAACTATCTTCTCAATTTTTTCTCGGAACTTAGTAAGATCACTGAGATCAATATTATAACCTGCATTAAAGTGCTCGAGATTATTCCATGGTGTATTATCTGATATAATTACAGGAACACAAGCCGTTAATGCTTCAACTATAACATGACCGTAATTTTCCCCTTTTGTAGGTAATAATAGAGCATCATATTCAGCGATTTTCTGAATAACTAAATCATTTTTCAAGACTCCCTTATATGAAAAAGTAATATTCTCAGGTAATCCTTTTGCTAATTGTAGACAGTCTTGATAGTAGTCGTTATCCTCAATAGGTCCATAAACATCAAAGCTTACATTTCCTAAAACTCCTTTTAAAACAACTAACGCATAATCCAAATTCTTCATTCTATTTATTCGAGAAATAAACAGTATCTTGGCAGATCCTACTTCTTTCTTGTTTTGTACATTTGCCTTAATCGGAAATTTATTTATTGCTGGAAGATTCATGGCTATATGTACTGTATTATTCTTGAAAATACTTTTAATATCTTCGCATTCTAAAGTAGTTGAAGCTATAAATGGAACTGATCTATACATTCCAGTGATTTGAGCGATACGCAAAAAAAATTGTTTCTTGAATTTCTTTTGACTAAGGGCTCCCTTGGAAAATTCTCCCCTCGGTGAAATAACCAATTTATTCAGAAATTCTTTATTAAAGATGCTAAATAAAACTAGTTTAATTGACATAGAGGAAAAAAAACTGTTCAAATAAATCACATTTGGCTGAATAGAGTTGTACTGGTTAACTATACTACTTAGATTAAATCGATTCGCAATTAAGTAACAAACTTTATAGTTGCTCATTTGTATCCAAGTATTGCAAGGTAGATCATACTGGATGGAAGAGTTAAAATCAGTATTCTTCGTAATAACATAATAATCAAAATAATTACAACTGTGATCAATAAGATTAATAATTGATCTAACTGGTCCCCCTCCGTTTTCTCCTGGTAGGAAATATGGAATGGGAATAAATATCTTTCTTTTCATTATAGCCCTTTCTCCATAGAACTTATTATAATAAACATTGTTCATCAATACTATAATTCTGAAAATAATCCATAGTTAATTAGCCTAGCTATTACAATACATTAACGCCTCTAATATACAAACAAACTTAATGAATTGTTTTGATACATCTAAAAAATTTTGACTGCTACATATTATGCCACTTCCATTAAATTAATATCTATGATAATAAAACTGCAAATGGTTTGCTCATTTATATTACAACCAAAGAATATTCTTTGGTTTAGCATGGCAAGTACATTAGGGGATTACGTCTAGGGGGTGAGTCAAATTACTAGTGTAACCTCTCATTAAAGACAATCCATAAATGTAGTACTACGATACTTACTACAGACAATCTCCCCTATGAGGGAGGCTGTAATTCCAGATGAGCTATGATCTGTCTTTGAAACAGTTCGTCAAACTCATAAAAAGAATCCCACATCGTATATTCACTCGTTCTACAAACTTCTCATTGTACGAGAATACGTAGTCGTAGACTACCTTCTCCAAACAAGCTTCACATGGATACTGTTCTTTTACTTTTATCAAACACATAATTTGCTAGTTGAAGCTTTCAGAGATATTGTTGGTGTATTGCGATCGGTAGATCTCTTTCGGAATCAGAATAAAAGAGAATCAGTTCTCATTTATTCTAAGTATATTGTCCCTCGGATATTCTTCTCCCCAGATTGACAGAGAGGAAGTGTGCTTTTCTTGTCCTGCTAGTGTCGATACACCTATCATTGGCCCTCTTGGAAGCTCTTCAAATCATAGAGACCACCTCTCTTTAAAGATGGGCTTAACAGCTTTGATGCTTCGCTTGTAGGAACTCTTCGGCAAGAGGAATATGGAGGCCTGCACATACGTAGCTGACGAATAAAAGAACCTATTCCAATCCTCTCCTTTTTAAGTTTTAGAGCATCTCTCGGTAGTTCGAACGGGACTTATGTTGGATACAAAGCAAATCAGAAAACTTCTTGTGCCCTTTTACACCGATTCCTGGGATGATAAGCTGCGCTTCCTTGGATATGCTCCCTCTTAAAATGGGGAGATGGATCTCATAAAAATGCATTTTCGATCACGGGAAATCTATAGACCCCGTTTACCAAGTTTGATTTTTGAGGATTCTTGTGCAATATCCATTTTAGGAGTCGCTTGCATTGTAATCTGTGGATCCTGCATAATAAAACCAAGAAAGGCTGCACGCTCACATTAAAAAGCAGACTCATGCATTCTTCCAGTTCGGTTCGAATCAGTACCTTCGATATGTACTGCAACACCGCTTGGATCAAATCATTCGTAGAAGATCTCCTATAGAGCTTATGATTATTTACCGCAGTTTATACTTATACGTTTTCGTCTTCTTTCATTCTAATTGAACCAGAGGTTCAATTAGATTTTACACTGCGTACCTCAGATTAACAACACGTATTAAGCATAAAAACGTTAATTATATGTTGATATTATCCTATCTTAAGACTTATTACACGACCATAAGTCATTTAACGATTACCGACTTACCTCGATAAAATACGACATAATACATTTATTCCATTACTAGTTATCCAATGGTTCAAATAGTTGCGATACTGTCTTGCTAACATTATAATTATTCTGACAAAAAAATAGCGCTCTTTCACCCATTTTAATTAACTCATTCTTAATGATAATATCACTAATTTTTTCCATTAAGCTATCGAGTTCTACAGGATCACTTTCAACCCAACAACCTATTTTTTCATTTTCAATCACTTCTCGAATATCGGTATTAACATCAGTTGCAGCAATAATTGGCTTAGCGCATTCCATATATGACAATAATCGCTGAGGAAAATTCGGGATAGTAAATCTGTTATCTAAAAATATACATCCGAAATCAGAGCACATTACAAGTTTCTTAAACTCATCTTGAGCTACACTATCCATAACTTTGATATTCTGCATATTATTAGAATATTGTTTTATATCTCGTATCTCAGTACCACTACCTACTATAAGAAAGAAAAGATCTTTCTCTTTCTCAATTCTATCAATAAAAGCTTTAATGAATTCAGGACCTTGCGGTTTTCCAATATTACCTCCATAAATCAGTATATACTTGTCGATAGGTAATCCATATTGATCACGCGTTAATTCCTTTGAGTATGAATCCGGGTTATCACTGTAATTCAGGTCTATAGCATTAGGAAATAATTCAACAATATGATTGCTCAAAATCTCTGCATTATGATCTTTAAGGTATTCAACATTCTTTGGAGACATACATCCAATAATATCCGAGTATTCGTAAAGCTCTTTTTCTTTCCTTCGAAAGTATTTATGGATCAGACTTCCCTCTCGCATCATCTCAAGATCAACTGCATTTTGTGGGAAGATATCTTTTAACATAAGATATGTCTTAGTCCTTGGATTTTTTTTAAAGTGCTTTAATGTTTTTGTGTAACTAATTGGCGGTGTAGAGTAGATGATCAAGTCAAACTGCTCATCTCCAATAAATTTTTTAACAGCATGATAATACTCGTATTCAAAAGTGATGGTCGACAGTCCTTTAATAATTTTTGATTTTGTTTTAGACATATTGCCGGTTCGCACATCAATATATCGTACCCTGTCTTCGTATCGAATCCCTGCGGCCAAATTATTGCGTTTTTCTATTGGACTAACAATTGTTAGATCATGACCCAATTCTACGATTTCCCTAGCCAAATCGGGAAATAGTCCTTTGGTATTGATGGTTCTTAAATAAGGAGTTGTCAAGAAAAGAACTTTACGGCTGTCTGTACTGACTATATTGTTCATCTGTTTCGCCATTTTCCTTATGTCCCCTTCTTAGAAGCACTACTGGTACTGTTAGTAAGAATAATTTAATATCTCCAAATAGATTTATTTTTCTATAATAATAGCCATCTAGTTCCGCTTTTCTTTCTACTTCTACTTCATCTCTACCATTGATCTGTGCATACCCAGTTATCCCAGGTAATACATTATATGCCCCTACCTTATCTCTAGCCTCAATAAGATCCATCTCATCATATATCACTGGCCTCGGTCCAACAAAGCTCATCTCCCCTTTTAAGATATTAAAAATTTGTGGGAGCTCATCTATACTTGTTAATCGAATAAAATGACCCAGCCTTGATATATACTTATGAGAGTCATCGAAATGTCGAGTTGCTTTATTTTTAGGAGCGGATGAATGCATGCTACGAAATTTATACATTTCAAATGGTTGTCTGTGAATTCCGCATCGGATTTGTTTGAATATTGCTGGATTTTCTGGTTCTTCGATCTTTACAACGATCCATGTTATGAGAAGTACTGGAGAGGTTAAGACTAGCAAAAAGATCCCCATCAGCAGATCGATTATTCTCTTTGTATACTTTTGATAAAAAGAGCCTTTCATTCATTCACCTCATGCGATTTTCGATATAGGTTACTTTTTATACTCCGCCAACTTCTCATCCACAATCCCCTCTACAAAATCCTCATCCGGGATCCAATACCAGATGTCGCCGATGTATTCTGAATAGCCCTGTACGATATTGGTGGAAAAACTGTCGGAGTTTAGATTGCTGGCTAAGGAGATCCAGTCGTTGATGCTAGCTTCGTCGATATTGGTGTCCATATAGGCTTTTAGTGTGCCGTAAAGGGCAGGTAATTTGATTAGATTATCTGGTCTGAGGCTTTGCTTTGCCAGGGACAGGAGAAATTGTTGTTGGGCGATGATGCGGCCGATGTCTCCGTTGGAGTAGCCTTTTCGAAACCTAAGATAATAGAGGGCTTCGTCTCCATTTAGGATATTGGCGCCGGCGGGTTTACCCATGGCTGCCGCGACGGTCTCATTTAGTTCGACTTCGACGCCGCCGAGGGTGTTGACGATGAACTGAACGGATTCGAAACTGACTTTGACGTATTTATCGATGTCAATGTCCATGAAGTCCCCGACGGTTCGCAGGGTTAGGGGCATGCCTCCATAGGCATGGGCATGGTTGATTTTATCGAGATTGCCATTTACCAGTACTCTGGAGTCCCTCGGGATATTGATCAGATCGACGGTGCCTTTTTCGAAGTTGAGTTTGGTTAAGATGATGGTATCGGTTCTGGTCTTGGAGTTTAAGCCATCGGATTCATCATTTTTATCTAAACCGACAAGTAGGAATAGTACCTCTTTGGGTTTCTCAGCCTCTGTTTTAGGCAGCTCCTCTGTCGTCTCTTTGTTTGTTTCCGTTTTCGGCTGCTCTTTATTCAGCTCTGCTTCTACCTTTGCCGCTTCGCTCCAATCATCGTCTTTTACGATGCTGTCCTCTGCGGGTTTGTGGAAATATTCCCGATTGGAAAAGCCGATGGCGACGACTACGATGAGGAGTAGAACAGAGAGCAGAATGGCGATGCGTTTCAATTTCATATATCCTGTCTTTCTAAGTTATAACAACTAGTCAATTACATGAATTTTCTGCTTCAATCACTCATTCACATCAATTCTCTTCGGTAATGTCTATTCTCTACAGTTCGCATATTCATGCATATGATCACTTTGATTTATCTGTTAAAAAACTATAATAATTTGTTCGTTTCTCAGTGAAATACGCCAAATTTGCGTATCCCAATAATATCACAAACAGCATAAAAAAGATAGCCCCGAATAGCAGAACTAAATTTTTTATAAATCACATATATTTTTTACTTAGTATGCATACGCTAACTACATTTTCAGGTCTCATTTACTGCAGTTTGAGGAAAGTGCGGTCAATTGATCTGCACTGATTTCATCTTGGTCCAGATGCAACTGGATGATCTGTTTCGAGTCCATCCAGGATTGTAGACAGCCGATTGCGATGCCCGCTTGCAGGATGGTGGACGGCTGATTGTTTTGCTGAATAAGCTGTTCGGGCGTAAAGAGTAGGACGGCGCATTTATCTGTGGATGGAGTTTCTGATAATGCCTTTAAGACGCGCAGATCGTATTCGTCGGAGACGTCGAGCAGCTCCGAATTGATCTGCTCACGAATGAGGTGCTCTCTAATCCCTTGTGCCTGGGTCTGCTGGGAACAGTGCAGGATGTAGATGCTGCACTGTGTTAGAGCTTGGATATGCTCATGTAAGCCCTCTTCCCTTTCTCTTCGAAGCTCAAGGGCTGCGCTTGCACCCTTCTCGACTTTCCCCAGGATGTAGATGAGTTCACTCTGTCCGAGAAGCCAGTATTTTTCAAGGTCTTCCAAGGTTGTGAAGTCGGTGATGGTCATGGGGACGTATTTTATTCTATTGATTTCGCTTTGAATCTCGGAGGGCTCTTGAAGCCAAATTGGAAGGGTTTCTACAATCTCCTCTTGTAAGGGGATCAGGTTGTCTCTTTGGTCATAGCCTATGCCTTTGATTCGCTCCTTAAACTCATGGATCCCAGAGAGGATGGATTCGTTATTGGATTTTAAATGCATGTTTTCACCTATTATTTTCTATGGTTTATTTATTATATCAGATATATTACATTTGAATAGTGATTGCAAATTACAAAAAGTATTAACAATTGCAGTAATTTTGCATGTTTCAGTAAACTCCATCTATTATACATGATATTCTAGTAAAAAGGGCAAGATCCATCTCATATTTCTATGGAATGGAGCTTGCCCTTACTGTTTAGACGGTAGCCTTTATGCTGTGCTATCTGAGTTCTTCAGCTACCGCTGGGGTGATTGTCCTCTCCCCTCCGACTAAGATAAATCGGGTAATTTCGCTGCCGTCTCCTGCCAGATAGGTCTGGATGGGCGCAGGTAACGCCGCTGCTCTAGTCAGAAGGATGGGCGCCTTCATCTCATCCGTCAATGGGCCTACCATCAACGCGTCGATAAAGACCTCTCCACTGGCCACAAAAGCTGTTGTGGCATTTGGATAGACGTATTCTGCTACGATGGTGGAAGTTTCGTAGCGATCTTTACCCGCCAGTCTCATCACATCGTAGTTTAGCTTTAAGCTCGTCTCGATCTCGGGGCTGATGGACATGGGTCCTCCTGCCAGTATGATCTGGGATGGGCTGATGCGGTCAATCAGAGCCTTAGTGGACTCGGGTAATGCCGCTGTCCCTGTCAGTAGGATCGGTGTATGGTCCCTGACTGCTAAGGAGCTGATAACCAGTGCGTCAGGGAAGTCGTCTCCCTTCGCCAGGATGAGAGAATCTAAGGAGCCCTTGATGGCAAGGATCCGCTCAGCAATCTGGTTTGCCGTCTCATATCGATTAGCGCCACCGATGCGATCGACACTGTAGTCTGCGTCGAGTACCTCTGCTACATTCGCCGCAATGGTGTTTTCTCCACCGATCAGGATGATATTTCTCGCTCCCAATCGAGCGATCTCTGAAGCAGTGACTGCCGGGAGCCCGTCCTTGGTCACGCCTAGGATTGGTGCTCCGATCAGATCTGCCAACACCGTTGCCGTTAAGGCGTCTGGGTATACATCGGCATTGACGAGGATGACGGTATCCGCGCTGTCCATGCTCTTTTTGGAGATTTCGACGGAGGTTTCAAACCGGGTTGCTCCAGAGATCCGCTCTATGGTGTTTTTCGGCTCCACAGGTGTTGGCTCTGGGTTTGGTTTGGGATCCGGATCTGGCCTCGGCTCTGGATTTGGCGCTGGGTCCGGGTTGACTGGTGGTTTTTCCTTCGCTGTTACGGTCACTGTAGACATATGGTAGGCTTTGAGGCCTTCACTGTCTTCGACCATGAATAGGACGGAATATTTTCCAGGTGCATTCGAATCTACTTGATTGGCTAATACGACGATCTGGTCTGTCAAGTCTCCATCTTGTTCATCAGTGGCGACCGGTTTTAGGTCGGACACTTGGAAGCTGGATCCCTCTGGAATGGAAAGATCCTGTGCGGTGAGATTTGGAGCTGTGTTGGTCACCGGCTTGCCCTCGACGGTGATGGTTCTGGATTCGATGGCTGTTGCGCCAGCAGAATCCTCTACGATATAGACGATTTCGTAGTTACCTGGGACATCTGGATTGACCTCACCCATCAGCATGCGGACGCTGCCTGTCAGATCCCCATCTTCTGCATCGGTTGCGGTGACGCCGTTCATCGGATCGAAGGAGTCGCCGAGCTGGATAATCTGGTCCTGTAGGTGTATGACAGGTGGCTGGTTCTCCTGGGCTGGTCTTGCGAGTACTGCTGCCAAGGCTCTTGGACTATCGAGACCAGTGCTTGGATCGGTCTGGATTACATCCAAGATGGTTCCTGCGAGCTGTGCTGCCATTGGGATCTCGTAGTTTCCAAGCTCATCTGCGGTGGTCTGTCCTAGGACATCTCCATTTCCATTTCTCAGAGTGACGGTATTTCCAGGCACAGCGGTTCCCGTAATCTCGGTTTGGTCATCGTAGATGTCCAAGTTGACGGTCGGCTTTTCCGGTGCCGTCGGCTGAGCGTCTGCTGTATAGATCAGGGTGACGGTCTGGGGAGCTTTTGTGATGGTGCCTAGGAGTGGTGCGCTACTCGCTCCAAGCTCCTTATAGCTGTATCCGTCGATGAACGGTGGGGTGAATTCGTAGTTCTTGCCCACTTCATCAAAGATAAAGTCGGTCTTCAGCTCTTCCCCGCTGTCCGAGAGCATTTTGATCTGCAGCAGTCCGTTTAAGGTCTGAACGGTGCTGGTAGCGGTTTGGCTCGGTTCCTTGCCTGCTGCTTTTGCAGTCGCTGTAACGGTGGATCCTGTTGTAAGGGATGGTACGGTTATGGCATATCCTCCCGCAGCATCTGCTTTAGCCGGGTACTCCGTGCCGTCTACTGTGATCAGGACATCAGCATTTGGTTCCGCTGTGCCCTTCACCTGCGTGTCTCCTACAATGGGTTGATCGATCGTTGGAGTATCCGTGGTCGTCACTTTTTGGTAGCGATAAGTGACAGTGGTCACTCCAGCGGGGATGATGCCCAAAGTGTTTCCTGAGTCTGATAGCAGTTGATAACCCAGGATGGTCTTGGCTGTGGTGGTGTAGCTTTCACCTAGATCCAAGGTCTGGGTTACGCGCTCTGCGATCTCCAGGTTCTCTTCATCGACGAATTTGGTGATTAAAGTGCCCGTAACAGGTGCGGTTCCCAAATCCACCTCGTATTCGTAGATTACGATGTGGATACCTTCAGCGATCTTGCCGGATACTGGCGCACTCTGGGCGTCGTGAACACCTGGCTTGTATCCAGAGATGTCCTTAGCGGTTGTCAGATAGTCACTGCCAAGGGTTTTGGTGATCTCATCTCGCCCAAAGATCTCGTCGCCGGTTTCCGCGTCCAAATGACGGACGAGGATGGTGCCTTCAACCTCTGGTAATGGATTTTCGTCCTTCGAGTAGATATAGATCACATCGGTGATGCCAGCTGCAAAGTTGCCATTTGCATTGGTTGGAGTGGTATCCAGGGTATAGCCAGAAATCTCTTTTGCCGTTGTGGTATAGGGATCTCCAATTTTTCCGCTGTCCTGGGTGCGCAGGGTGATTTCATTCCCATCGGTATCGGTGTATTTGACGACGATGATCCCATCCTGATACGTTGGGTTGTCGATGTCTCTCGTGTAGACATAGATGACGGTGGTAATTCCCTCTGCATAGTCTCCATTGGCATTGGCCGGATTGGTACCACTGGTGTATCCTGGGATGGATTTTGCAGCGGTGGAGTAGGCAGTGCCAACTTCTCCCTGATCTGTCTCACGGATGGCTATTTCGGCTTTGGTCGTAGCGTCTATATGCTTGACAACCAAATTCCCCATTACAGTAGATGGATCGCTGGTCTTCTCATATTCGTAGATGACGATGTGGATTCCTTCAAGCATCGGTCCATATGGCGCTGTGCTGGTTGTTCGGTGGGTTCCTGCTTCATATCCACTGATTGTCTTTGCAGAGGTGCTATAGGTGGTTCCCGTGTTCTGGGTGATCTCTTCCCTACCTAGAATCTCCGTGTCACTGCCATTTAGCATATGCTTGACGAGTATGGTCCCTTGTAGGGTGGGTGCTGTATCGGAGTCTTTGGTGTAGTGGTAAGTGACTTCGATTACACCTTCACCGTATTCACCAGTGGCATTTACTGGCAGTTTCGTATCGTCGAGTTCGTAACCGTTGATGGTCTTAGCTGTGGTTTCATAGGTTGATCCCATTTCTCCACTTAGCTGACTACGAAGGGCGATTTCAGTGCCTTCACTGTCCACGTATTTGACAACGACGATTCCATCCGCATAGGTGGGGGTGTCAGTGGTTCTGGTGTATTCGTAGATAACGGTGGTGAGGCCTTCTGCGTAGGTGCCACTTACATTTGCTGGTGCGGTTTCCGCAGAGTAGCCTGCTATGGTCTTTGCGCTGGTGCTATAGTCAGTCCCTACGGTACCAGAGGATTCTACTCGTGCAGCTATTTCAACGTTGCTGTCTTTTAGGATATGCTTGACGAGAACGGTACCTTGGATGTCTGAAGGATCACTGGTCCGAGTATATTTGTAGATGACTGTCTGGATTCCTTCGGAATAGGTTCCGGCGGTGGCAGAGGAAGCTGTATCGTGTACTCCTTCGCCATATCCTGTGATGGATTTCGCTTCGGTCGAGTAGGTGGTACCCATCTTTCCGCTGGTTTCATCTCTTCCAAAGATCTCGTCTCCACTGGTTGCATCGACATGTTTGACGACAATGGTTCCTTCTACTTCTGGTGCGACGTCAGCTGTCTTGGCGTAGACATACACTACGTTGAGCACACCTTCGCCGTATTTTCCACTTGCATTGATCGGGTTTTCTCCTACGGTATATCCAGAGATGTTCTTGGCTTCGGTCGAATAGTCATCCCCAATCGCTCCACTCATCTGGGCACGAAGGGCAATTTCATTACCTTCTTCGTCCACGTATTTCACAACGACAATGCCATCTTGATAGCTTGGAGTGTCGGTGTTTCTCGTGTATTCATACGTGACGGTGGTAACACCTTCTGCATAGGTTCCATTTGCATTTGCTGGCACATCTCCTACTGTGTAGCCGGAGATTGTTTTAGGAGTAGTTGTATAGCTTGTTCCTACTTCCCCTTCACCTGTGACTCGCGCTGCGATTTCTGCCCTGGTAGTTGCGTCTATATGCTTGACAACCAAATTCCCCATTACAGTAGATGGATCGCTGGTCTTCTCATATTCGTAGATGACGATGTGGATGCCTTCTATCATCGGTCCAGATGACGCTGCACTGGTCGTTCGGTGGGTTCCTGCTTCATATCCACTAATGACCTTTGCAGCAGTGCTATAGGTGGTTCCCGTGTTCTGGGTGATCTCTTCCCTACCTAGGATCTCAGTAATGCTGCCCTTGAGCATATGCTTGACGATAATGGTCCCTTGTAGGGTGGGTGCTGTGTCAGAGACTTTGGTGTAGTGATAGATGACTTCAATTACACCTTCTGCGTATTCACCTTCAGCATTTGCTGGCAGCTTTGTATCGTCTACTTCGTATCCATAGATGGTCTTGGCTGTGATTTCATAGGTTGATCCCATTTCCCCACTAAGCTGGCTACGAAGGGCGATTTCTTCTCCGTCATTATCCACGTATTTCACGATGACGATTCCATCCGCATAGGTGGGTGTGTCGGTAGTTCTGGTGTACTCGTAGAGAACGGTGGTTAGGCCTTCTGCATAGGTTCCACTTGCATTTGTAGGTGCTGCTTCCGCGGTGTAGCCTGCGATGCTTTTTGTGCTTGTGGTATAGTCGGTCCCTACGGTACCAGAGGATTCTACTCGTGCAGCTATTTCAACGTTGCTGTCTTTTAGGATATGCTTGACAAGGACGGTACCTTGGATGTCTGAAGGATCACTGGTCTTTTCATACTCGTAGATGACAATGTGGATTCCTTCTTGATATTGTCCAGTTTCCGTTCCACTGCGTAGAGATGCCGTTCCGTAGCCTTCGATGGTCTTTATCAAGGTCTTGGTGTCATAGGTGACGGATGCATCATTCACATTTCCAGTTAAGGTATCTCTGCCGTAAATCTCATTGGTCGTTCCCTTTTCCATATGCTTGACGATTACCGTGCCTTCAATGGCTTGAGGCTCATCACTGATCTGGGTGTATAGGATCGTAATGGTCTGAATGCCATCGGTATAGGTGCCGGTTGCCGTTGCCGGAGTTGGATTGCTAAAACCGGCTATGGTCTTGGCAGGAACCGTGAAGGTTTCTTCGAGCGCTCCAGACTGTTCCGTGCGTCCAGCAATTTCATTGCCATCACCATCGACATATTTGACGATGACTTTTGGACTCTGAATGGATTCTGGATCGGATACTTTCGCATATTCGTAGATAACGGTGGTGGTTCCTTCTACGTAGGTCCCATTAGCAGCTGCACTTCCTGATGCTAGGGCACCTTCTTGGTAGCCTGTTATGGTCTTGGCAAAAGCAGTGTATTCTGCATCTACTTCTTTTGAATCGGTTACCCTAGATGATATTTCTGCTTTGGTTGTTGCATCAATATGCTTGACAACTAGATTCCCCATTACGATTGAAGGATCGCTGGTCTTCTCGTATTCGTAGATGACAATGTGAATTCCTTCTTGATATTGTCCCGCTTCGGTTCCGCTTCTTAAAGCTGCCGTTCCGTAGCCTTCGATGATCTTTTTATTGAGTGTAGCATCATAGGTTACATTTGAATCATTTGCTGCTCCAGTTAAGGTGTCTCGACCGTAGATTTCTGTGGTCGTTCCCTTTTCCATATGCTTGACGATGACGGTGCCTTCAATGGCTTGAGGCTCATCACTGATCTGGGTGTATAGGATCGTAATGGTCTGAATGCCATCGGTATAGGTGCCGGTTGCCGTTGCCGGAGTTGGATTGCTAAAACCGGCTATGGTCTTGGCAGGAACCGTGAAGGTTTCTTCGAGCGCTCCAGACTGTTCCGTGCGTCCAGCAATTTCATTGCCATCACCATCGACATATTTGACGATGACTTTTGGACTCTGGATGGTTTCTGGATCGGATACCTTCGCATATTCGTAGATAACGGTGGTGGCTCCTTCCGCGTAGGTCCCATTAGCAGCTGCACTTCCCGATGCAAGAGCACCTGCTTGGTATCCTGTTATGGTCTTGACTGAGGTAGAATACTCCGTTTCCACTTCTTTTGAATCGGTTAACCTAGCTGAAATCTCTGCTTTGGTTGTTGCATCAATATGCTTGACAACCAAATTCCCCATTACGGTTGATGGATCGCTGGTCCGAGTATATTTGTAGATGACTGTCTGGATTCCTTCGGAATAGTTTCCGGTGGTGGCAGAGGAAGCTGTATCGTGTACTCCTTCACCATAACCTGTGATGGGTTTCGCTTCGGTCATGTAGGTTGTGCCTACTTTTCCACTGGTTTCATCTCTTCCGAATATCTCGTCTCCACTGGTTGCATCGACATGTTTGACGACAATGGTTCCTTCTATATCTGGTGCGACGTCAGCTGTTTTTGAATATACATAGACGACATTAAGCACACCTTCTGCATACTCGCCAGTCTCATTGGTTGGTGTAGATGTTAAGTTGTACCCTCCAATGGTCTTAGCTGTGGTTGAATAGTCATCCCCTATCGTTCCACTTGACTGGGTACGAAGGGCGATTTCATTGCCATCCTCATCCACGTATTTCACGATGACGATTCCATCTGCATAGGTGGGGGTGTCAGTGGTTCTGGTGTATTCGTAGGTGACGGTGGTAACACCTTCAATATACTGTCCGGTGTGATTTGTCGGAGTCACTTGCAAGGTATAACCATGGATGCTCTTCGATGCAGTCGAATAATTCGAATCCACTTCTCCCCTAGTCTCTACTCGCTCTGCGATCTCAGAGCTACTGCCCTCTAGGATATGCTTGGTAATGACAATCCCCGAAACCTCGCTAACCAGTGGTTTATAGGTGAAGAGTAGCTGTTTGGTGATGCCCGCCGTATAGTTGACGGTGGAGCCTTCGGAATAGTTCTCTCCATCGAGGGTTGCACTGATAAATTCATATTCTGCAATGCTCGGATGGCTCTTTGCGATACCCGGATCCGCTGGCAGCCCGGCTGTGGTTTCCCTTGTGAGGAGTTCTCTACCATTTTGATCCACATATTTTACTATGATGGTTCCAGAAAGAGCACTGCCTACCTGCTTATAGACGACTTCTACCGTCTGGGTGCTACCCGGAGCGTAATTTACATTGGATTCCGTATAGCTTACACCGTCCAGCTTGGTCTCTTTATATTCGTAGCCATCGACGGTCGGTTTCAGAAGGGTATAGGTTGCTGTTTCATCATCTGATGCGGTATAGACCCGCTCCGCTAGTTCCCGACCGGACTCATCGACATATTTCACCAGAATGGTTCCATAGAGTTCGGAGTCCGGTACCAGATATCTATAGGTGATGGTCTGGGTGGTCCCAGGAGTCTGCGTTACCGTCTGGGGACTGTCCTGCACCGGATTTTCAGCTAGGATATATCCTGCCGGCAATGGAGACAATGCGGAAACAATCTGATCTCCTGTGCCCGTATAGATCTGACGATCTGCAATCTCCGTCTGGGTACCGTCGATGACATGGCGCAGGATGATGGTGCCTTGTACGGAGGCTGTGTCTGCCGTGTAGACCTTAGTCACGGTGAGCAGTCCATTGATAAACTCCGTTCCGTCCTCTGTTGTGGGATGATATTTCGTCTCCGACAGAGTGTAGCCCCCAAAGGTCTTGTCTGTCAGGGTATGAGCGGCGCCGATTTCTCCATTGGATATGATATATTCCGCCAGATCGATCTCTTCCATGCCATCCATCGTGATATAGCGTTCGACGATGGTTCCGTTTATGACGGCATCATCTGCGCGGTAGATATAGCTGACGATAATGGGAGCGGCAGTATAGAACCCTTCCGCTTCCCCTTTGGTTTCGATCAGGGTATATCCGGCTATTGTCTTGGAGTTTGTTTTATAAGGGTCTCCCACCGGACCAAAACTGAATTCCGTCTTGCTCAGCCGATTACCTTCTTCGTCTACGTAATTGGCTGTGACGGTCCCCACACTCGAAGTCTCATAGACAAAGGTGATGCTCTGATTCTCGTCTCTATCTACAGTGATCTCTTGTGAAACAGAATCTGGCAAATTGTATCCGGTAATTGCCGGCGCAGTCTCTGTGACTGTTACTCCATAGGGCTGATTCGAGACCAGCTTGGAAGTCGCGATGGCATTTCCATCTTCGTCATGATAATGAACCGTATATTGATTGTCTACGGTCAGATTGTAGTAGAGCCTGAGCACCAAACTGCCATCGGCTTTAATCACTCCCGTAGATGTGGAAATCTCCGCCTTGTAGGTGTAGCCTTGGATGTCAGCTGCGGTGATATCCACTGTTGTACCCGTGGTGCCGGATATTGGAGATGCCGGGGTCTGCATTTGATAGCTGCCGTCCAATTGCTGTAGATAGCTCTCAACGACATAGTTTGCAGTACCCGCGCCATAGACAAAAGTGATCACATTTCCGCTGGCTTTTAGGGTGATGGTCTGTGGATCCGTTGGCTTAACGTAACCAGCAATCGCAATCGCCTCTTCCGTCACTTCGTCTCCGACGCTTTTTCCACCAACCAGTTTTGATTCGGCGATCGGATGGCCACTTTCATCCACATAGTGGACCATATAGCTGATATCTGTGGTCTTGGTGTAGTAGAAGTTGATTTCGTTTCCAGTAGCTGCTAAAGTGATCGACTTGCTTGCTGCATCTGGAGTATAACCAGGGATGGAAAGGGCAAGCTCCTTCACTTCTGCTGCCATGGTCTGTCCCAATACTTCCTTGGAGTCCGCTAATTTGTCCGTTGTATCCTCTTCATAGTAGTTGACCGTATATTTGATATTGTTATCGGCTCTATACCAGAAGATATAGATATTTTCTCCGGTGGATAAAGTCAATATGTCGTTGGTCTTGATAGGTGAATATCCTGGGACCTCTATGGCATCCAAAGATACGGTGCTGCCTACCATGCCTGCATTTTCATTGATCAGAGGATCTGCAAGCACCCTTCCATCTTCCAGTTGATAATGAACTTCATATCCTACATACTGGTTTTCGTCTGGTAGATAATATAGGGCTGCCTGTGCCAGATTATCGCTGGTCACTGTAAGGGTAGTCGACTGTGCTTCACCAAGCTCCTCTTCCGTTGCCAGACGATATCCGTTTGGAGCGGTGATCATGTTTAGATCGATCAATCTGTCTACCGGCTCTTTATCTATGATCTGGGAGGTCCCCGGAACGGGAGCTTTTGTCTTCGAAAAGCTACCGCCTCCATTGTCCTTTAACAGGAACTGGTCGATTCGGTAAGTGAACAATTGGGACTCATCCACGACATAGTAGACTGTCTTATGGTTTTTAGTCATCAACTGATTTCCATCTATTGTATTGTCTGCATCTCCGGCAAAAATATCAAATTCGGAAATTTGTGCATCTTTTACCTTGTAACCCCGTAGATTTTCCGGATGGTTGACCATAATTCGCTGCTCTGCAGCTCCATCTCCCAGTACCGGATTGGGGGAAAGCCCCGGAACCTTCGTCTCACTACCGTCAAGGAAGTAGTCGATCTGGTAGGGATAGGTCTCATCCAAATTGACCAGATAGAAGATATTGACCACATTGTCCCCGGGGTAGTTTGAACTCTTTTGATCGAGAGTTCCTTCCGCAGCTGCTGCATCTGCGTTTACATTGGCGACGATCAGCTGCGTAGGCTGATTGCTTGCGATCTTGTAACCATCTACCTCTGGATGCAATATGTCAATAGACTGCCCTACATTTGCACTTCCCATGACCGGATTAGCAGTGATTCCCGGTACTTTGATGCTCTGATAATCTTCATCCACGTCTCCTGGTACAACCCGGTAGTAGTTGATCTGGTAATTGAATTTCTGCGTTGTATCCACTGTATAGTAGAAATAGATGTCGTTTGACTCAGCATACAGCACAAAGGAAGTAGGCTGCCCAATTTCCATCTCGTATCCATCTATCTCTGGTGCCGTCTCTGTGACGATTGACCCCACCTTTAGTGGATTTCCTTCTTCGTCTACTGGGTTTTCTACCAGTTTTTCAGGCGCCAAGTCAAGATGCTCACCCTTCTCGGTTTTTAGAATATAGTGGACGGTGTAGTCTTTTATATCATTCGCCGTATAGTAGAATTTTATAACCGTGGATCCGTCCCCGGCGATGACCGAGCTGGTGATATTCTCAGAATGTTCGGGATCATAGGCGTAGCTCTCGATCCTGGGCGCCGTTCCATGAACGGTGGAGCCTGTCTGTCCCATCCCCGTTGAAGTCCGACTTGGTGTAGCTGGATAGGAGCCGTCCGATTCTTGTAAATAGGTCTCGATCGTATAGATCGTCGTCGCATTTGCAGAATAGTAGAGCTTTAGTCGTAAGCTGCCATCTCCTTGGACGACACCGCTCTTCGTGCTGATACTCGAATCAAAGGTATAGCCTGGAAGGCTTGTGTCTTGCACCGATACTTGGGTATTGGTCATCCCCGAAAGGTTTTTCGTCTCCGACAGCTGATATCCAACACCACCAGCACCTTGCAGATAGGTCTGCACGGTATATGGGGTCGTGTCGTTTACGGCATAATACAGTTTTAGCGTCAGACTGCCGTCCCCTACAACTTGCCCGGACCAGCGCTCACCAGAAGAGCCAGGTAGATAGGTGTAACCTGGGATCTGTTTTGGAGCTCCCGTTTCCGTTTGGTCCACCGAAGCGTATACGATGCTATCAGTCACGCCGCGGAGGGCATCTCTTTGCGAAGGCAGCGCATCATAGCTACCATCTGCTTTTTGGAGATAGTACTCAATGGAATAATCCGTTTGTGTCGTCGTGTAATAGAGCTTTAATACAGTGGACCCATCCCCTTGGAGTCTCGCCGATCGAAGATTATTTGTATTCCCTCGATCAAAGGAATATCCCTTCAGCCGGATATCATCTATGCCAGATAAGAGATCCGCTGTGACAATACTACTGGTGATCCCCGTTTCGTATTCCGTGAGGGCTACTCGATAACCCCCTGCCCCATCGGGGACATAATGCTGGATCTGATAGCTGGTATCCTCCTTCGGAGTGTAGAACAGCTTGATAATCAGCTGCGGATCGTAGGAGGTATTGGGATAGAGGATATAGTTTGGTGCGGAGGTATAACCCTCTCTTTTGCTAGTATTTGGGCTATAAACACTGGAGGAGTAACTCGTACTATCATAGGTGAAGCCGGGCGTATGCTCCGTCGACAAAACCTTGGACCCGAGCTGAATCGTCGCGCCAGAAATCCCATCTACATATTCATCGGATCTCTTTAATACCTCGACATTACCTCCGGCAATATCCCGAATATAATGCTCGACTACATAGGGGCGATTGGAAATCCCCCGGTAATACACATTGATCGTCGTGTCCTCGGCGGTGATCCTCGCAGGGATTGGATCGGATTTAGCCATATCCAGCAGAAAGCCGTGGTGCGCCCCATAACCTGTCATCTCCGTCAAGGCTTTCGGAGTGATCCGTTCTCCAATCTTTGCATCCAAATTATAGGAAGCCTGGACTGCATAGGGCAGATCGCTGGATCCATCGGTGTATTTGAATAGAGATTGGGACACAAAATAGTTGACCGTGATCGGTAGATTGGTGAGGTCATAGTAGTACCGCACGATCATCGAACCATTTCCAGCGATCGTTGCAGTTGTTGCCAACGTCTTAGCAGAATTGATCGCATAGCCCGTCAAGTCCGTTAATGCATCCCCGTCTTTCGGTAGAGGAGTGCCCGTCGTTCCCGTCTTGTCCTGCGTAGAATGGAGAGTGTACTCTGTCGAATCCGGAGCCGATTGAATATAATGCTCAACGGAATACGCTGTGTCTGTATTCGCTGTATAGTATCCCTTTAATGTTAAAATGGGATCCCCAGTGATGGTTCCGCTCAAAAAATTATCAAGATGAGAGCTATCGTAAGCAAAACCCGCAAAGGGAGTCGCTGAAAATGTAGCTTCACCCCCCGTTGTACCATATCCCGGAATTGTATAGGTAGCAGTGGTCGGCCAAGTACCATCTGCATTTTGCATATAGTATTCCATATGGTACTCAGTGTCGTCAGCTGCATGATAATAGACTCTGAGAACTAGTGACCCGTCGGCTTTAATAACTCCCTTAATAAATAGAGCAGAAGCTTCCTCATTATAGCTATAGCCAGCCAATTCGTCTATTATTGTCTGCGTTGACGGTTCTGGGTCGGCGGTGATCTCCTGTCCGGTTGTTCCGGTTCTCGTCTCCGATCCAACTTTTTCATTATTTTTATAGAATTCTACTGAGTAGTTGGTATCAGACCTAGGCTCGTAGATAAAGGTGACAATATTATCCCTTGCTTTGATCGTATAGGGTACTGATGGGGTTCCAGTCACAGAATATCCCGGAACCGTCGTTGCCGCAACATCAATTGTCTCGCCAACGGCTCCACTATAAGCCCCGACCCTGTCCGGAGAGATAATCGTACCGTCCGCCAAGGTATGACGTATGGTCACGGGGATATTGAGATCTGGAGTATAGTAGAGTTTTAGGACCAGTCCCTTAAAATCATCTGTAGTAATGTAAGCATTTGGATTATTAGGATCGGTGTTGTCCTCCAGTCCGATCACCTGTCCACTGGTCAGGGTTCCCGAATAATCATAACCTTCGATTGGGATCGGATTTCCCTTCACATAGGAACCGGTATTCCCTTGAAGCGCTAGTCGCTGATAACTGGTTGCAACTCCTTCATTATCTAAGAGATAGTGTTCTACCAGATAGAATGTCCGATCTGCCGAGTATCTCAACTCGAGCTCTAAGCTTCCATCTCCCTTTACCAACCCAGTTGGCTTGGACGACAATGGTTCATAGGAGTAGCCGAGATATTTCTTTGGCGTACCGATGACATTAGTTCCTGTTTCAGCTGCGAAGGAGTCTGATTCAAATACTTCATAACTATAACTATTATCTGCTGCGAAAGTCTGGCGCAGATGACGAACGGTGTAGGTTGAATCTAATGCCTTGTATTCAAAGATCTTTTCATAATTTTTAGTCTCATTGAGCAGCAGATCGAAATCCGTGGTGACCAATTGATAGCCTAGAATCTCTTTAGCATATTCGGACAAATCCATTGACTGGGTGATAATCCCATCGGTCCGACTAATCGGGTCTAACAGCTGTTGATTGGATCCCTGAAGTTGATATTTTACCGTGTACGGTACCTCTCTACTACCACGATAGTAGAGATTTAGAATTAATCCTTCGTTTTCATTTAGCGTTTGCGGATTATCTGCCGTGATAGTCCCCTCTATATTGGATAGGCCCGAATCCAGTGTAAACCAGGTGTTGTACATATCTGCAGTGGCTTGTGAAATAGTTCCGGCCTTTACCATTTCCGTTAGGATCTCTTCAAGAGTGGGGGCGGTTGCCTCATCCCCTACAAATCCATAGAGTTTGGTGTGACTGGAGAAGAGTGTAGTAAAATTGGGCTCCTCAACTGACCCAGCCATGTTTTCGATATGATAATTTATCTGAACTGGTACATATTGCGGTTTATAATAAAACACAAAATTGTTGTCGGCGGGTTCTCCTGAGACATATTTAATCGTACGCTGACCGGTCACCAACTCATATCCCGGTGGTGGGTTTGGTAATGGCGCCAAGTCAATGGTACTTCGGGAGGTGGATTTCTTTACGGGATTAGGTGAAATACCAGGTACCAAAGTCGTAGTGGGATTGCCTTCTTTATCTTGGACGAGATAACTGACAGTGTATTGGTGGACCGCTGGGAAAGCCGCACTCATTGTAGCAGTATCATAGGATCCACCCGTTATTGCAAAGCGAACTTCATTTCCACCAAATAGAGTAGTCGCTGCAGCTGCTGTATAGGTCCTCTGGCCATACACATAACTGGAATCTGCCATCGGCGTATCCGTATCATAGAACCGATACATCAAAGAGTAGAGATCGTCCGCAGTGTTCTCGATTCCATCGACCCCATTGGAGGTATGGGTCCAAGTGACAATCACTCTGCGGTACTTGTTGTCTGCCAAAGTCGGATACTCTGTTAATGCATCGTGAACGACATTTATCTTGTCGTTTGCGCTCGGGATAATGGGCTTTGTAATGGCAATATGAGGGCTATAACCAGTAATACCGGGGTCGTATTCCCCTCCATTTCCCCAAAGGTCAAATTCGATCGCGACGGAGTTTTGTATTTCTGAGACTTTATTAGATCCATATACCCCTAGTGCTGAAGCGGAGTCTCCAGGACTCTGGTCGATTCCATTCCCATGTAGGACGATCGCCATCCCGCGATTCATGATATGGGGGTCTGTGCTAGATGCTCCAAGGTTAAGGTTAAGATTAAGTTGAAGCTCAGCATTCTGGGTCAATGGATTAAAGGTCACATTCGAGTTGGCGATGGAATGATTATCCTCTCCATCGACAATATTCAAGAAGTTATCCCCTTTGCCATTAATAACCAGACTGTTCCTTGGGTCATCGGGTATGCTGAAAAACCCACCATTTGTATAAGCCGGGTTGATATTGGAATAGTTTTCATTGGGGAAGCGCACCGTCTCTCGGACCTCTGCCGCTTCTACCTTTGCTACGGGCAGGATGGGCACAAATGCCTGCAATATCATAAGCAGGGCGAGTAGCAGTGCCGTCTGCCGCCTTTTGCCAATGGGGATGATCTCCCCAATACCGGACTGACCGAGGAGTCTTGGCCGCGTCCTGTTTTCTTTCACTCTCATTTTTCCTCCCAAAATAAAGTCAGTACATCCTTTAGTTCATTATCCTCAATGCCATAGGATGAGAGAAAGGATTTCTCTTCTGCATCCTACTTATCTAATTATCAAAGTTACGATACTATATGACATTATAACAAATGTTTTGAAAATTTTTGTAAATATTTTAGATTCTATTGATTTATTTTCTCTATCATCCATTTAATTATGATTAGATTTTCGAATGGATAGCAAAAAGAGCATTTTTTCAACCTTTTTGCAATTGACCAATGCTCTGATTTTTCCCTATTATTTGTGACATTTCCTAAACAACTTTTTGATATCTCAACCTATCCCTTAAATTCTATTGCAATTTGATCGATCCAGTCTTGATTCTCTACAGCGCGGGCAATCATGGCTAGGATGATGGTGGCTCCGTCCAGGATGGCGCCTTTGGTCTTTGGACTTTTGACGGCCTCGGCAAATTCTACTGTGTGTAAGCTGATATCTTCCGTGATGGGAACGGAGGGATGAAATGCGGGACAATGATAGCTCAGGTTTCCCATATCCGATGAGCCCATCACTTGTCCAGAGGTATCGTTCGGGAAGTCATAGTCCGCAAAGATCTCCAGCAGGGTATGTTCTCCCGTGGGAATGGGTTTCATATCGTAGAATGGGTTTCCATAGGGCAGGATCTGCACCTCGGTTTGAGTGGCTAAGGCGCATCCCTTGGCTGCATCAAAGACCATGGGTAGGACTTCTTCCCGAAGGTAATTTATACTGCCTGCGCGAAAAGTATATTGGCAGACTGCGCGATCTGGGATGATATTGGAGACGAGACCGCCCTCTTTGATAATGCCCTCGACCCTTGACCCATCCCGGAGCTTTTGGCGCATCATCTCAAATGCATGGATCATCAGTAGCATTCCATCGACGGCATTTTTGCCAGCCCAGGGCGAAGCAGCTGCATGAGCGGTTTTCCCTGTAAAGATAAAATCATAGGTCTCAAAGGCAAAGAGCTTCCAGTTGTGTTTGTAGTTGGAGTCCATATGGACCATGATGGCAAAATCATAGTCGTCGAAGTAGCCGGCTTCTGCCATCGGAATTTTTAGCCCGATATTTTCCTCATCGGGGGTGCCGATGATGTCAATGCTGCCTGGAAAATCCTCGCCGCATCTCTTTAGGGCGATGGCGGACAGCACGCTGGCAGCTGCGCTGGCACTGTGACCACAGGCGTGGCCGATACCTGGTAGGGCGTCGTATTCGGTGATGATGGCGATGCGAATTGGGGAGCTTGGATCCTCCTTGACAATTCCTTTAAAGGCCGTTGGAAAACCGCAGACACCGATTTCGCAGGGAATCCCCTCCTCTTCTAAGAGTTCGGTGATCCGCTTGACCGATTCGTATTCTGCTCCAGAGATCTCTGGATGCTCTGCAAGATCTAAATTAAGTGAGAAGGCTTTTCCCAACTGTGTTTCAGCTAATTCCCGCAGTCTCATTTCCAATGCACTTATTGCCATAGTCTCCCTCTTTTCTCAAGTATTTCATATTCTCTATACTGGGAAAGGGAGGGCCATCGCCCTCCCCTTTGTTTTTCGGATCCGCTCCCTATACCGAGCGCCTCGGTGATTACATATAGTACTGGTCTTCGTTAAAGTTGTCTGTCAGTTTGATATAGAACTGGAGTAGTTCCGTCAATGCATAGACGGGTACAGGTCCCACCAGCTCCGCGTCGACGATGTTGACATTGTATCTGGAGGCTTCGGATTTGATGGTTTCAAAGACTCGATGGATGGCCGTCTTTTCGTAGTTGGTCAAATTCATAGAGACTTGAACCTGTTTTTTCTCGGGCAGCTCCAGGGCGATCGCCCTTACATATTTATACCCACCTGCGGCTCCTCGAACTGTCATGACGATCTTTTTTCCGATCTCTAAGTCGGTCGTATCCAAATTGATATTGAAGGCGACCAATGGGAATCTCGCACCGGTGACAGTGGCTCCTGATTTGGCGTTGAACTTGAATGGTCCCTCGTCTGGCGTCCAAAACTCGTCTTTGAATTTCTCTTCGAGGGCTTCGTATTCGCCTTTACGGATTTTAGGGAGTGTCTTTCGGTCGGGGTTATCCGTGGCATCTTCGTAATAGTAGATGGGCACGCCGAGCTCTCCCATGAACTTTCCGTATTCTTTAGCGATGGCAACGGCTTCTTCCGTGGTCACGTCTTTTACTGGGATGAAGGGGACTACGTCCACTGCGCCCATTCTCGGGTGAGAGCCTTGGTGTTTGGTCATATCGATCAATTCGACGGCCTTTTTTGAGAGCCTCTTGGTGGCTTCCAAGACGTCCTCTGGAGATCCTTTGTAGGTGAATACAGTCCGATTATGGTCTTTGTCCGTGTTCACGTCGAGCACATCGATTCCCTCGACGGAGACCATTTCGGATCGTATCTGCTCTACGATTTCCAGGTTTGTCCCTTCGCTAAAATTCACTTCTGCCATTAATACTTTCATTGATTCCTCCATAAGATGTTTATTGGGATATCCCCTCATCAGTATACCATGGGTTGGGGATAATGGGAATTGGTTGCAGCCGAAATATTCCAGAAACTAGACGGATCATTGGCAATTTTCTCCGCTGCATACAGCATACTCCCCTCATTGGCTCCTCATGGAGCGATAAGGGTTCGTCTCTATTGCCTCAATCTACTGTATATATGCTCGCTGTATGCCAGGGTAAATGCCGATCTCTATAGTTCCTGTAATACCTCTTCAAATTCCACTTTTTTGGCGGGATCTTTAATCAATGGCAGATTCACTTCAATATTCATCTTGGCTCCTTCTCGGCCCAATTCGGCCAAGCTGATGCCCATCTGGAGATCCGTGTCGCAAGCGGGATTGGTCTTGCCATCTAATATCATTCCGATCTCAAAGACTCTAGCGCAGTTTAAGGCATTTTCCTTAGGAGCTCTGGCAGCGGTGACGCCAGCGTCTTCAATGGCCAGTTTGCGCAAATCCTTTTCCTCTTCGGTCCCCTTTGGCAGCTTATATGCGTTGACGATGGCGAGATAGGCTTCTCGGTCATTGACGGTGCCCTGAAGGAGCTGTTTTTGAAGCTCGGCTAGTTCTCGATCATAATGCTTTAGATCCTCGGCGCTCAGACCAAAATCCTTTTTCATGGACAATTTTACCACCATGCCCATCAGTCCCGCGGCCATTGCCCCGGCTAATGCAGAGGAGCAGCCTCCGCCAACGGTGACGTCTTCAGCGTCCAATATCAAATCCAAAATATCTTTATAATCCATGATTTCTCCCTTCTATTTGTCCTGAATTCTCCCCTGCGATAAGGCGATTCGTCCGCCTTTGATCACGGTCTGTACCAGATTTTGTCCCAGCTTATAGCAGACGTCCTGGTAGTCCTGTGTGTCCCAGATCTGGATGTCGGCGATCTTTCCCGGTTCCAAGCTTCCAACCTCATCTGCGATGCCCAAGGCCCTCGCTCCTCCGTAGGTTGATGCCACTATGGCCTCTTCGGGGGTCATGCCGTGATTTCTGCATGCAAATGCGATGACCAGTTGCATGGATACCATCCAGTTGCCTGGGTTCAGATTGGTCGCCAAGGCGACCTGCATTCCCCCATCGATCATCGGCCTGGCATCGAAGGGCTTGGGATGCTGTACGGAAAAATCCGTTCCGGGTAACAGCACAGCTACTACGCCACTTTCTGCGAGTAGGGGGATGTTCTCAGCAGGCAGATAGTTCAAATGATCCACAGATACGGCGCCAATCTCCATCGCCATCTTGGAGCCGCCGATGTCTGAATAGCAGTCGGTGTGGATCTTTGGGGTCATTCCAAATCCCTTTGCCGCTTCGAGCACCACTCTGGACTCCTCAGCTGTGTAGAAGCCGTCATCGCACCAGACATCGCAAAACTCTGCCAAGCCCTCTGCTCCTATGACTGGCATGACCTCTTTGATCATAAAGTCGATATAGGCCTTCTTCCCCATCTCTTGATCCCAGTAATGGGCCCCCAGATAGGTGGGATGCAGGCTCTGCCATGCGGACTCTTTCAATTCTTTGATGACCCGCAGCTGCTCGAGCTCGGTGTCCTTATCGATCCCATAGCCGCTCTTGATCTCTACTGTGGTGATCCCCTGTTCCAATAGGCAGTTCAATTTGTCCATCGAGGAGTTCTTCAGCTCTTCGAATCCGGCGTTTTTCGTGGATTCCATGGAGCTGTCTAGGCCGATCTTCCCCAGGCTACGGATCAGCACCTCTCTCCGGTTCTCCGAAAGCCTGGCGACATATTCCTTCAATCTCGACCCGCCGAATACCAGATGGGTGTGGCTGTCTACAAAACCGGGGAGTGCGACTTTTCCCGTACAATCCAGTTCGGTATACTCCCCATCCTCCAGCATGAGCTCTTCATAGGGGGCGATTTGTGCGATCCGATCCCCCTCGATTCGAAGGCTCAGGCCCTCTTTGCATCCGACGCCTGCGCCATCTGCCATGGTCAGGATCTGCCCACAGTTTTTGAGTATTGTTCCCATTTTCTCACTCCAATTGTCTTGTTTTTCAATAAAACTCGAGGGAGTTCGGTTTCGAACTCCCTCTTTGGTTTACGGGTTTATCTCCAAGCGCCTTCCGGTCCAAATGTGACCTTATCAGCGGGCTCCCACCAGAGTGGAATTTGAATTGTCTCGTCGGTTAGTTTTCCTTGTCCATTACATACGTCTTTTGCTGCTTGGTAGCCAGCTTGTGCGTGACGTACAACGCCGATTCCGGAGTCCACAGTCAATGCGCGGTCCAGTCGAAGAGCAGCTTCTTCTGTTCCGTCTGCGATCATGGTAACACCGGTATGAACGGCTTCACCCATGGAGTAGTTGGCTTGGATGGCGATCAGGTCGCAGCCAGCTGCGCAGTTCAATAGACCATTCAGGTATGGCCAGTCGGAGATCAGGTCGCCACCGTCCATCATCTTCTCAGACTCGAAGGTCGGGTTGACGATGGAGCCGGAGTCCAGGTTGTCC
Source organism: Tissierellia bacterium (assembly GCA_030538075.1). GTDB lineage: Bacteria > Bacillota > Clostridia > Tissierellales > Peptoniphilaceae > JAUNUQ01. The sequence continues at coordinate 30,337 of JAUNUQ010000018.1, forward strand.
CTTGAGAAAGCGACAGGTCCCTTTACCTTGCCTTCAGCGATTGCCTTGTTGACGGCTTGGCCGAATCGACGACGTTGGCCAAAGCCCATATAGCAGATACGAGCGGGAAGTGCTTCGATGGGCAGGTTCTTACGAGCCAGCTTGATCCATCTCTCCACCAATAGGTCGCCCTTGCAGACTTCCAGTGCCAGATCATCCAGATAAGCCAGGTCTTCTGCTGCACCAGAGATACAAGTCCAGCGGAAAGGTCCACGGCCTTCGCAGAATAGCGGACGGATGTATTCGGCGACGAATCCTGGAATAGTCATTGCCTCTTCTTCGGGCATTCCAGCGTCTCTACACTCTTTACGGATGGATGTACCGTATTCGAATACTTCTACACCCTTGTTATAGTATGCGTTCATTGCAGCCAATTGTCGCTTCATGGTCGTACGTGCGTCCTTCATATAGGCTTCACGGTCTTCCATACGATATTTGTCTGCCTCTTCTCCAGTGTATCCCGATGGGATATAGGAGATGGGGTCATGGCATGGGCACATTTCTGTGATGACATCTGGCATAAAGCCCTTTTCAAAAGCCTCTTCGTAGACATCGGCTGCGTTTCCTACGACGCCAACTGCGATGGGCTCTTTGGATTCTTCTACGATTTTACGAGCTTCGTCAAAACTGTAGACGATTTGGTCCATATAGTCCTTGCCCATACGGCGACGGATGACTCTCTCATCTGCGTCGACGACGATGGCGCTACCGCCATGCATCTTCATCGCCCAAGATTGGTTTCCGCCCATTCCGCCTGCGCCAGCAGTAAGTAGAATGCGTCCGGTCAGGTCATCATTGAATTTCTTACGAGCGATGGCAGACAGGGTTTCAAAAGTACCTTGGATGACGCCTTGGGTTCCGATATACTCCCAGGGAGCTGCCGTGTATTGTGCATAGATGGTCAGGTTCTTATCTTGTAGATCATAGAAGGTCTCCCAAGTGGCCTTCATGATATTGGTGGTAGCCATGACGACGGATGGGCTCATCTTATGTGTCTTAAAGATTGCAACGGGCATACCGGATTGAACGACTAGGGTCTCATCATCTTCCAAGTTTTTCAAGGATTCGATGATTGCATAGTAGGACTCCCAGTTTCTCGCGCATTTTCCGTTTCCACCATAGATGACCAATAGTTCTGGGATCTCGGCGTTCTCCATATTGTTCTCGAGCATTCTTAGGATGGTCTCTTGTTTCCATCCCTTACATCTTAGAGTTTCTGGCTGATCAAAGCCACCCCTCTGTGCCTTCACTTCATATAATACTACTGGTTTCTCTTTTGCCATGTTGTTTACCCCTTTCAAAGTTTATGGATCTGGTGTTCTCACCTTGCCGTATAATAAAGCAAGTACTGTGCCAAATCTAGATCCACGAAAACTCCCCTTTCTCAACAGGCTTTTTTAGCTGAATCGCAAAATATTTTGCGATTTCCACGAAAAACCGTTTTAATCGCCGCATAATATTTTGCGAGTCGCAAAATATTATGCGGCGATACCTACTCTTCTCTGCTCTTTCAATTATCTTTGAGCTCAATCTCCAATTTCTTTATGCGATACATCAGGCCCTGGCGGATAATCCCCAGTTCTTTTGCCGTTTTTGTATAATTATAGTCGTTTTTTTCCAGGCTCTTTCGGATGATCTCCCTCTCTATGGAAGCCAGAGTCGAAGGCAGGGAATCATCTGACTCCTCGTAGTCCGGATAGGGATTTGGACCGAGGATCCGCTTTTCCAGATACGCCGGGATATGCTCTACTCCCAACACTCTCTCATTGGCATCGGCACTGACCAGCATATTCTCCACTAGATTCTCAAGTTCGCGAATATTTCCCGGCCACGGATAATTCTGAAGAATACTCCGTAGCCGATCATCGATGTCGATGATATTCTTGCCCATCAAGGGCGCATATCTCTTTAAGAAGGAGAGTATCAACAGGTCGATATCGGATTTTCGCTCCCGAAGGGCGGGGATGTAGAGGTTAAAGCCGGCAAGTCGATAGTAGAGGTCCTCCCGGAAGCTGCCCCCTTGAATGGCGTCGTGGGGCTGTTCGTTCATCGCGCTGATAAAACGGCATTTGATCTCATAGCTTTTATTGTCCCCCACCCGATTGACTCTCTTTTCCTGGAGGACCCTAAGCAGCTTGGACTGGGTGAGTACGGGCATGGAGTTGATCTCGTCTAGAAATAGGGTGCCGGTGCCTGCTTCCTCTAATAGGCCGGGATGATCCACAGCACCTGTGAACGCCCCCTTGACCGTGCCGAATAGGATGCTCTCGATCAGATTTTCCGGTATGGCGCCGCAGTTGACTCCGATAAAGGGCTCTACGCTCCGCTTGCCGTAATTGTGTATGCTCTGGGCGAGGACCTCTTTTCCGGTGCCCGTCTCGCCGACGATGAGGATGCTGTTGTCCAGCCAGGCGATGTTCTGGGCCTCTTTGATCAAGCGGCTGATCTGTTCTGATTCTCCGACGAAATCACTGAAGCTGTATGAGGTGCCATTTTCCGAATAGGTCCGCCCAGTGGCGATATCGTAGTTGACATTGTGCTTTCGGCGAGATTCGATGGTGTCCATCAGCAGGGAGTGGAGCTCCTTTTCATTTTTACAGATGGAGAGTACGCCGATGATCTCCTCGCCGTCCTTGATGGGATAGGTGCTGTAATTGGTGTATTGAGGCACTCCATTGACCGACACATGGGCAGAGTAGATATTGACCAGTTCTCTACCGGTCTCCAGCACCTGAAAGTGTTCGGAGGCATTTCGGTCATTGTAGCCATAAGCCTCCCAGATGAATTTTCCGATCATCTTTTCAGCGGACTTGTTCTCCATTTTTTCCATCGCCTTATTGTATACGACGACTCTGCCGGTCTCGTCACTGATGATGACCCCTTCGTTGAGGTCGTCAAAGAGAGCGCGCAGCGTCGTCGACATGGCGCTGATTTTGCCCTGTTGGGGAAATCCACCACCCTGGAGCTGTTCACTGAGCGCTCTGGCGACCAGGGTCTTGCTCAATAGGACGGGCAGTCCCGTCTGGCTCTGAATCTCCCGCTTCATGGCCTCTGTGTAGCCGATGCAGTCCAAAAAGACCATCTGGGCATCGGATTCCCTGATCTGCTGAACCGCATTTTGCATTCCCTGGGTCAGGTCATAGGGGGATGCCGCCAGGACGCGGACTCCATCGATCTTTCCCTCCCAGCGCATAAAGGATTGTGAAATCTGCTCTGTGGATGGATTTAGGATCAGGAGCCTCTGCCCATTCACCAATACGGGAAGGATCCCATCGATGATCTCGTATGGATAGTATACGGGCACTTTGACCTGAAGCTTTTTCTTGAAAACTCCAGTACATAGGAGTAGGATGAAATCCACCTGATCCTCTAATTCCTCTGCGCAGGACTGGAGGCGATCCAATATATGGGATTCACCAATGGTGACCTCCTCCCCGGTTCTTAGCCGAGAGACGAGGACGTATTCCCCAGGTGCAGGCTGAAATTCGGCTTCGATCCTCTGTTTGGTCAAGCCGTCGAGAGCTCCTGCCTCCAGTATTTGCACCTCACTGCCAAAGATGGGGACGAGTTCTTCGAGGACGTCTGCCCTAGGGGTCTGGCCGATGGTGATGCAACCGATTTTTGTCTTCTTGGTCATATCTGAACTCCTTTGTACAAAACAGGGCACACTCCTGTCTGTTCGACCCTTGAGTGTGCCCTAGATGGTAAGTAAATCTATAAGCCGTGTTCTGTATTTGATAATCATCTATCTAGGCTTACAGTTGCCAGTAAGCTCAAGCAATCTACCTCTCGGACCACGACGAGCAGCCGCTATTTGGTCCGCTTTTGATTTTGCACCGGATGGGGTTTACATGGCCGAACAGTCGCCAGTTCGCCGGTGGGCCCTTACCCCACCTTTCCACCCTTACCCAGCACTTAATTTCTTAGTACCGACGGCGTCTTCCTAGTCGCCACAATACGCATATTCGTTTCCTAACAGCCGGTCCTAACAAATTAAGTGCTGGGCGGTATCTCTCTGTTGCACTAGCCTTGAAGTCGCCTCCACTGGACGTTATCCAGCATCCTCGCTCTATGGTGCACGGACTTTCCTCGTTTTCACGCGATTATCTGATTTACTTGCCCTTATTATAGGTATTTTTTTGGTTTTCGTCAAGATTGCAGCCGAGGGCTACAGAATACGGCGGCGATCTGGTATTGCATAGACCTCGACCGGGATCTCTCCATCTGTGATCTGTTCCAGAAAGCTCTTCACTTTCTGTAGGACGGGAAATTCGGAATGATCATGTCCCAAATCCAAAAGGGATACGCCCAGGCTGTCGGCATATTGGGCATCATGGTATTTCACGTCACCTGTGATCAGGGTCTGGACTCCTTTTCGGGCGGCCTGGTCGATCAGGTAGCTGCCGCTTCCTCCGGCTACGGCGATGGATTGGGTCAACGCCTCGGGATCGCCATAGAACAGGATTTGCTCCAGTCCCATTCGCTCTTTTATCTTCTGGATCAGATCCATATGACTGATGGGTTCAATATCGCCGTATCGGCCCATGCCGATACCCTCTCCGTTGTCATCTAGGACCTTTGGCAGTGAATAGCCGATGGCTTCCGCTAGGGCGTCGTTGACCCCGCCAGGGACCACATCGAGATTGGTGTGGGCGGCGTAGACTGCGACCCCTCCCCGGATGGCAGAGATCACCGTTTGAGATAACGGACGGCTGGCGTCGAGATTGGGCAGGGCTTTGAAGATCAGGGGATGGTGATTGAAGATCAGATTGCAGCCCTGCTGAGCTGCATGTTCCAATACAGGGGGTTCGCAGTCCAAGGAGACGACGATGCCCGTCACCTCTATATTGGGATCTCCGATCTGTAGACCGCTGTTGTCCCAGTCCTCTTGTAATTCCAGAGGAGCCCAGTTCTCAAATTTGTGTATGATTTCGCTCAGTTTCATAATGCTGATAGGCCTCCTCAATCCACTTTAGATGCTGTTTTATACGATCCGGTTTTTCCCCTGTCATCCCCTGCTCTTCCAATCGCCTTTGAATTTCTCTATAGCGTGCGTACTCGCTGTCCAATAGCTGAAGAGTGGTGGGATTTTGCCGGGTCAGGTTCAAATATCCATATAGATAATGACTCTGTTTTTCGTAGTTCTCTACTCCCTTGACGACGCTGAGGATCTGATAAAAATGACCTGCGTCCCAAATGCAGGTCTCGTCTTCGATCCTTAGCCCCTGCTGGTGCAGGTAGCTTCGCAGTTCGGATTCATTTGTATTGGGCTGAAGGATAAACCGCTTTACCTGGTCACGGATTTCAGGAGCTCTTTGAAACATGGTCATGATCAGTTTGCCCCCCATTCCAGCGATCACGACCACATCGGGCACCGCCTGCTGAAAGGCCAAGAGGCCGTCGGAGACGATGCATTCGATCTGGTCTGCTGCGGAGTCCTCCACGAGTACATTCCGCAGTTTATCTAGGGAATTGGAGCTGATGTCCGTGGCGATGGCCCTTTCTACCCGCCCAGTGCGGATCAGATAGAGGGGTAATTTGCCGTGATCGGTGCCGACATCTCCGAGGAGTTTGCAATGCGGCACCATCTCGGCAATGGCGAGGAGTCTTGGACTGAGCTTTGGTAATTCGCCAATCATTCCAAATAATCTCGCAATTTTTGGCTGCGGCTGGGGTGTTTTAGTTTGCGGAGGGCCTTGGCTTCGATTTGCCGGATCCGCTCCCTGGTGACGGAGAATTCCTTCCCCACTTCCTCTAGGGTACGAGGTGTCCCGTCGGTCAGACCGAACCTGAGTTCCAGGACCTTTCTCTCCCGCTCCGTCAAGGTGCCGAGGATCTCGGCCAGCTGTTCCCGGAGCATGGTGTAGTTGGCCGCCTCGTCTGGGGCGATGGCGCTCTCGTCCTCGATGAAGTCCCCCAGGTGGCTGTCCTCTTCTTCGCCGATGGGGGTCTCAAGGGATACGGGTTCCTGGGCGATCTTACGGACCTCCCTCACCTTTTCCACTTCGATGCCCATCTCTTCGGCAATCTCTTCATTGGTGGGGTCTCGACCCAGTTCCTGAATCAACTGACGCTGGACCCGAACCAATTTGTTGATGGTCTCCACCATATGGACCGGAATCCGAATGGTACGAGCCTGGTCAGCTATGGCCCTGGTGATGGCTTGGCGAATCCACCAGGTGGCATAGGTGCTGAATTTAAAGCCCCGGGTATAATCGAATTTATCGACGGCCTTCATCAGGCCCATATTGCCCTCTTGGATCAGGTCCAAAAACTGCATTCCCCTACCCACATAGCGCTTGGCGATGGATACGACCAAACGGAGATTGGTCTCAGCGAGTTTTTTCTTGGCCTGCGCATCCCCCTGCTCCATTCTCATGGCCAATTCCTTCTCCTCATCTCCAGTCAAAAGGGGAATCTTCCCGATCTCTTTTAGATACATCTTGACGGGGTCGTCGACATTGATGGCGGTGACATTGTTTACTTCTTCGAAGAGCTCTTCCTTTTCCGAGTCCTTGACCAATTCCTCATCGGATTCCTCATCGCCTTCGTCTTCTATCTCCAGGTCCACTTCACCATCCACCTCGAGCTTCTCCCGCTCAATTTCGTCTTCTTCTCGCAGCTCTATGCCCATTTGAGTCAGCTTCTGCTTGATCTCCTCTAGGTCTTCTTCTGCTAAATCCAAGATGTACTCCTGAGCTTCAAATTGAGTATTGGTGACTACGCCATTGTTCTCCTGACCGATCTTGGCCAGGTCCTCGATGATCGCGTTCTTGACATCGTCATAATTCTCAATATTCGTGTTATCTGTCACAGGATTTCCCTCCTCGTTAACCGTTTACTGCGGTCTTTAAAATAAGATCAATCTCCCGATTTCTCGCCATCATCTCCTTGAGCAATGCCAACTGCTCTGGCGTCGGTTCGTCAATGGCGATCAGCATGCCGATATCCCGGACAAGGCCCTCTTTCTCCTCGAGCAGAGCATCTCTTTCGAGGCGATGCACCAATTCGATGACCAGCCCATCCATATCGTCCTGCTGGGGAGCGGGATATGCGATCAATTTTTCGATCAATGTCTCTGGCGCATCCAGTTCCCTAAGGGCTTCTTCCCATTCCCCCGGTTCCAGACTGGACCTGCCTGTGTCGTATAATTTCTTTAAGGCTTCGGATAACATCGGCAGATTATAATCCTTCAGTTTGTCCACATATTCTGCCAATTCCTGATAGTAGTCTGCCGAATGACAGGAGAGTAAAAAGGCCTCTGCCAATAGGGCGGGCACTCTCCGCTGTTTTCGAGGTCCTGTGTTGTCCCTGTGGAATCTCGATGGGGCTCTGGCCCCTTGTCCACTGCGAAGGGATTGGACATCCTCGCGCAGGGAGCTCTCCCGAATTGAAAAGAGCAGAGCGGCCTTTGCGATGTATTCGTCTCGCATCACCGCGCTTTGGATCTGGGCCAATAACTGGGTCAACTTCTGATAACCCTGGTGTGGATCCCCTTCGGTGTCCCCCTTTATCTGAAGCATCCGAAAGTCCAAGGGAGCTACGGCTTGATCCACTAGAGTTAAAAAAGCATCTTTTCCCTGGGCCAGTATGAATTCATCTGGATCCGTCCCCTCGGGTAACTGCAAGATCCCGGGGGAAAGTCCAAGGTCTTGAAACACGGTAATTGCTCTGTCTGTGGCTTTTATACCCGCATTATCAGAATCATAACAGATGAACATATCTTTGCCGAATCGCTTTACCAGCTTAGCTTGATCTGGAGTAAGTGCAGTGCCCAGGCTGGCGACGGCGAAATTGATTCCCTGCTGATTCAGGCCGATGACGTCCATATAGCCTTCGACCAGGAGGATCTTGTCCCGATTGCTCTCCTTTTGGACTAGGTTTAGACCATAGAGATGCTTCCCTTTCTCAAAGATGACACTCTCTGAGGAGTTGATATATTTGGCATTGTCCTCGCCGAGGGTCCGCCCTCCAAAGCCGATGATTCGCTTTCTCGTGTCGATGATGGGAAACATCAGCCGGTTGCGGAAACGGTCGTAGTAACGTCCGTCCCTGCCTTGGCTGATCAGCCCCAGGGTCATCAAATCCTCTGGCTTGACTCCCTTGCCGACTAAAAAGCTGAATAGGGCGTCCCAGGAATTCGGCGCATAGCCCAAAAAGAATTTGTTGATGGAGGCGTCTGAGATCCTCCGCTCCCTCAGGTATTTTCGCGGTATGGTATTGGTCAACAGGAGCTCGAAATAGAAGCGCATGGCCATCTCGTTGATACGGTAGAATTTCTCCATGTTGATGGTCTTTCTGCGATTGAAGGCGGTGTTGTCTAGGGTGATGCCCAGTCGAGCCGCCAAATGCTCTACCGCCTCCATAAAGGTCATATTGTCCCGCTTCATCAAAAAGCTGATGACATCCCCCGATTCACCACAGCCGAAGCAGCGAAAATGCTGTCTTTCTTCGGAGACGATGAAGGAAGGGGTCTTTTCATTATGGAAGGGGCACAGCCCCTTGTAGTTTCTGCCTGCGCGTTTCAGGTCCACATATTCTCCGATTACAGAGACGATATTCGCCTGGTCCTTGACGCGCTTGATGTCCTCTTCCTGAAACGCCATGGCTCACCTCGTTTCCCCTTGGGCCCTCTAGCCCATCCAGGATTTCGGAATGAAGATCTCTTCAAATTTCATCAGTAGATATTTATCAGTCATGCCGGCGATATAGTCGCTGACGATGTCGTGGTCCGTTGATTGCCACCGGTTTGCGTCCAGGGCATAGATGTCCAGATGATCTGTTGGGAGCCTGCTCAAATCCGTCAGATAATACCGGTAGACCTCTTCGATTAAGTATTTCGCCTTCTCTGCTTCCCGTTTGACATCTGAGTCGTTGTAGACCCTGGCGAACATGAATTTTCTGAGTTCCATGGTGGCCTCGTAGACTTCTGGACTCATCTTTAGGTCCGGTTGATCTACGCTGGAGTCGACCAAATCCTTTACCATCCGGTCGATCCGGTCCCCATGGGTCCTGCCCAAGACCTGGGTCAGTTGGGATGGTAACTCCTCTGGGGTCAAGATCCCCGCTCGAATGGAATCATCAATGTCGTGATTGATATAGGCGATGCGGTCAGAGAATTTGATCAGGCGACCTTCCAATGTGCTGGCGATGCGGCTTCCCGTATGATTGACGATGCCGTCCTTGACCTCGGCGCTCAGGTTGAGACCCTGGCGCTTTTCATTGCCCTCTAGGAATTCCACGACCCGAATGGACTGGCGATAGTGCTGAAAGCCCTTTGGGTTGAGGTCATTTAAGGCCTCCTCTCCAATATGTCCAAATGGAGTATGCCCCAGGTCGTGGGCCAATGCAATACACTCCACCAGGTCTTCATTCAACTTTAGCGCCCCGGCGATGGTCCTGGCGATCTGTGAGACCTCCAGAGTATGGGTCAGCCGGGTTCGATAGTGGTCCCCTTCAGGGGATATATAGACCTGTGTCTTGTGTTTGAGTCGACGAAATGCCTTGGAGTGTAGTACCCGATCCCGGTCCCGCTGAAAGCAGGTGCGCAGGCTACAGGGCGTCTCTGGCAGGTCCCTTCCCTTTGATGCAGCGCTGAGGCTGGCATATGGGGAAAGATATTCCCTCTCCCAGGCTTCCTTATTCTCTCTGAAATTCATAGGATCCCTCCGATGATATGATACCCAATAAGAGCCCCTTTTCATCAGAAGATTCACCTAAACGATAATTATACCCTAAGAAGCTGGATTCGACCAGAAGCAAATGAAAATCGGGTATATATAAAAATAGAAAGGGGGTGCCTGATGAAAACTGCACTCTATTTTGAAAGAGTTGGTAACCAAAGCGTCAACTGCTTCCTCTGTCCCCATCTCTGCAGGATCCCTGAGGGCAAGAGGGGCATTTGCCGCGTCCGAGTCAATCTCGGTGGGGAGTTGATTGCGATGAATTATGGCAAGGTCGCCAGTTTGATGATGGACCCCATCGAAAAAAAACCTCTTCACCGATTCTTCCCAGGGTCTTCGATCCTGTCGGCGGGAACCTTCGGTTGCAATTTGACCTGCGATTATTGCCAAAACCACGACCTCGTTCAAATGACCGATAGCCGGTATGAGTTGACCCCTGCTCAGCTGGCGCAAATTGCCGCCCAAGAGGGAGGTCTCGGCCTGGCCTATACTTACAATGAGCCGACGATCTGGTATGAATATGTGCTGGATACGGCCAAGGAAGTCCATCGAATGGGTCTTAAAAATGTATTGGTGACCAATGGGTACATCAATCCAGAGCCCTTTTTAGAGCTGGCAGCATTTGTAGATGGGATGAATATCGATTTGAAGTCCATGAAGGACGAATACTACCAAAAAATCTGTGGTGGAAGGGTCCTTCCCGTGCTCGAGACGATTCGATCTGCTTTTGCACAGGGGATCCACTTAGAGATAACTACCCTTTTAATCCCCGGTCTAAACACTTCCGATGAAGATATTCACGAACTCTGTCGATGGATCCGAGATGTGGACCCGGGCATCCCACTCCATCTGTCCCGGTATTTTCCCGCATATAAGAGGCGGACGCCTTCGACGGAGCTGGAGACGATGGTTCGAGCTGGACAGATTGCGAGGGAGTATTTGGAAACAGTCATTTTGGGCAATATGCCAATGAAAGGAGTCTAATATGAAACTACTTGCCGCTTATCTCTCCCCTCATCCCCCAGTGGTGCTTCCCCCAATCGGCGGCGGCCGGGAGAGGGAATGCCAGAGGACTTTGGATGGGATTCAGAGGATGTCGAGGGCTATTGAAGAGCTCGCACCGGACAATATCATCGTGATCACACCCCATGGCCCTCTGTATCGGGATGCGATTACCATCGTGAACGAAGGGGAGCTGGAGGGGAATTTTGGACAATTTGGAAACCCAGAGCTATCCTTTCGATATGAGAACAACCTGGCCTTTACTGGCCAGCTCCAGGAAAATGCAGAGCGGGCAAAGATTCCCACCATCCTTTTTCACAGTGGAATGGGTTTTGGCAGGCGCTATGAATTGGACCATGGGGTGATGGTGCCCCTCGGCTTTTTGAATTGGAAGAACAGAGCCCCTAAGCTGATCCCCATCAATTACGGTTTGCTGACCAGAGAGGAATTATTTGATTTTGGACGGGTGTTATTGGAGACAATGGAAGGCTTTCAGGAGAGCTTTGTCGTAATCGCCAGCGGAGATCTCTCCCATGCCCTCAAGGACTCTGGACCCTATGCATTCCGAGAGGAAGGTCCCCTCTTTGACCAAAAGGTCGTAGAGGCCGTTGAATCCGGAGATTTTCAGGAGCTGATGGAGCTGCCGGAGGCCTTGGTTGAAGGTGCCCAGCAATGCGGCTATAACTCTCTATTGATCCTGGCTGGACTACTCTCATCTTTTGAATACGACAGTGAGCTGATCTCCTATGAGGGACCCTTTGGCGTAGGTTATGGAGTTGGAGAATTTCGCATCAAAGGCCGAGCCCCAGAGGAAATAGAAGAAGGACAGGAGGAGCTGGACCCATATGTGGATTTGGCCGTCCGCAGTATCGAAAACTATGCCAAAACCCGTACCATGCTCCCCCTGCCCGAGGATCTGCCCCTGGAGTTGATGCAGAACAGGGCTGGAGTCTTCGTTAGCATCCACTCCCATGGACAGCTAAGGGGCTGTATTGGGACAATTTCCCCCACGAAGGAGAATGTGGCGATGGAGATCATCCACAACGCCGTCTCAGCCAGCGCCTATGATCCGAGGTTTTATGCGGTCTCTCCTGAGGAGCTGGAGGAACTGGAAGTGTCTGTAGATGTGCTGGGGGAAGCGGAACCGGCGAGTTTCGCCGATCTGGATCCGAAGAGATATGGGGTGATCGTGACAAAGGGACGCAGGCGGGGCCTCTTACTCCCCGAGCTGGAGGGCGTGGATACGGCGCAAAAACAGGTGGAAATCGCCCTGGAAAAGGCTGGGATCCACCCAGAGGAGAGCTACGAACTCGAGCGCTTCGAAGTGATTCGCCACATTTAGATGCTAGTATACGCACTTGGCAGGATGGCTGCAAAAAAGCCGGCATTCCCTTCCCTATCATGGGAAGGAGATGCCGGCTTGTCTTTTGTCTAGGCTAGGTCCGTCGGGTTTCGAGCCGATTCCTCGATATCAATGGGTCTACTAAAACTCGATATAGTCGTTTTTCGGATTGCCTGGGAAGTTGCGATTTAGGATTTTTACGATTTCCCCTGCAGTGCCTTCGATGGTGGAATTGGATACGTCGAGTACCTCACATCCGATCTTCTTCATGATGCCCTTGGCATAGACGAGTTCCTTGCGTATGCGTTCGTCTTGGGCATAGGTGGAGCCACCTTCGATGCCCAGGGAGCGCAGCCTCTCTTCGCGAATGGCATTGAGCTTGTCCGGGTCGATGATCAGCCCGATGATTCTCTTTGGATCGGAGGTAAAGAGCTCCTTTGGCGCTTCGATCTCAGGAACCATGGGGATATTGACGACTTTATAGCCTTTGTTCGCCAGATACATGGAGGTGGGTGTCTTGGAGGTACGCGAGACGCCTACGAGGGTGACATCTGCCATTGGTATCCCCCTGGGGTCCTTTCCGTCGTCGTATTTGACGGTGAATTCGATGGCTGCAATCTTGCTGAAGTAGTCCGTGTCCAGTTCCCGATTGGCACCGGGTTTCATGACGGCCTTGATTCCAAAAACGCCCTCGAACTGCATTAGGGGACCACCCAATATGTCAAAGACGTGGATGTTTTGTGTACTGGCTTGCTCCAAGAGATAGTTTCTGAGCTCTTCGAGTACAATGGTGGAGATGACGATCTCCCCTTCCTCTAAAAATAGGAGGATATTGTCAATCTGTTCCTCGCTGATGACGCCAGGATAGCGTACGACATGATATCGGATGCTCGGAAACTGCTTCATCATCGCATGTACGACTTGTTCACCCGTCTCCCCAAGGGAGTCGGAAATGACCCTAATATTCCATTGGTGCATGTCGATCATCCTCCTCACGATCATCTTCCAGGCCCTGTGCTAATACGCCTGGGATAAAAATACGTTGTATGACATGTTTGATCTTCGTTATGATGGCCCTTCTGTTGTTGATTATTTCGGGGTCATCGGAGTCATCGAGACATTCTGCAAAGAATCGCTCCATGGGCTCCCTGAGTTGTGAGATGGCATTTAGAGCGACGCCAATATCCTCTCGGTCGAGCATGGCTTCGATCTCCGTCAGATCAGAGAGATGATCATAGAGGACCTTTTCCGATTCACATTGTAGGAATCTGGGCTGTGGCTCCTCCTCCACGTCCTGTGGGTAGACCTTAAACAGCATTGCCAGCTGCTCCAGGGATTCCTGGTTGACTTCCTGCTTCCAGACGGTGACAGCGGCGATTCGCTCTGTGAGTTCGTAGAGATTGAGAATGCCCGTGGCAAGTACGGCGTCGACGACGGGGGCTTCATAGCCCTGCTCTAGCATATAGCTATGGAATTCCCTAAGGATAAAACGCAGGATCCCGTCTTTACACTTTTCGTAGTCCAGGACCAGTGAATGCTCCTGTACATAGAGATATAGGTCGTTTCGAACGAGCTGTTCCAGATCTAAGTCCAGCTTGCTCTCGACGATGATACGGGTCAATCCCCTGGCTGTCTGGGACAATTTATATTCTTCTTGGGGCTTAAGGCCTAAGGCGATGGCCGCTGCGATATTGTCAATTCGGTCTGCGATGCCTAGGATTTTTCCGGAGGTGTTCTTGGGCAGTTCTCTGCTGCGCTGACAAGGCAGATATTGATCTGTGATGGCTGCGCTGACGATATTGTTCTCACCGAGAGATTTTGCATAAAATCCCCCCATCCCCCCTCGCAGTTCTGGATAATGGCGATAGACCTCCATGGTCAGATCCAGTTTGGAGAGTCCTGCCGCTCTGGTGGCATTGTCGGTGGTCGGTTTTCCGACGACAAGCTGTTCCGCTACGAGAGTGGTCAGTTTTTTCAGTCGAAAGGTCTTGTCATAATAACTGCCCAGTCCCTTTCGAAAGGGGATGTCCTTGAGCTTTAACAAGCTCTGTTCTTCCGATTGCTGTAGGTCAAAATGAAACATCCGGGATATATCCAATAATTTGGTGTCCATGTATTCCCGGTAGGTATCCTCCCAACCTTCAGGTTCACCTTGGGTGACCCGGAGCAGATAGGGCAGCAGATTTCCCTTGTCATCAACGATGGCAAAGCCGCGAAAGTCTTCGCGAAAGACGGCCAATAAGAGATTCTCTGGAATGTCCAGATGGACGGCCATCAGTGGAATACTGTAGACCCTGGGAGTTTCAAACCGCTCTACGATATCCTGCATGAGCTTTGGATTGGGCATGACGCTGCCTCCGATCCCGCGGGATAGACGTATCACCATGCGCTGGATTTCGGTCCTTCGGTCTTCCTCACAGAGGAGGACCTTCTCTTTTTTCAGGGTTTCTAGGTAAACATCGGCTGAGGGGATGGAAATTGATTCGGTAGAATTGGCCATCGGACCCGCCGTCGTTACAGACTCTGCCCCCTCTACCACCGGTGGGCAGGGTGTCTGATCCAGCTGTGAATATACTCTGATCGGCACGATTCCCAGCGCCGAACAGGCGTCCAGTATGGGAGCATGCAAAATTTCCCCGACAGAGTCTAGGCTCATTCGGGGTAATCCCAGAATTAGAATCGAGAGTCGACGACTGGATGCATAGACCCTTAGTTCTTCATATGAAATATGCGCATCGCGCAGATATTTTTCGATTTGTTGGCTTAACTCGGTTTTCCACTTTGTCATATCTAAAGTCGGAAAGGCTTCCGGCATGATTTCTAAGACGTAACTACTCGTCATCGAATCCTCCTTATCAATTGGATTTTCATCCCAAGGAATTTGGACGCAAGCGGACACACTCGTTTCCCAACCTATTGTATATGAAAACCGGTGCCTTAGCAAATTAATTAGAGAATTTTTATAGTTTGTAGCCATGGGATAACCCTCAGATCCTCCAGCTCCATCACTTCTAAGAGATAGGCGATCGCAGCCCCTAAGAGCTTTTTTCGATCGATCGGCAGACCTGAATCCCCATGGGCTGTTCCCTCCACTAGGGGAAGGTATAAGAGCTGATTGAGATGCCTGAACTCCAGGCGATTCATGGCGTAAAGGCCCTCTTCTGCGCCGCCGCAGTGGCGACAGATCACCCCGCCCCTGGAAATGGACAGCTGATAGGCGGATTCTGCGCTGGTACCACAGGATAGGCAGCCAGTGAAATCCGGCCTGTAGCCCATATAGGCTAAAAATTTGTAGATAAAGGCGATCAGTAGGTCCGAATAGGACGGCTGAGTGATGAGCAATGCCTCAAAAAAAGACTGGGTCAGTCCAAATACTTCTGGATAGGGGCTCTCTTCGAACATGGTCCGATCCAGCAGCTCACAGACGAAGCTGGCGCATACCACGGAGCTGAGGTTCTGACTGAGCCTATGGAAGCTGTTAAGGGGCTCTCCAGAACGGATATAGTAGAAGCTCTTGCCCTTCGAAAGGCAGTAGTTGTTCATTCCAAAGAGATTGCTGAGGGAGGCCTTGTCGCTGCCTGGGCGCATCGCCCCCTGGGACAAGATCGAGATCTTGCCCAGTTCTCGAGTGAACACCCGGAGGATCTTGCTGGTGTTCTTGTATTTCATCTCGTGGATGACCAGGCCATGGACTTCATTGTAGATACTATTTGTATCCAAACTCCCGAATCCTTTCCAGTGAGTCCCGCCAGTCCTTGGAGATCTTGACCCAGAGTTTGAGGTTGACTCGAATATCCAATAGGCGTTCGATATCGTGACGGGCTTGGGTGCCGATGGTCTGGATCATATGTCCCCCCTTGCCGATGACCATGCCCTTATGGGATTTTTTCTCCACATGGATGACGGCATGGATGTCGATCAGTTCCCGGTCTGGTCTTTGCTTCATGGACTCCACTTCGACGCTGACCCCATGGGGGATCTCCTCGTCCATATTGTTGAGGATCTTCTCTCGTATGATCTCGCCGACGATGGCTCGCTCTGGCTGGTCGGTTATGGTGTCCTCGTCGTAGTACATGGGCCCCTCTGGGAGCTGCGCTTTGATCTGTTCGAGGAGCTGGTCGATATTGGTGTCTTCTATTGCTGAAATTGGCACGATGCCCACGAAGCGATTGAGGCTCTGATAGACTTCGATACGCTCTGCCAATAGAGCTATGTCGATCTCGTCGATCTTGTTTAGGACTAGGAGTACGGGAGTGGTGATGCCCTCTAACTCCCGGAGGATGAAGGTGTCCAGCTTGCCGAAGGGCTTACCTGAGTCCACCATAAATAATATGATGTCCACATCCTCCAGTGTAGATCTGGAGACTTTGAGCATGTATTCCCCGAGGACATTTTTGGGCATTTGGATGCCGGGAGTGTCCAGAAAGATGATCTGGGCTGCCTCGTCTGTGTAGACCATCTGGATTCGATTCCTCGTGGTCTGGGGTTTATCTGAGATGATGGAGATCTTCTCTCCGATGATGCGATTGAGTAGGGTTGATTTTCCCACATTGGGACGTCCGATTACGGTGACGAAGCCCGATTTAAAATTCATATTAACCTCCCATGACCAATTTGAACATCAATATGGTCGCAGTAATTCCCAGGATTGCACCCATCAAGACCTCTGCCCAATCGTGGATTTTCCCCTCCACTCTGGACTCGGAGACGAGAAAGGCGAGCACAAATCCCAAGATGACGACGATGCTGTTATTGGTCAAAAAGCCGATGATGGTGGCGATGGCAAAGGAGACGGAAGCGTGGCCACTGACGGCTCCCCCCTGTACATGGGTACCTCTGCCCTTAAAGAACATGCTCTTAAAGAGCACGGTGAGCAGTAATATCAAGACGATGATGACGAAGACCTGGTGGCTCGAAGATCGGCGCACCTGCTTAAACACGTCCAGGGACAGGTGCAGGACCTTGTCTACAAAGAGAAAATAGCCGACGATCAAGGAGCAGAGAGCTGCCACCAGCACCCCTCCCGCCGCCACGTCTTTCGCGATTTTTGCAGAGAAATTGTATTCCTGACTGACTAGGTCCACGGTGTATTCGATGGCGGTGTTGATAAATTCTGCCAAGATGACCAGCGTGATGGTCAGGCAGAGCATGGCCATTTCCATTCGAGAGAGGTTAAACCAGGTCGCCAGAACGATCACGAGGACGGCTGTCACGAAGTGGACACGCATATTGTATTCGTTCTTGACCGCGAAAATGAGGCCGTCGATGGCGTGATTCAGTCCACTTATGACGGGAGTTCGGCGATTCTTCTTGACGACTTTCTCTTTGGATTTGTAGATGCCCAGTATTCGGATGACTTCTTTTTCCTTGGCCCGCATCACAGTCTTCTCATCAGGGTCCATATGGTCGTAGCCCATCAGATGGAACATGGAGTGAACGGTCAAATAGACCAATTCCCTGCGCAGGGAATGGCCCAATCGATCGGCTTGTTTCTGGGCGATGCTGTAGCAGATGACGATGTCGCCCAGCATGTTTTCCATCTGAGCGAAGTCCTCTTCCAAGGGAAATGACAGCACATCAGTGACCTGATCCACATTGCGGTAGGCGTGGTTCAGGTCTCGGATTTCCTCCTCATCCACAAAGGATAAGGAGACTTCATAGTCTTCAGATTTTTTTTCATTGCGTAGGCAAGTGGATACTGCAAGCTCCAGATCTTTGATGATTTCGTCTGTGAGTTGCAGGCCCTCTGCCCGATTATCGATGAGTAGTTCCACCTTCGTTTGCCTCTTCGTGTCTTTCGTAGGCGTCGATGATTCGCTGCACCAAGGGGTGCCTGACGATATCGTGCCGAGTCAGGTCGATGAATTCGATGCCCTCAACGTCCTCTAGGATATGGCGGATGGTGACCAGGCCGGACTTGCGCCCACGGGGCAAGTCGATCTGGGTGATGTCGCCGGTGATGATGGCCTTGGATCCAAAGCCCAACCTGGTTAAAAACATCTTCATCTGTTCTTTTGTCGTGTTTTGCGCCTCGTCCAGTACGATGTAGGAATTGTCCAGGGTTCGGCCGCGCATATAGGCGAGGGGCGCCACTTCGATGAGCCCCTTTTCTACGAGCTTCAGGTAGTTTTCATAGCCGAGTATATCGAATAGAGCATCATAGAGAGGACGCAGATAGGGGTCGATCTTCTCCTGTAGATCCCCCGGCAAAAAGCCAAGGCTCTCCCCCGCTTCTACAGCAGGCCTTGTCAAGATGATGCGGTTTACTTCTTTATTTTTAAATGCGGTGACGGCTTTGGCCATGGCCAGGTAGGTCTTTCCGGTTCCGGCTGGTCCGATGCCAAAGACGATGTCATTGCGATCAATGGAATCCAGGTAGAGTTTTTGGCCTAGGGTCTTGGGTTTGATGGGCTTACCATAGGAGGTCACGCAGACGATCTCGTCCAAGATCTGTTTGATCCCCTCGTTCTTCCCCTTTTTCGCCATGGCGATGACGTATTCCAAGCTCTGCTGGTCTAAGTTGCCCTCTTTATGAAGGACTTCTACCAGTTCTCTGAGGATCACCTCGGTCGATTCCGCCTTGGTCTTGTCCCCACAGATCTGTAACCCCTCACGATTTAGAGCCAGCTCCACATCCATCTGTTTCTCGATGTATTTCGCATTTGCGTCTAGATTACCAAAGATCTCCCGGATTACCGCCCGGTCATCTACAGGTATGTTGATGGTGTATATGATCATCCCTCCCTTTCAATGGGTTATGATTGTTTATTATATCAGAAAAGGGGGTTGGGATACAGGGATTGAGGGAGTTGAGAGGTAAAAGGAGAAAGATAATTGGAGAAACTTAATTGAGGCGCATGGCAATAAGGGAGCGAGCCGAATACATGCCAATGCCCTAACATGACGAGATGCTTTAGAACTGGGGTGATTGAGGTGCACGGCAAAAAGGGGTTAACCTGCTTGCCCTAATATGGTGAGATACTTTAGAACTGGGATCATTGAGGCGCACGGCAAAAAGGGGTTGCCCCGCTTCTCCGCCGAAGCCCTAACCAGGCGAGATGCTTTTCGAGACCTAACCCGATGAGATGCTTTTCGAGTCGTAGGTAGGTCCGATGCAAGGCTTTCCGAAGAGCACGCTTCTGCGATTCGAAGAAAGCTACTGCCCGAGCCGTAGGTAGGTCTTGTGCAAAGCTTTCCGAAGAGCACGCTTTTGCGATTCGTAGAAAGCGACTGCGCCGCCTTTGGAGAAAATCTCGGCTCGATTGCTCCGGTGGCTCCAATGGTACTCTGTAGAGAATCTGGGTACTGAAGCCACAAGAACTTCGTACTCTTCGCCGAAACCCTAATACGGTGAGATACTTTAGAACTGGGATCGTTGAGTCGCACGGCAAAAAGGGGTTAACCAGCTTCTCCGCTCCGCCTTTGGAGAAAATCTCGGCTCGATTGCTCCGGTGGCTCCA
>JAUNUQ010000057.1 GCA_030538075.1 Tissierellia bacterium
TAGATTATTTATTTTGAATTTGAGTTGTTTATTTTGATTTTGCGATCATGAATTTGAGATTACTAAATTTATTTCGCATATGGAGGTAAAATCAAATGGTCTTTGAACAATTCTTGAGTTTGATGGAGCAAAAGTAGGCTTTCAACCATTGATATAGGGAAACGGGTACTAATTTTCTATTTTGAGAAGGGATGTTGATCCCAACACAAAATTGAGTTTTCAAGAGAAAACAAAGAGCCGGGCCACTCAAATCAGTAGAGTGATCTCGGCTCTTAAGCTAAAATTTTGTGATCCTATCCTTTTTCCCCACACTCGCCATATAAATCACCAGTTCATCATATCCATCCAGTCCTAAGAGTTTATCCGATAGATCTTGGTCATATGCGGCTATGGCGCAGACTCCTACATCGATGGCTTCAGCTGCCAGATATAGGTTTTGGCAGATATGACCAGCGTCCAAGGCGATCACCTTATAGGAGGCATAGTCGTAGCGCCACTCCATACGGTAGGGTACGGCCACCCAAAAGAAGGTGACGGCAGCATTTCCTGCCATGATCTGGTCTCTTGCCGCCATGGTGGTCATCTCTTCCAGGTTATCGGGCGAAGAGACGAGGATCAGGGAGTGTTCCAAGGGCAAATAGCGATAGATGCCTTTTTCCAGCCCCTCGACCCGATGAACGCTCAGGTAGGTGTCAATCGCGTGTCGGTTACCTGCTGAAGGAGCGGTTCGCAGTACGAGGCGGTCCATGGACCTTCGAATTCCATGGCTGTTCCAAATCAGATAGGAAAGCTCTTCTAAGGTGAGTGGGGTGGCAGCATATCTTCTGAGGGATTTCCGCCTACGAATGGCTTCGCTCAAAGAGATATCGATCATCGTTAAATCCTCGGGCGATGGGAGGGGGATGAGCTCATCATCTTTTGTGTATGGCTTTTCAATTGGGGGCGGGATGATGCCCTTGCTCTGATCCGTTTTAGAAAAGTCAATTTCATCTCGGTCGGTGTCGCGGAGAAAAACTCTACCCAGTTGATATTTGTTCACACTACTCTCCTTTTATCGTGATAATCTGATTGCTTTCTTCCGTCGTCTGATAGTATTCAAAGCTAATATAGTCCCCAGGTACATAGAAGGGCATGTAGTCTGAGAGGATGAGGCTGGCGATATAGATTTGGTCTCCTTCTGCGAGTTTTAGGTAATAGTTGGTCGTTCCCTCTAACACAACGGGGAAGATCGCTTCGATCGTGCCCTCTGCCAATTGTATCTCATCTGCGTTGACCTGCTGATTCTCCAGATCTTGAAAATGCTTTTCGCCCAGGTGAATCCGATATGCACTCTCTACACTCTGTCCGATCGAAACATTCTGGTAATTCTGTGCATCGACAAAGGCATACATCTTGATCAGACCTGCATTATCCTTAAGGGACATAAAATAGGTTGGACTGCCATTGATATTGAGTAATAGTGGGAAAGTAGCCTTGTAATTCTTCTCCTGCACCTCTCCTTCAGCAGATTCCATAGCGGAAAACTCCTCAGCGGAGGACACTGGATAGAACTTGGTCTCTTTCGTTCGCAAGTTGACGAGGACAAAGCCCACATTGGATTCGTCCGTACCCATCGAAGTAAAACCGGTGTACAGATAGACATCGTCGTTTAAAGCCAAGTAATTGTAGCCCTCGGTGGTTTGTAATACCCCTTTTTGTGAGAAGATGGAATTGAAGAATCCCGATTGGTATTTTCCATTCCAGTTCAACTGAGTGATAATATCTTGAGCAGAATAGACTCGATCTACCCAATTGGGGATTTCACCCACTGGATAAAACTCTGTCTCTCCGGTAATCGCATTACAGAGGATAGCGCCATTGATGTCCATTGCACCAAACCAAGAGATACGAGGTTTGTAGGTTCCAGCGATCCAATAGGGCGTGCCGTTGTCATCAATTTCAAATACGATGTTCTCAAAGATGGCGGTGGGATGATTGATCCTCATGTGGCGGCCAATATCTCGGAAGAACAAGTCAGATTTTGAGTATTTAATATTTTCTGTCAACTTATTCAAATGGGCATCTCCATTGACCATATTGACCAAGATGAAGTTGGGGATCCCTTTGGATTGATTGGAGAGCCATTTCAAAAATCCATTGTATTCCAATGGCGTCACCCGAACAGGGTCTCCCTTGTAGTTGATCTGTGTGTAGCTGTTGTCGATGTTGAACTGGGACACCAGATCGATGAGTTCGCCCATCTTACGACTGCCCAGCCTCTCCGCCGTATCCCTGTCTACTGTGGGGATGCGGTCTACTGGTATCTCCTGAATATCCGCCGTAAAGTCGCCCGGTTCTCGGACGAGGATGCTGGCATAACTCTTTGCTCGAAATAGCTCTAAGGATGTCACATTAAGTAATACCAGTACTAGGAAGATGCCTCCTAGGACCAATGCCATCTTCTTAAATACCCCATAGGCAATCCCCAGGGTCAACGTCGCATAGACACCGAGAACAAAAAAAGTGAACCAAAACAGGGGTGAATGCAGATTGAGTGGTGGTAATAGGAAATAATAGAGCAGTAGAGCTAAAATGATCACTGAAGCAATAAAAAACTTCTTGGGGGCCTTAAACTTCCTCTCTTTTTCTGGTTTGGGGGTGGGTTCAGGCTGTGGTCCCTGGCCTCTCTGTTGCTGCTCAGCCTTTTCCCTCATTTTCTCAAACCAGTCTTTAATTTGATCAGCTTGGATTTTCATCTTTTCCTCCTCATTTCTTGTCAAATTCTGTAACAAGAATCTTCATTAATATGTATACCCGAAAAGTACTTTATAATTATAAAGATTTGTACTCGTATGGACTGCTCTATTATGGTGAATTTTACTATTTTTACGAAGAGTTCATCAGAAAGGGTTAAGTCTCAATTTGTATGCTATAGTACGTAAGGCATCTAGATGGATATAAAATTTGTGATTATCGCCATACAGCCTTACAATTCTTATTGATTTCAGACAATGCGTGATGCATAAATGAATCAGTATGCTATACATGAATCAATATATATTGGTTCAATTGGAACGTTTCGCAGTGTCTGATTTAATTATGCATCAACACTATATGCTATAGAAACACAAAAGCTGTAGAATCATAGCTTTCTATAGTAAATAATTAGGTATGATACTTGCATTATAAATTCATGCATGGATACGGGGCCCCATATTTATGCAAAAAACTAAGGAGGTAACTATGAACGGTGAATCAATACAAGAGCAAGTAAATATAAAGCATGATTTCAATCGAAACCTTTTCTTGTTCATTATCTGCTCTGCGATCGGCGTCTTTTCGTTCTTTGTTCCGATGGAAGGAAAGACCTTGTTCGAGATCATGTATAAGGCATTGATCATCGCTCCACTGGGTGATAAGGTGCGATATGTTGTGCTCATGATGACTGTTTTTAATGTCTTCGGGTTTATTTATGCGAGATTGATGCGTGATAAAGGTGTAGATAATTATGTAGTCCAAAGATTTAAGAAAGATAGCCTATTAATGGGACTCACTTATGTCCTGGCTTTCATCTTTGTGGTCATGGCATTAACGCAAAAAGGTCTGTGGTTTATTTATAGTGACAAAACGGTAGGCTATATGATTGTAGAGATCTTTCCGTTTACAATCGGGTGTTTGACGATTGGAGGATTGATCCTACCACTATTGACACAGTATGGGATTTTGGAGTTTATTGGAGTGCAACTAGAACCGATAATGCGCCCGATCTTAAAACTACCGGGAAAAGCAGCAATTGATTCAATTGCGTCAGTAGTTGGAGCGGCCGTTGTCGGGATATACTTGACGACCAGTTTGTACCATGACAATCAATACACTGAAAAAGAGGCATTGAGCATTGCATCTGGGTTCAGTTTGAATTCAGTGGGGTACTGTGCTTTTCTAGTGGGGTATGTTGGACTGATAGAGATGTTCAATGTCATGTTCATTACATACTTGATCATTGCCTATATCATGGCAGCCATCATTGTGCGTATCCCTCCTATTTCATGGCATAAAGATGTATATAAGGACGGAACTGTACAGACTGAAGAGATGCGACGTGAAGGCAGTGAGAAGTTCTCAATAAAGACGATCCGCAAAGGCTTTGTCAGAGCAATCGAGAAAGCTGACAAATCAGAAAATGTTTTTAAAGAGCTTTTCATTGGTGGAATTGAAGGGTTCATGGTTGTGGTGGGGATTATTCCGATGATGGTTGTCATTGGCGGAATCTGCTTGGCGGTCTATAATTACACGCCTATTATCAGATATATGAGCATGCCGCTCATACCGATCATTCAACTGTTTAAGATACCAGAAGCTGCGATAGCCGCAGAGTCAATATTTCTAGGGGGACTTGAGTTGTTTATGCCTTCACTCACAGTGACTGCATCTACGACCAATATGGCAGTTCGTTATTTTGTGGTTATGGTATCGATGCTGCAAGTTCTGTATATCACAGAGACGATGCTACCTATTAAGAGCTTTGGGTTACCTGTAAAACTGAGTGAGTTGATTATCATTTGGGCAGAACGAACTCTCATTTCAATACCGATGGTAGCGTTAATGACACATATTATGTTTGGTTAAATGGAGGAAAAAATGTTAGCAGTAGTAAAAGATAGAAAAGGTCCAGGTTATTCTCTAAAGGAAGTAGAACGCCCGAAGATTGGGAGTGAAGATGTATTAATCAGAGTAAAAGCTGTGGGGATCTGTGGCACAGATGTACCAATACTGAAAGGGATCCGAGAAGTGCCCATTCCCCTTATACCGGGACATGAATTTGCAGGCCTAATAGAGGAAGTTGGATCAGATGTCACAAATTTTGCGATTGGTGAGCGTGTGACACCTGGGCTTGTGATTGGATGTGGTGAATGCAGCTATTGTCGTCGTGGAGAAGAGAATATTTGCGACAGTATAGAAGAGACAGGGATCCATGTTGATGGTGCATTTGCAGAATTTGTGAGAGTTCCAGCAAAAGTGGTCCACCGAATTCCAGAAGGTGTTTCCTTTGAAGAGGCTGCATCTGTAGATCCTTTGGCTTCAGCCTATCATCCGGTTCGTTTGGCTAATGTTCGTAGCAGTGACACTGCAGTAGTATTTGGAGCGGGACCTATTGGACTGTATGCAACACAGGTATTAAAAGCGGAGGGAGCTCGTAAAGTCATTTTGGTCGATATTGCAAGTGGACAGGACAGATTGGAGCTTGGAGCACAGCTTGGAGCAGATGTGATCTTGGTTTCTGATGAGAATATTGTTCAAAAAATTCTCGAAGCAAACGATAACATGCCAGCGGATATTGTTGTCGAATGTACTGGAAATGTATATGTTTTAGATACGACGATACAGGTTGTAAGGAAGAATGGCACCCTTCTTCTGGTTGGGATTTTTCATGAAGATGCCCGTGCAGATGTTGCAAAGATAGTGAGAAACGAGCTGAAAATATTTGGAAGTATCTGCTATACCTATCTGGATTATGCAGAATGCCTTGCATTGATTCAAAGTGGAAAAATCAAGACAGATCCACTGATATCCCACAGATTTCCATTAAATAAAATTGACGATGCGTTTGCAGCGATCAATAATAATGAAACGATCAAAGTAATGTTGTATCCAGATCGCTCTGAACTGTAACAGGATGAGATCTGAGAAAGAATTCATATAATTGGAGGTACTAATGGAAAAGGCGAAAACCGTATACCCATACATTCCAAATAGTGTGGAGAGTATCAAAGAGGAAATGCTAAATACGATCGGTGCTAAATCTTTGGAGGAACTATATGCATATATTCCTGATCACTTGAGATATAAGGAAGATTTGGATATCCCAGGACCGATTTTAAACGAGATAGAACTAAAAAAACATATCATGAACAAGTTGAACAAAAACACATCCACAGCGGAATACACCAGTTTTCTAGGTGGAGGATGTGCAAGGCATTATGTACCAGCCATTTGTGATGAGATCAATGCTCGAGGCGAGTTCTTAACGGCTTATTGTGGAGAAATGTACTCAGATCACGGTAAAGTGCAAGCGATTTTTGAATTTACTTCCCTGATGTCTGAATTGGTTGACATGGATGTAGTTGGATTAGCAACTTATGATGGCGGGCAAGCATCGTCTACAGCGGTTCGAATGACAACCAGAATCACAGGTAGAAATAAGATCATTTTACCGGAGTCTATGAACCCCATGATTCAGGATCAAATGATGAACTATTGCAGTTTTTCAGAGTTTGCTGTTGTTAAGATGAATCAGGATACAGGAACAGTTGATCTATCAGATCTTGAAAGATTATTAGATGACAGCACAGCATGTGTGTTTATCGAAAATCCTTCTTATCTAGGACCAATCGAAACGGAACTTCAAAGAATATCAGAGTTGGCTCACGAAAAAGGAGCGCTTTTAGTCACCTTTATTGACCCATTAGCACTTGGGATTATTGAGGCTCCTGCTAATATGGGTGCAGATATCACATGTGGAGAAAACCAAGGAATGGGCATGCATATGGGATATGGTAGTGGGCTATCCGGCTTCATTGCAGCCCATGATAAACCAGAATATATCATGAACTTTCCAAATCATTTCTATGCATTGTATGAAAATGAAAAGGGAGAACTTGGTTTCCAGCGATCCTTGAACCAGCGCACGAGTTAT
>JAUNUQ010000058.1 GCA_030538075.1 Tissierellia bacterium
AACTCGCGACCCTCGCCTTGGCAAGGCGATGCTCTACCACTGAGCCACTTCCGCACACAATATTCAGCTCTCCATGGGCTTCACGCCACTGAGATTGGCTCCGTTGCAAATCTGATTAGATCATCTAATCTTTACATACAATTCACGTTTGCCATGCTTTTCGGTTGTGCTTATAAATAATACATTAAAGATATAGAAATGTCAAGATCTTTTATTTTATACTCGGATATTGGTTATCACTCGAAGGTTTTGGATGGGAAACAGTAAAATCTCTACTTTGACACTGAATTATGGTACAATAATAACAGCAAGCCGGGATATCCTCGGAGGTGGATATTCGGCAAACCAGTCCTTTGATCGGAACGATGACGAGGTGATCTGATCTGGGATGAAAATGTCATTCATGTTATGGAGGAGAATTTATGAATATCGTTACACCATCGATACTGCCAGGTTTCTTGGAGTTGTTACCAAATGACCAATTGGCATTTAATGAGATGAAGAGCATTATTGAGCGGAATTTCAAGAAATATGCGTACTTACCGCTGGATACGCCAAATATTGAGAAGTCGGAGGTGCTCTTAGCCAAGGGAGGTGGAGAGACCTCTAAGCAAGTGTATTTTATCGACCGCAAGGAAAGGGATATGGCTCTGCGCTTTGATCTGACGGTACCACTGGCCCGCTATGTGGCGGAGCACTATCATGAGCTGGCCTTCCCATTTCGAAGATATCATATCGGCAAGGTCTATCGTGGAGAGCGGAATCAGAGGGGCCGGTTCCGAGAGTTTTATCAATGCGATATCGACATCATCGGAGACAGGGCTTTGGACATCCGAAATGATGCGGAGATTCCAGCTGTCATTTTCGACATCTTCAAGGAGATGAATTTTACGGAGATGACCTTTCATATCAATAATCGAAAGGTGCTCAATGGACTGCTCAATGCCCATGGCATTGAGGATTTCGTCGGTGTCCTGAGGGGAATTGACAAGCTGTCGAAGGTTGGGGAGGAGACGACCCGAGAGATCTTATTGGAGGTCTTAGGAAGCGAAGAGAATATCGATTTATTGATGAACTTCATCACCTATGATGGCGATAATGCCAGTACGCTCTCCTATCTGAAGGGTCTGGAGATAACCGATGAGACCTTTTTGACGGGTTTGACGGAGCTAGAGACGGTATATGAATACATGCTGCACTTTGGCATACCTGAGGAGAATATCAAGATAGACCTGAGCATCACCCGTGGGCTGGACTATTACACGGGTACCGTGTATGAGACCTTCCTGGACGATTTCAAGTCTCTCGGTTCTGTCTGTTCGGGAGGCCGATATGAGGACCTCGCGAACAATTATACGAAGCAGGTGCTGCCAGGTGTGGGGATCAGCATTGGCCTGTCCCGTCTGTTCTATCAGCTGCGGGAGGCGAATCGGGTGAATATCTCCGTGAAGCCCGTCTGTGATCTACTGATCATCCCGATGGCGGGGGCAGAGAAATATGGCCTGCAGGTCCTCAACGGGATGCGAAAGAGGGGAGTGATCTCCCAGATCTATCTGGAGCAAGGGAAGATGAAGGCGAAGTTCTCCTATGCCAACAAGCTGAATATCCCCTATGTGATGGTCCTCGGGGAGGAGGAGATGGAGAAGTCCCTCGTGTCTCTAAAGGATATGCATAGCGGGGAGCAGCGGAGCATGACGGCAGAGGAAGCCGCAGCTATTTTAAACGCCGGATTGTAGTCGAAAGTAAACCTTTGGGTTGTGGAGTTGCAACCATATTGGTATAATCAATATAGTAAGCCAAAGCTAGGGAGGATAGTATGATTTCAGCCAGTGATTTTCGCAAGGGTATCACCTTTGAGATGGATGGTGATGTATACCAAGTAATTGATTTTCAACATGTTAAGCCCGGTAAAGGGGCCGCATTCGTTCGGACGAAGATTAAATCGGTCATGAGTGGTGGTAGCAAAGAGATCACCTTTAACCCCAATGACAGATATGCACTCGCCCGTATTGAGAATAAGGAGATGCAGTATTTGTACAATGACGGACAACTGTATTATTTCATGGATACGGCGTCCTATGAGCAGCTCCCAATTGATGCATCTCAAGTTGAGGATGCGATCCAATACATTCGCGAGAACGACGTGGCGACCATTCGCTTTTATCAAGGCAAGGCCTTTGATGTCTCTGCACCGAACTTTGTAGAACTCGAAGTCACAGAGACGGAGCCTGGAGTAAAAGGGGATACGGCGACGGGTGCGACAAAGCCTGCGACTGTGGAGACCGGTGCGGTTGTGCAGGTCCCATTATTCGTAAATGCGGGAGATGTCATCAAGATTGACACCAGAACAAATGAATATCTATCGAGAGTCTAAGGAGGACAAAATGGACTATCTATTTGAAAAAATCGCGTATCTTGAAGGACTCGCAGAGGGGATGGAAATCCAAACGGAGTCGAAAGAGGGGAAGCTCATCGTCAGTATGCTCGATGTGCTCAGGGAAGTCGTTGACAATATGGCCATCATCAGCGATGCTCAGATGGAACTGGAAGATTATGTAGCATTTATCGATGAAGACCTGTCCGACCTGGAAGAGGAGCTCTTCGATACCTTCGATGGGGACTTTGATGATTATGATTTAGAATACGGATTTGATGATTTTGACGAAGACGACGAAGAGTTTGACTTCGACGAGGATGAAGAGGAATTTGAATAAATAAACGACAAGAGATAAGTCCTGAGGGGCTTATCTCTTTTGTATTATATAGAAGGAAAACAGGGGGTATATTCCCACTAATTATTGAAATAATATGCAGGACCTGTTATAATGTGTATTGTAAAAGGGGGATTGAAAATGAGAAATGAACCAGCGTCTATTGGTACAGTTAAAATTGCCAATGAGATTATTTTGAATATTGCAGGCCTGGCCGCCTTGGAGGTAGATGGAGTCCAGGAGGTCTTGGGATTTAGTCCGAATGCCTTTACGGATAAAAAACCATCTGCATTGGATTATCGTGGGATTAAGATGGAACTACAGGATCGATCGGTCTTTATAGATATGATATTGGTACTGGATAAGAGTGTCAAAATCCCAGAGATTGCACATCAAGTACAAGGAGCGGTGACAAACCAGATTGAAGTGATGACGGGACTGCATGTAGAAGCGGTCAACATCACTGTCAGCGCGATGAAATAGAGTTAGGGGGAGGGAATGAGTAGGAGAACTGCGCGAGAGTGGATTATGAAATACATGTATCAGATGGATATGTCCAACGATTACCAAGTCTACGATTACTCCGCCCTCTATGGCTGGGAAGAGATTGAAGAGGAAGAGGATCGGGCATTCATTCGAGAATCCCTTACGAGCATGTTGGAGCATTTGAGCGAAACCGACGAGATCATCGAACAGTTCCTCCAAAGCTGGACACTCAACCGAATGCCAAAGGTGGACTTGGCCATTTTGCGTTTGGCCATAAATGAGATCAATCACATGGAGGATATTCCCGCCGGGGTGACGATCAACGAAGCCGTCGATATTGCCAAGCTCTATTCGACGGAAGACTCTTACCGATTTATTAACGGTGTATTGGGCTCCTACTATAAGAGCCGGGAAGAATAGTATGCCGTCGGTATTTAAGGTGAGCCAAGTCATTGGCTATATCGCAAATGTGATTAAGAGAGAGACCATATTATCGAATTTGACAATTGAAGGGGAGATCTCAAACTTCGCAGATTCTGGTGGAAATCTCTACTTTCAACTCAAAGATGAAACGGCTTCATTGAATTGCGTGATCTTTCGTAATTATCAGAATGCAGAGATGCGCCATCTCCGAAACGGGGATTGTGTAGAGGCGACGGGCTCAATTACTACCTATGCCAAATCCAGCAGCTATCAGCTGATTATACGATCGGTCAAACGATCGGGTGCTGGTGATATCTATCGCAGATATCTAGAACTGAAGGATAAACTCCATAGGGAAGGCCTGTTTGATCTGAGTATCAAGAAGGAGCTTCCCGTTTTTCCATGCCGTATTGGGATTATCAGCTCTCTTCAGGGAGCGGCTCTGCGTGATATCCTAAAGGTCATCCTGCGGCGCTACCCAATGGTTCAGATCCAAATCCATCCTTCTCTGGTGCAAGGACCCGGTGCAGCCTCTAATCTGATCACGGCATTGGATTTCTTTGAAGCAAGAAGAGAGGTCGACCTGATCATCATTGGGCGTGGTGGTGGATCCTTTGAGGACCTTAATGAATTCAATGACGAAGCCCTCGTGCGCCGAATACATCGGATGAGCATTCCGATTGTGGCGGCAGTCGGCCATCAGGTGGACTTGACACTGACGGACTTGGTAGCGGATTTACGCGCTGCCACTCCGACGGAGGCGGGGGAGCTGGTGACCCGAAATCGGGACGACCTGGTCATTCAGCTAGAGGATTTACGAAAGAAATATATGACTGGCCTCAGGAGACGCCTTGAAGGGGAAGCAGTACAGCTGGAATATGCTCGACATGAATTGGCTCACTACAATCCGCAGATGCGGCTGCTCTATATGGAGAAGGATTTGACCTCTAGTAAGAGACAACTGAATCTGGGGATCATGCGGCGTTTGGATGCGGCAAAACTACAACTGACCTTACTAAAGAGCCGCTTAGAGGCACAAGATCCCAATCAATGGTTCCAAAAAGGCTATGGCCTTGTATTTTCAAAGGAAGGGACGATCAAGAGCATTGAAGATACCCAAGTGGGGGATCAGATCCAAATCCGACTCTTAGATGGACAATTGTCCTGCACTGTGGACGAAAAGGAGGGAAGGCATGGAGATTAAGCTAAAGGATTATGAGAAAAATTTGGAACGACTGATGAAAATCGTCAACCAATTAGAGGCGAATGAACTCTCCCTCGTGGAAAATGTCAAGCTCTACGAAGAGGGAAATCAAATATATGCAGCATTAAAGCATGTGCTCGAAGATGAGACGAGTAAACTACAGCTGGTTATGGATGGGGAGCTCAAGTCCATCGACAGCTCTGAGATAGGTGGTTTGAATATTGATCAATAAATACAAGCAGCTCGTGGAAGGGGCACTTTTAGACTATATGGGCGGGCTAAGAGCCGCGCAGCACACCATACTAGAAGATGCCATGAAATACGCCGTCCTCTCTGGAGGTAAGCGCCTGCGTCCCTCGTTGTTATTAATGAGCTATGGGATGTATGCAAATGAAGTGAAGAGTGCACTGCCCTATGCGATCGGCATTGAACTCATCCATACCTATTCCCTAGTCCATGACGATCTGCCAGCCATGGATAATGATGATTATCGAAGGGGACTGCAGACGGTGCATAAGAAATTCGATGAAGCGACGGCGATCTTGGCAGGAGATGCCCTGTTGACACAGGCGTTTCAATGTATGCTGGAAGACGCCGCTAAGGCAGAGGGAGTAAGGGATCTGCAATCCAAAATCGAAGCCATGAAGGTCATATCCCTGCGGGCGGGCTTGCAGGGGATGATCACTGGACAGATGATCGATATGGAGCAGGCGAGGTTGACCCTTGAAGATTTGGAATTTATGTATTCCAGAAAGACCTCGGATCTATTCGCTGCTGCCCTACAAGGAGGCGCCATCTTAGGTGGAGCTAGCGGCGATGAGCTGAATCTCATCGGAAGATTTGCAGATACTTTGGGAATGGCCTTTCAAATACGAGACGATTTGCAGGATTATCATAGAGATTCGGTGATGGGCAAACAGACCATCGCCGTGGAAGTTGGCCGAGATGAGGCCGAGATTTTAATGCGAGAAATGTGGCAACGAGGCATGGACATCTTAGAGACCCTACAGGGGGATTATGGGCTGAAGACACAGCAGCTACGTGAAGTCCTAGACTTTATCGTGGGCGAGAATATCTCCCCAAAATAGATGAGGCGAGATCAATGCGCCAGATAAGAAGACGGAGGCAAAAATGAAGAAATATACGAGACAACGACTCATTTTGGATTTAATCGAGGACAATGTCATCCAAACCCAGGAGGAATTGTCTGAATATTTGAAGGTAAATGGCGTACGAGCAACACAGGCGACGATCTCTCGAGATATCAAGGAGCTGCGAATCTCTAAAGTGCAGACCTCCGATGGAGAGTACCGATACGCCATCATCGACACGGTCCACGACTCCTTAAATGAGAGGCTGGAGAAGATCTTTCGCTCTGCGGTCTTATCGATCAAGCGAAATGAAGATT
>JAUNUQ010000019.1 GCA_030538075.1 Tissierellia bacterium
CGATGGTTCCGATATTTACGTGGGGTTTCGTTCGTTCAAATTTTTGTTTTGCCATGATTGTCATCCTTTCATGAAGTATTCAGGAACTCGTCTCGTTCCCGACTTTATCTATTCGTTGCGCTGATGCGCTTTTATTGAATGATTATTTGTCCCGATCTCCCAAGACTTTGTCTGCGATGGATTGGGGCACTTTATCATAGTGGTCGAATTGCATCGAATACGTAGCACGACCTTGGGTGTAGCTTCTGAGGTCTGTTGCATAGCCGAACATCTCAGATAGTGGAATGAAGGCATCCAATACATGGATTCCGTCCTTTGGTGTCATGCCGCGAATATTTCCACGACGAGAGGAGACGTCTCCCATGACATCGCCCAAGTACTCGTCTGGCGTAGTTATCTCTACGCTGACATAGGGCTCTAGAAGAACCGGTGCAGCCTTCATAACGGCATTCTTTAGACCCATAGAACCCGCGATCTTAAATGCCATCTCACTGGAGTCGACTTCGTGGTATGAACCATCGTAGAGTTCGACTTTGATATCCAAAATGGGATATCCACCGAGGGGTCCGCTGTTAACGGCCTCTTCGATACCAGCTTGTACAGAGTTGACATATTCCCTTGGAATTGCCCCTCCGACGATGTTGTTGATGAATTCAAAGCCCTTACCAGGCTCATTCGGTTCAATGCGCAGCTTACAGTGACCGTATTGTCCTCGACCACCAGACTGACGAACATATTTTCCTTCGGATTCGGCTGCCTGAGAGATGGACTCTCGGTAGGATACCTGTGGGTTACCTACATTGGCCTCGACTTTGAACTCACGAAGGAGTCGGTCGACGATGATCTCCAGATGCAGCTCTCCCATACCAGCGATGATGGTCTGTCCCGTCTCTTCGTTGGTGTAGGTACGGAAGGTTGGGTCTTCTTCCGCCAGTTTTTGTAGAGCGATGGACATCTTCTCTTGGGAAGCTTTCGTCTTTGGTTCGATGGCTACGGAGATTACTGGTTCTGGGAACTCCATCTTCTCTAGGATGATGGGCTTGTCCATGCTGGACAGGGTATCCCCAGTCGTCGTATCCTTTAGGCCAACTGCAGCAGCAATGTCACCTGCATATACCTTTTCGACTTCGTCTCTCTTGTTGGCGTGCATCATCAGGATTCGACCGAGGCGCTCACGCTTACCTTTGGTCGTGTTCATGACATAACTGCCCGCTTCCAGAGTTCCAGAATAGACTCTAAAATATGCCAGCTTACCCACATAGGGGTCTGTGACAATCTTGAAGGCTAGAGCCGAGAAGGGTTCATCATCTGATGCGATTCTCTCGTCGGGTTCGTCTTCATCGCCTGGTTTTACGCCAGTGATGGCGGCTACATCCAGAGGTGAAGGCATGTATGCGACGATGGCATCCAATAGGGGTTGTACCCCCTTGTTCTTGTATGCAGATCCGCATAGTACGGGGTTGACTGCTAAGCAGATCGTCGCCTTACGAATGGCGTTATGGATCTCAGCTTCCGTCAGTTCTTCCCCTTCCAGGTATTTCACCATCAGGTCTTCATCATATTCGGCGATATTATCCAGCAGATGAGCGCGATATTCTTCCGCTAAATCCACTAGGTCTTCTGGAATATCCGTCACTTCAATGTCGGTTCCCAAGTCGTTCTTATAGATAGTCGCCTTCATGGTGACCAGATTGATGACGCCGACAAACTTGTCTTCTGCACCGATGGGTAGCTCGATTGGCACCGCATTTGCACGAAGTTTTTCTTTAATGGTCTCAATGGAGTCGAAGTAGTTCGCCCCCGTTGCGTCCATTTTATTTATAAAGCAGATTCTGGGAACGCCGTATTTGTCCGCTTGTCTCCAAACAGTCTCGGATTGTGGCTCAACCCCACTCTTTGCATCGAATAGAGCAACAGCACCGTCTAGCACGCGTAGGGATCTCTCAACCTCCACTGTGAAGTCGACGTGACCCGGCGTATCGATGATGTTGATACGATGGCCATCCCAATGACAGGTAGTAGCAGCGGAGGTAATCGTAATTCCACGCTCCTGCTCTTGCTGCATCCAGTCCATCTGTGCCGCGCCTTCGTGAGTGTCACCCATCTTGTGGATTTTCCCAGTATAATAAAGAATTCGTTCTGTTGTCGTAGTCTTACCTGCGTCAATATGCGCCATAATACCAATATTTCTGGTATTGGCCAATGAATATTCTCTTGGCACGGTATCAACTCCTCCCCCTAGCTAATGCTAGAATCTGTAATGGGCAAATGCCTTGTTGGCTTCTGCCATCTTGTGTGTTTCTTCTCTCTTCTTAACGGCTGCACCCATCATATTGGATGCATCCAAAATCTCTTTTGTCAGTCTCTCTTCCATGGTGCGCTCGCCGCGTTTGCGCGCGTAGAGCACAAGCCATCTGAGACCCAGAGTTTGACGTCTTTCCGGACGAACTTCGATTGGCACTTGGTAGTTTGCTCCACCGATTCGGCGCGCTTTAACTTCCAACACTGGCATGATATTGTTCAAAGCTTTGTAGAAAACTTCGAGTGCATCTTCACCAGTTTGCTTTGCTACGTTTTCGAAGGCTCCGTAGACAATTCTCTGAGCGACCCCTTTCTTGCCATCTAACATGATATTGTTGATGAGTTTCGTCACAACAACATCGCCATAGATCGGATCGGGCATCACTTCTCTTTTTGGAACATGTCCTTTTCTTGGCACTTTCTTCCCTCCTTACCATGAATAGTAGTTTCATCGGTACTCGGCTTACGCCGTCTGTGCGCAAAATTTACTATATATAAAAGCATTTTTCGCGCTGGTTCTCAACATTATTTAGGTTTCTTCGCACCGTATTTGGATCTGGATTGCATACGCTTCGATACGCCTGCTGTATCCAATGCACCGCGGACGATGTGATATCGAACCCCCGGAAGGTCTTTAACCCTGCCTCCTCGAATGAGAACGACGGAGTGTTCCTGAAGATTGTGTCCGATCCCTGGAATGTAAGCAGTCACTTCCATTCCGTTGGTCAAACGTACTCTGGCAACTTTACGGAGCGCGGAGTTCGGCTTCTTCGGAGTTACAGTTTTAACCGAAGTGCAAACTCCTCTCTTTTGGGGAGAATTGCTCAGTACACTTTGTTTTTTCAGTGTGTTGAAGTTGTAGGAAAGCGCCGGAGATTTGGATTTGTAAACGACCTTTTCCCTTCCTTGCTTGATCAGCTGGTTGATTGTTGGCATTGATTCACCTCCTGTTTGTGTATTGTATATTAACGAGCTCTGCCGAGAACCTGTAAACATGCGAAGCGGATCCTAAAAAGAGCAAGCTCTTTCATCAGACCCGCTGTCTTTGCATCGCAAGCCTACCTTAGATCGCCCTGCAGTATGCTCTGCTAATAGCGTCAAAAACATGATTTCTCATATTTGTGATAATCCTTACATATTCTATCATCCCGTGATGAATGTGTCAAACGGAATTTGTGAATATTTATTGAAATCTGGCTTATTTCGATATCCGGGTCAGACCTCGAGGAGTTTAATCCTCCTCGCCCTCTGCAGATGTTGCCACCACGGCCTCTTCGTCAGTGGACTCCCCTTCGAGATCGGCCATCGCCATGGCCTCTGCAGCCTTGATTTCAGCGGCTAATGCCTCTAGATCTGCGGCAAGTGCCACTTCATCGATCTCCGATTTGGAAATCTCGATCTCCACTTGAAGGTCACTCTCTGTGCGCTCATCCATCTCCTGAGATTCCTTTGCCTTGGCAGCGGATTTTTCCTCTTCTGCTGCCATCTCCTCGATGGCTTTGCTGGCCTCTTGACGCCTCTGCTCTTCTCGTAAGCGCAGCTCCTCCATCTCCTCTTCCATACCTTCGTAGTGGATTTCGATGTTCTCGTAGCGCTTCATGCCCGTTCCCGCAGGGATGAGCTTTCCGATGATGACATTCTCTTTCAAGCCCATCAGATAGTCTTCTTTACCCTTGATGGAAGCATCCGTCAACACTCTAGTCGTCTCTTGGAAGGAGGCTGCCGATAGGAAGGAGTCCGTTGCCAAGCTCGCCTTGGTGATACCCAGCAATGTGCGTTCCCCAGTGGCTGGCAGTTTGCCCTCTGCCTCTAAGGTCTCATTCACATTCTCGAAATCCCTTAAATTGACGAGGCTGCCGGGTAAGAAGCCGGATTCTCCTGGATCGTGAATCTTGACTTTTCCGAGCATCTGCTTAATGATGACCTCGATATGCTTGAAGTCAATATCTACCCCTTGTAGGCGGTATACATTTTGGACCTCTCGCATGATATATTCCTGAACACCTTGGACGCCTTTTATGCGGAGGATGTCATGGGGGTTGATTGAACCCTCTGTCAACATATCTCCCGCTTCGATCAGGTCGTCTTCTTTGACGACGATCCGCGCTCCAAAGGGAATTGCGTAGACCTTTTCTTCACCATCCTCTGAGGTGACTGCGATGTCGATTCGCTTCTTGTTTTCGATCAGTTTGACCGTTCCGGTGTTTTCCGATATATAGGCCAGTCCCTTTGGCTTTCGAGCTTCAAAGAGCTCCTCGACCCTGGGAAGACCTTGGGTGATTCCCGTTCCAGCGATCCCTCCAGAGTGGAAGGTACGCATCGTCAGCTGAGTTCCCGGCTCTCCAATGGATTGGGCGGCGATGATTCCAACCGCCTCACCGATATTGACGGGATTTCCCGTTGCCAAGTTGCGTCCGTAGCATTTTGCACAGACACCATGGGTGGCTTTGCAGCCGAGCACCGATCGGATCTTCACTTCATGGATGCCCAGTTGCATGATATTTTCAGCGATTACTTCTGTGATCATCTCATTCTTGTAGACGATAATCTCCCCAGTAGTGGGATTGATCACATCTTCAAAGGCATGTCTGCCGACGATCTGTTGATCGAGTCGATCTCCAAAATCCGAATCCTGACTGAAATCATGGGCGACGATATAGCGGGAAGTACCGCAATCATCAATGCGGACGATGACATCTTGAGAGACATCGACCAGCCTCCTCGTCAGATAACCCGAGTCCGCCGTACGCAGAGCAGTGTCCGATAGACCCTTACGGGAACCGTGGGTGGAGATAAAGAACTCCTGCACGGACAGACCTTCTCGGAAGTTTGCCTTGATTGGAACTTCAATGGTCCGGCCCGCTGCCGAAGACATCAGCCCTCGCATTCCACCTAATTGGCGGATCTGTTTTTCCGATCCTCTCGCTCCAGAGCTTGCCATGATGGAGATGTTGTTTCTGGGATCCAGAACCGCCATCAATGCATCTGTGACGTCCTTCGTCGCCTTCTCCCAGACGCCGATTACTCTTTCATAACGCTCTTCCTCGTTTACGAGTCCGCGTTTCATCAGCGTTTCATAGCGCCGTACTTCTTTGTCCGCCGCTTCCAGAATCCCCGTCTTCGCCTCTGGTACCGGCACATCACTCATGCTGATGGTCAGTGCCCCTAAGGTCGAATACTTGAATCCCATATCTTTAATATAGTCCAAAACTCTGGCCGTAGATATATTTCCATGTTTGCGGAAGCATCGATCTACGATGGTACTCAGAGCTTTACTGTTTACTTGGGTATTGATCTCCAGGGAATACTCGTCTTCCTCTCGGTTGATATAGCCGAGATCCTGCGGGATCCCCTGATTGAAGATGAAGCGGCCCACCGTGGATTTCACGGTCTGTCCCTTATCTTCATCGCCCTTATGCACACGCACGCGGATCCAATCCTGTAGTCCTACTGCTCGATTGTAATAGGCCTTGTACATCTCGTTGTAATCCCGGAAAAAGGGCAGTTGATTTTCCGCTTCCCCGACCGGTTCCTCTTTTAGAGCCGTCGTCAAATAATAGGCTCCTAAGACCATGTCCTGGGTCGGAGTCGTAATGGGCTTTCCATCCTTGGGTGCCAGGATATTATTGGTCGACATCATCAAAATTCGAGCTTCTGCCTGGGCCTCCGTCGACAATGGAAGGTGAACCGCCATTTGGTCTCCGTCAAAGTCGGCGTTGTAGGCGGTACAGGAAAGGGGATGCAGCTTGATCGCCTTCCCCTCCACGAGGATGGGTTCAAAGGCTTGGATGCCCAGTCTGTGCAAGGTAGGTGCTCGGTTTAGTAGGACTGGATGGTCTTTGATGACCTTCTCCAAAATATCCCAGACCTTTGCATTGGAACGATCCACCATCTTCTTAGCCGATTTGATATTCGGTGCAATTTCATCTCTGACGAGCTGGTTCATGACGAAGGGCTTAAACAGCTCCATCGCCATTCGCTTCGGCAGACCGCATTGATAGAATTTCAGCTCCGGTCCAACAACGATTACGGAACGCCCAGAATAGTCTACCCGCTTGCCCAATAGGTTTTGGCGGAATCGTCCCGTCTTCCCCTTGAGCATATCTGACAGGCTCTTCAGATTTCGATTTCCAGGACCTGTGACTGCCTTTCCGCGGCGACCGTTGTCGATCAGAGCGTCTACTGATTCTTGCAACATTCGCTTTTCATTGCGCACGATGATCTCCGGTGCGCCAATATCCAGCAATCTCTTCAGGCGATTGTTTCGATTGATCACCCGTCGATATAGGTCGTTTAGATCCGAAGTGGCAAAACGCCCTCCTTCGAGCTGTACCATGGGTCTCAGATCCGGTGGTATGACTGGAATCACATCCATGATCATCCATTCCGGTCGATTGCCAGACTGTCGGAAGGCTTCAATTACCTCGAGTCTCCTGGAGATCCGCACTCGTTTTTGCCCCGTGCTATTGAGTAGGGTCTCCTTTAACTCCTCTGCCTCTTCGTCCAGATCAATCTCCAGGAGCAGCCTTTTGATGACCTCTGCTCCCATGCCCACTTCAAAGGTATAACCAAATTTATCAATCGCTTCATTGTATTCAAATTCACTGAGTAATTGCTTTTTATAGAGATCCGTATCGCCCGGATCGACGACGACATAATTGGCAAAATAGAGGATCTTCTCCAAAGCTCGGGGACTCATGTCCAATAGCAAGCCCATACGAGATGGGATTCCCTTGAAGTACCAAATATGAGACACTGGTGTAGCCAGCTCGATATGACCCATTCGCTCACGGCGCACTTTGGCTTTTGTGACCTCTACGCCGCATTTTTCACAGACGACTCCCTTGTAGCGAATCCGCTTGTATTTCCCACAGTTACACTCCCAGTCCTTGGTGGGACCAAAGATCTTCTCGCAGAATAGCCCCTCTTTTTCTGGCTTGAGGGTACGATAGTTGATCGTCTCTGGTTTTTTGACCTCGCCTTTCGACCATTCGCGGATTTTTGTGGGGGATGCTAAGCCGATTCGTATTGAATCAAAGGTATTCAGCTCTAACAAGGAGCACACTCCTTTCGTGCATGGTTATTCGTCGTCCTCGACGTCAAATAAATCAACTTCGTCGAGGTCGATCTGTTCTTCGGTATACTCCTCATCCTCTTCTTCTCCAGAGGAGATTTGGTAACCAGAGTCTCTACTGTTTTCTATATCATTGACGATGTTCTGATCCGTCTCCTCTGAACCCAGATCGCTAAAATCTGAGATATCATCATCGCTGTCCTTGAGCTTGATCTCTTCTTCATTTTCACTGAGCAGTTTGACATCAAGGGCCAGAGACTGGAGTTCCTTGATGAGTACTTTAAAGGACTCGGGAATGCCCGGCTCTGGGATCGTCTCGCCTTTGACAATGGATTCATATGTCTTCACTCGTCCGACGATATCGTCAGATTTTACGGTCAACATCTCCTGCAGGGTATGGGAAGCGCCGTAGGCCTCTAATGCCCAAACCTCCATCTCTCCAAATCGCTGTCCCCCAAATTGCGCCTTTCCACCCAATGGTTGCTGGGTGACTAGGGAATAAGGTCCAGTGGATCTGGCATGGATCTTTTCGTCGACCAAGTGGTGCAGCTTCAACATATACATGATGCCAACGGTGACGGGATTATCAAATTCCTCTCCAGTACGACCATCCCTTAGGGTGATCTTACCCGACTCAGGATAGCCCGCTTCACGTAAGGTCTCGATGATATTCAGGTCGCTGGCTCCATCGAAGACTGGCGTTGCCACTTTCCATCCCAGCTTCTTTGCCGCCAGACCCAAGTGAACTTCGAGGACTTGTCCCAGATTCATCCGCGAGGGAACCCCTAGCGGGTTTAAGACGATCTGTACCGGCGTGCCA
Organism: Tissierellia bacterium; assembly: GCA_030538075.1. Classification (GTDB taxonomy): domain Bacteria; phylum Bacillota; class Clostridia; order Tissierellales; family Peptoniphilaceae; genus JAUNUQ01. The sequence goes on from JAUNUQ010000019.1 coordinate 8,196, forward strand.
TCTGGAAGGAAGGGCATATCCTCTTCTGGAAGCAGTCTAGACACAACTCCCTTATTTCCATGACGACCGCACATCTTGTCTCCAATGTTAATTTTACGCTTCGTCGCAACATAGACTCTGACGACTTTGTTTACTCCAGGGGACAACTCGTCGCCATTCTCCCTCGTGTAGATCTTAACGTCAACGACAATCCCCGTCTCTCCATGGGGCACCTTTAAGGAGGTGTCACGAACTTCTCTCGCCTTTTCTCCAAAGATCGCCCTTAGAAGTCTCTCTTCAGGCGAGAGCTCCGTTTCTCCCTTCGGAGTGACCTTGCCGACGAGAATGTCCCCAGAGGTGACTTCAGCACCGATGCGAATGATCCCATCCTTGTCGAGATCCTTCCGCATTTCTTCGCTCACATTGGGGATGTCTCTGGTGATCTCTTCCGAGCCCAGTTTCGTCTCCCTGGCTTCGCTCTCATGCTCTTCGATATGGATTGATGTCAATGTGTCATCGATGACCAGCTTTTCGTTGAGGAGCATGGCGTCCTCATAGTTGTAGCCCTCCCAAGTCATAAAGGCAATCAGGATATTCTTACCCAATGCGATTTCGCCCATCTCAGTGGATGGACCGTCGCAGATGATGTCTCCCTTATTCACCCGATCCCCATGGCGTACAATCGGCCTCTGATTGATCGTCGTACCTTGGTTGGAGCGCTTGAATTTCTGTAACCGATAGACTTCTTCGCGTCCATCGGAATCTCGTTTAATCTTGATATAGTCGGCACATACGGCAGACACCACTCCGGGGCTCTTTGCGATGAGTACCGCACCACTGTCCTTCGCAGCTCGGTATTCGATCCCAGTCCCGATGATGGGTGCTTCCGCTCTCAATAGTGGCACCGCCTGCCGCTGCATGTTGGAGCCCATTAGAGCACGGGTGGCGTCATCATTTTCCAAGAAGGGGATCATCGCCGTACCCACGGAGACGATCTGCTGTGGACTGACGTCCATATAGTCGATCACTTCTCTTGGATAGATGTCATTTTCCGCGTTGATTCCACGACCGGTAACCCTCTCGTGCACGAATCGACCCTCTTCATCCAGAGGCTCATTTGCCTGCGCTACGACGTATCGGTCCTCCACATCTGCCGTCAGATACTCAACATCACTAGATACTAGACCGGTCTGTTTGTCCACTTTGCGATACGGGGTCTCAATAAAACCGTATTGATTGATCTGCGCATAGGTAGTCATGGAAGTAATCAGTCCAATATTGGGACCTTCTGGAGTCTCAATGGGACAGATTCTACCATAGTGTGAATCGTGGACGTCCCGCACTTCCGCACCAGCACGATCCCTTGATAAACCACCTGGTCCGAGGGCGGACATTCTCCTCTTATGGGTCAACTCCGCCATTGGATTGGTCTGATCCATAAACTGTGACAACTGGCTGGATCCAAAGAATTCCTTCATCGCTGCCGTCACAGGGCGGATATTGATCAAGGCTTGTGGGGTCGCCAAACTCGGGTCCTGTGTAGACATTCTCTCTCTAACTACCCTCTCCATCCTAGAGAGGCCAATTCGAAACTGGTTCTGTAAGAGTTCTCCTACCGCACGCACCCGGCGATTTCCCAAATGGTCGATGTCGTCTGTGTTTCCAACACCATAAAATAAATTGTATTCATAACTGACTGTAGCCAGTATATCATCTTTGATTATATGACGAGGTGATAGCTCTCGTACTCGCTCTCGAATGGCGTTGATCTGCTCCTTGGGGTCTTCTATCGTATCTAAAATTTCTCTCATGACAGGATAGTATACCTTTTCGGACAATCCAAGTCCCTTCAGATCCGTAGGATTCAGGCCGAAGGAATTCAAGTCTACGAAATTGTTCCCGATGACACGAACGACTTGTTCATCCAATAGAACATCGACTCGATTGATGCCCGCTGCTTCAATCTGATCGGAAATCTCATCAGTGATCTCCTCACCAGCAGCAATCAGCACTTCTCCCGTATTCATATCCACGATGTCTTCCGCCGCCAACTGACCGGAAATACGGTTCTTTAAACCCAGTTTTTTGTTGAATTTATATCTTCCAACACGGGCCAAATCATATCTCTTGCTGTCGAAAAACATATTATTGATCAAGCTCTCAGCACTCTCCAGTGCTGCGGGATCCCCAGGTTTGAGCTTTTTGAAGATCTCTATCATCGCCTCTTCATAGGTTCGAGAGACTTCTTTTTCCAGAGTAGCTCTGAGCTCCTTGCTATCCCCTAATGCCTCAATCATCTCCTCTGAGGTCTCGAAGATCAATGCACGCAACAATGTGGTGACCGGTAGTTTTCTAGTGCGGTCGATCCGGACGTTCACGACGCCATTGGCATCTGAGTCGTATTCGATCCATGCTCCTCGATTGGGGATGACCGTTGAAGAAAATAATTTTGTTCCTGATTTGTCGATTTCAGAGGCATAGTAAACCCCAGGGCTTCTGACCAGCTGGCTGACTATGACCCGCTCTGCCCCGTTGATAATGAATGTACCGTCGTCGGTCATCTTGGGAAAATCCCCCATGAAGACCTCTTGTTCTTTTACTTCACCGGTCTCCTTATTGATGAGCCGGACCTTTACTTTCAGAGGAGAAGAATAGCTCGCGTCGCGATCTTTCGCTTCGTCCTGTGTGTATTTCGTCTTGTCCTCCATGTAATAATCTACGAACTCCAGAACTAAACTACCTGCGTAGTCGGAGATTGGACTTGCATCCTCGAACACTTCCTTGAGCCCCTCTTCCAAAAACCAGTCGTAACTGTCCCTTTGGACGGCGATCAAGTCCGGCAATTCGAGCACCTGCGGAATTCTAGAAAAACTGACTCTTTCGGTATAACCATACTTTACAGTATGAGTCATTCAATACCACACCCCTTACCCTTCGAATAGTCAAAGAATCGGTCAATAGTCCGAATCCATCGGATACTATCCCACTTTCTTTATAGCATTTGTATATGCTATCATATCAAGTTGTAGTATGTCAAGGGAAAATTCTCCTACGATCCGTTTTTCTTTTCGTAAGTAGTATTGAGGACCTCAGCGAATAGCTGTGCGGAGAGTTCACCCAAGCGCCTTTTCCCATGGATAAGCTTTCGCATTGCACGACTTCATATCATTTTTACAATCCAATGGTATAATTTCAATACTTTCTAGCACTTTGTGAGGAGGTTGTAATGCAATTCTGGAAACAATTGAGATTTTCAATATTTGTACTCGCTTTTATAGCCGGACTAGTGCTGGGATATGGACAGATAAAACCGCCGGCCGCCGCTATGGTCCTAGACGAAAGCGAAATCACCCTGGATCAGGTCCCGCAGGAGGCCAGCATGCAGATGCTGCTATCTCATATACGCAATATGGCTGCAGTACCCCATCATGTGGATAGCCCTGGACTCCAACAAACGCAAGCCTATCTGAAAGCACAAATTCTACAAATGGGTTTTACCTATGAGGAGGAAAAGTATTCGCTATCCATCGAGGACATTATGGTCATCGATGCCCTCCGCATGGAAAATGGCGGCAAAGACTTTCATACCTCCCCAGAGAGCATTCGGGATAATGGCGACCTGGGTACACGTCAACAGATGGCGCTAAACAATATCATCGTCACTGTGGATGCACCTCAAACAGAGGAAGCCGTCCTGTTCGTCGCCCATACCGACAGTGTTAAAAAAGGACCAGGGGCATTTGATGACATCGTATCGGTCGCAGCCATGCTGGAAGGTCTGCGTCAATTACAGGATCTCACCCCTGTCCGGGATATGGTGTTTCTATTTACAGACGGGGAAGAACAGGGCCTTCTGGGGGCAGCCAAGTATGTGGAGGATCACCCGGATATGCAGGCTAAAACCCGCCTTGTCATCAACCTGGAGGCCCGGGGAAACAGGGGCGGTTTATTAATGTTTGAAACGAGCGACAACAATTTGGAACTGGTTCGCTCCTTTGCCAGCAGCGCCCACCATCCCATCAGCCTCTCCCTCGCCACTGCCGTATACCGCAGCATGCAAAACGACACCGATTTCAGCATTTCAGAACTGCCGGCTATCCCGGCCTCAACTTTGCCGTCATAGAAGGCGTAGAAGTCTACCATACCGCCGATGATAATTATCAAAATTTCAGTAGAGCCAGCGCCAATCATTATTTGCAAATGCTCACCAGCATGGCGCACCACTACGCCACCATCGAAGATCTGGAGCTATCCGCCCCTGAGGATGCTGTGTTCTTCCCATTGATACCCGGAGGACTGGTAGTAATTCCTCAATCGGTTTCTAATATTTTGGCTGTCTGCGCCACTGTATTGTTTCTGCTATACGGCTTCTGTTGAAATACCGCAAGGAAATCATCTTCTCGGCCATGCTGATCGCCACAGCCAAACAGCTGCTGATGATGGCAATAGCCGCTGGTTTTAGTATGCCCATCACCCGAATCATCAACGAAGCACAGAGCATGGAAGACTTCCTGGCCATGATGCGCAGTGGCAGCGATTGGTTGTACTTCCTGGTGATGCTGGGTGTTTGCTGCCTAGTCGCCCTGTGGCTGTATCGCCGAAGTTCAAAAACCCCTCTTGGTAGTCCGTCAACTGCCCTGGGCGTGCTACTGATTCCCGCAATCTTGTCTGTTGCCACCGCCCTCCTGTATCCAGCTGCCAGCTATCTGTTCTGGATTCCAGTCCTCTTGAGCCTGCTCACCCTTATCCTCAAACCGATCCAAAAGACCGGCTTGCCCTACGGACTGCTCATTTTGATCACCTTGTTGCTCTATGTACCCGTTATCAGCCTGGCATTTATCGCCCTGGGGCTGATCAATTCCTATATCGTCTTGGCGTTTGCCATGATTCCCCTTACCCTAATACTGGGCATGTACAGGCCTTGTAATGAAGTGTATAACACCGACACATCCAAAACAGCAAGCGATTTTATAACCATTCCAGCAGAAAAACAGCAGGCTTAATCTTCGTTTCGCTTACAGAAAAACAAGAGACGTTCGCTATATCTTTTCATCTTCCCAGGGGTTAGCGCCCTTGGGAATTTTTTTGCCACTAGTGACTTAGCTCCAGAGGCGATCTGCTTCGGACTTCCCGTGAGAATATATGCTCCATTTCGTCATAAAAATACTCCCCATCCATCATCAGACGAAAGTACAAATCGCCTGATGATGGATGGGGAGTATAGTAAGAAATGTGTAGATTGTTCGATCTACTTGCTTCGTCCAGTTTTAGGGTTATTCATCAGCAGCTATCTATTTTCCAGAATCCAACGGAGAATAGAATGCCTTAAATGCGATAGCGGCCAATGCAGCGCCGACCAATGGTGCGGCGATAAAGACCCATACCTGAGCGAGTGCTTCGCCTCCTGTAAACACCGCCGGCGCCAGGCTCCTAGCAGGGTTTACGGAAGTGCCCGTCAAGGGTATTCCAATGATGTGAACAAAGGTCAGGGTAAGCCCAATGACTAGACCACCCATATGGGAAGTCTTGTCGCTCGATGTGACGCCCAGAATCGTAAGGACGAACACAAAGGTCAGGACGATCTCAACTGCGATTGCTCCAGTCATGGAAAGGCCCAGTCCACTGAGTGCGCCAAAGCCATTCGCCCCAAATCCCGTGAGAGCCTCTGTATTGGAAGTGACAAAACCCAACATGGCGCTTCCGAGCAGTGCCCCAAGGATCTGCGCGACGATGTATCCAATTAAATCCTGTGTCTGTAGCTTTCCAGAGATCCACACTGCCAAGGATACGGCTGGATTCACATGACAACCGGAGATAGGACCTATCGCATAGGCGGCAGCCACGATGGCCAGTCCAAATGCCATGGCGATTGCCAATACTCCGACAAATCCAGTTTCAAGCCCACCTGTGAACCCTCCGAGTACCACTGCTGTGCCACATCCAAAAAAGACCAATACAAATGTTCCAAATAATTCCGCAAGATATTTTTTCATCCAATCACCTCTTCTTTCTGAAAGTTAAGCTGTAATATTTGATCGAACAAGAATATATTACCACAGATATGTCAAAACATTATGTGCTAAATATTTACTGGAGATTGAATCCCACTCAAACCCTGACACAATAAAACTCCCCATAGGAGTTTTCAATGAATACTTTCATCTTCTCACATTATGGGGAGTATCAATTGTGATCTTATTTCAGTTCTACTACTGCGCCAACTTCTTCTAGCTTTGCCTTCATTTGCTCAGCTTCGTCTTTGTTTACGCCTTCTTTGATTGCCTTAGGAGCTTCGTCAACGAGAGCTTTTGCATCTTTTAGGCCAAGTCCAGTCAGGTCTTTGACAACCTTGATGACCTTGATCTTCTCTGCGCCAGCAGACTCAAGGAATACGTCAAATTCAGTTTTTTCTTCAGCTGCTGGAGCTGCATCGCCACCACCTGCTGCAGGAGCTGCTGCTACTGCTGCTACTGGAGCTGCTGCGGATACGCCAAATTCTTCTTCAAGAGCCTTAACCAGTTCGGATAGTTCCAATACGGTAAGAGCTTTTACTTCTTCGATTAAATTCAATACTTTTTCTGTTGCCATTTAAATATACCTCCATTGATTTTTCAATTTTATTAAGCTGCTTCTTCTTCTTTTTTCTCTCGTACTGCATCCAATGCGTAGACGAGTTTGGACAATGTACCATTGAGTACACTTGCAAATCCCTGGATCGGAGCGTTGAATCCACCCAGCACTTGTGCGATGAGCACTTCTCTGGACGGAAGGCTTGCCAGGGCTTTAACACCAGCGGGGTCGATGGTCTTGCCATCTACAACTCCGGCCTTGACGATCAGTTTCTCATGGGTCTTCATGAATTCTTGGGTCACTTTGGCAACGGCTACTGCGTCCTGCATCCCAAATGCGATGCCGTTCGGACCAGCCAAGTGCTCACAAAAATCCTCAATTCCAGCTTCTTTAAAAGCCAGATCCATCATCGTGTTTTTGTAGACCTTGTATTCGACGCCGGCTTCGCGGTATCTCTTACGCAGTTCTGTCACTTCCTGCACATTTAATCCACGATATTCTACGAGCACCATGGCTTGCGCTTGGTTGATTTTACCTAAGATCTCCGCAACGACATCTTTTTTGGCCTGTAACACATGTTCCTTCACTATTTCACCTCCACGCGGCTACTTGAGAAATATAAAACCGGTCGCTTGTCTATTGGCAGGCGACCGGTCAGATAGCAGAATAATGGTGCATGAACACCCATTTGTTCTCGATTCTCCACCTATGCAGGATGATTAAGCTCTCGCCCCTGCGGTCTTCGGTAGCCATTTATTATACGTTTGACATTATATCAGTTCTTGAGAACTTGTCAATACTATTTATGCAGTTTCTTCAACTTTTGTTGCAGCTGCTTCTGTCAATTTCTGTCCATTGATCTTGATCCCTGGTCCCATCGTCGTAGAGATGGATACGGATCGAAGATAACGTCCCTTTGCAGCTGAGGGCTTGGCCTTGATGATCGCGCCAATGATGGTCTTCAGGTTATCATTGAGCTTAGCATCACCGAAGGATACCTTGCCAACGGGAACGTGAATGATATTTCCCTTGTCCAAGCGATACTCTACCTTACCGGCTTTTACGTCTTGGATCGCCTGGGCTACATCAAAGGTCACCGTACCGGATTTGGGGTTTGGCATCAGCCCTTTAGGACCGAGGATACGACCGATCTTACCAACCACACCCATCATATCTGGAGTGGCGATGGCCACGTCAAATCCAAACCAGCTCTCCTGTTGGATCTTTTGAGCCAATTCTTCGCCACCGACGAAGTCAGCGCCAGCTTCTTCCGCTTCCTTCAGCTTCTCGCCTTTTGCAAATACTGCAACCTTTAGGGATTTACCTGTTCCATGGGGCAATACGACTGCACCACGGACTTGTTGGTCCGCATGTCTGGAGTCAACGCCCAGCTTAACATGCAGTTCCACTGTCTCGTCAAATTTCGCCCTGGCCGTCTCTTGAACCAGTTTGATGGCGTCCTCTAGATCGTATAGCTGTGTACGATCGACGAGTTTCGCCTTTTCAATATAGTTTTTTCCTCTTTGCGTCATTTTATGAACCTCCTTGTGGTATTAGCGGAATATCCTCCCACTTTAGTCTTCGATCTTCACGCCCATGCTCTTCGCCGTGCCCTCTACCATTCTCATGGCAGCTTCCACGGAGGCAGCATTTAGATCGACCATTTTCTTCTCAGCAATCTCTCTGAGTTGAGCTTGATTGATGGAAGCTACTTTTTCCTTGTTTGGTACTCCAGATCCCTTCTCAAATCCGACCGTCTTTTTGATCAAGACCGGTACAGGAGGGGTCTTAGTGATAAATGTAAAGGAACGATCCGAGTATACCGTCAATACAACTGGGATAATAAAACCCTCTTGATCTGCGGTACGCGCATTGAATTCCTTCGTAAATTGCATGATATTGACTCCATGTGGACCGAGAGCGGTACCGACTGGAGGTGCAGGAGTTGCCTTTCCTGCGGGAATTTGTAATTTTACAAGTGCTTGCACTTTTTTAGCCATTGGTTTTCCTCCTCAATAACTCCGTGGTCTGGCGGGGTGAACCCTCCCACTAAAATCTATAGCTTGCCGATCGGCAAATTGATTTCGAATTTATACTTTCTCAATGTCTTGGAAGTCCAGTTCTACAAGAGTGTCTCTACCGAAAACAGAAACATATACTTTCAATTTCTGTTTTTCTTGATTGACGCTGTCCACCTTTCCAGTGAAACCTTCAAAGGGTCCATCGACCAGTTTGATCTGATCGCCGACCTGAACGTCAATCTCCGGTAAGACCACAGTCTGTACCCCGAACGCGCGAACTTCTTTGTCCGTCAATGGTACCGGCTTTGACCCCGGTCCTACAAAACCTGTTACCCCTCTCGTGTTACGCACTAGAAACCATGATACATCTGTGATGATCATTTTCACCAATACATAACTGGGAAACATCTTTCTCTCTTTTACAGTACGTACTCCGTTTTTATTGTCGATATACTCTTCCATAGGTACGGTAACCTCGAAGATATCGTCGATAAAGCCTCTGTTCTCTACTAGTTTTTCGATATTGTCCTTCACCTTATTCTCATGACCAGAATAGGTATGAACGACATACCATTTTGCCTGTTTCGCCCTCTCGGTATACTCTTCCGTCTGTCTTATGTCTTCATTCATATCTCTTCGGGCAAACCCTACCTCCTCTTTAATGGACTATCAAGTTCAGCAGGCTTGTGAAAACATAATCCAGTCCATAGACAAACAGCGCAACCAAAATGGAAATCAGCACGACCACTGCAACATAGTTTACCGTGTCTTTTTTCGATGGCCAGACAACCTTCTTGAATTCGGCACGTACTCCCTTTAGGAATCCCTTGCCCTTAGGCGCAGGAGCCTTGGCCTTTTGCTCTGTAACATTTGCCATTGTCACACCTCCTTCGTGGATTACCTGGTCTCCTTGTGGTTCGTATGTGTCTTGCAGAATTTGCAGTACTTTTTGAACTCGATACGACCGGTAGTCGTCTTCTTGTTCTTCGTCGTCGTGTAGTTACGGTTTTTGCACTCCGTACATGCCAGTGTCACTCGGTCCCTCATAATGCACCTCCTCTACAAAATATAACCGGAGCAGGCAGATGGATCCACCTTCCAATTACATCTACATAATTTATCATGGGAATGGCAGATTGTCAATAGGATTTAACAATCCTTTTACGTTTTTTTTGGACGATCTGAGATCAAAATGCCCTTTATTAGACTATATCATCCAATTATTAGGTTGAAAATAAAAATTTCCCCACATGATTGGCGAAGAGGCGATGATGATCAGCCCTAGGGCCCCGGTCCTACCGATTTTCTAGACTCACTTTCGGAAATGAGGTGCATATCTTGCCGCCAGCAAAATTGCAGAATCCAGACTGGTCTCGCTGACGATATTCTTCCCAGCAATATCGAAAGCCGTACCGTGGTCAACGGATGTTCTGAGAAACGGCATATTATGTGTAAAGGAGATGGTGCGGTAAAAGTCGACCATCTTCGTAGCGATATGCCCTTGGTCGTGATAGAGGGACAGCACCCCATCATAGCGGCCTTCTAGTGCCTGTTGAAATACGGAATCTGCTCCGATCGGTCCATACACTCTTACTCCCCGTTCACGCATTTCATCGATCGCAGGGATGATGAATTCCACTTCTTCACTTCCAAATAATCCATGTTCTCCATTATGTGGATTTAGACCTGCTACTGCCAGGGATGGGTCTTTCACGCCCATTCGGCGTAAAGCCTCTAAAGACCTCATCGTATAGGAGATAATCCCCTCTTTTGAAATCAGGTCACAGGCCTGACGCAGAGATACATGTTTCGAATAGAAGAACACGCGCAGATCCTGAACTTGAAACATCGTCAGTGGATCATGAACTCCTGTCAGGGCTTCCAAAACTCCCGTGTGTCCAATATATGGTATCCCAGCCGCTGCAAAGGACTCCTTGTTGATCGGCGTTGTAGCCATGGCGATGACTTCCCCTGTCATACACAATTCGGTCGCATGGGCAATGTATTCATAGGATGCGCGCCCACAGTTTGCTGAGATCTCTCCATAGCGGAAAGACTCCATGTCCACATTATTTAAGTCCATGAGATTCAATACACCTGGCCTATAATTCCCTTCCGAGGGTTTGAGAACAGAACGAATTTCAAGATCCACACCGACTAGATCGATCGCCTGATCCATAATATTTTTATCGCCAATGACCAGCAGATTCGCAGAATGCTGTACTTCCTCCTTCGCCAACGACTTGGCAATGATCTCAGGGCCAACTCCAGCTGGGTCGCCCATTGGAATCACGATTGTCTCTATATTCATAAACTCCTCCTCAATCCCCGTATCGGATATGATTGATCCTCCCATCAAAATACACAAAGTCCCCTTCTGGATAATGCCAAATCGCCTTCAGATGCGCGGGGAGGCGAAGTCCCTCTTCGTTGGTTTGATAATCGGAACACTCTGCGGACCAAGGGATGTATTCTACGCTGCCATCGGATGCGACGGCGGGGCGCCTTTCCGTATAAAACCGCTGCAATTCATACTCTTCATTGAAGTAGAAATGTCCGGAGCTATTCACTCCACCATAGCTGATCTCTCCAAAGACTTGATGGGGACCAATCTCTTCAAAGCGGATAGAATCCGATAGAATGGTCGTCGGTAAAAAAAGAGTCTCTGCCAGATAGTTCACTTGGGCGCCCATCGCAACCTCAGCCCCTCTCTCAGCGAATAAGGGGATGAGTTTTCCGATTACCCCTCGCATTTCCCCTTCATTTCTCTCTGCGATATAGATGTCTAAGCCCTCAAAGGGAATCCCCATGACCTGACTGTCGATCAATGCCACTCTGGCTGGACTGCCTGAGAAGTTAAACTGATCATAGTCAATGCTGAGCGCCGGCCCATCGACAGATTGAGCGAATTTCACATCCTCGTAGTACATATTCATATACTTTGCCCTTGGTTTCCCAATAAAGCCCCCGTTCTCGATGCTTTTTTGTAGAGCGACCGGCAGATGGGCAAAATCTTCGACGCGGTAAACGCCCTTCTCATCATAATTCTCCTTGCGTTCATTGACAATTTCCTCAAATTTACTCTGGGTCGGAGACAAGGGAATCAGAAACCAGATGATGGTGATCAGCAGTAGAACCACAAGAATAAATAGTATCTTTTTAATCATATCTCTCTCCTTGATTATGAGGGCGATCCTCAATTGTCACCATTATATCTCAAAAAAGCAGGTTCATCTGCGTTATTTTAGGTATTACGTCGATTTTACAATCCTGATAAGATCCATTTATTGAACCGAATACTGCCAAAATTCGTCCACTTCTCATAAATCGCGAATTTGCACTGTCCGCTCTCAATGAAAAATAGAATCGCGCAATCGACGCTCATAGTCCTCCTGTAGACCAAAGCTCTGATTGCGCGTTATCTATTTCTTCGCTCGTTTTATATTCAGTCGATTGATTGCCCTGACCAGTTCCATCTGGGCGAGATAATACTCTTGGGCACTGCTCTTCTCCTTGAGTAGTCTTCTGGCTTCCTCCTCGGCGCGTTCTGCTCGATTCGCGTCGATCTCCTCCGGAAGTTCACAGGTGTTCACAAGGACGAGTACATCTCCATCTTCTATCTTTACTAAACCCTTGGAAATGGCTGCCTCTTGATTTTCTCCACCGGGAATCCGGAAGGTCATCTTGCCGGGCACAATGGCTAAAATGGCATTTCTATGATGAGCGAGGATGCCGTATTGTCCAACCATAGTGGGCAAGATGACGGATTCGCAGTCCCCCTCATAGAAGATCCGCTCCGCTTCATAGACGATGAGCTTAAAGGACTTCATCTATATCCCTCCAAGAGACTTCGCCTTCTTGCGGACATCATCGATGGTTCCGACGTTGAAGAAGGCGGCCTCGGGAACGAGGTCCAACTCTCCCTCCAATATGGCTTTAAACCCTCTTATGGTCTCGTTAATGGGCACATAGGCCCCGGCAACGCCCGTGAACTTCTCTGCAACATGCAGGGGTTGGGACAGAAATCTCTGGATCTTTCTGGCTCGATATACGATGTTCTTATCGTCTTCCGAGAGCTCTTCCATCCCCAAGATGGCGATGATATCCTGTAACTCCTTATATTTCTGCAAAAACTCTTGCACTTTCCGTGCCACCGTATAATGCTCTTCCCCGACCACATCTGCCTCTAGAATTCTAGAGGTGGAAGCTAGGGGGTCCACTGCTGGATAGATGCCCTGTTCAGCGACTTTTCGGCTGAGTACCGTCGTCGCATCCAAGTGACTGAAGGTAGTGGCTGGCGCAGGGTCTGTCAGGTCGTCTGCAGGCACGTAGACGGCCTGAACCGAAGTGACGGAACCCGTCCGAGTCGAGGTGATTCGTTCCTGTAATGACCCCATCTCTTCGGCGAGTGTCGGCTGATAGCCAACTGCCGAGGGCATTCGCCCCAACAGGGTAGACACTTCTGAACCAGCTTGTACAAATCGAAATATATTGTCAATAAAGAGCAATACGTCCTTGTTGAGCTCATCTCGGAAGTATTCTGCCATTGTCAGACCTGACAGGGCAACGCGCATCCGAACGCCGGGGGATTCATTCATCTGACCAAATACGAGAGCGGCTTTTTCGAGCACCCCACTCTCTCTCATCTCCATCCAGAGCTCATTCCCCTCTCGGCTTCGCTCCCCGACGCCAGTGAAGATGGAGTAGCCTCCATGCTGCGTCGCGACATTGTGGATGAGTTCTTGAATCAATACGGTCTTTCCGACTCCAGCTCCTCCGAACAGACCGATTTTACCTCCCTTTGGATAGGGTTCCAACAGGTCTATGACCTTGATTCCCGTCTCCAGCATCTCCACTTCTAAACTCTGCTCCGAAAAATGGGGGGCAGCTCGATGGATTTGCCATTTCTTGCCATCTCCATTCAAAGGTGCTCCACCGTCGATCGTCTCACCGAGGACATTGAACATCCGCCCTAGGGTCTGCTCACCGACGGGCACTCGAATTTGCATGCCATCTCGGATCACTTCCATCCCCCTGGAGAGCCCATCTCCCTCTGCGAGCAGAATACAGCGCACTGCATTATCTCCTATATGAGCCGCCACTTCCATGACCTTTGTTTCATCATCCTGCTCAACGGTCAAGGCCTCTCGTAGTTTGGGTAAATGCCCTTTTTCGAACTCAACATCTACGACGGATCCTGCAATTGCAATGATTTTTCCTATATCTCTCATCTTCTATTTCCTCTTCTGTGCCATAGCACCAGCACTTACCTCAATGATCTCTCCTGTAATAACCTCTTGTCTACGACGATTATATTCCTGGGATAAATCAGAGAGAAGGTCATCGGCATTTTGGTTCGCAGAACTCATGGCATTCATCCGAGAGTTCTGCTCAGCGGTAAAGCTATCGACTAGAGCTCCATGGATGAAGCCAGCGATATAGCTGTCCATGACCATCTCCAATACTTCATTTACCGACGGCACAAAATCGAACTCCTGGGTGATCGGTTCCTCTTTCTTCTTATCGCCAAAATAGTCTCTATGAAAGGGAAGTAACCGGTTGGAGGTCGCCTTTGCACTCAGCCGATTTTCCAGGCTCGTGTAGACGACGAAGATCTTCTTGAGCCTACCTCTATTGTATTCCTCTAGCAGAGCCACCGTAATCTTTCGTGCTAAATCGAGGGTGGGATGTTCGCTGCTAAAATGAAAGTCCTCCTCGATCGGGATATTCCGGCGTCGAAAATACTGTCTTCCGAATTCACCCACTACGAATAGTCGGGTGTCCGCGTTGCTACGGAGGAGTTTTTGCGTCTCTTTGATCACATTGATATTATAAGCGCCTGCTAGACCTTTATCTGCCGTGATCACCAAGATGCCGTAGGTACCTTCGACGAATTTCGATCGATCTGGTGGGTAAAAATAGGGACTTTCCAGATCCTTTACCGTCCGAAAGATTCGCTTTACCTCCACTCGAATCGCTTCAAAATGCGGTCTGGACCTCTCCATCTCCTCTTTGGCTTTTCGCATCTTGGTCGAGGCAATCAGATACATGGCATTCGTGATCTTTTTTGTATCTTGAACCCCATTTATACGCCCTTTTATCTCATGGATATTCGCCAAGATCTACACCTTCCTCTTCGCACTAGCAGGGTCGATGTACTCAGATGCGAGTTCCAAGATCCGATCTCGATCCTCTTTCGACAATAGGCCTTTCGTTTCGATCTCCGCGACGATATAGGGCGCTTTTGTCTCAATATATTCGATGATCTTCTTCATCTTGCTTCGTATCTCGGAAATTGGTACATCCAATAGCTTTTTGTTCAGTGCGACCAATAACATGATCACCTGTTCATTTCGCCTTAAGGGGCTACTCTGACTCTGGCGCAGCATCTGCATCAAACCCTGTCCATAGACGAGCTGCCTCTTGGTCACATCGTCCAAATCACTGGCAAACTGGGTGAAGATCTCCATCTCTCGATATTGAGCTAGATCCAGACGAAAAGTCCCCGATGCTGATTTAATCGCCTGGGTTTGGGCGGCACCGCCCACTCGAGATACGGATAGACCCGCGTTGATCGCCGGTCTCTGTCCAGCAAAAAACAGTTCGCTCTCCAAGAAAATTTGCCCGTCAGTAATCGAGATGATATTCGTTGGGATATAGGCAGAGATATCTCCTGCCTGGGTCTCCACAATCGGCAATGCAGTAATGCTACCGCCGCCCTTTTCCTCGGATAGTTGACAGGATCGCTCCAATAATCGGGAGTGCAGATAGAACACATCTCCAGGATAGGCTTCTCGCCCAGGGGATCTCTCTAGTAGTAAGCTGATTGAACGATATGCGACAGCGTGTTTTGACAAGTCGTCATAGACCATCAGTACATCCTTGCCCAGGTCCATGAAATACTCACCGATTGCCGTTCCCGCATAGGGCGCGATATATTGCAGTGCCGCTGAGTCACTAGCTGTTGCACATACCACCACTGTATAATCCATTGCATTGTGTTTGCGCAGTCCCTCAACTAAGCGTGCGACGGAGCTGGCTTTTTGACCGATTGCAACATAGATACAGATGACATTTTTTCCTTTTTGGTTGAGGATCGTATCCAGTGCAATGGCCGTCTTCCCCGTTTGTCGGTCGCCGATGATCAGTTCCCGCTGTCCCCTGCCGATGGGAAACATGCTGTCAATCGCGAGTATTCCCGTCTCCAAGGGTTTGAAAACCGGTTGACGGTCTAAAATAGTCGGAGCCGCCTTCTCAATGGGATAGTGATTTCCAGCGGTGATCTCTCCCTTTTCATCGATGGGAGCGCCAATGGCATTGACCACTCTGCCTAGAACATGCTGACTGACAGGGATCCCTGCCGTTCTCATGGTTCGATAAACGGAGCTGCCTTCGGCGATCTGCGTGTCCTCTCCAAAGAGAATACAACCCACTTCTTCCCTGCGAATATCCAGCACTAAACCGCGGATCCCTCCGGTGAAGAGCAAAATCTCTCCATAGGTCACATTTTCCAATCCGATGACGGTG
This sequence comes from Tissierellia bacterium, assembly GCA_030538075.1. Taxonomy (GTDB): domain Bacteria; phylum Bacillota; class Clostridia; order Tissierellales; family Peptoniphilaceae; genus JAUNUQ01. Next base: position 24,293 of record JAUNUQ010000019.1, read on the forward strand.
GCAATCCCGTCTCCAATTCGTTCGACGATGCCCCTCTCCTTGGAAAACACACGAGGAGACCAGTTGTGAACCGTATCCCTGAGCAGCGAAATGACATTGTCGTCCTCCAAGACAAGCTGTTCGATCTGTTCTTGGAGCTGCTCGATGCGCCCCATCGCAGACCAGTCATAGACCTCTGAACCCACTCTAAGTACGAATCCGTGGCGGAGCGTCTCATCCTCATGCCAGACAATTTCAAATGGATCATCGTAGCGGTCTTCTAAGAACCCAAGGATTTTATTCTTTTGCTCTGGCGACGGCTCAATCTTACTCCGTAGGATGGCTCGCCTCTTATTCATTGCCTTCCCCTTTTCCTGCAGCTGCTAAGAAGTCATCATAGATGTCCCCTTCTTCCGTAACGATCTTTTCACTCAAGTCGATGATCATCCGCTTGACTTCTTCCTTCGCTTCATGAAGGATCTTCTCCCTCTCAATCATCGCGTTCTCTTTTGCATCTGCCAGGATCCGGTCGCTTTGCTCCGTTGCCAAGTCCATACGCTTCTTCACTTGTCCCTGTACTTCTTTCATGGCGACTTCCGTCATATGGTCTAGCTCAGCATGCAGGCTATCCAATTCCTCTTGTCTTAATACCTGCTGCTTTTCCGCCTCTTGCAGAGCTGCCTGTGCCTGTTCATCAAGGCTTCGAAAATAGTCGGTCCGCTTTTCCATAAACTTCACTACTGGCTCATAAATAAGTAAGTACAAGCCCAGTGCTAAAATCGTAAAATTGAAAAAATGCAGTAGGATTTGTTGCCAATTGATATTTAATGGTACTCCATTCATAACTTCCCCCTCCTTATAGGACGAAGATGATCAGAATGACTACGATCAGAGCATAGATAATGACCGTCTCGATAAATACGATACCCAACAAGAGATTCGTTCGGATCTTTCCTTCCGCCTCTGGTTGACGTGAGATACCGTCGACTGCACGACCAATTGCAATCCCCATCCCGATCGCTGCACCGAGGCCAGCTATGCCTATTGCCATCCCCGATGCCAAGGCCTTAATCCCGACAAATGCCGCCTCCAGAGCGGTGACACCAGCGACTCCTTGAGCCAGGGCTACCGGTGTAGCAAATGCGATTACAAGTAACAATACCAGTGCAAAACACAAAACTCTCTTTCCATACTTCATCATCTGTTCCTCCATTTTAGGCACTCGCCTCTGATTTCATAGTCGTCGTACTCGGCTCCTCTTCCCTTGCTGTCATACTTCCATAGTAGATGGAAGTCAGCATTGTCAACACATAGGCTTGGATCACCGCATGTAGCAGCGTAAATAAGATCGCCACGATAACGGGCAGTACATAACTCAATTGAATGTAGTGATAGACCAATTCTGTGACCATCAATCCACTGAGCAGAGACCCAAAGAGTCGAAAGCTCATCGAGATCGGCAAGGAGAACTCCTTTAATCCATCGACAAGCCCCTTGGAACCCTTCGCCTTCACTCCCCCAAATACAATGAAAAGATAAGACAGCACACCCAGGGATATTGCTGCATTGATATCAGCTAGTGGAGCTGGAAGGGAGATGGAAACACCCTTTGTCGTGATCCATTGAAATCCAAACAACTCGAGCAAGGTACCAAAAAAGATATACATCCCCGCCCCAAAGATATAGGCGCCCAAGAGTTTGTATTGATGCGGGCTATTCGTCTTAGCTAAATCTGAAAAATACCCCACAACCATTTCTAGAATTAGTTGTAACTTTCCCGGGACCATGGTAAACTTTGGAATCACAAAAAGTCTAAGCACCAATGCCATGGCTAGGAGGATGGCTGTCACAACCAAGCCCGAGATGACCGCTGGACTCACATCTATGATCCCAAACAAGCTGATTTGGTTCACCTCGTGGAGCACGGCATCCCGCATCGCCTCGTTGATTGCGATATGTTCTCCCGCTGGTGGCTGCACAATGAAACTCCCGATAAAGAACAGGAGAATCAATCCAACAAAAATAAAAACCGTTCTTTTTTTCATACGCCCCTCTTCTCCAATCTCCAGAAAACAAAAGACCACCACTGGTTGCATACGATTATCTCGCATAAAGCTTACCTGTAGCAGCCTGGGTTTGGTTTCTGGGTTCATTCTATCTGCATTATACTCCCCATCCTCTACTTCGTCAATTATCGTCTATGCTGTGGTGCAGTGTTAATGCGTTAGAATCCATATTTTTGATGATGCAGTGGATAGCTTAAGTATCATTTCCGGTGGATGGGGTATTCCTCGTCTCGTTTCTCTTGAGATATCATTCTGGACTAATAATTGGGTATATATAATTCAGCTTATAATCTAATTTTAGGAGGATTTCATGAAAGGTGCGATTTACAACGGAGTACAAGATGTCAAACTACATGAGTGGCCGATGCCGACATGTGGCCCAAAGGATGTGATCATCCAGAACAAAAGAGCGGGGATCTGTGGTACCGACATCCACGCTTACACCATTGAAGGAGATTCAGTCGGAATCATGCCGGGCAATCAATTCGGTCACGAGATGGTGGGCGAAGTATACGAAGTCGGTGCTGAGGTGTCGGGCGTAGAGAAGGGCATGCGTGTCTTCGTCGATCCCAATAAGCGAATGCCATTGGGCAAAGGCTTAAATGCCACAGAAATTGCAGATATGGCTGGCGCATTTTCCGAATTCGTCTTGGTGGAAGAAGCAGAGATGGGCTATAATCTCTTCGAATTACCTGAGGGCTTGTCCTATGACAAAGCAGTATTAACGGAGCCCCTGGCGGTAGCCATGCACGGCGTGAATATCGCAAATCCCAGTGCTGGACAAAAGGCCATTATCTATGGTGGAGGTATCATCGGTCTAGCTGCTATCGCAGCATTACAGTCCAAGGGCATCACGGAGATTATCGTGACCGATATCGTACCCTCTCGGCTCGCCATGGCCAGGGAGCTCGGAGCCATCCCCTTCAACGGAAGAGAAGGCAATGTCTCAGAATTCGCGATGGAAACCTGGGGAGCCGATACCGATGCAATGGGATTAAAGACTACAAAAGCGGATATCGTCATCGACTGTGGTGGTTATGCAGGCGTCATGGAGGATTTTATTGCCCATGCCAAATCCGGCTCTCAACTCTCCGTGGTCGCCCTAAGTGGAACCCCAGAAAAGGTCGTCCCCTACATGTTGGTCGCCAAGGAGATCAACCTCTTAGGATCTAGAGGATACCAAGCTCCAGATATCCTACAGGTTCTGGAGACACTCAATCGTCCCGAATGCAAGCTGGACAAGATCATCACCGACCAATTCCCACTGACTTCCATTGAAGAGGCTTTCATCGTAGCCAGTGACAAGGAGAAGCAGATCAAAGTCATTGTAAATCATGAAGGATAATTGACAAAACGGACCGATTCACATTTGAATCGGCCCGGTTTTATCGCCATTACATACAATGGTCAGGATCTTATTCATTAATTATATTCAAGGATTTCATAATGTAGAATATGAGGCTGATCGCAACTGCGAACACGGATGCTAACACCATTCCCTTTAGCTCCACTCCCATAAAGTTGATTGCCAGTCCGCTCAAGCCCGTAACAAATACGATGGATGTCAGGATCAGATTGGTCACTTTTGAATAGTCCACCCTCTGATCGACGAGGAGCCGAATTCCTGATGTCCCAATCATCCCATACAGTAGGAAGGTAACTCCCCCGATGACATTTCCGGGAATCGTCGTAATAAATGCAGCAAGAGGACCTACAAAGGCCATCAAAATGGAGATGATCGCTGCACCTCTTATGACTTGCACGCTGTAGACACCCGTTATGGCCATGACGCCGATGTTTTCACCATAGGTAGTCGTAGGGACACCTCCGACGAGCCCGGACAATGCAGTGGAGAAATTGTCTGCAAAAATACTTCTGTGCAACCCAGGATCCTTTAATAGATCCTTCCCGATGATATTGGACGTGACGACTTGGTGACTGATATGCTCTGAAGTAATGACCAAGAGTACGGGCAACATCGTCAGAATCGACTGAACATTAAACCTCGGTGCGCTAAACTTAGGAAAAGTGAAGAGGTTCGCCTGAAGCACTGGAGTGAAATCCACCGTTCCGAGTATCGCCGCCGTTATGTATCCGACGATGATGGCGATTAAGATGGTAATCGTCGATAGGAAACCCTTGAACGCAACAGAGCCAATGACCGCTGTGGCGATGGTTACAGCAAAGACGATGATATCTACAGAGGTTCTCGTATCCGTCATCAGATTTGCTCCGATTGTCCCCCCATGTACCGTTGCCGTTGCGAGCTCGAATCCGATCAGAGCGACGACGGCACCCATCGCTGCAGGCGGCAGCACGATGTCGATCCAGTCGGTTCCGTATTTAAAAATGATATATGCCAAGATACAGCCTAATAGCCCTACCACAACAAAAGCTCCCGACGCATACTCGATTCCAGACTTTGCAATAACAGCCGTTGCAGGTGCTAAAAAAGCAAAACTGGATCCTAGATATGCTGGAGCTTTTCCCTTGGTGATGACGATAAATAGTAATGTGCCGATTCCATTCATCAGCAATACGATCCCTGCGTCAATGTTTAAGATCAATGGTACGAGTACAGAAGCTCCAAACATTGCGAAGGTGTGTTGGATACTCAGAGGAATAAAAAGGCCACTTGGAACTTTCTCCTCCACTTGATAGATTTTCTTTTTCATATTAAGCACCCCTTTCTCGGATATTCTAGCAGAAGAATCTCATTTTTTCAATGCTTTTATATGCCTTTCTCCATCTTCTCATCCGGCCAATAAGATCCTTACAGATCCGATCAGAAAGAGAGCCTTCTTTTCACCAAACAGTTCCAGCTTCCATAAAAAACATACCCCGATGAATCGGCTATTAGACAGGCCGGATCTTCGAGGTATGGTGATGACGCCGATCATAGCGAGAGTGATTTCCTCTCCATACAGATGCTCTACTGCGGCTGAAATCTGTACATGATCGCCGTGAGTATCAGTGCAATCGCCGAAAATAAGATGATTGTCAAAAATGACGTACCAAAGGATCCGCCCGAACTATTGATCAAAAAGTTGGAGATCGTTGGTCCTAATGTCGCTGAGATGATCAATTGCGCATTGGCGATACTGAAGTTCATCGGGTAGTGCTTTGCCCCGTAACCCTCTTTTATGATTGCAGAAGCGAGGGAAGGAGCTCCCCCATAACTCGTACCACAAGCCAATAGCCCCAATAAAACGGGTAAGAACATATTGAGCTTCGCTCCGATGAACATGAGGATTCCCGCCATCAAGAGTATCGCTGCATTTAAATACGTCGTCTTCTTATCTCCGAGTTTATCATAGGTCGAACCGATAAAAACTCTTCCCAGCCCGTTGAATACCGACATGAAAAGCCCTGCAATTGCAGGTGCTCCAAAGGATTCCATAATTCCCGCAGCATTGTTGATGATCATCAGTCCCGATGAGCTGATCAGAATCGTCCAAAAGGTAAATAGCCAAAAAAATTTATTTCGTAGCATTTCTGATGGAGTGAATACCGCTTCGGCTCTCCCCGCTTTTGATGTGGATTTGGCGGCCATTAGAGCCTCCTCTGGCTCCTTTAAAGCCAAAATACACAGGATCATACAGATCGGGATGGCGACTGCCAGAATGAAGAAGGTGGACATAATACCCATAGACAGAGCTAATCTCGATGCGAGGCCACCCAATATCAAACTTCCGAAACCGAAACCCATCAACAGCACGCCGGATGCAAAGCCCACACTGTCTGGAAACCATCTGAGCACCGACCCCAATATGGCATTATAGGCGATTCCAACGCCTGTTCCGCACAGGACTCCATAAAACAAATAGAGCTTTAATGCAATATTTCCAGGATTGTCTGCATCGATTTGGGAAATGAGAAAAAATCCAACACCCAAGAGAATCGCAGAGAATACTAATCTGATTTTAAATGCGATCTTCGCCGAGAAATATCCACTCAGAATACTTCCAATACAGAAAAAAATCATGGAGACAGTAAAAGTAAAGGAGAGATTCTCCCCTGTAAGCATTGGGAACTGCGCTTTCAAAGGACCTTTAAAAATCGACCATGCATAGATTAATCCTGCAAATAACAAAATGACTGTGCCCAACATCAAGTACAAATATCTGATGTTCTTTTTCATCATACACCTCTCCTTCTAATAATACTTACACCATTATACTTATTTAAAGTAAAAAAGTCTACAACACATAAAAACTCAAATGGGGTTACCTTTTCCTGTGCGCTGTGGATTGATGGGCGCACCTAAACTGTTGTCGGAGGATTCAAACCGTGCGCTTTGTAAAAGGGCGAATCCCATATGAGATCCGCCCCACTATTAAAGAGAATGAACTATTCGACTCGTTTACAGACATTCACCCAACCCACTACTGTTGTCACCTGTTCAAATTCTTCAAGGGACAGTCTCACAACACTATTCGCGTCTCCAGCTGCAGGATACAATATCTCATTCTCCCTTAGGGATTCATCGAAATAGATTTTGACACCTGGCTTGATTGCAAAGGGGCATACGCCTCCAACACGATGTCCCACATAATCCTGTACCTGATCACCTGGGATCATCTTAGCCTTTTGGTTAAATCTGGCTTTGAACTTTGCATTGTCGATTTTCACATGACCGGCTGCAACGATCATCACAGGTAGCGCGTCCACTAAAAATGTTATGGTCTTTGCTATCTGTTTTGGTTCACAGCCAATCGCCTCAGCGGCGAGCTCCACCGTAGCGCTTGACATATTGAGTACTTGTATTCGATCCTCTAGCCCAAATCCTTTAAAGTATTCCCTTACTCTTTCAACACCCATCTCCATCCCCCACCTGAATACGGATATCCTCTTATTTATTTGCTTGGGGCCTCCTCTGCTACGACATTCCAATGCAATCCAAACCGATCCTTCACAGCTGCATGTAAAACACTATAGAAGGTCTCTGTTGGCGGCAGAATGACTTCGCCGTCCTGAGCGAGAGCTTCAAAGATCTCAGCGGCTTCTGCGCCTGTCGATACGATGGCCGTCAGCTTAACATTCTCACCTATGCCGGGTGCGGCCGCTTCGTCTGCAAACCACATATTGGTTCCATTGACCACCATCTCTGCATGCATGACCCAATCACGCAGTAGCTCTGGCGGAGTTAAGGACCCCTCTGGCATATAATCCCCGTAGGGCATTATCTTTGGTTCTTCACATTGAAAGACCTCTTGGTAAAAACTGAGAGCTTCTCTGCAGCGTCCATGAAAAGTCAAATACGGTGTGATCATAATCTCTACCTCTTCTCCCTTATAATGATAAGTATCAAATCAGATTTCCGAATCTATAATCTGTAACAGTCTATTTACCCAGTTGACTCGGTTCCTATCAGCAATGTCATTTTCTTTTTGTCCTGATATAATATATATGAAACCTGAGATCTCAAATGCGAACTCGGCTTATCATAAATCCAATTGTGTTATCCGCTATTTAGCGGTGCATGATGCCTTTCAATTGTGAAGGAGGTTGACTTGTGAAAAGGGTGCTGGATGAAAATCTGATCTATGAGATCCTCAGCGTAGTCGAAGAAATCCCCCTGGGCTGTGTGGCCACCTATGGCCAAATCGCCAGGCTCATCGGCAAAGAAAAAAATGCGAGACTAGTCGGAAAAGTCCTCAGTATGGCCCAGTATTATGGGGATTACCCATGCCACCGTGTCGTCAACCATGCGGGAAGATTGGTACCTGGCTGGGCCGAACAAGGGGAGTTATTACAGGAAGAAGGGGTCTTTCTACAGACCAATGGACATGTTTCACTAGAGCGATATCAATGGAACTACTAAACCACGAGGAGGACATGATGATCTATACGACAAATTACAATTCTCCCATCGGGCAGCTCCAAATTGCAGAGAAAGACGGAGGATTGATCGGACTATGGACCGAGGGACAAAAGTATTATTTCGACTCCATAAAAGAAGAAACTATTAAGCAGAATACTCCATCCTTACAATCCGTTCAGTCCTGGCTGGATCGATATTTTGCTGGCGAGAAGCCAACTGTGGCTGAACTGAATCTAAAACCCCTAGGGAGTCCTTTTCGTCAGGAAGTCTGGAGACTGCTCTGCCAAATCCCCTACGGAGAAGTCATCACCTATGGCGAGATCGCTCGACAAATTGCAGCTAAGATGGGCAAAACGAGCATGTCTGCACAGGCCATTGGCGGCGCCGTCGGGCACAATCCCATTTCCATCATCATCCCCTGCCACCGGGTCATTGGAGCAAAGGGAAACTTGACTGGATATGCTGGCGGGTTACAGACCAAGATCAAGCTACTTGAACATGAGGGCGTGGATCTGTCCTCCTTTTTCATTCCCAAACGGGGAACTGCCCTTTAGGGCAAATTGGCCATCAACAGATTATCGGAGCCAGTCACTGCATTTTAGTGCGTTATCCAAATCCCAATCACCATTAACTTTCTTAATTTGACTTGCCAAAGTTGCTCCCATAGACTAATATTACGATCTTTTCATACTCAGAAAATGATATGGATAATCGAATATGAATTAGGGGGTAACAATGAAAAAGGGATTCAAAGGATTCATCGCCCTTCTGCTCGTCCTCGCCATCATCTCACCGACGATGATCGCGTCTGCAGAAGAGGCGGTAGGAGTGAAAATCCAGAGGATTAGTGGATCAAACCGCTATGAAACCGCTCTAGAGGTGGCAGATGTTCTCGATGCGCAAGCAAAAAAGGTAATTCTGGCTTCAGGGGAGAATTTCCCGGACGCATTAGCGGGATCCATCTTAACGGAAGGAAAATATCCGATCCTATTGACGCAAAAAAATGGGCTGGACGACAAGACGAAAGAAAAGCTCTTGGCTGCTGATGAAGTCATCTTGTTAGGCGGGAAAGAAACGATATCTGAGGCGGTAGAAGCCTCCCTTGTCGATGACAACACGAAGCTCAGGCGAATTGCAGGGGATGATCGTTATGAAACAGCTGCAAAGATCGCCACAGAGGTAGAGGCGAAGGGCTATCTATTGACCAATGGAGAAAAGTTCCCGGATGCAGTCTCCGGAGGCGGCTATGCATTGATGAAGGATCTTCCCATTCTGTTAACCAAGCCAATGGAATTGCCAAAGGCAACAGCCGATGCAATCGCTGGAGATGGAATTGAGAATGTCACCCTTCTAGGTGGAGAGACCTCCATAGCGAAAGACGTTGAAGAGAGCATCCAAAAACCTAAATCGAGACTCTCAGGGATGAATCGATATCAGACCTCCTTGCAAATTGCGAGGGAATTTGAAAATCCCAAAACCCTCATCCTGGCTACAGGAGAGAATTTCCCTGATGCGTTAACCGCCTCTGCCCTATCCGGTAAGCTGAATGCGCCTGTGATTCTCGTCCAGGGCGATGTAGTCAATGAGGATCTAAAGACATATCTACATGACATTCGCATCGGTTTAGAAGAGGTCCTGATCGTAGGTGGCGAGAGCTCTGTCAGCTCTGCATTTGCTGAACATCTTGGAGAAATGCTCCAAAGCCAGAGCCGAACAGTCTCTGCCAATCAGCTAGAAGCCTGGATCAAAGGGAATTCCGTAAAGATCTTTGACCTGAGAAATGCAGAGGATTTTGCAAAGGGCCATATCCCCGGTGCATTGAATATCAATAACAAGGAGTTCGAAGATCCGGACAATGCAATACCAGCAGAGATTGCAACACCTGAACAATTTGAAGCTCTGATGAGTTCCTATGGAATCACAGCAGAGGACACCATCGTCGTCTACTCCGATGCGAAGAGACCCCAGATGGCACCCAGGTTGATCTGGACCTTCGAAGTATACGGTCATAACAACACCTATATCCTCGATGGACACTACAAAGAGTGGGTCGCGGCGGGCAAAGAGGTGGAAACGGGAGCGGCGAAGGCACCAACTCCTTCCACATATACCATCCAATCGACCAATTCCGCCATTAATGTCGGCTCTGATGCAGTGATTAACCGTGGAAAAGATACTGTCGTGGTCGATTGCAGACCAGTTGAAGAATATACTGGCGATACATTGTCCACCTCCAATGCAAAGAGCGGCCATATCCCAGGCGCTGTCAATATGCCCTATATGAGCACCGTCACAGAGGATGGCTTCTATAAGGATCCAGCTGTCCTAAAGGCCATGTACGACCAGATCGGCGCTACAAAAGACAAGGAGATCATCGTCTACTGTCAAAGCGCCCACAGAGCTGCCCATGGATGGTTTGTACTCAGACATGTGATGGGCTATGAGAATGTCAAGGTGTACGATGGATCCATGTGGGAATGGGGCAATCGACCAGACCTCCCCATCGCCATCGGACCCTATCCCTACAATCGTACGACTACGCCGATTCATCTAGAAGCTTGGATGAAGGCAGGCATAGTGAAGGTATTTGACCTTCGAAGCCAAGAGGATTATGAGAAAGGCCATATCCCCGGCGCGATGAATATCAATAACAAGGAGTTCGAAGATCCGGACAATCCAATCGATGGTGAAATTGCAACTCCTGCGCAATTTGAAGCTCTGATGAGCGCATATGGCATCACACCAGAGGATATGATCGTCGTATACTCCGATGCGGCGAAGCCACAAATGGCGCCCAGACTGATCTGGACACTGGAAGTCTATGGACATACGAATACTTATGTCTTAGACGGACACTATCAGTCTTGGGTGGCAGAGGGCAAAGAGATTGAAACGGGACCATCAGCTGTGCCAACTCCTTCTGCTTACAAGATCACGAAGACCAACAACGCGATCAATGTCGATTCGGATTATGTGATCAACCGATCCAAAGATGCCGTCTTGATCGACTGTAGACCTGTCGAAGATTACACCGGCGAGAAGATCTCCACGAGCAATGCCAAGAGCGGACATATCCCCGGTGCGGTCAATATGTACTATATGAACACGGTAACGGAAGATGGTTTCTTTAAGAGTCGAGAAGACCTAGAGGCCCTGTATAAGACGATCGGTGCGACTGAAGATAAAGAGATCATCATCTATTGCCAAAGAGCCCACAGAGCTTCGCATTCCTGGTTTGTATTGTCCCAGATCCTAGGCTATGAGAAAGTGAAAATCTATGATGGCTCCATGATGGAATGGGGCAATCGAGATGATTTACCTGTTGTAACGGGCGCCAATCCATACTAGATACAATAGAACCCCAAGCCTTACGCTTGGGGTTCCGTTTATTTGCTTGAACCTATCCTTTGGATCCATTTGCACTGAATCTATTCGTGTTCTGCATTGCCCATCCAATCGGACAAATCGGATACACAAATCCTTAAGTATCAATCCTCTCGAGTTCTACCAAAGCCCTATTTCGATAAATTAAATCAGATCGGGTTTCAAATCCCAATTGCTCCCAAAAATGATTCCCTATTTCATTTCGCTCAAACACAACAAGGGCAACCTTGCTAATACCCTCGCCCCTTAAAGCTTCCATAGCCGACATTACAAGCTCTCTTCCTAACCCTGCCTTGCGAAACTCCACTGCTACACAAGTATGGTAGATATAACCCCTCCTCCCATCATGTCCACAAAAGATGACGCCGATGAGTTTACCGCCCTCTTCTGCTACAAAACAGGTATTTGGATTACGAGTAAAAAACCTATTGATCCCTTCCTCGCTGTCATCGATATCGTTCAGTCCCATCCCCGGAGTTCGCATCCATAGATCATATACAGCCTTGTAGTCATCCATGTTGAAGACTCGTAAAATCATCCCTTTACCCCACAGTTCTTTCGATGAGCTTTCAGCTTTTTTAATGCCCAATCGTAATGACTGGCAGTTGCAGAAACGCAGTAACTCCCCATCGTAGAGGAACCCGTCCAGGCAAAGACATTCTTTGAAAAGAGCTCCTCATTGCTATATCCACGAATTCGATCCATCACCGCAGAGTGACTCTCTTCCACCATGCTCCTAGCCTCATCGAGAGTAGTCATCTGATGTCTTTTCCAAAACTCCACATTTATATCCCCATAGGTCTTCCAATTGTAAGGCGGTGGAAGAAATGATTTTTCTTCTCCTCTTTGGTTTGCATCCACGCAGTTGAGGAGCAATTGATGCCATTCGTACAGATGTACCAAAACGTCTCGGAGATTCACATCCCGACTCCAGTGGGCCTCGGTTTTCTTCACATCCATGGAAAAATCAAAATCCGTCGCGAGTTCCTTCTCAGACATCCCGTCGATAAATGCCTGTAATTTATCATAATTCTCCTGAGCCGAAATCAATAGATCTTCTTTTATTGCTGCTCTTGCCATAACTTCTCCCTTCTATCCTAAGGTTTCGAATTCCAGTGGTTCAAAGCACTGAGTTTATCATCAAAATATTCATAGACCTTTTCTTGCGCTATGGAAGGGTCCGAGAACTGCCGTACTAGATATGCCAATAGCTCCTCCTTGCTCTCATACGTAAACTTCCCGCCTTGATAGCACCACTTGCAGTAGTCTTCGTTAAAACTATTATCCACTTCACGGCTAATCATCCCATCTTCCTCCAATGGCATACCACAGCATTGGCATTCTAGCTCTCTAGTATCCCCAAGAATAGTGTGAATGGAAACATTAAACAATACAGAAAGCCGCTTTAAAGACTCAATATTCGGCTCCGTATCCCCATTCTCCCATCGAGAGATCGCCTGCCTGGTCACAAACACCTTCTCTGCGAGCTCTTCCTGCGTATATCCAGACTTCTCTCGTAATCTCTTTAATACTTCTCCAGTTTTCATAGAATAGACCTCCTGGTGTCATTATACGGGTGAAATATGACTTTGTATAGCAACTGGTGGTTGCTTGATTCTAATTGATATAACTGTTATCTGGGATATAAAATAAAGAATTCTACCCTCGGTAATATATCTGTGAACATATATTGAATCAACATCTTTAGATTATTTTTATCAGTAGTAGATCAATTTCTCTGATTACAACTTCAAACTCTAGATCCCTTGCGTAAGCAAATCGTTTTCGATAGCTACCCCAACGCGATTTGCTATAGGGGTCAGTACTAATGGCTTCGACTGTCTGTCTAATTTTCGCGACTGAGAAAATAGTTTCTCGATATCGAAAAGTATTTATACATGCAGTTTTTAGTAAATCATAATTAAGACCCTTATGAAGCTTGTGAATTAGATAAACATCATAATAATCCTTACTACGACTATTCGTAACTCCTCGAACAAAGATTGTATGAAGTTTTTCTGCCAAAATTGTCTCCGGATTATATGCATGAATCGGTATCGTCTGTCCGTCAAAAACACTATGATATTGGTATTCCATTGGAGAAGGAGTTATCACATCACCTGTGGCAAAATCAATGGGAATATTAACTCGGATATTTTCAAATCTACAAAGCAGATCAAAACGAAATCCACCATAAATATCAGCATCACGAATCGGAGTAATACTACAGATTTCAAAACGAAAACCATCCTTCTTATCGATAAATACTTCTAGCAGCACTTGCCGAATCACTTCGGCGTCCAACTTCATCTTGTCCAGTAGCAAATCTAGATCAATTGTGGTTCTCTCTTGAACACCAAAAATACTTGATAGCAAAAAGCCACCTTTGTAAACAAAATTTTTCGAATACTCACTGCACGCCAGTCGTTTTAAGACTACATCAAGAAAAAAATGTGTCAGGACTAGGTTGAAGGGAAGATTCGAACGATTCGCAACTTTATGAATTAATGACGTGAGCTTGTTCTTATTCAATGATTATCTCCATTATCTTTTGTACTTTTTTCAGTATTTTCATCTCTTTAGCGTACTCGGTAAGAGTTTGGATTCGCTTATTCGGTGAACGTCCATATCTACGAATTCCATCTGAGAAAACCTCACTGGGAATCTCGTCTCGATTTCGGATCAAATCACAAATTGTCCTCTCCATATCATATACTTTAACGGGATTACCAAATTGAGTGACCCGGTTCGTAACGCCTAGGTCAAATAACCTCCTATGAATATAATGTACCTTTATCGATGGATCTTTGAATCCATGAACATTATAGCCAGAATACACCGTTACCTCCTTCTCATGTACTATCAAATCAGTTAGATTGTGAAGAAAGAGTGCTGATAAATGAGAATAAATCGGGATTTTAAACTGCATCTGAAACACATACCAATCATCAATTAGATCATCTTGAGAAATATATATTCCTCTTGCTACTCTTTGTATTTGTCGTTTTTCTATAAGCCGAGTAAGATAAACACTTGGTATTTCACTCTCTCGAACAAATTGAGAAGTAACAATACCAGATTCTTCAAGCTCTTTTAAAATCAATTCATAATAGTCCATAGTAATTCCTTCCTTTGTTTATCATGTGCTTATATTATACACATTTATAAGCATATTTGCAACATTCGAACACTAATTACTTGATCATAATATATCCAATTATCATCTTTGCTGAAATTTAGAAAGGTCCAAAGAAATATTTGTTAAGTTTGAATGATTAATCTTTCTCATGTTAACAAAGAATTGTATAACCTTTATTAATACATGGTCCTAACCCCCTTTGATATAATGAATTTAAATCCATATTTGCAGCATTCTACAAATAATGAATGACAGAATCTTGACTTAGATCCTTTGCACAATGGATTAATATAATTGGGAGGTTTTATCATGACACAGAAGAAACGGATAACTGCATTCCTGCTTGCACTGTGTATACTCGTTAGTCCCATGCTTGGACTGACCAGTGCAGAAGCGAACGACACGATTCAAGATCCAGTTGAAGTGTCCCTTGCAAGTACTGATTATGAATTTGATGTAGAAACACAGACGATCAAGAAATACCTAGGCACTGATACCGAGGTGAGTATTCCTCAGGCGATTGACGGCACTGCAGTTCTAGCTTTGGGACCAGGTGCCTTTGCAAGAAAAAATCTGACGAAAGTCGAAATTCCTGAAGGGATTGAAACGATTGGCCAATCGGCATTAGGTGGACAAAAAATCACGGAACTCAACCTACCCTCTACGATCCGCCGCATCAATCGGCTGGGTTTCGGGGCGAACGCGAGTCTATCTTCTGTCAAATTAAACGAAGGACTCGTCTACATTGGTCAACAGGCTTTTATGAACGACAAGGCACTTCCTGCCACATTTGACATCCCCTCAACCGTAGAAACCGTGATGACTTCCGCCTTTAGTGGGACGAATATCACAAAGCTAAATATTGCAGGTGATGAGGATTCTGCAAAAATTCTACTTAAATCTGGACTTGCCCCGAATTTGGATACCGTTGACTTAGAGAGTCCATTTAAGAAACTCGATTTTACCTTTAATACCTTTGGATGTACTGAGAAAACAAATCATGTCAATCTCGGTGCAGTCAGCGTCACCGCCCAATCTGCTGAGGAGCTAAAAACCTGGTTGGACGAGAACATACCCGTCCGAATTGCCTATACTTATGTAAACAAAGCCGATGCGACTGGTGCAACCGACGATCATCGCTATGACCCATTGGTGTGGAATACTGAGAACTACACCGACTCCGGTGAGCCCTTTCAGGTCACTGGGACCATAAACAAGCGGTCCAATGAGGATTTTCCGGCAATTGAAGGCTATACATCGCCGAACCCAGGAAACTGCTCTGCCACCAATCTCTTTAACTTAGAGGTCACTGTCACCCCTGCCCCTTCCTCCGAATGGAGCGCAGAGGATTTCACCTATAGTGATTTTGAATACAAGGGAAATATGGCAGTCCCTGTACAAAAATTCGGGATCTCTGGATTGACAGAAGCTGGTAAGACCAAACTGGCAACCAATCCCAATCTAGTCATTCCAAAAACAGTCACCCTTCCCGATGGAGAAGGAATGATTACCAAGAATATTGAAGGGATTCTCCCCAATGCCTTTAATGGCATTGCAATGGAATCTGTGACCTTCCCAGAGACCAAAGGGGAGTGGGATTTTATTATTGGAGGCACGGCATTTGAAAGCGCTTCGCTTGAGAGGGTCACGCTATCCGAGGGGATCAAAGCCATAGGCGTACAGGCCTTTCGAGACAATCAACTGACCGAAGTCTTCATCCCCTCGACAGTACTATCCTTGGGAAGTGGCGCTTTCCAAAACAATCAAATCGCAACGCTCGATATCTCCGATGATGTGGAGCTCATCCAGATCGACAACTACGCCTTTACAAACAATCAGCTTAAATCGGTAAACCTTCCCTATTCCATCTTCAAATTCAGAAACTTTGTCTTTAAGGGAAACCCAGGAGAAGAGGCGCTACCGGCGGACAAGCTGACATCCGATGACCCGGCCGGAACCGGCGTCGTCTATCTATATACCAGAAACGATGCCCATCTGGGCTCAGAGACCTATATTGCATTATCCGACTACCACAAATTAATCCGAGTCGGCGAGGGAACAAATCGAACGGAACTATGGAACGCGATTCAGTCCGCCAACCATATCTACACTCCAGATTATCCCGATGAAGCTATACAGATCTTCCAAAGCGAGCTGAATCTTGCCAAGGATGTATTCGGAGACGTCTCTGCAACACAGGCGCAGATCGATGCGGCTAAGGACAAGCTAATCGCTGCGATTGCAACCTTACGTGCTAGCTCAGCCGACAAGACGGCGCTTCGAGACCTGGTTAATCGAGGGGACGAACTAATAGAAGGACTCTTCACTGAAGAGAGCTGGAGCGCATTTACCACCATCTTAAATGAATCAAAGGAGCTGTTAAAAGACAAAGTTGCTACGGAAGAGCAGCTGAACATCCAGATCCAATCCCTTCAAAAGGCGATGGATGAACTGGTCATATCAGAAAATGCTTATTTTACACAGGATGATTTCACCTATGATGGAAACTCCATCACCGGTTTTTCCGAGACCGGCAAGCAGAAATTCACCGTCAATAAGAATGTCGTATTACCAGAAAAAAGTACCGATGACACCACTATTGAGAGCATAGGCAAAGAGGCATTTATCATGCCGAGTGAGCTGGTGGAATTCGGTACAGATGTCATATCATCACCCGAGGGCATCCAAACGTTGCGTCTTCCCAGTACCCTTAAGAGAATCGAAGAGGGAGCTTTCCGTCACAATAATCTCGCCCAGATCGATCTGCCAAATGGCTTAGAATACATTGGACCCTTGGCCTTTAACGGAAACCAGCTCAAATCCTTAACCCTGCCAAATAGCGTGGTCGAAATGAAGACCGGCGCCTTCTCCCTTAACCTATTGGAGGATGTCAAGCTATCCACATCCTTAAAAACCATTGAAAACGGGGTCTTCTCTCGAAATATCAAGCTGCAAAGTATTGAACTCCACGAGGGATTGGAAACCATCGGAGAATCCGCCTTTATTGGGGCTCCGATAAAATCCCTGACCTTCCCGTCCACCCTCACCCAAATCGACCGCAGAGCGTTTAGTTCCCATCGGCTGACAGAACTGACCATCCCAGGAACCCTTAAAATCATTGGAAGAGACGCATTTGCTCACAATCTGAAATTCCGTACACTGCAAAAACTGACTTTAGAAGAGGGTGTCGAATCCATCGGAACCAATGCCTTTGCTTCTGGATTGCTTGAGAGCGTCCATCTGCCCAATTCACTAAGAGAATTAGGAGATACAGCATTTAGGGACAATATTGACTCCCAAAAAAATCCTGTGATCGTTCAGCTTTACACGAAAAATCCTGCACACATGGATTTCAACAATGAGAAGTCCATGAAGAATCAAATTGTGATTTTAGTGGACACCACAAAAGAGGACTTGATCCAAGAGTTAAAAGAACTTCTCAGTGAGATCGGTATACTGAAAAAAGCTGACTATACAAAATCCAGCTGGGATCAACTGGCAGTAGAAACAGAGAAGGCAAAAGATGCCCTGTCCAACGAAGAGACCACGGTAGATGAATTGCGCAGCTTAATTGCTGACATAAATGCAAAAAAATCGGCCCTGATCAAAGCTTCCACTGATTCGGGTACACCGACAAAGCCAGATCCTAAACCTGGCCCAGTCAACCCAGCAGATCCTGACCCCAAGCCAAATCCAATCGATCCTGATCAACCAGGTAAAAAGGAAATACCTATGACTCGTATCGCCGGAGCAGACCGCTATCAAACGGCTATTGCGATCAATAAGGAGCTCTATGAAAGCGCAGATACCGTCTTCTTTGCCTCAGGAGCCAATTTCCCCGACGCATTGACAGCTGCGCCCTTAGCCGCCATGTTTGACGCACCACTACTTCTCTATCATCCAAATGCATTAGTGGATGTCCGCGGGGAACTGGATCGACTCGGCGCCTCTAAGATCATGCTGATCGGCGGTGAAGCTTCGATATCCGCCCAAGATGAGGCCACCTTTGAAAAGGGATACGATCCTGATCGCCTGGCAGGATCCGATCGATATGAAACTGCAGCTGCCATCGCAGCCATGATCCTAGAGAAATTCGGCAGCCAAGGCAAGGTCATCGTAGCCGATGGCAGGAACTATCCGGATGCACTGGCTATCGCACCTTATGCAGCCCAAGAAGGTCTTCCGATCTTGCTCTCCAATCGAGACGAGATCAGCGCATCCCAGTTGGCTCTGCTCGAGAAATATGGCATAAAAGAAGCCATCCTCATTGGAGGTACCAGCTCAGTAGGTAGTGCTGTAGAAGACCACTTTGATCACGTCACACGAATCTACGGTCAAAACCGCTACGAGACGGCCGCAAAAATCGCTCAAACATTCTTCCCAACCAGCACCGAAGTCTGTCTGGCAAGTGGAGAGGTCTTCGCAGATGCCCTTGCAGTCAGCGGTTTCGCCGCCTATAACGACATGCCCATTCTGTTGACGAATGGCGGGAAACTCGATCCATCGACTCTGCTTTTCCTAGAGGAGAATAATACACAAAAACTCTGGATAATCGGCGGGGATCATACCATACCTGATAGCATATTAAAGCAATCTCTAGTAGATCGATAAACATAGGAAACCGGAATAAAACAGCATCCCCCTATTAACTTTACAAGGGGGGGCTGCTGGGACTATCGATCGATCTTATTACGCAATCAAAAAGAGGCCATAGCGGCCTCTTTTCTCTGCTAATGATTGAGTTGATTAGGATAGGATGTAATTGAAGCGAACCGCTAAACTATTTCTCTATCGTTTCTTCTGTACTTTCGGCTTGTATCTGCTTTTTCGTTTTTAGCTTTGGATGAGCTGCGTTAAAGTCCACATCATCATGGGTTGAGAGGATAATTCGGTCCTTTTCCCGGATGATCGTACTGCCCTCAGCTGGGACAAAATTACTGCCCCTCTGGATTGTGAGGATCAGTTGATCCTCTGGTAGATTCAGATCCATAATCCTATGATCAACCCAAGGATGGCCATGGGAAATTGAAAACTCAATCAATTCTTGACCATATGGGTCGTAGTATTCTTCTCCGCTAAATACTAGCACATCGCCAGCTTGTAGGACTACCTCTCCACGGGGAACGATGGACTTTTCATCTCGCTTGATCTTGGCGATGATAAAATCAAAGACCATATTCAGATCCTTTACTCTGGTTCCCACTAATGTACTATCCTCTTTAATCCTCGTCTTAACAAAAGAAATAGGTTTCTTTGCAGAATAATAGTTAAATGTGGTCAATACCGTATCATTCGGATCGATCATATCCGTCTTCTTTGAGATGGGTGCCATAAAGGAGCCCTGTAGAAGAGACGATAAAAAGCAGATTCCAAATACAATATGATACAGATCAATACTCAGCTCCACCCCGCTGTTGACCACCATAATCGCAAATGCGATGGCAGCCGCCCCGCGAAGGCCAGCCCAGGAGATGGTTATCAATTGATTGCCCTTGAGTCGGAATGGTAGCATCAGTCCCACCACTGACACAGGACGTGCGATAAAGGTCATAAACAATACGAGGATCGCAGCTACTGGCAGTGTCTGCAGGATATTCGCTGGAGTTGCCAAAAGGCCCAGTAGAAAGAACAGGCCAATGCTCATCAGCTCCGTAAAGCCATCAAAGAAGAAGATGACGTCCTTCTTTCCAATAAAAGTCTGATTTCCAATGATAATACCGAATAAGTAAACCGCCAGATACCCGTTCCCCCCCACCACGCTGGTGAAGGAATAGGTCAATAATGCCATCGCCGCAACAAAGACAATCGCCAGCCCATCCTTTTGAAGATTGATGCGCTTCAAGAGCTTATTGACCAATAGGGCAAATAGAACTCCTAGTAGGAGACCTAGGACAATCTGCATCCCGATCATCATGGGCACCGAGACAGATGTCCCAGCCACTAGCGAAAGGAAGAGCATGGTCATCGTATAGGCAAAGGGGTCGTTCGAACCACTTTCCATTTCCAATAGAGATGCCGTATTGTATTTTAAATTCAGCTGATTTGAGACGAGGATATTCGACACCGAAGCATAGTCCGTGGACCCAACCACCGACCCCAACAGCATGCTCTCTAGGAGGGGGAATTTCAATACATAGTGGGCAAACACACCGGTGATTAGCGCCGTCGCCACAACCCCCAAAGAGGCCAGGATCGCCGCTTCCCTAACGACTGGTTTCCCCATCTTCCAGTTTGTGCCAAACCCCCCATAAAACATGATGACAATCAACGCAATCGTAGCAAAGCTCTCCGCGATCTCATAGTTGTCAAAGGAGATCCCCGCAATACTACAGATGATTCCCAAAGTCAAGAAGAGTAGCAGCGACGGAATTCCCGATTTGCTCGAAAAGCTGATGGCAATCAGGGCTAAGATAAGTATAATTGCAATAAATAATAACTCCATATAACACCTCCCAGATTTTTATAAAGGCCGTCAATACCCCTTGACCGCCTCACTTTCACTATAGTATATAACAAAACATAGTTATCGGCTATGTTTTTCCTGTAATATTTCATATGCTATTTTCCATTTGGATAGATGATATTTTCTGCTTCTCCCTCTACTTAAGAGTCTGTGCGTCTGCACTACTTCATAAAAGCCACACAGTCATAATTAGAAATTTCCGTTAGACCATTTTTTTCATAAAACATAATATTTTTTTCTTTGTCCTCAGTAACCAAAACAATCTGACGAACTGACTTGTATTGATCGAAAATCAGCTTCATTAACTCAGTTCCAATACCTCGCCCTTGATAGCTCTCCAATACTAAAATATCTTGGATATAAATAATTGTGTAACCATCTCCAACAACACGAGCTAGACCTATTAGGAGATCCTGTTTCCATACAGTCCATACTTTAAGTGAATTGTTAATTGCACTTTCAAGCTGCTTTGGATTGTCTGTATATGCTGTCCATTGAACGTCGTCATATAAATTTAACGTTTCCTTCAAACTCGGTCACAGTGTAAAATATTATGTGTAACCTCCGGTTCAAAAAGATAGAAAAAGAGGA
>JAUNUQ010000020.1 GCA_030538075.1 Tissierellia bacterium
AGATGGCGAGTGCAGTGTACTCATGGGAATACGAGATCAGATTCGCCCAGGTGTGAAGGAAGATCTACAGAAACTGAAGAAGCTGGGCGTCAAAAATCTGGTTGTGCTCTCGGGAGACAACCAGGGGACCGTGGACTTGGTCGCATCCGAGCTGGGCTTAACAGAAGCCCATGGGCATATGCTTCCAGAGGACAAGGCGGCCTATATCGAAAAACTCATTGCACAGGGGCATATTGTCGCCTTCGTCGGTGATGGAGTAAATGACAGCCCTTCCCTCGCCCTTGCCCAGATCGGAATCGCCATGGGAAGCGGTACGGATGTCGCCATTGAAACCTCAGATGTAGTTTTGATGAATTCGGATTTTAGCCGTCTGCCCCATGCTCTGGGTCTGACAAAGGCCACCGCAGCCAATATGCTGCAGAATATTGTCATAGCCGTTGGCGTTGTACTCGTATTACTCGCCTCTGTGTTCTTCAGCGAGTGGATGAATATGTCCATCGGTATGCTCGTCCATGAAATGAGTATTTTAGTGGTCATCTTAAATGGGATGCGCCTACTAAGCTATAAACTAAGATAGAAAAGGAGAGATCAAGATGAAAAAAGCCACCATTCAAACAGAACCATTAACCTGTCCATCTTGTGTTCAAAAGATTGAAAGTGCAGCGAAATCCATGGAGGGAGTGGACAAGGATTCCGTAAAAGTCCTCTTCAACTCCAGCAAGGTAAAATTCGACTTCGATGAAGGTAAAGTCAGCCTAGAAGATGTTGAAAATGCGATTACCGCCCTTGGCTACGAAGTAGTCAAATCCCAGGCAAGGGACTAAATGCAAAAGGCGATCCCCGAATGAAATCATTCGGGGATCTGTTTTTTATCTATACTTGCGGGTTTCCTATAAGTCGTCCTCGATCACACCCGCTTTGGAGTAGGCGGAGACTTTTGCTTCGAAGAAGTCCGTCTTGATGGCATTGGGGTCAGCATACTCTGAGACCCAGGCCATATTGTCGGGCTCCTGTTCAAAGCCCTCAAAGAGGATGCCGAGGCCCAGGCCCTTGGAGCGCAGGTTGCCCAGATATTTGAGATAGGCGTCCACATTGGCTTTGGTGAGACCTCGAATTCGGTCACCCAGTACATAGTCTGCCCATCGGATCTCTTCGGCTACACCTTGGCGGATCATCTCTCGATATTCCTCGAGATGGGCATCAGTGAAGAGCTGTGGTTCTTCTTTTTTTAGTTCCATCAGGATGGAGCGGAACAGCCAGAGATGGGTGTTCTCGTCTCTATTGATATAGCGGATCTCCTGGACGGTGCCGGGCATTTTGCCAATGCGTCCCAGCGCATAGAAGAACATGAATCCCGAGTAGAAGTAGATGCCCTCTAGGATATAATTGGCGACCAATGTCTTCGCCAGGTTGTGGGCACTTCGCTCGTAATAGAAATCATTGTATTTATCCCCGATAAACTGGTTTCGAGCCAGAAGTACTGGGTCGTTTTTCCATTGGTAGAGGATTTCACTGCGCTCCTCAGGAGAGCAGATGGTATCTAGGATATATCCATAGCTCTGGGAGTGGATGGCCTCCTGATAGGCCTGGATCGTCAGGCAGAGATTCACCTCGTTGGCGGTGATAAATTCTCCCACATTGGGGAGATTTGCCGTCTGCAGGCTATCCAAAAAGATCAAGAAAGACAGGATCTTATCATAGGCGGTCTTCTCATCTGTTTCCAGCAATCGGTAGTCCTTGGCGTCCTGTGTCAGGTTGATCTCCTCTGGGATCCAAAAGTTGTTCATGGCCTGGCGATACCAGTCGCTGGTCCAGGTGTATTTTACATTATTAAAATCATTGAGATTCGTGGTATTGCCGTTGATCAGACGGCGTTTGGAAAGTTCCGTATCCCCGTTTTCATTAAAGAGTGCTTTTCTCTTGAGTTCCATTTTCCCTCCTACGCGCTGCAACTGTCGCAGTTTTCCACTTCTAAGGATTGACTGCGGATATAATAGACGGACTTGACACCTTCTTCATAGGCTCTGATATACAGGTTTAAGATCTGGCTCATCGTATAACTGGTCGTAACATAGAGATTCAGGGATTGGGCTTGGTCGATATGGCGCTGACGCACACCCGCCGCTCGGACCACCCAATTTTGATCGATATCATGGGCATTCTCATAGAGCCAAAATGTCTGGGGGGTCAGTGAAGGTGCGACACGAGGGACGATGGAACCCTTCTTCTCCTCAAGGAAATATCGCTTCATCACCGGATCCACTGCAGCGGTGGTACCTGCGATGATCGAGGTGGATCCAGTAGGGGCAATCGCCATCAAATAGCCATTTCGAAGGCCATGCTCCGCCACTTTTTCGCGCAGCTCATTCCAGCGTTCACTGTCATATTGTCTTTTTTCAAAATATGCCCCCGTCTGCCAGTCAGAGCCTGCAAAGAGGGCATAAGGGCCCTTCTCTCTGGCGAGTTCACTGCTGGCGGAAATGGCATAATAATTGATGTCCTCATAGATTTGATCTGCAAAGGCGAGATGCTCTTCTGACTGAAAGGAGATCCCCTGCTTCACCATCGCATGGTGGTAGCCGCTGGTTCCAAGGCCTATGGAACGGTAGCGCTGATTGGTGATCTGGGCGTAGGGAACGGGGTAATAGTTCAGGTCGATCACATTATCCAGTGCTCGGATGACGGTGGATACGACCTGCTTCAGCTCTTCACGGTTCTCTAGATCGATGTTTCCAAGCACCAAGGAGGCCAGATTACAGACCACAAAATCACCTGCTATGGTCTTGGTGGAGACGATACTCTGGCCATCGACTTCCTCAACGGTAGTGGAGAGAGACTGGATCTCACTCATATTTTGGGCGATTTCCGTGCAGAGATTGGACGAATAGATATGCCCCATATGACCATTGGGATTGGCTTCATTGACTAGATCCCGGTTGAAGACAAAGGGGGTTCCCGTCTCGACAGTGGACTTTAAGATCAGTCGCAGGATGTCCTTCACTGCCATGCTCCTTTTATCTAATTTGGGGTTTGCCACACATTCCAGATAGCGCTTCGTCCATTCTTCTCCAAAGTAGTCCTCAAGACAATAGCCCATCTCTTTTTCGATCTCATGGGGACACATTAAATGCCAGTCGGCGTCTCGATTGTCCCGTACCAATTCCCAAAAATAGTTGGGTACGCAGATGCCTGGGAACACGTCATGTGCCTTCATGCGGTCATCTCCGTTGTTGGTGCGCAGCTGGAGGAACTCCGGAAGATCCTTATGCCAGATGTCCAAGTATACGGATACTGCGCCTGCTCGTACCCCCAATTGATCGACGGCGACGGCTGTATCGTTGGCCAGCTTGATCCAGCGGTTGACACCGCCTGCCACGCCTTTGAAGCCGCGAATATCCGATCCCATCGCGCGCACCTTGCCGAAATAAAGCCCCATTCCACCGCCGTGCTTAGAGACCTGGGCAAAGTTATCGATGCTGCGGTAGATCCCATCCAGCGAATCCGGAACGATGTCGATAAAGCAAGAAGAGAGCTGATGGAATGGCTTGCGTGCATTGGACATGGTCGGAGTGGCCATCGTGGTCTTTAGCGTACTCAAGATGTCATAGAATTCTTTTGCCCATTGGACCCTCTGTGCACCTTCGGGAATGGCCAGATGCATCGAAATGCCCATAAACATCTCCTGGGGCGTTTCCAATGGCTTACCATAGGGGTCTCGAATCAGATAACGCTTTGCAATCAGATCCAAGCCGCTATAGTTGAACAGGAAATCACGTTCTTTTTTCAGATAGCTCTCCAGCTCGCGGATGTCCTCTTCATTGTAGGCCTCTAACATATATTCGCCATAGAGTCCCATGGAGGCCATGAACTGAAGCTTGGCATGGAGGTCTTGTATATCATAGTGGAGCATTTCTGCCTCGATCTCCTGATGGAGCTGAAGAGCCAGAAAATGCCCTGCGATATATTCCCACTTGGGCGCTTCTTTGGAGGTCAGTTCTGAGGCGGACTTGATCAACACTCGTAGCATTTCCTCTTCGTTCATCGACTGCGTCACAAAAGTACTGAACTTGCTCAGTAGCAGGCTTAAATTATAGGCGTCCTCAGTATAATCCCGCTGCATCTGCTTGAGGAGCTCCAGTACCGGTTCGGATTTAAAATAGCCCTCGAAATCCTCGATGGTCTTTCGTAGAGTATGATGGGAGGCTCGGTACAGGATAAAGGACTTGACGACACTGTAATTGTTGCTTTCGATCAGCACGATCTCCACAAGGTCCTGAACCTCTTCCACGGTGATGATATGGCTTTTCGGGAAGTCCCTATGGATTTTATCCAATACGCTCTGCGCCAGCTTTTCCAGTAGACCCTCCTCTGGGTTTTGACCGACGCTCTGGAAGGCACGGCCAATGGCACTCTCTATTTTACTGCGATCAAAGGGACGGATACTCCCGTCTCTTTTTATGATTTGCATGGATACCTCCTGTAGTATTATTCTTCGTAATTGCCCCAATAGAATACCATATATTGTGGTATATGTATATCAAATATGAAGGGGATTTCGAGGGGATTCATTGTAGAAAGTTGATTGTCCTTTGTCAATGTGGGTATATATACAACATCAAAATAGGAGGTTTTATGATGGATAAACTCTCAAAAGAATTTGACAAGTTGAAAGATGAAGCAGGCAAAAAAGCAGAGGAATTCAAGGACCAAGCCGAAAAAGTAGCAGAGGACGTAAAGGATAGAGCAGAGGATCTAAAAGCCGACGCCGAAAAACAATTTGATAAAATCAAAGAAGATGCAAAACAGGTTGTCGATGATGTAAAGAATAAGCTCTAATGGATTCAGGAGCGGAAGAGCCAATATGGCAAATCCGCTCTTTTTTCTTGCTGAAATATTCTGAAATCATGAAAATCTTCTCCCAGATTGGATCTATTGCGATATAATAGAATAGAGATTCATCCATGGAGGTGTATGCAAATGAATGTGGACCCAATTCGGTCCAAGGAACCAACCAGACGAAGAAAACCTTTTAGGACTGGAGTTGTCGCCCTTTTGCTCTGTTTGGCAATGCTATTGCCATCATCGGCACTGGCGGATGACGACGTGGTCTTCGAAGTGATTCGAATATCGGGAGCCAGTAGATATGCCACTGCCCTGGAAGTGAGCAAAGCTGCATTTGGGCAATCGAGATATGTGGTCGTGGCCAATGGAGAGAATTTTCCCGATGCTTTGGCAGGAGGTCCTCTGGCTTCTGCTCTATCAGCTCCGATCTTGCTGACGGCAAAGGACATCATCCCCGCAGGGATTTTGCAGGAGATCGTGGATCTAAAGGCCAGTCATGTGATCCTACTCGGAGGTACAGGGGCGATTTCCCCGTCGGTGGAAAGTCAATTAAGGGCGGTTGCCACGGTAGAACGCCTCGGGGGGCTCAATCGCTACGAGACGGCATCTCTGGTAGCGGAGAGGGTTCATCAGATCACAGGCAGTAACACCGTTGCCATCACCAGTGGCTTAAATTTTCCCGATGCCTTATCAGCAAGTGGATATATGGGAAAACAGGGGATGCCGATCCTGCTGACAGATCCATATGAATTACCAGATGCGACTAGGAGCTATCTGGAGTATAATAATACGAGAAATACAATCGTCCTAGGAGGGACGGGAACCGTATCAGAAGCAGTCGCCGACCAGCTTCCTAACCCGACTCGGATTGCGGGGAGCAATCGCTTTGGCACCTCTATCGCCCTAGCGGAAGCTGCCTTTGAAAAACCGGAGACAGTCATTCTCGTCAACGGCTATCAATTCCCGGATGCCCTGTCTTCTGCGGCCATATCGGGGATCTTCGAATCTCCCATTCTCTTGACCTCTTCCAATGAATTACCCAGCGATATAGCGGATTACCTGAAAGAGGTCATGCCCAAACGGGTCATTCTCGTAGGGGGGAAGGGATCCATCACACCAGATGTAGCTGCGAAGATCATCGATACTGTTGGACAGACCGTCAAGCCCACACCGACCATCGAATTTGAACCCTCTAGATTCTATGACGAATACGCACGCCAAATGATGGACAGCATCAATACCGTTCGGGAGGAGCACAATCTATATCCCTATATATGGGACGATTCTCTGGCAGAGGCGGCAAGGACTCGCGCGAAGGAGATCGTGAAAAACCTATCTCACACTCGACCAGACGGGACCGAATGGAATACGGTTAGCTCCCTGGCCAAGGGAGAAAACCTCATCAATCTAAATGCGCTTCCAAAAGATGTCATCCAGATCCAAATGTCCTCCTCTGGATACAGCGGAAATATCCTGCGAGATCGCAGTGACTTTAAAGCTATGGGCATCGCCTGCTGGACTGACGAGAGGGGACAGGCGTTTTGGGTGCAGCTTTTTGGCATGCCAGAGCAAATTGAAACCAATGCAGAATAGAAAAAGAGCCGGGATTTCCGGCTCTTTTATAGTAGTGTTGCTGTATCCAGTGTCTGGACATCTGGGGGTAATTTATAGACCACGTCTTTTCGCTCGACGACGATCTCTATCTTAGATGATAGATCTTCGTCTGACTGGATGAACTCGAGTAGTTTTTTTGTGGGGTTGATCACCACTGGGTGACCGACGAATTGGAGCATGGAGATGTCTCCATTGGTGTCCCCATAGGCATAGGAATTTTTAAAGTCGATGCCATAGATTTCATCGAAGCTGTGCATCATGCTCATCTTGCTGATACTGTCCCACATCTTGGTGTATTCACCTGTGAATTCGTCATTTTCATTCACATGGTAGATGGTCCCTTGAAAATCGGTCACATCATATTTCTTTGCCATATGTCGGACTAGAAAGTCTGGACTGCCTGAGATGAAGAAGGTCAGATGCCCCTGGGCCTTATGCCATCGGATCCGAGACCGTGTATAGGTGTAGACGATATCCGCATTTTGCTCGATCACCTGCTGGGCCACATAATCAATAAAGTCATGCTTGATCCCCTTGAGTGTCTCTGTGTAGACGCCAGTGACCGCATCCAAATAATTATCATAGTCCAAATGCCGCTTATTGTATTCATCGTAAAGGGGTTTGATGTCATTCACCCAGATATTCTCCCTAATGACCTCGTTTTTAACGAGTCTGAGGAAGTGGTCGATCATCAGGGATGTGCGCGCCAAAGTGCCGTCGATATCGAAGAAGGCGGCGATTTTCTTATCCGTTGTCATGCTTTTTTCACTCCATTGGTTTTCTCGTACTTCCCACCATTTTTCTTCATACGTTGGTATTTGCTGCGCACACCTAAAATAAGGGCGAAGCAAAGGGCGACAAAACCACTGACGAAGAAGATGCCAAATCGATTGATCAGATCCACCCCTTCGGCGCTCGTGATGCGCGGCAAACCCTCCGATAGACTGTAGAGTCCGATAAAGACCAAAACGACACCGGGGATGTATTTAATATAGCGATTGCGATTGGTTGCCCAATAGATTAAGTAGGTTGCGACTACTGCCAATAGGGCTGTCAATGGGAATACATAAACATCCCCTTGATGATCCAACAGCAGTTCCCAAATAGCTCTCATAGACCTCTCCTTATATAAAACCAACATTGGCAGATTTCCTGCTTCGTTGTATTATATCACATTCTAGGATATCTTAAGTAGTGATCAGCAAGGATTCTCAAAATTGTAATAATATTGTAGGCTTTTGCAAGAGTAGACAAGTGAAAAAGCCAAGGCATAATGCAATTGGCCCAATTCTATTCATTCAACGATGGTATGATCTCTGAAGTCCTTCTGCTATTTTGAAAGTGGATTTAGCGGTATACCCCTTGCCAACTGAGGAAATACCTGATAAACTATTAAACGTATAAAGGAATAGAAAGCGATGAAGGAACGAGTACCGAGCAGGAGCTTACAGAGAGGATGCAATTTGCTGAGATGCATTCATGAAACCCACTTGAGAAAACCAATCTGGAGCGATTATCCCAATGAGAAGCAAATCAGGGTGGAACCACGAGACTCTCGTCCCTATACAGGGATGGGGGCTTTTTTAATTTAAGGAGGAAAATGATGAAAATCCAATTTCCGGACGGAGCCGTCCGCGAATATGAAGCAGGCATTTTAGTAGGAGACATTGCAGGTGATATCTCCCAGGGTCTAAAGAGAAATTCTCTAGGTGCAGTGGTCAATGAGCAGACCATGGGCATGCAAGAAGCGATCAATGAAGACGCAGCAGTGCGATTTGTGAATTTTGACGACGAAGAGGGAAGGGACATCTTCCATCACACCTCCGCCCATATTATGGCCTTGGCGGTACAGAGGCTCTTTCCCGATGTGAAATTCGCCATCGGACCGGCCATCAAGGACGGATTCTATTACGATTTTGATACGGAGCACCGATTCACTCCAGAGGACCTGGAAGCCATTGAAGAGGAAATGAAAAAGATCGTCTCGGAGAACCATGTGCTGGAACGCTATGAGATGCCGAGAAATGAAGCTCTGGAATATTTCCAGAAAGAAGGGGAGGTCTTCAAGGTCGATCTGATCGAAAATCTACCAGAAGACGCCGTCATCTCCTTCTATAAACTTGGGGATTTTGTCGATCTATGCAAAGGGCCCCATCTCTATGATCTAAAGAAGGTCAAAGCCATCAAGCTCCTGTCTATCGCCGGCGCTTACTGGCGTGGAGACGAGAAAAACAAGATGCTCCAGAGGATCTACGGTACCTCCTTTGAGAAGAAAAAGGATCTGGAGGAGTATTTAAACCGTTTAGAAGAAGCCAAGAAACGGGACCATAGAAAGCTGGGTAAGGAACTGGGTCTATTCACCATGCATGAAGAGGGACCTGGATTCCCCTTCTTCCACCCCAAGGGAATGGTCGTTCGAAACGAACTCGAGAATTTCTGGAAGGAAGTCCACACCCAAGAGGGCTACGGGGAGATTAAGACCCCGATCATCTTAAGCGAAGCCCTCTGGCATCAATCTGGCCACTGGGACCATTATCAAGACAATATGTATTTCACCAAGATCGACGAAGGGGAATACGCCATCAAACCGATGAACTGTCCCGGTTCGATCCTAGTGTACAAGAGTGATCTACACAGCTATCGAGACCTTCCACTAAAGATGGGAGAACTGGGCTTGGTGCATAGGCATGAGCTCTCCGGCGCCCTACACGGACTGTTCCGAGTTCGCGCTTTCACCCAGGACGATGCCCATCTCTTTATGCTACCCAGTCAGATCAAGGATGAGATCGTCAAGATCATTGAACTTGCAGACTATTTCTACAAGGTCTTTGGCTTTGAATACCATGTGGAGCTCTCCACAAAACCAGAAAACGCCATGGGGTCCGACGCGGATTGGGAAGTGGCGACCAATGGCCTGATCGAGGCGTTGAAGGCAAAAGATATCAACTATATCCTCAACGAAGGGGATGGCGCCTTCTATGGTCCCAAGATCGACTTCCATCTAAAGGACGCAATCGGCCGTACCTGGCAATGTGGAACGATCCAATTGGACTTCCAAATGCCAGAGCGATTCGACCTGTCCTATATCGACGAAACGGGAGAAAAGGCAAGACCCGTCATGGTACACAGGACCATCCTCGGCTCCATCGAGCGCTTCCTGGGGATCCTGATCGAGCACTTTGAAGGAAAGTTCCCAGCGTGGATCGCTCCGGTTCAGGTCCGCGTGCTACCCATCTCGGATCGCTTCAATGAAGCTGGTCAGGATTTAGTCAACCAGCTAAAAGCAGAGGGAATTCGTGCAGAACTGGATAACCGTGCTGAGAAGATCGGATTCAAGATTCGTTCGGCGCAAGTCGAAAAAATACCCTATAGCCTGATCCTTGGTGAAAAGGAAATTGAGAATGGCACCGTGTCCGTCCGAAAGCGAGACCTTGGAGATCTGGGAAGCATGGAAGGTTCCGCTTTTATCGAGCAGTTAACGGAGGAAATCAAAGAAAAGAAGTATTAATCGAAACGATGGGCATAGCGTAGACATGGCTATGCCCTTTTCAATTCCAATTAGAGAACCAGATCGATAATGATGTCAGGGCTGTAGGTATACGGTCGTGGTCTCATATTATAATATAAATCAGAGGAGGGTTTGTATGACCTATTTAAGTTTGGGCAGCATCATCTTGGGACTAATTGCAATGGGACTGCCCCTAGCTGATATGAGACGGATCAGCCGGAGCGAAGCTTCGAATGAATCCAAGACGAAACTGGCGATCTTTCTAAGTCTGAGCGCCTGCATTGTGGCTGTGCTATTTCAATTTATATATCAAGACCATCTGCTGAGAATAGGGGATATGGCAGCCCTTATGAATACCATGAACGCCACCCTTATAATATCGATCATTCTGACCACCATTACCATTGTTCTGAATTTGATCCTATTGAAATTGTCAAAGGATGCAGTCATAGAGACCAAGGAGCCCATTTAGTATAAGGGGCTCTTTTTTCGTATAAAGAACAATGACTATTTCTCGATCCTCATCTTTTTCCTGCATTTCTTTGGTAATTCCGTTGCGAATGGTTGCGGATTTAACATTCATATGATACGGTCTTTACAATCAAGTTGAGAAACTCGAAAATTACGGATTAGAACTGTATTATTTGGGATTCTCTCCAAATCATTTCGTTCCTTTCACCATAGGAAGGAGTAAGAAGGGGGTACATTAATTGAAGACGATATGGATTTGGCCTCCGGCGTGGCCGCGGGGTGAAGAGGATGTTGAAGAGAAAAGACGGAGATATGTAAAGAGGGGGTTGGCTCTAGTCGACGCAGTAGACCCGGAGAATGGCATTTTATACGCTTCTGCCTTTGCCGAAAAGCGGGCGATTCAGTTCGCTGAAACCGTTGGTCTACAGGTTCTGCCCCTAGACGAAGCGCAGGGAGAGGTGCGGATGATCTGTGACGATCCCTTCCAGATGGAGGGGGAAATCCTGCGCCGAACGGGGGAGGCGGTTACCTTTGCGCGTCCAAGTGCAGTGTTGAGTACAGAAGTTGAGGATGGAGAAATTCTCCTCTGGCAATTGCCTGCCAGCGATTGGATATTCTTACAATATCCCCAGGAGCCCTATGTGCCGCCTCGAAAGGGGAGCGGACTCAGCTTGTATTCCCTGATGCTGCCCGCCATCGAGGGAGCGACGGGCACCATGCGTAAGAACTTACAGAAATTTTTAGCCAATCCGGAGGAACCAGAGGGGGTTCACCAGCTTCGAGTGTCCATTCGGAGTTTTCGGGCCCTTATTTCGCTGGTAAAGCCATTGCTGCCACCGGAGGTCTATGCCTCGATGCAGGATGTCTTTCGCCAGCTGGGTAGAAAATGTGCACGTCTGAGGGAATTGGACGTCCTCATTGAAGAATGGGAAGCGGCGAAGGGAGAAGGGGACGCGAACCTCAGAAGAGCTCTAGATCAAGAGAGAAAAGACGAGATGAATCTGCTCGTAGGTATTATGCAGGACCCGCTAAATCAACAGATCATCGCTTCGGCGGCCAATCGATTGATTTTAAATCTGGAGCCGACCAATTGGCAGGAGATCGATGGGATTTTGTATATCGATCAGAGACTCCACTCCTGGTACCGATTCTCCCTAGAGGGATTGTGGAGGATGGACGGCTTTGACTGGCCGGTAGCTCATAAAATTCGATTAAAGAGCAAGAAATACCGCTATATCGCCGAGCATTTTAAAGACCATATGACGAGTGTGCAGACGGGCAGACACAAAGCCGCAAAAAAAAGACAGACCGTCCTAGGGGAGATCTGTGATAGTCTGCGCAACCAAGAGGCGGTTGAGGAATTGATGCACCAACTTCAAAAAGAGGCTACAGAGGAGGCAGATCGCTTTATTCTGAGAGAGAAAGACCGGGAAATGCAGTTACGGGAGCTAGTGGGCACAAGGGAAGAGACGCCTCCAAACCCAGGGCAGTTCAAGGCAAATCACACAGAACCAGAGCGAATGAAAGCCGCCGAATCCCTACAGCCAGAGCATGGAGCAGATCCATCGAGCTTGAAATCCGAGGAAGCGATCGAAGAGATTCCATCGACCAACAAATGGCTGTTCGCCGTTGCTGCAACCGTCCTTTTGATTATTCTCTATATTGTGCTGAAGTGATTTGGGAAGCTCAGACCTAAGTAGAGGACACAGACTAGTGAAGATCGAATAATGCTTTAAATAAAACAGACAGACCGCCATTGTCGCGATCTGTCTGTTTTTTCTTTCTATCCCTTCACGGCTTCGACAAATGCTGGAAGCAGAGCAGGGAGGTCCTTTGGGGTACGGGAGGTCAGGATATTTCCAGAGATGACCAGTTCTTTATCTACATAAT
The DNA here is from genome assembly GCA_030538075.1 of Tissierellia bacterium. Lineage (GTDB taxonomy): Bacteria > Bacillota > Clostridia > Tissierellales > Peptoniphilaceae > JAUNUQ01. The sequence continues at coordinate 12,326 of JAUNUQ010000020.1, forward strand.
TTGCACCTGCATGGACGAGGTCGTCGATGATGGAGAAAAAGCAGGTGACGTCCTTGCCTTTGATATCGGCGGCGCTGGCGAGCATCCAGCCTCCGTGACAGATGGCGGCGATGGGTTTGTCCGCTTCATCCATTGCCCTTACAAAGGCGATGGTGGCTTCACTGCGTCTCATCATATCCGGTGAGAATCCACCAGGGATAAAGACACCTGCAAAGTCTGCAGGATCGATATCTCTGGAAGCGACATCGGATTTGTGCGCGTATCCGGCTTTTGATGAATAGACGGTATCTGCCTCTGTGCCCACCAGGACGACATCGAATTCCTCGCGCAGTCGGTGGTAGGGGTAAATCAGTTCTTGTTCATCAAATAGATTTTCAATTAAAATGGCAACTTTCTTTTTCATAATTGGCTCCTCTCCCAATATTTTTTGTTTCATGCTTTGATTATTTCCTTATATAGATACCATATATAGACTGAGTTCAAACAGGTGACAGGTCCGCGCTACTCTAATTTGTGATCGGATTCGATCGATAAAAGATCATAGTTCTGCAGTTTTCTTCTTCTATTTGTGTTATGGTATAATCATTGTGAACACTATCATTTTACGAGAGAGCAAAGGTGGGAGAATTGGATCCAGTATTGGAAATCAGGCAATTGACAAAGGCATATGGGGATAAGAGCGTCCTCAAGGGGATCGACTTGGTGGTCTATCCAGGCGAGATCATTGGCTACATCGGTCCGAATGGAGCAGGTAAATCCACAACGGTCAAAATCCTCTTAGGTCTAGTGGGTGGATACGGAGGAGATTTCTCCTTTTTTGGAAATCGAATTGGCGAGAAAGACCATGAGTATAAGAGCCGGATCGGCTATGTCCCGGAAAGCGCCGCCGTCTATGAGAGCTTGACGGCGCGTGAGTATTTGACCTTTGTCGGCCGTCTATACGGCCTGACCGAAGAAGAGGCAGATCACAGGGGTGAAGCCATGGGTCAGCTCTTTGGATTGGCGGAGGCATATGACAACCGGCTCAGTGGCTTTTCCAAGGGGATGCGGCAAAAGGTGCTGTGGATTGGCGCTCTGATGCACAATCCGGACCTGCTCTTTTTAGATGAGCCCCTCAGCGGGATGGATGCCAACTCGGTCTTAATCATCAAAGACCTGATGCATGGACTGGCGAAAAGGGGCAAGACCATCTTCTATTCCTCCCATATTATGGATGTGGTAGAGAAGCTCAGTGATCGCATTGTGCTGATCCATGATGGAGTCATCGCAGCAGATGGCAGTTTTGCCCAGATTCAAGAGCAGCAGGGAAAGAGGTCCTTGGAGATGCTATTCGGAGAGATCACCGGATTTCAAAACGCCCCCCAGATTGCCGAGGGGCTGATTCAGATCATAGAAGATACAGGAGCGGATGATGCGCATCCAACTACTTGATCTCTTTCGTGGCATATTTGGCAAACTCGGCGTAGACTATCCCCAGCTTCGACTGATCCTACAGACCAAATTGATGCTGGATGACCGCTCAGGCTATGCCGGAGTAGACAACGGCAGTGGACAGAAGAAACGGCAATATCTCCTATTGATCTTCACCTATCTGATCATGGGGCTGATCTATGCTGCCATCCTAGTTGGCATATCCGATGTGATGATGGCGATGGGGATCATCTTTTCTGTCTTGATCACGATCCTATTTCTGAACGTGATTGGGAATTTTTCCTCCGTCATCCTCGACCTCAAGGACATGGACATCATCGGTCCAGCACCGATCAGTCCAAAGACAAAAAATATGGCCAAGGTGTTCCACGTGGTATTTTTTCTACTACCCATTACCCTGATCAGCCTGGTTCCAGCTTTTATCACAGGCTGGATGAAATACGGCGCCATATTCGTGGTCTTGCTCCTATTGACAGCTCTATTGATCGATGTCCTCGTCGTCTGTCTGGCGGTATTGACCTATGGGCTGATCCTCCGATTCTTTGATGGAGAGAAGCTCAGAGACGTCATCAATTATGTGCAGATTGGCCTGTCTCTGATCTCCATGATCGGATACCAATTCGTCGGACAGCTATTCTCTGTGGAGCAACTCAAACTGGCTTACCAGGTATCGGAGGTCCATTTTTTGCTTCCGCCCTTTTGGTACGCAGCACCCTTTGGGCTCATCCTATCCCCGTCGAAGTCGATTGCTTTAGTCTTCCTTGTGGTGATCGGAGTCATAATACCCATGCTCGGGCTTTTTGTTCTGGCGAAGAATGCATCCAAATTTGAAGAAGGTCTCAGGAAATTATCGAATAACACAACGAAGCGTAGAGCGAAGGTTAAGAGTGACCTATTTTCTCCGATCGCCCCTCGGAATTCGGTGGAGGGGACCTTTTACTTCTTTGGTCATCAGATGATGAAGAGAGGTCGACAGCTCAAGATGCAGCTCATTCCCAAACTGGCCATGGGGGCGTTAATCCCGCTATTATTCAGTATACGGCCTCTTTTAGAGGGCTGGGACCCGCAGATCATCCTGGTGATGGGTCCATACAGCTGGTTTGGCATCCTCTTTATCCTCGAAGGTGTGGACTGTTTGCGATTCTCTGAGGATGCAGAGGGAAACTGGCAAATTCTATTGACCGCTGGAGATGATGCTACAAATGCAAATCGAGGTTTGCTCAAGGCCTATCTGATGCGCTTTGGGCTGCCTGCCTTTCTGGTGGTGAGCCTTCCCATGCTCCTATTTCAGCGGCTGGACCATTTGCCCCTGATGACCTACCAGGCCTTGACTTTAATTACCTTGGCGCCGATCCTCTATCGGCTCTTTGTCCAATTGCCCTTTTCCGTAGACCTCTCGGCTGGAGGAGATGGGTCGGGAGCTGGCTGCCTGAGTATTCTCACGAGCATATTCATCGTCGCCCTTCCCGCTGGATTATACCATCTACTCGAATACTTTCAACCGAACTATCTCTGGATCTTAACTGGAGCGATGGCCATCGCCATGATCATCAGTTGGCGCTTCGCCTTCGACCCGAAAGCATTTAGAAAATATCTCGAATTAGAAAAAATGGAGGAGAATTGATGAAAAGAATATCCAAAGATACCCGCGTGTATTCCATGTCAAAAGACAACAAATCTGTGATCACTGTCTCTCCAGGGGAGAGCTTGATCGTGGAAACCCATGACTGCTTCACAGGCTCCCTCTGTTCAGAAGAAGTGCCTATTAGCGAGGTGCCCTGGGAGGCGATCAATCCAGCCACTGGCCCCATCTATATCGAAGGAGCAGAGCCTGGAGACATCCTCGTGGTGAGCATTGAGCGCATCGAGATCGGCGATCATGCGGTGATGGCAACAGGTCCCCGATTGGGTGTGCTGGGACACAAGCTGACCCAAGAGGTGACGAGTATTCTGCCCATCGAAGGGGATGAAGTCGTCTTTAATGACCGCATCCGCATCCCCATCCGGCCGATGATCGGAGTCATAGGTACGGCGCCAGAAGGGGATGCCATCCTCTGTGGCACGCCGGGGAATCACGGCGGCAATATGGACTGCAAGGAGATCACCGCGGGCACAAAGCTGATGCTCCCCGTATTTCACTCCGGGGCTCTATTGGCTTTAGGAGATGTCCATGCCGTAATGGCAGATGGAGAGGTATCCGTATCTGGTGCGGAAATCGGTGCGGAAGTAGAGATCCGATTGGATCTGATCAAGGGCGGGATGAGCGACTATCCCTATCCGATCCTCGAAAGCGAAGATGCCATCATGGTCATTGACTCCAAAGAAACCCTAGAAGAAGCCATTCGCTCTGGGGTGGAAAAGACAGTTGATTTACTCGTAAAAGATCATGAATTCCATCAGGAAGAGGCTCTGCGATTTTTGAGTTTGGCAGGAGATGTGCGAATCTGCCAGGTGGTCGATCCATTGATGACGATCCGCATTGAAATAAAAAAGGAGCTCTTGTTTAAGGCTTAGCCTTACAAGAGCTCTTCTCGTCTTTGGTTATAGCAGATGGATCCCCGCATTTTCACAGGCGCGCATCATCGGTTCTGGCCAAATACTGGCCTGAACTTCCCCGATATGTGCCTTTTGCATAAAGAGCATACACATTCTAGACTGACCGATCCCACCGCCGATGGTATAGGGGAGTTTCCCGTTGACTAAGAGGCTGTGGTATTCTAACTCCAGCCTGTCCATTTGATCCGTGGCTTTGAGCTGTTGGATCAGGGATTCGGGACTGACCCGAATGCCCATGGAACTCATCTCCAGACCGCTTTGCAAGATGGGATTCCAGATGATCAGGTCTCCATTTAGCTCCCAATCGTCATAGTCCGGGGCCCGTCCGTCATGGGGCAAGCCATTCGACAGATTGCCACCGATCTGCATCACAAAGATGGCCCCCTTTTCCTTTACAAAAGCATTTTCTCGCTGTGTTGGAGTCAGATCTGGATACAGTTCCAACAGCTCCTGGGCGGTGATAAAGGTGATGTCCTTCGGTAAAAAGTGCTTGTAATGGGGATAATGATAGGTGATAAAGTCATCCGTCTGCGTGAATACCCGGTAGATCCGCTCGACTGTATCCCTGAGGTACTCCACCGTTCGATCTTCCTTCGATATGACTTTCTCCCAGTCCCATTGGTCGACATAATAGGAGTGGGTATTATCCGTCACCTCATCTCTGCGGATGGCATTCATATCCGCATAGAGTCCTGTATTTAATTGGTAATCGTAATTCTTCAGTGCAAAGCGCTTCCATTTCGCCAAGGAATGGACAATTTCGATATCGGAACCAGGCTCTTCTAGGGTCTGAAAGGAGACAGGGCGCTCCACTCCGTTTAAACTGTCATTGAGCCCCGAGGACTTCTTGACGAAAAGGGGTGCTGAAACGCGGCTCAAGTTGAGAGCATAGGCCAAATTCTTTTGAAAGAAGTCCTTGATGCTCTTAATTGCCTTTTGCGTCTCCACCACATTTAAACTACTCTTATATCCTTCTGGTATAAATAATTCTCCCATAAATAAACTCCCATATATATAATATCGCCTTATTATCTCATTTAGGTTGAGAAAAGTAAAGTTTCATGCCGGAGTCCAGCGGGAGAAAAAAGGCTGGTAGAGCATCTCTGCTCACCAGCTTATCATTTCTTGCGCTCTTCTATCCAGTTTAGTGCCTCTGCGGTCGTCATGACCTTCGTCTTGTCTCTATTAGCGAGATCATCTAATTCAGAATTCACCTCGTCTACTAGATCCGAGTTCGTAACCAGGAGCGAGTCGTCGTATTGGGGACTCACTCCGTCAAAGACGACGGATTGGACATGTTTTTCGGATACGATCAAGACGACGTCAATACCGACTTGGAGTGTGCTCTCTTCGAAGAAGATGAAGCGAACTCCCCTCATCTCTAACATCGACTCCATTACTCGGTGCGCCTCTTGGAAGAAGGGCTCATTATTTAGACTCTGCATTGTCCTCGTTTTCGGCAGGAATATGTCCAGACGAAACAGGGGAGTGATATTCCAATAACTGAGGGCATTGAAGAAGCTCTTGATATCGCGCAGGACAATCCTGTGCGGTCCGCCGCGATAAAGGGGGTCTTGTGGGGCTGATGTGGGATCTGAGCCCAATCCCAAATGGGCGACTTTCTCCGCACTATCTCGAACATCGACGGCACATGTCTCTAACTCCTTGATTAGATCCGTGTTATCAATTACATTGTAGATATTGTGCTTTTCCATCTGCATCGTAAATAGATAATAGCAACCCTCGGTATAGATGAATTTGGCATCGCGCATGTCCCTTTTATAGTAGATGGACAGATACGATTTGGCGTTTAGCTTTCGCAAGCGGCTACCGAAAGAGGTCAACTGGATTAGATCGGAAGCCACATGATCCGAACGGTCTAGGATATAGTTCACTTCGATGGTGTTTGCCCGAAAGAGCATACAATAGGATCGTTCGTGGGTGCTGATGATGTATTCCATCAGCTTTATTGGTACAGTCGCAAAGATCCGAAGCAGTCTCTTATCCACTGTCATATGCTTGCAGTGAATGTGAAGGAGCTTCATTGCCTCATCCAACTCATTAGTTATATAACTATTCAAGAAGGGCATCAGGGGTACTTCACCCAGAGTTACCTTTGTCTCTGGTTGAATGGATCGATAATAGGAGGCTTTAAAGAGCCTGAGAAGAAAATGACGGAGCTCCTCTTTAGAGTGATAGCTCTCTGGTGCATCGACATCTGTACCTTCAAATTTTTCGTGGAGCTGATCTAGTTCGGGAGTATCCCAGAGGAGTTCGGTAAAAAAATCGGCAGAATTATTCAGCACTTTATCCGCATGCTTGCGGACAGGCAGCAAAGGACCACTGAGCCATTTGGAGATATAGCTAGGATCATAATCCACTGCTTGAGCATAATCCCGTACGAAAACCTTTTTACTATTCAGCATCGTGCGTAATGCATTTTTAAATTCCATTATTCTCTCCATTCCATTCTGGTAAGGCTATCTTGAGGAAACTGGGAGTTTCTAGATAACCAACCAGTTTAATCGTAATCTAATTAAACACAATTCTAGATGTTATGTCAATACTCTTACACGAAATTTCAGCTGTAAGCGGTGACTAATAACGAGAATTATACTCAATTTTAAATAATTTACAATATTAACGTTTTAAATCAAATGCAAAGGGTATCAGGGACATAGGAGGTGGGGATCGTGAATGACAATGCATATGAGAAATTGGTTAGAGAGGTGGCTGACTTCTTGAACAAGGAGGGAATTCCAGACACTAGGATAATGTCTTTTTTAGAGAAAATGCGCATGGATATTTTAAACGAAAGAGTCAAGGATAGCGACTCCCTGTTCGTACTTAAGCGCAAAGGTTGGATCGAAGAGTTTAATGAAGAGAAACTCAGTGCGAACCTGGCCACTGCATCGGATAATATCAAACAGTCTCTGACCGATAGTGAACTTCAAATGATCATCAAAGGACTAAAAGATAAGATACGCACCGATGGAAAAAAAGTCGTGCCGTCGGGGGATATCTTGAGCTATGTCGAGGAAATTCTCTCGGACTTGGGTTATGAGAGGATCCGAGAGTACTATCGCATCTTTAATGGAAGATAATGCTCCTATGCAGGTACGGGAGGATTAAACTGGTTTTATCCGTATCACTTATCGCCAAGCAATCGTCTATTGGGGTTTTGTTAAACGAAGGGGTTTAACAAAACCCTCTTTTTTTGGTCAGAGGACAGTTCGTCCATGGATGCGAATTATTATGCGAGATAGCGCGAAAAGGATACAGAACCTACTTTTCAAACCTGTAAAAATATGGTAGAGTAGTGAAATGTAAAGGAGGATAATTTCTATGATTATTGGTATACCAAAAGAAGTAAAAGACCAGGAATTTCGCGTAAGCGCAACCCCTTCCACCGTGCAGGAATTGATTAAGGCCGGCAACGAGGTCATCGTGCAAAAAGATGCCGGTGCGGGCATCGGTCGAAGTGACGAGTCCTACGAAGCGGTTGGCGCGAGGATCGTAGCTACTGCAGATGAGCTATGGAACCAAGCGGGCATGATCTACAAGGTAAAAGAGCCAGTTGCCAGTGAATACAAATACTTACGTGAGAACTTGATCGTCTTTGCATATATGCATTTAGCAGCTGATAAGCCCTTGATCGATGCTTTCGTTCAAAGCGGCGCCATCAGTGTTGGATTTGAGACCATAGAGGTGGACAAAAAACTACCGCTATTAAAGCCGATGAGTGAGATTGGCGGTTGCATCGCCATTCATGAAGGAGCTTTATTGCTCACGAAGACGAATGGCGGTAAGGGGAAATTGTTACAGGGATTGCCAGGTGTAGCCCCTGCCCATGTGGTCATCGTCGGTGGAGGAGTCGCAGGAACCGGAGCAATCCGTACGGCTTTGGGCATCGGTGCACGGGTTAGTGTATTTGATGTCAATGTAGAGCGTCTCGCACAATTGGCAGATATATATGGTTCTCGTCTGGAGACCGTCTACTCAAATGAGTACAATCTGAGGAAGGCCGTCGCTTCGGCAGACTTAGTCGTCGGCGCGGTGCTCATCCCAGGTGGCAAGACGCCGATCGTCGTCACAGAGGACATGGTGAAGAGCATGGAGGAAGGCAGCGTCATCGTGGACATCGCCGTAGACCAAGGTGCTTGTGTGGAGACGATCGATCGCCCCACGACACATTCTAACCCCACCTATGTGAAGCATGGTGTCACTCATTACGCCGTTGCAAATATTCCAGGGATCGTATCGAAGTCCGCAACTTATGCCCTGAGTAATGTGACGACGAAATACGCCATTGCACTGGCCAGTAAGGGATGGAAAAAAGCAGCCCATGCTGACCCCTCATTAGAAAAAGGCATCAATATCGCAGAGGGAAAAGTCGTCTACCAAGCCGTAGCCGATGCCTATGGGATGGACTATTACGATATTCATGAACTCTACTAAAAACAGCGAGTCCCGCGGGACTCGCTGTTTTTTAACCTAATAGAATATCTAAGATCAACATCACGACAAAGCCAAAGAGAATCCCATAGGTAGCTTCTCGCTCGTAACCGCCGGAATGTGTTTCGGGGATGATCTCATCCGAGATGACAAATAGCATTGCTCCAGCTGCCAATGCCAAGATAAATCCAATCAAAGGTTGGAACATTTGGATTAAAAGTAATCCCAGGACGGCGCCGATGGGTTCAATCAGGCCCGTTAGAGTCGCTACGCCCAGTGCAAATAGCCTGCTGTAGTTCTCCCGGCGCAGTGCCAAGGCAACAGCTAATCCCTCGGGAAGGTTCTGGATGCCAATTCCCACTGCTATGGTCATACCACCGCTGACATCCCCTGTTCCAAAGCCGACACCTGTCGCTAGCCCCTCTGGAAAGTTATGGAGTGCGATGGCTATGACAAAGAGCCAGATTTTCTTCATGGAGGCGGGGTCACCACCCTCTGCTCGCTGATCGACTAGATGGATATGGGGAGAATGCTTATCCATAAAATCCAAAAATGCTCCTCCAACTAGAATTCCGGCGCAGGTGACCAATACCGCCTGTAGATCGGATCCACCTGCTTCAATGCTGGGCAGGATCAGGGAAAAAGAAGTTGCCGCCAGCATGATACCTGCAGCAAAGCCCAGGAGTACATCCATAGTCTTTCTCGAAATTCTCTCGGTCACCAGAATCGGAAGGGCTCCAAGGCCTGTCGCGATACCGGCAAATCCGATAGATAGAATCATAATTAGTTCATTGCTCATTCTTTCACCTCCCACTCATTATAATAGACGATGGGCAATAAATCCAGCAGTGGATGATCATATAACAAAAAGGATTTCCAACTAGGATGATTACTATCTTTCGCATGTTGATAGTGGCGAGCCAATCCGGGTATAATCAATGATAGAGCAATTATTTTTTTGAAACCGAATGGATACAGTCAATGAGAGATGGAGGCAATTATGATTAAGATTTTCGCTGATGATGGAGCAGATATCCCGGAACAATACTTGAGAGAATATGATATCCAGGTCCTACCGATCGCCATCAATGATGGAGAGCGGGAGTACTATGCCGGGGTAGATTTAGATTATCGAGCTTTGTATGAAGGCATGCGGCAGGGAAAAAATTACAAGACCAGCCAAGTCGCCTTCCAGGAATTAGAGAAGCGTTTCACCCAAACGGTGGAAGCGGGGGACATCCCCATCTATATCCCCCTGTCCTCGGGGATATCGGGTACTTATCAAACGGCACTATCGGCAAAAGAAGAAGTGTTGGAGAGGTTTCCAGAATCGGAGATTCATATTGTAGACTCCTTGTCTGCAGCCTTTGGCCATGGAATGGTCGTACTGAGAGCGGCGAAGATGGCGAAGGATGGACGGGGAGTAGAGGAAATCCTGGAGGCACTCCTGGCCTTCACAAGGGACCAAGACCATCTTTTCACTGTGGAGACCCTAGAATATCTCTACCGAGGCGGACGGGTATCCAGGACTTCGAAGGTCGTTGGGGGATTATTGAATATTAAACCCATCCTAAATGTGGACAAAGAGAGCGGCGCTCTGGTTCCCATCGATCGAGTTCGAGGACCGAAACATATCTATTCAAAAATTTGCGAATGGATGATCAGACGCTCGGAAGGGGGAGTGGTCAATACAAACCAGACCTTTGCCATCTGCCATGGGGACTGGCCTCAGGCAGCGGAAGGAATGAAGGACGCTCTGATACGGGAATTGGGCGTGCCAGAGGAGAATATTCTGATCAGTTTTGTCGGTCCGGTTATCGGTGCACACACAGGTCCGGAGATTCTCTGCGTGTTTTATTCTACAGCTGCAAATGGAGATTATGGCCTGATTCCTCCATTGACCTAAATTCAAAAAAGGATGGATCTACAGTGAATTGTAATCGGATTGTAAGGATCTACCCCGCTAGATTTGCAATTGCTGGGTATAAATATAGCGGAGAGCAATCCAATTCATTTTACAGGAGGAAATCATGAAAAAGAATAATATCTTTGGTTTAATAGTACAAATTGTGATCGCCATGTTCGTCGTTTGGCTGACCGCACTCTTAACGCCAGGAATCTCTGCAACGGGAGGACTGGGGACTCTGTTTTGGGCGGCGTTGGCAATCGGTGTGATTCAATGGGCGCTCAGCAATTTCCTAGGACTGGACAGATCGCCAATTGGCAAGGGTCTATCGGGCTTTTTGGTCACGGCAGTCGTGCTCTACGGGGCCGGAATGGTAGTCAGCGGATTGAATGTGACATTGATCGGCGCATTGATTGGCGCACTCATCCTCGGGGTGGTCGAAGCACTGATCCCCTCTGGGGTATTTCGATCATAAGAGATGGAAAAGGGGCAGTTGGTTAATCCAACTGCCCCTTTTGGGTTCTTATTGACTATCTAGCTGAAGTCCAGCGGTTTTCTCTCAATACTGACAGATAGGGCCAGGCCTATGGCGATCAAATTGATCAGTTGAAAGGTCCCTCCATGGCTGAGAAAGGGCAGGGGGATTCCGGTGACGGGCATGATACCAACGGACATGCCGATATTTTCAAATATGTGGATCAATAGCATTCCCGCTACGCCACAGACGACTAGGGAGCAGTATAGGTCCTTACTCTCACGGGCTATGACAATCAGCCGATACAGCATCAGTCCATAGAGGAGGATCAATAGGGCTGAACCGAGAAAACCAAGCTCCTCCGATAGGACGGCAAAGATATAGTCCGTCTGTTTTTCTGGAATGAAATTATTTTGCGTCTGCACGCCTTCAAAGAGCCCCCTGCCTACCAATTGTCCTGAACCGATGGCGATACGCCCTTGTAGGGACTGGAATCCAGTGCCGGTTGGGTCCCGCATGGGGTCGAGAAAATCTAGAATTCGATTTTTTTGAAAAGCGGACAGGCTGGCATATAGAACGGGAGTCACTGCTAGTCCGATGCCAATCACACCAAAGACATAGCGATAGGCGATTCCAGCGGAAAAGAGCATGACACCGACCATGAAGCTCGTCGCTGCTGCTGTTCCCAGGTCCTCTCTCAGTATCAGTGCGATGGGAAAACCCGCCATTACTAGGACCTTCAATAGATTAAAGGGATGGTTGATGGTTTTTCCATGCTGATCCAAGTAACCTGCCAGAGATAGAATCAGACCGATCTTGACGAACTCAGAGGGCTGAAACTGGATCGGTCCCAACACCAGCCAGTTGTTGGCCCCCCATTCCTCATAACCCCGCCCGAATAGCGTAACCGCAAGCATTAGCCCCAAACTTATGGCATAGATGGGCACATAGAGTTCCCGTAAAAAATCCATATCTACGAAGAGCAAGAATCCAATCATGATAAAGCCCAAGACGGTGGAGATGATCTGTGAGCGGATGATATTGGTCTCCAAGCTCAAACTTGCGCTGTAGAGTACCACTAAACCATATAGACATAAGAGAAAGACGACGGCCAAAAGAGGCAGATCGAGCTTCCGGAAATTCTTTTTACGAAAATTAAACATAATTGCCCCCACAAATTGATTAAGATTATTATATCAAAACTATGGACAAATGAACATCCAAGGGGAGTAGAGGATTAAAAATACCAGAAAGATTTCGATTTCTTACGATAATAACAGCTGATTTACCTTTTATTTTGCTCATATTGTGCTATAATTAAGTTAATTAAAAGGCAATTCGCTCAACATAGATATATTACCTACAAACTGAAAGGAGAACCAATGAGCGTTCACGAACTACCACATCTGCAAGCAGGGCTAGACCAACTGAAAAAAGACGGTGTATTCCGCAAGCTCCCCATCCTAGAAGGACCAGATACGGCAGAGATCGTCCTAGATGGACAGGAAAACGTAGTCAACCTATCCTCCAACAACTACCTTGGCTTTGCGAATGATGAGAGGTTGAAGCAAGCTGCGATCGAGGCCATCCAAAAATATGGGGTGGGTGCTGGTGCGGTGCGGACCATCATCGGAAATATGGATCTGCACGAAAAACTGGAAGCAAAATTGGCGGAGTTCAAGCGGGAAGAGAGAGCATTTGTATTCCAATCTGGCTTTAATTGCAATGCAGGTACTATTCAGGCCATCACTGCGAAGGGGGACCTCATTCTATCGGATGCGTTGAATCATGCCTCCATCATAGATGGGACAAGACTTAGCCGCGCTGATAAAAAGATATTCCAGCACAGTGATATGGAAGATCTAGAGAGAGTGTTAAAAGAAAACAGAGAGAATTACGCAAATTGTCTGATCATCACAGATGGCGTGTTTTCAATGGACGGAGATATTGCCAAGCTCCCTGAAATCGTAGAACTGGCAGAGAAATACAATTGCATGACCTATGTGGATGATGCACATGGATCCGGTGTTCTAGGGGAAAATGGTAGGGGGACTGTGGATCACTTTGGCCTCCATGGCAGAGTGGATTTTGTCATTGGCACCCTATCGAAGGCCATCGGTGTCATTGGGGGATATGTGGCATGTAACGAAACCGCCTATCAATGGCTCAGCCACCGAGCAAGACCTATACTATTCAGTACCATGCTCACTCCAGCGGACACCGCAGCTGCATTAAGAGCCGTCGAGATCTTGATGGAGACCGACGAATACCAGAAAAAACTCTGGGATAATGCCAAGTATTTCAAGGAAAAATTGGGGAAACTCGGATTCAATACCGGACATAGCGAGACTCCGATCACTCCAGTCATCATCGGAAAGGAATCCGACGCTATGGAATTCTCCAGAGAACTAAGGAAGCGTGGAGTTTACACCTCCGCTATTGTCTTCCCGACGGTTCCAATGGGAACGGGCAGGGTCCGTTGTATGGTGACTGCCGCTCACACCCAAGAGCAGCTGGATCGAGCCGTAGAAGCTTTCCGACAGGTCGGCACTGAGATGGGATTGATTTAATAGAGAATGGACACAGGGACCAGGCGTGAAAATGCTTGGTCCCTTAATTTATTACAAAAATGTAATGATATGTCAGTTGTTGATCTAATCTGAATCGGATATAATAGTTGAAGATATGACAAAATGCATTATAAAGGCATTGAATCGATCTGTATTTCCAATGCAATGCGGCTGGAAATACGAGTTGTGATTAGAATAAACAATGTTTCGTCAACAAAAGTAATATATGGTAAAATAGTAGGGTATAATATGATAGTAGGTATCTATTTATTTCAGTTGCGTCTTTTTCACTCTTATTCTCTAAAGGATAAGAGAGCCATTCGCATGAGCATCCTTTCGAATCTTCGTCGGATCTACAAGGTGAGTGCTGCTGAGGTTGATGCACAGCAAATGCATAATTTCTTGGTGATTGGCGCATCGTTGGTATCTTCAGATGCCCTGATCCTACGTAAGACCTACGATGAAATACTGCGCTATATGGACGAAAGATGCGATGTGGAGTTAATAAATGCGACGATGGAATTGGTATAAATAATGCGAAAGAAATTGACGAAGGCCCAGGCGGCTCAGGTGATCGACATTCTGGAGGAGTTATATCCCGAAGCAAAGGCAGAACTGGACCATGAGAATCCATTTGAACTGTTGATTGCTACGATACTCTCAGCTCAGTGCACAGATGTGCGGGTCAATCAGGTGACAAAACCGCTATTTCAAGAACTGAAAACCCCCGAGGATTATTTGGCTTTAGGGGAGCTGCAACTTGCGGAGCGCATTCGCAGTTGTGGGTTCTATAATTCAAAAAGTAAAAATATCATTGGAACCTGCACCAGATTGGTGTCGGTCTATCACTCCCAAGTCCCCGATTCCATCGAAGAGCTAATGACTCTACCCGGAGTCGGGAAGAAAACGGCCAATGTAGTCGTCTCCAATGCCTTTGGCATTCCCGCCATCGCCGTTGATACCCATGTGTTTCGAGTGTCAAATCGGATTGGATTGGTGGATGGGAAGGACGTCGTGGAGACAGAAGAGCAGTTGATGCGAGTGATTCCAAAGCAACGCTGGACGAAGATGCACCACTGCCTGATCTTTCATGGCAGAAGAGTTTGCAAGGCTAGGTCACCCCAATGCGAGGTCTGCGCTATCGCAGAGCTCTGCTTGGAATTGAAACGCAGGAGGAACCATGTGGCAAAACAAAAGAAATCATCTTAAGAAATACCTTATCATTCTCGGATTGGCTCTGAGTCTTTCCCTGTCCGGTTGTCAAATGCTCGGACGCATTGGGGATAATGTAGAAGCCAGCGCCCAGGACTCTCTATCAAAGGAACAACTGCTCACTTCGCTGGCCATTTATAAAGGTGCCACAGTGGCAGGGAATGACGTGTCCAATATGGCTAGATTGGTCGCTGTGGAAAAACTAAAGGAGATCTACGAACCAAAGCTCGACGAAGAGACCCATAGCTTTTTCTATGGAGATGAGACTTTCACCTATTCCCTACGGCAGCTGGGATACTATTATGACTACGATGAAGCGACGACAGCAGCCTATAATATCGGGAGAACGGGAGAGACCGAAGCTCGCCTAGAACAGATTAAGAATTTAAAAAACGAACCCATTGATACGCCCCTCAACCGCAAGATCAACGATGAGATCACAGCGGGAGTAATCGCCGAGGTGGGTGAAAAACTCCACATTGATGCTGGCTTTGGTGGCTATGCTTATGACTGGGATCTGGGAAAAGTCATCGCCAAAGAGGGAGATCCCGGTAGAGATGTGAATCCCGAGAGCTTTAAGGAGCAGATCGTAGCAGCTGTTGAGACAGGGGAAAAAAAGGAAATCTCCGTAATGGAGGTGCGCACCAACCCCAGCTATACTGCTTTGGCGGATCGTGTCAAAGGCGTGATCGGCTCAGCGACCACCACATTTAACGCAGGCTATTGGGAGCGAGCCACAAATATCGAAGTCTCCACGAATGCCCTAGACGGAGTGGTCATTGAACCGGGCGAGGTGTTCAGCTTTAATGACTGCATCGGAGATACTACCTGGGATAAGGGCTATCAACAGGCCATTGTGATCGTGGGAACCGAGCAAGTCCCCGGCATGGGCGGAGGAGTCTGCCAGACCTCCACGACGATCTATCAAGCAGCCCTGAGGGCGGATATGGAGATTATAGACCGAGTTTCTCATACCCTCTATATGCCCTATTCCGATGGAGGACTGGACGCTGCCATCGAGTATGGTCTAGCGGATTTGGTCTTCAAGAACCCCTATGATTTTCCATTGCTCATTCGAGGTTATTATTCGCCAGGAGAGGTCACCTTTGAGATTCTAGGGGATACAGATGTGAAAAATTACGAGGTATCCCTCGTCTCCGAATACCTCTACTCCATGTCCTATGGGACCACGGTGGAATACAATTCCTCTCTTGCACCAGGAGAGTCCGTCGTGAAGACCTATGGGGTGACCGGTTCCGCATATTCGGCTTATCGTGTCAACGAAGCGACAGACGAATGGGAATACCTGGGTGACACCTGGTATCCAGCAGTCAACGAAGTCATTGAGAAGGGTCCCGAGGCTTCATCGGAATCTACGGAATCCTCCGGGGAGTAATTCTACTCGATGAATATGGATGGACATGAAAGCATATGAAGCAAATTATCAAAGAGGAGGAAAAATGAAGAACACGAGATTCTACCGAAGGGCTGCAGTCTTGGGAGCGCTCATGTTTACAGTGGGTAGTCTGAGTGCCTGTACCTTTGTGCAGAAAATACCGAATGGCACCTCTGCAACGGTAGTGGCAGCTGAGTCCACTCGACAAGAGGATCAAAATGATTGGGAATTATTAAATTCCCTGGCGATCTATAAGGGAGTCACCATCAACGGTATCGATGTGGGCGGCCTTAACCGCCTCAGTGCCAAGCAGTTGATCGAACAGGAATTGGAACCCACCTTAGATGAAAACAAAGTGAATCTACAATATGGGGAATTCAAATATACTTTTACAGAGCGCGAGCTCGGCTATTATTATGACTATGATGAAATCTCCAAGCAGGCTTTTGATATTGCCCGAACTGGTGAGGGGGAAGCACGTCTTGAACAGATCAAGGCACTTCCGGAAAAGCCTGTCGATATTCCCTCAACCTTAAAGGTTGACGCAGAGAAATTTGACGCTTTGATCGCTAAAATCGCCGAGGACATCCACGTGTCGCCTGCGAATAATAGCTTTCAATACGATTGGGATCAGGGTAAGGTAGTCGCAGTAGGTGGAGAACTCGGTCGAGATGTGGATATAGAAGCCCTTAAGAAATTGGTTTCTGAGGCCCCAGGAACTGGAAACACCGATTTGGAGATCCCCGTATACGATGTGCAGCCGGACCCAGACTATGCTGCGAAGGCAGAGCAAGTCAATGGCATCATTGGATCGGCAGACTCCACATTCCTGACGGGCTTTTGGGCTCGTATCGAGAATATTCGCGTCTCAACGGAAGCATTAAATGGCGTGGTCATTGGACCAGGTCAGACCTTTAGCGTCAATGACTATCTCGGAGACACCACCCCAGATAAGGGCTATCAGATGGCCATTGTCATCGGAGAGGGCAACCGGGAAGTCGAAGGCTACGGTGGCGGCGTCTGTCAGACTTCGACGGCTCTATATCAAGCAGCTCTTCGAGCCGATTTGGAAATCCTCAATCGAAGCCCGCACACCCAGTGGATGCCTTACGCGCCTACGGGTTTAGATGCTACGATCGAATATGGATCCGCGGATCTGGTCATTCGCAATCCCTGGGATTTCCCAATACTAATCCGCAGCTCCTATGTACCGGGTTATATCAACTTCGAAATCTATGGAGATACTACAGTCAAGGATTACAATGTCTCGATATGGGGAGACTATCTCTACTCCATCCCCGGTAAAAAGACAAATGGTTCTGCATACCGAACCTACCGACAAAATGACGCAACAGGTGAAGTGGAAGTATTGAGCGAGACCGTATATCCCGCAATCAACTAATCCTATATCGCAGCAAAGGCTGCAGATCACATTATCGATCTGCAGCTTTTTTCTTGGAACGAGTGAAGGAGGCTTATATTGAAAATCAAATTCATCGCCATCGATCTGGATGGCACCCTACTAAAAGACAATCGCATATCCACGGGAAATGAAGAGGCGATCAAGATGGCGATAGAACGTGGCGCTCAGGTCGCAATAGTAACGGGGAGAGTCTATACCTCGCCCAGGTTCTATATGGAGCAGATGGGGATCCGTCTACCTACGATAGCAGGCAACGGCGCCGTCATTGTGGCTCCAGATGGCAAGGTCCGCGTTGTCCGGCCGATGCCCGAGGAAAAGGCAAGGGAAATACTGAAGGTCTGTGATGAAAAAGATCTTGCCTATCATTTCTATGATCAGGACACCTATTATGCGAAGACCTATACCTCAGTCCTCCTAGAACATCTCAAGGCAGGAGAGGATGAGGCAGCGGGCTTCCAGACTTCCTTGAATATTTCCCGCAGCTGTATGGAAAGAGCCATCCAGCGAGGACAGGGCATCACAAAAATCGTCGTCGACGTCTTAGACCGATCTAAAATACCAGAGGTTCGGAGGATCTTTCAAGACCTTAAAGGGGTTGAGATGGTCCAGTCTGGGTCTCGAAGCCTCGAATTTATGGCGGTTGGAGTAAATAAATACAGTGGACTCGAGCTCTATCTCGACTCGATTGGCATCTCCATGGATACTCTTTGCGCCATTGGGGATTATGAAAACGACCTACCCATGATAAAAAATGCGGCTTTTGGAGTCGCCATGGGAAATGCCATCGAACCAGTAAAAGAGGCTGCACAGTTCATCACCAAGACAAATGAAGAAGACGGCGTGGCCTTTGCCATCCACGAGATGATCAATAGGGGTTACCTATGATCCACATCGCATTATATGAGCCGGAAATCCCATCGAACACAGGGAATATCGGCCGGACCTGTCTGCTTACCGGTAGTAGACTTCATCTGATTCGCCCCTTGGGATTTCGGCTCGACGACAAATTAATTCGGCGCTCCGGATTAGACTATTGGAAGGATGTGGATATCCGGGTTCATGATAGCTATGCAGAATTCCTGGAATACCTGGGGGATCAAAGGCTATGGATTATCTCCACAAAGGGAAGGGAATATTACCATAATGTGTCCTTTCAAGACGGCGATCACTTTCTATTCGGAAGGGAGTCCAGTGGTCTACCAGAGGACATCATGGAGCAGTGGAAGCATAATTCCCTTCGAATCCCGATGATACAGTCTTCTACCAGGTCCCTCAATTTGGCGAACACGGCAGCCATCTTGACCTATGAGGCAAAACGACAGCTAGGATTTTCGAATATGCTCTAATTATCATTTGAAATGACTGGATAGATCAATAGAATGTTAGAATTTTTTGAATTTCACTGAAATACATCTTTACATTCTGTAAAAAATATTATACAATATCTTAGAACGATAAGATTGTGTCAATAACAAAGCCCTTATATACTACACTGCGTGAAAACATGTATCGTGTTTCTATGATGGAGTTAAAGGTATTGACTGCGTTTTCTCCTAGGCAACCGAATCGATAGATTTTGCTTGATCATCCCCAGTTTGGGTATATAGTTTCTAACGAAAACTATGAAGAAATTCAATGGAGGGACTATGTTATATGATATAATCGTTCTAGGCGCTGCGCCGGCAGGACTCACAGCTTCGCTATATGCATCTAGGGCAGGATATAGAGTCCTGGTTATAGAAAAGAATTCCCCTGGAGGGCAGATGGCGGGCACCAATCGCATCGACAACTACCCAGGTGTGGAGCCTGGCGTAACTGGTTTTGATCTCACAGAGATCATGCGAAAACAAGCAGAGCAGTTTGGTGTCGAGATCATCACCGATGACATTCGAGAGGTCTCCTTAGAGGGAGAAGAGAAGAAGCTGATCGGATTGAATGACAGCTACTCAGCAAAGGCCGTGATCATAGCAACGGGATCAGCCCCTAGAAAATTAGGCGTGCCAGGTGAAATCGACTACACGGGAAAAGGTGTGGGATATTGCGCGACTTGCGATGCACCTTTCTTTGAGGGATTTGACATCTACGTGGTAGGTGGCGGGAACTCCGCAGTGGAGGAAGCCATCTATTTGACGCGTTTTGGAAGGTCCGTCAAGATCATTCACCATCGAGATGCTCTATCAGCGGACAAGATCTCACAGGATGAAGCCATCTCTAATCCGAAAATTGAAATCCTCTGGAACACGAAGGTCCTGGAGTTTAAGGGCAGTGGACTGCTTCGAGAAATGGTACTGGAGAATACCCAGACCCACGAGATTACAACGATCAAAGCAGACCCAGAACAGGGTACTTTCGGGGTATTTGTCTTTATTGGCAATAACCCGCAGACGGAGTTTTTAGGGGATGCACTATCCTTAGAAAGGGGTTATATCCCCACAGATGAGGATATGAGAACAAAAATTCCCGGCGTATTTGCCGCGGGAGATGTACGCGTGAAAACTCTACGGCAGATCATCACCGCAGCTGCAGATGGCGCGATTGCTGCCCATAGTGCTGGGAAGTATTTAGACGAAATTTCATTTTAATGGCGGTATTAAATCGGATGACTGCCGGAGAATTGGCTCCAGCTGACATCTGTTAATTTAATATAATTTATATAGGAGGTGAGTCTATGCGTCTAGAGTTAGGAAATATCCTAATCAAAGATGTCCAGTTTGGTGATGCTACCAAAGTGGAGGATCATGTGCTTTATGTGAACAAGCAAGAGATTATCGACCTTGTTATGCAAGATGAGCACATCACAAATGTAGACGTAGATCTGGCAAGACCAGGCGAAAGTGTTCGTATTACACCTGTTAAGGACGTAGTCGAGCCCCGTGTAAAAGTTGACGGACCTGGTGGGATGTTCCCCGGAATGATCAGCAAAGTTGATCAAGTTGGCTCTGGTCGAACTCATGTACTCAAGGGTGCTGCAGTAATGACTGTTGGTAAGATCGTTGGTTTCCAAGAGGGAATCATCGACATGACTGGCCCGGGTGCGGATTTTACACCGTTCTCGAAGCTGAACAACGTCGTATTGCTCGTCGAAAGAGGCGAAGGAATCGAAGCGCATCAGCATGAAGCAGCTCTTCGTACAGCTGGTCTGAAAGTTGCTGCATATCTGGGAGAAGCTGGCCGCAATGTTGAGCCAGACGAAGTCCTAGAATTCGAAACCAAGCCGGTACTTGAGCAAGTCGCTCAATATCCAGAACTTCCAAAGGTCATGTATGTACAAATGATTCAAACCCAAGGTTTGCTTCATGACACCTATGTATATGGCGTAGACGGAAAGCAAATCATCCCGACGATCCTGTATCCGACGGAGACGATGGATGGAGCTATTGTCAGTGGTAACTGCGTTTCTGCATGTGACAAGAACACCACATACCATCACCAAAACAACCCTGTCGTAAAGGCTATGTATGGCAAGCACGGCAAGGACTTCAACTTCTTAGGCCTTATCGTGACAAACGAGAACGTCTACTTGGCTGACAAGGAAAGATCTTCCAATATGACTGCTAAGTTTGTTGAGTACTTTGGACTGGACGGCGCAATCGTATCACAGGAAGGATTCGGAAATCCGGATACTGACCTGATCATGAATGCGAAGAAGATCGAGCAAAAAGGCGTTAAAACCGTCATCATCACTGACGAATACGCTGGACGTGACGGTGCGAGCCAGTCGCTAGCTGACGCTGATCCATTGGCGAACGCAGTTGTTACTGGTGGAAATGCGAATGAGACAATCATTCTACCGAAAATGGACAAGGTAATCGGAACGCTGGATTATGTAGACATCTGCGCAGGTGGATTCGACGGATCTCTTAGAGAAGACGGAACCATCATGGTAGAAATCCAAGCCATCACTGGAGCCACAAATGAGCTTGGCTTCAACAAGATGTCCGCTACCGGATATTAAATTCACCTTGCGATTGAGAGTACATCTCGATTGTAATCTAAAAATGCAAAATACGACTAATATTTGAAAGGAGATACGGATATGTCAATTTTTCCTGAGGGAAGAAAAGTCATCATCATCGGTGACCGCGACGGGATTCCCGGACCGGCTATCGAAGAGTGTGTGAAGACGACACCGGCTGAGGTTATTTTCTCCGCTACGGAGTGCTTCGTCTGAACCGCTGCTGGAGCTATGGACCTGGAGAACCAAAAGAGGGTAAAGGAACTTACTGAAAAACACGGTGCAGAAAATGTAGTTGTAATTCTTGGAGGCGGCGAGCCCGAATCCGCAGGATTAGCAGCTGAAACTGTTACTGGTGGAGACCCTACTTTCGCAGGTGCATTAGCTGGAGTCCAGTTGGGACTAAGAGTATATCACGCAGTTGAGCCAGCGTTTAAAGAGTCTGTCGATGCAGATGTCTATGAAGACCAAGTCGGCATGATGGAAATGGTATTGGACGTTGACGAAATTTGTGAAGCGATCGGAGAAATCCGCGAAGACATGAGTGAATTTAAAGATTAGTCGAATACGATATAAAATAATTGAGAGGGGGGAAATGAATGGGTAAATTGAGGATCGTTCATTATATTAACCAATTCTTTGCCGGCGTCGGTGGCGAAGAGATGGCCCATGTCGAACCCGAAGTCCGCGAGGAAGTTATCGGACCTGGGCTAGCGATTCAACAAGGTTTTAAAGACGAAGGCGAAATCGTAGCTACAGTCATCTGTGGTGACTCCTACTTCGGCGAAAACATGGAAAAAGCCAAAGAGACCATCCTAGAAATGGTTAAAAAATATGAACCAGATTTATTCATTGCCGGACCCGCATTTAACGCAGGTCGATACGGTGTAGCTGCTGGTGCTATCACCGAAGCAGTTCAAAACGAACTGGGTATTCCTGCTATCACTGGGATGTATATCGAGAACCCCGGCGCTGATATGTATAAAAAAGCCGTCTATATCGTCAGTACGAAAAACTCTGCTGCAGGTATGAGAGACGCTATGAAGAAGATGATCCCACTTGCTAAGAAATTGGTAGCTGGTGAGGAAATCGGCAAACCAGATGCAGAAGGATACATCGAAAGAGGCATCCGTAAGAACATCTGGACAGATAAAGTTGGTGCAGAGCGTGCTGCAGACATGATGGTACTGAAGCTGAAAGGCGAAGAGTTCGTAACAGAATATCCAATGCCTTCCTTCGACCGAGTAGATGCAAACCCAGCAGTCAAAGACATCACAAAAGCGACGATCGCCATTGTATCTTCTGGTGGACCAGTACCATTTGGTAACCCAGACCGTATTGAGTCTTCTTCAGCTTCTAAGTATGGTAAATACGACATTGAAGGCGTAGATGACCTAGTAGAAGGCGAATGGGAAACAGCGCATGGTGGTTATGACCCAACTTATGCTAACCAAGACATGGACAGAGTTATTCCGGTAGACGTACTTCGTAAATATGAAAAAGAAGGCAAAATCGGTAAACTCCACAGATATTTCTACTCTACTACAGGAAACGGTACGTCCGTTGCTAACTCCAAGGCTTTCGCAGAAGAATTCTCGAAAGAACTGGTAGCAGATGGCGTTGACGCAGTTATCCTGACCTCCACCTGAGGCACCTGTACACGTTGCGGTGCAACAATGTATAAGGAAGTAGAAAGAGCTGGACTGCCAGTCGTGCATATCTGTACAGTAACACCCATCTCCCTGACGGTTGGTGCTAACCGAATCGTACCAGCGGTAGCAATTCCTCATCCCCTTGGTGATCCTAAACTCACAGAGGCGGAGGAATACCACCTGAGAGAGAAGATTGTAGATGAGGCCCTTAAGGCGCTTCAAACGGAAGTAACGGAGCAAACCGTATTCGATTCGGTATTCTAAAGCCCGCGGAACCAATGAGGCGACCATCAAAGAGATAACCTACTACAAGATGGTTGTAATTTACGAACATGCGGGTCCTACGAAGAATTCTTCGAAGGACCCGTTTTGCTTCATCAAGGGGGCTCAGTCAAAAGTCCCGCTGTTGTACGGGTGTCCGCTTTTTCGGACGCTAGACGGATTCAGTTGCCTATATGGCAAAACAGGGACCAAGGGGTATTACTCGACCCAGAGGATTCGTGATTTTTGAGTGAGCCCCGATAAAAATACGGAGGTGTTGTAAAATGGTTTTACCAGTTGTAAAAGGCGCGTCATATGTATTGGTGCATACGCCCGACATGATCATGAGAAATGGAACAACCCAGACCACAGAGAGAATCGTTAACCCAGAGTCTGAATACCTGAAAGAAGCTCCTAAGCATTTCAGAACCTTTGAACAAGTAGTGAATTATCTGCCAAACCAAGTCTATATTGGAAATAAAACTCCCTACGAATTGAGAGAAGTTCCACAGCCTTGGACAGATGAAGACAAATACTTGAAGGATGCAGACCGCTTTGGAAAACGAGGCGAGATCATGGGCCAAGTGGAATTCTTGGGCATGCTGAAAATCTGTGACGTATTTGACCTAGTCCATTTGAATAAAGATTTTACGGCGAAAACCAAAGCAGAATTGGCAGCGCATCCCGTTGTAAACGATGACCTGATCGCAAGACTGGGAGAAGGCGACGATCAAGAGATGGTCGAAAAATTCGTCGCTGACCACGCAGAAGGTCTGTATCACAACGATGAACTCATTGGCTGTGTAAAACGTGCTCACGACGTAGACGTGAACCTGAACGCACATGTCATCTTTGAAAACCTTGTAGTAAAAGCTTCAGGTCTTCTTGCAGCACTGAACCTAGTAGCAAAAGAAGGTCTTGACCCAGCAGATGTAGAATATGTCATCGAGTGTTCTGAGGAAGCATGTGGGGACATGAACCAAAGAGGTGGTGGTAACTTTGCAAAGGCCATCGCTGAGCAAGCTGGTTTTGTCAATGCATCTGGATCCGACGTCCGTGGTTTCTGTGCGGCTCCAACCCATGCCCTGATCTCTGCAGCTTCTCTAGTTGGCGCAGGAACCTTTAAGAATGTCGTCATCGTAGCTGGTGGAGCTTCTGCTAAACTCGGTATGAACGGAAAAGACCACGTGAAAAAAGGCCTTCCCATCATCGAAGACGTTCTAGGCGGATTTGCCGCTCTGATCAGTGAAGACGACGGCGAACATCCAATCCTGCGCACAGATGTAGTTGGACGCCATACCGTAGGTACTGGTTCTGCACCTCAAGCAGTTATGGGCGCATTGGTTACCGACCCACTTGCTAAAGCTGGACTGACTGTATCCGATGTTGAAAGATACTCCGTAGAGATGCAAAACCCAGATATCACCAAACCTGCAGGAGCTGGAGATGTTCCAACTGCAAACATGAAGATGATTGGCGCCCTAGGTGTCATGAAAAAGCAACTCGATAAACCAGCTATGGCAAAATTCGTCGTAGATCATGGTCTAGAGGGTTGGGCTCCAACACAAGGCCATATTCCATCCGGCGTACCTTATCTTGGATTTGCCATTGATGATATGACTACTGGTGATGTAAATCGCGCGATGATCGTCGGTAAGGGATCTCTGTTCCTAGGTAGAATGACCAACCTGTTTGACGGTGTTTCCATTGTCATTGAGAGAAACAAGGGCGAAGGCGATGCTGCTGGAGCTGGCGTCTCCAAGGAAGAGGTCAAGAAATTAGTAGCTGAGGCACTGAAAGATTTCGCATCCAGTCTGATCGAAGGATAGGGGTGAAGAGATGACTGATGTTAAAAAAATGATTGGCCAAGTCTTCGAGGAGATTGCTTCCGGTCTTGAGACCGGTGCCTTCGGAGCCAAGGCCACCGTCGCCGTAACGACGCTGGGCAGTGAGCATGGCGTTGAGAACGTCGTCAGAGGTGCCGAACTGGCCGCTAAGAGAGATCCAGGCTTAGAAGTAGTATTGATTGGACCAAAA
This sequence comes from Tissierellia bacterium, assembly GCA_030538075.1. Lineage (GTDB taxonomy): Bacteria > Bacillota > Clostridia > Tissierellales > Peptoniphilaceae > JAUNUQ01. The sequence continues at coordinate 37,655 of JAUNUQ010000020.1, forward strand.
GTCGAATCCAATTTAAAACAATATGTCGTTGAAACCGACGACGAAGGCTATAAAGTGATGGAAAAACTGCTGGATTCTGGAGAAGTTGGAGCATGTGTGACCATGCACTACAGCTTCCCAATCGGCGTTTCCACCGTTGGCCGTGTAGTAACTCCCGCCGTTGCAAAGGAAATGATCATCGCAACGACCACTGGTACCTCCTCCGCACATCGCGTTGAAGGTATGGTAAAGAATGGGATCTATGGAATCATCGCAGCAAAAGCCATCGGCATCGAAAACCCAACCGTGGGTATTCTGAACCTAGACGGCGCAGTACAAGTTGAGAGAGCTTTCAAGAAACTTGCAGAAGGCGGCTACGAAATCAACTTTGCACAGTCCAACCGTGCAGACGGCGGCGTTCTGATGAGAGGAAATGACCTCTTACAGGGTGTTCCAGACGTCATGGTCAACGACACCTTGACAGGAAACCTACTGATGAAGATCTTCTCCTCCTATACCACAGGTGGTGGATTTGAAGCTACCGGCTATGGCTATGGCCCAGGTATCGGTGAAGACTATGACCGTACCGTTCTGATCATCTCCAGAGCTTCTGGATATCCCGTCATTGCAAGTGCTCTCCAATATGCAGGGGATCTGGTTCGTGGAGACGTCAAGAAGGTTGCGAAAGAAGAATTTGCTAAGGCTAACAAAGCTGGCTTAAAGGAAATTTTGGCGAATATCACCGCTGCAGATAAGAAAGCACCTGCAGAGGACGAAGAAGAAGTAGTCGCTCCTCCAAAGGAAATCTGCGACGAAGAGATCTCCGGTATCGACATCCTCGAATTGGAAGATGCCGTCAGAGCTCTTTGGAAGCAAGGCATCTACGCAGAGAGTGGTATGGGCTGTACAGGTCCAGTTGTCATGATCAACAAAGAGAGACATCCCTTTGTCCATGACATCCTAGTCAAAGAAGGCTATATTACTGAAGATTAATAGATAGACACAAAAAAGTCTAAGGACTCCATAGGGGCCCTTAGACTTTTTATTATGATGACTTTAAATATTTTAAACAAGCCGCTATTACGAGTAATACCGCAACAAAGGACAATATCCAAAATGCAAAACTAAACACAATCGGTATCATCGTCAAAACACTCATTTCCATAGACAGCTCCTTTCATTAAGTATACATCACAGTTTATCATAGCTATATATTAATATACCCAGTAATTGAAACATCAATCTTACACAATACAACAGATCTTTCACCTCCAAGCGTTGGACACTACTCCCTATTTCTAGTATAATTGTAGAAGAAAAAGGGGGAATGACTATGTTACCATCGAGAGATGAAGCCTTTGCATTACTCAATGAATATAACGAAGATCCATATCATATACAACATGCCTTGGCAGTAGAGGGGGTCATGAAGCATTTTGCAGAGCTATTGGACCAGGGAGATACGGATAAATGGGGACTGGTTGGCCTGCTCCATGACCTGGATTACGGAAAATACCCTGATCAGCACTGCATCAAGGTCGTGGAGATACTCGAGGAGCGGGGTTATCCGAAAGACTTTATCAACTCCATCACCTCACACGCCTGCCGAGATGACAGCTGCTATCCGCCAACGCTATTGATGGAGAAGGTCCTGTATACCATCGATGAACTCTGCGGTCTAGTCCACGCTGCCGCCCTGATGCGCCCTTCAAAGAGCGTCATGGATATGGAAGTAAAATCCGTAAAGAAAAAATTCAAGTCCAAGGGTTTTGCCGTGGGAGTGTCCCGAGAGATCATCCAAGAGGGGATGGACCGATTGGGTTGGGATTTAGATTATACCATCGAGCACACCTTAAAGGGCATGCAGGACGTCCACGAAGCCATTGGCTTATAATGGGGGAAGATATGAAGAGGAGAGGCTATTTAATCGCTCTTTTGTCCATCTTACTACTTACTTTGGTCAGCTGTTCATCCAATTCAAATAGCGATGTGACCTTGCCAACCTCCAGCGGTAGTAAAGAAAATGCCTTTACAGAAAAGTCCAATCAAGAAACAACAGAGAAGAATACCGTAAAAGTACCGGAAAAGAAAGAGTCTGCAACCACCTATGTACCGCCAGTGGAAAAGGAGATGCCCACTCAAGAGGAGACCGAACCGCCCGCTCCATTGACCACTGTACAAGTGGAGGTCGAGCCGAAGGAGCCCGCCGTCCCCGCTGAACAGCCGGTGACTGGGAGGGAAGACTTTGTAAAAGAAGCCCGTTTCGTCACCACAGAGAATTACCATGGTTCAACGCATCTAGTGGATGTCATGAACTACGGATATACAGAGGTGTCTGAAGCTCAGCGTCAAAATTACAATATCAACTCAATGGTCATTGATGAGGGAGGGGAGACCCTGCTCTTTATTCCGCATGAATACGGTGGCAATTTCAAAGTGCAGCGGATCGAATACGACCCCGAAGCCAAGGGTTTCTACCTGCGAGACATCCTATTTACCATGGAACTCATCCAAGACGATGCCATCTCATTGAAGATGTATATCCCAGAAACCGCACCAAGCGTCTTGATCACCTATGAAAAAGAAGGAGAATTTATCGCCCAAACCATCCCCACCTATGATGGTCAAAACGGCGGGATTCACTTAGATAAAGGCTTTAGTGTAAAAACGACAGAATAGTATATAAGAGATCCCTCTAGAGGGGTCTTTTTTATTGGAAAGGACGGACTGTAAATAGGAAGGGAGATATTGACATACAACAATTACATGTTATACTATAACTATAACAGATATAAATGAAAGGGGGATACTCATGTTAATACAGATTGATTTTTCATCGGAAGTGCCAATCTATGAACAATTGGTGCGGCAAATCGTCATTGGGATTTCCAGAGGAGAGCTTATGCCCGGGGAGCTGCTCCCGTCTGTTCGCCAATTGGGAGAAGACTTGGGCATCAATTTACACACCGTCAACAAGGCCTATAATCGGCTTAAGACTCTAGGCTATGTCCAAGTGGACCGCAGATCTGGCTCCACGATCGCTGATTCCTTTCCGCCTCTGGACATTCAAACAGAAGAACAGCTCAAAGCGGAGATCGAATACATCCTTGCAGATTGGCATAACCGTGGCAAGTCACATGATGAGCTGATCGCCTTAATGAAAGAAATCGAAGAGAGGAGGACCCCATGAACGAACGAACCTTGCTATTTGTAATCCATATCATCTGCGTTGGAATCGTAGCATTCACTCAGTTGCTTCTTCCCAACTTTACTCGGAAGAACCTAGTTCTGGGTGTCGCCATACCCGAAGAAGCGCTAGAAGATTTCAAACTGAAAAGACTGGTTAGAGAATTCCGCTTAGTGACGATCCTGGTCACTTTGGTTACCATCATCCTCTCCTTTGGGATGGCTTATCTTTGGAATAGTTCCGTACGATTACTCATCCTGTGGATGGTCTTTGGCAGCTTTATACTCTTTCTACCCGTGATCTACTATAATCGAAAAATTCGGGAATGGAAAGCAGCATCCGGATATCAGATCCAGGTCAAAAAGAGAGTTGCCGATCTCAGTCTTTCCAAGCAAAAACTGACCTATTCCGGCGTCAATCTATGGCTCTATTTGATTCCCCTTGCCATCGTCGCCATCGGAAGCATCTATATCCTGATCAACTATGATAAAATTCCAGATCAAATTCCCATGCATTATGGCGCATCTGGCGAAGTGGATCGGTACAGTCAAAAGAGCTTATTCGTCGCACTCTATCCGACTCTGGTCAATCTCTTCTTAATCGGAGTAATCTTCGTATCCAATCTCTTTTTCTTAAAGGCAAAGCAGAGGGTGGCGATTACCGACTCCGAAGACTCTCTGCGAAGGCTATTAATCGCCCGAAAGATCTGGACCTATTCTTTTGTGGCCACAACAACCTTGACAGTCCTGATGATGCAGGGATTATCTTTGACCATGGTATACAATATTACCAATATTAACCCCTATATGAATTGGTTCTGGGTCATCATCGTCCTAATCGTAGTCGTCCAGATCCTAGTAGGATTGAAGGTTGGTAACACCGGTGAAAAGCTCCCGCGTCAACATGGGGAAACACTGGAACTGTTCGAAGACGACGACAAATACTGGATTTTCGGTGGTTCCATCTACTATAACCCTGACGATCCCGCTGTGATGGTCCCCAAAAGAGTTGGACTCGGCTCCACGATAAACTTGGGAACGACCGTTGGAAAGATCGTAATGCTTGGGCTCCTCCTGATCATCATCCTATCAATAGTGCCCCTGTTTTTTATCCCGATGTAAGAGAAGGAAATACTTGAACGAGATGCTTGGATTGACAGAGGGATTCAAGGGGCAAGACCCAATATCCCTTTGTCAATCCAGATTCTGGAAAAACATCGTCCAGAACTGGATATGTGAACCATTTTCATCACAAATTGGAGGCTTAAGATGAACGGCATAGAAGTATTTAGAGAATATCTTCCATTCTTTATTCCCCTTATTATCTTACAGATTGTCCTGGCAATTACTGCATTGATACATGTGCTAAAGTATCCCAACTACCGCTTTGGAAACAAGACCCTTTGGATCATCGTCGTGTTGCTATTCCAGATCATCGGTCCGATCGCCTATTTTGTTTTTGGACGGGGTGACAATGAATGAATGTCCTAGAAATTCATCAATTGAGTAAGAGCTTTGGAAACAAAAGAGTTTTGCATGAGCTGGAGATGAAAGTTCCTGAAAATGCAATTTTTGGATTTGTCGGCAAGAATGGTTCGGGAAAAACTACCACGATGAAAATCATCTTAGGGCTACTCAGAGCCGATGGCGGCGAGGTCTTGGTCTGTGGCCAAACAGCGAAATACGGGGAGACAAAAACAAATAGACATATCGGCTATTTGCCGGATGTGCCCGAATTTTACGGCTATATGACGCCCATGGAATACCTATCCCTGTGCGGAGAAATTACAGGATTATCAAAAAAAGAGACCCACTTAAAAGGGGAAGAACTCTTGGAGCTAGTCGGTTTAGGGGATGAGAAGCGTAGGATAAAAGCATTCTCCAGAGGTATGAAACAGAGACTGGGCGTGGCACAGGCTCTAATCAATGAACCAAAATTATTAATCTGCGATGAACCGACATCGGCTCTCGATCCCATCGGCCGAAAACAGATCTTGGACATCCTATTGAGTATAAAAGGACGAACCACTGTGCTGTTCTCAACTCATATATTATCCGACATGGAGAGAATATGCGATTATGTTGCCTTATTAGATCAAGGGAGAATCGCACTACAAGGCACCCTTTCAGAAATTTCCCACCGGTATCAATCCAATGGATACTCGATCGAATTTGAATCGAATGAGCAGATGGAAGCATATAGCCTTCTAGGAGAATTGCAATATTTTGATTTAGAGATCATACGGGAGCATCGCCAGATCAAAATCAAATTTGCGGATATGACCCAAGGCGGACGCCTTCTACTAAAATTATTGTCTCAAAAAGATCTAGTTCCAGTCAGAATGGAAAGGCTAGAACCATCCCTTGAGGATTTATTTACAGAGGTGACCCAGTGAGAGACTATATCGTTTTTTTGAAAAAAGAAATCCGAGAGAATATTCGAACGAACAAATGGATGATTCTCTCTATCGTATTTGCGATTCTTGGCATGCTCAACCCCTTAACGGCAAAGCTCACACCGCAGATTCTAAAGACGATTCTTCCCGAAGGCAGCCCAATCCCCTTGCCAGAGCCCAGCGCCCTTGATTCATGGGCGCAGTTTTTCAAGAACATCAATCAGATGGGCATCATCGTGATTCTGCTCGTTTTTAGCGGAATCCTCTTCAACGAGTTGTCCAAAGGAACTCTGGTCAATATCCTTACCAAAGGTCTGCCGCGAAAAGTCGTCATTCTATCGAAATACACCCTCATGCTGCTGACTTGGACATTTTGCCTAGCCCTTTCCTTTCTAATAACCTGGGTCTATACTGCATATTTATTTCCCGCTGTAGACATCCATCACTTGTTTTACTCTATTTTTTGTCTATGGCTCTATGGGGCATTTCTCCTCTCCGTTTTAATATTCTCCTCCACTATCATGAACAACAGCTATGGCAATCTGATCATAGTTGGGCTCACCTTGGTCCTTGGCATGTTAGCGAACCTAGTCCCCAGCATCCAACAATACAATCCCATGACATTGTCAAGCCGGAATATGGAACTATTGAATGGCGCGCTAGAGCCTTCTTATTTCTTTCCCTCTATTTCAGTAACTCTTATGCTGACGATTATTTTATTGTTTTTGTCAGTGCTAATTTTCAATAAAAGACAGGTGAATTAAGGAGATCGCTTCAAGTTAGCATATGGGAAATACTCCTTTTATGAATATCAGAAACCAGAGGTGATCGATCTGGCTATCTAATATAACATGTGGATAAAGGACAAAGAAGGTTTGGACTAGAAGAAGACCAATACAAAACAGAGTGGGTCTACTATTATAAGATGAATTCCTAGGGATCCAATCAAATTATTTGTCGAATAATCCGCAACTAGAAGAGGGATAGGACATCTAATTGATTAAATCAAACAAGGCGAGGGTATACTTATGATGAGTAGAAAGGAGGTCAACATGAAATCAACGACTCTACGCCAAAGGATGGAATTCAAAAAGAAGCCATTTGGCTTTTCGTAACTTCGATCAGCATCTGTATCCTGCGCCTATTCCTTAGTCAATGGATCTACCAGAACCTCTTTTCTCAGGCGGAGAACCGTGAAGCATTGAGTATCCTCGTACCTACCATTAGTGTGGATCTTTCCATCTTGCTCTTTGCGGTTTTGTCATTGCGGAGAAAACAGTGAACAAACAGAAGCATAGGGCAGTACATACCGATCCTACTAGCCCTTCTATTGGCACTTCTTCCCTTAAATTATATACCTATAATAACCTGCTCTAAAACAAATGAGAGCGGATTGAAGGTGGATCAATGAAGAAAATGAAAATATTTTACATTTGCGCAATAATAATATCTATAATATATTTAGCAATATATGCTTTAATATATCCAAATTTGCCTAATTAACTACCTATTAATTTG
>JAUNUQ010000021.1 GCA_030538075.1 Tissierellia bacterium
TTCGACATGGAAGAGAATATTAGAAATATTTCTACGAAGTATGGGAGCGATTCCAGATCTCTTCCTTGTAGTACGGGACCCTTGTGCCCCGTTTGTTGGGGGAATAAAACGACGGAGGATAAAATGTATTTATCGGAAGAAGAGATTGTCTTTTTGGCTCCTATCGATGAAAAGACAATGGACTGCCGCGGCATTTTGCGGTTGATGGGCTTGATCATACCCATAAGTTGATCAGAATGAAAGGAGGGCGTATATGAGCGCAATTATAAAAAGAGTACCTGTGCCATTTGCTGGAGTCATGTTGGGCTTTGCTGCACTGGGGAATTTGCTCCAGAGCTATTCTGAGGTCATCCGCCTAGCATGTGGGATCTTATCCGCTTTTTGCCTGTTGTTATTATTACTTAAGATCATCATGTATCCGAGTATGATCGCTGAGGATCTGAAAAATCCGGTAATGGCTTCTGTTTCGTCGACTTTCCCGATGGGCTTGATGCTCTTGAGTACCTATGTTAAGCCTATCATCGGACAGGCCGCCATGTATTTTTGGTTCTTTTCCATCGCATTAATGGTGATTTTAGTTTTATACTTTACCAAGACCTTTATTATGAATCTGCAGATCCCAAAGGTCTTCGCCAGCTATTTCATCGTATACTCTGGCATCGCAGTGGCCTCCGTAACCGCACCGGCTTTTGAACAGCAGACAGTTGGCAATATCTGTTTTTGGCTCGCATTCGCAGGATGGGTTGCCATGTTCATACTGGTGACCTATCGCTATATGAATTTTAAGGAAATACCACCGATGCTCCAGCCTTTGATCTGCATCTACACGGCTCCGTTGAGCCTCTGTGTGGCAGGTTATGTACAGTCCGGAGCACCTAAGATGCTGCCCTTCCTATTGGTCATCTATGGGATCTCAGCAGCCCTGTATGTATTCTCCCTGGTAAAGGCCGTGGGCTATTTGAAATTGCCATTCTTCCCCAGTTATGCTGCCTTTACATTTCCCTTTGTCATCTCGGCGATTGCCTCAAAGATGACGATGGCGTTCACTACAAAAGCGGGGGCTCCAATCCCGGGAATGGACATCATCGTCCTCATCCAAACGGTGATCGCAACATTGTTTATGCTATATGCATTTTACCGTTTTATGCAGTCGATTCTGTCTACTCCAAAAGCAGCTTAATATCTCATCAACTGCTCCCGGTATTTGGGAAGAACCCACCCCTCTTGTGTCATTCTCATTGCTTGTTCTCGGGTAGAATCCCAAATATCCATTTCTTCTAATCCCTGCAGTGGGCGACCCTGCAGGGATATTTTTATCCATCTATGTTAGAATAAGAGAAATAGAAGTGACATGGCTAGCAGAACGTCCAGCCTTGAACGAGGAGGAGACCATTGAAAAGAGATATGAGACATACGCTAACCCGCTATCCCTTTACGGCGATCGTGGGACAGGAAGAGATGAAATTGGCGCTATTATTGAATCTTGTCAATCCGAAAATCGGTGGAGTACTGATACGTGGGGAGAAGGGAACTGCAAAATCCACGGCGATACGCGCATTGGAAGTCCTGGCAAATGGGCTAGCGGAGTCCAATCGATCCGGACAGTCCTATGAATACCGCTTGGTCGAGCTCCCCCTCGGCACAACAGAGGATCGACTCGTTGGGACGATCGATATTCAAAAGGCGATACGAGAAGGGGAAAGGGCCGTTCAATACGGCTTGCTCAAGGAAGCTGATGGAAATATCCTATATGTAGACGAGGTGAATCTCTTAGATGACAATCTCGTGGACCTCATCTTAGATGCGGCGGCCATGGGGGTCAACACGATTGAGAGAGAGGGGATTTCAGAATCTCACCCCAGCCGATTTTTACTCGTTGGATCCATGAATCCCGAGGAAGGGGAACTGCGACCTCAGTTGATCGATCGATTTGGACTCGTTGTAGATGTCACAGGAGAAAGTGATCCAGATTTGCGTGTGGAGATCATGATGCGCCGTATCGCCTATGAGGACGACCCCGTTGTGTTTTGTGAAGCATATCAATCCGCTGAAGAGGAGCTGAGAGAGAAGATCTTAAATGCGAGAGAGCTTTTAACTCAAGTGGTTTTAAGTCGAAGGGAGATCGAAATCACCGCAAGACTCTGCTGTGAGCTAGAAGTGGATGGGCACCGTGGAGATCTGACACTACTCAAGACGGCAATGACCCTCTGTGCATATAGGGGAGATACGAGAATGAGATATGAGGATCTAGAGACGGCGGCGCGCCTCGCACTCACCCATAGGAGGCGAAGAGATCCCTTTGATCCGTCTTCCTTTGACTGGGAAGAACTACAGAGGATTCTCAGAGAGCTCTACGAGATGGTCCAATGAATCCCGCTTATCCCGTATCGGCAGTAGTCAATCAGGAAGATGGGATTCTGGCTCTCACAATACTTCAGATTAACCCTGCCTGCAAAAGCCTCCTATTGATTGGTGGGACTGGCTCTGGAAAATCCAGATTGATGGAGTCTTGGCGAGACCTCATCGGCAGCTCCGGTTTTGTCTCCCTACCGAAAGGCATGAGCAGGGAAGATCTGTTTGGTTCGATGGATATTGAGACCTTATTGGCAACTGGTGAACAGCGCCTGTCGCCCGGTTTACTGCTCCGAGGAGATCAAAAGACCCTCTTATTGGAAGATGTCAATCTATGGTCGAGGGATCAGCTCAGCATTTTGCAGAGGGCTCAAGAAATCGGAGAGCATACGGCTCAGTTAAGGGAGAACAGGGCAATCGCCCCATTGAACTACCGTTTGATTGCCTCGATGAATCCTTCGGATGGGCTTTTGTCCTATTCCCAGTTATCGGACTTTACAATGAGCTATGTGTTAGAAACTGCAAAAAACTGGGAGGAAAGGACTGCAGTCATAAAGAGCAACCTGCGGCATGAAGAAGGAGATGAGCTCTTTTTGCAGGAATATTATGATGCAGATGCACACTACCTCGCGAAGATACGCGATGCTAAGATGAGACTTCCGAAAATTGTGGTCTCTAGGGAAAATGCATATGCTGCCCATGCCCTTTTGGAAGCCGTGGGAATCCGCCGTAACGACATCGGCGTCCGGTTACTACAGGTCGCAAGAGCATTGGCTGCATTAAGGGCGTCACCGACAGTAGACCTGATCGACTTAGAACAGGCAGGGCGTTTTGTACTGCCCCATCTGATTCGTATGGATGCACCGGTGGAAGTCGAAGGGCCTCGGACACCGACTCCTAGGGAGTCAAACCGAGAGGAGCCGCCGAAGGCCTTTGAAGGGGATGGGGAATCTAAGGACGAATCAGAATCCTCTTCCTATCGGCGAGAGGATGAGGATCGGGTCGAAGCCATAGCAGAACAGTTCGCAGATTTAAGTCTCCAGATGCAACAGGTCTTTTTGGAGGGCATCGCACCCCAAGGAAAGCGTGGAGAGGCGAAGAGTCCCTTTGGCAATGGGAAGATGGTGGAGAGTGTTCGATGGCAAAGCGAATATGGTTCGAACATCGCTTTTGGAGCCACCCTTCGGGAAGCGGCACTGCATCAAAAATACAGGAAATCCGCCATGGCGATCACGATCTTTATCGAAGATCTCCACAGCAAGGTGCGGAATCAGAAGGCCGCATCCACAGTGCTCTTTGTGGTGGACGCCAGTGGATCCATGGGAGCCCAGAGGCGTATGGGTAGCGTAAAGGCCGTGGTCCTGTCCCTATTGGAAGACGGATATCGCAACCGGGATGAGGTGGGAATCCTCATATTTCGCAAGAGAGGAGCACAACTGCTCTTGCCACCGACGAGAAGCCCCTATCTGGCGAGAAAGCTACTGGAGAGCCTACCCACTGGTGGAAAAACGCCTCTGGCTGCAGGACTCTCATCAGCTTACCAACTACTGCAGGCACGCAGAGTTAAGAATCAACAAGAGGCGCAGATTTTAGTGCTTTTGAGCGACGGGAAAGGAAATGTCCCAATCCGCTTAGATCCGATGGAGGATGCGAGGCAGATGGCCTATCAAATTGCGAAGAGCCCCATCCAGACCGTCGTCTTTGATACGGAGACCTCCTTTATTCAATACGGCTATGCCAAGGAATTGGCTGAGATCATGAATAGTGGCTATATGAAATTGGAATCTATCACACAGTCTGAAATTTCAAAGGTGATCAAGACGAGGATGTAGAATCTAAAGTCCTCCACCTATTTTGTAGACGATCAATTGAGAGAACCCGGTAAAAATCACTGCGAGAGGGATTTATACCGGGTTTTCCCTTTTTAAGACTATCTCCAATTCTCCTGAATATGATAGAATAGGAAAGAGAAAAAGAGGAGAGTAGAGTGAAACGCGGAGCTTATTATGTACTATTGACCTATATTATCTGGGGGTCTTTGACGATTTATTGGAAACAACTGAGCGGACTAAATGCAGTGTTTTCCCTCTCAATGCGCGTCCTGTGCTCGGTGGCATTTTGTGCGATACTAATATCGTGGCGAGGAAGCTGGAAGCGCGTAAGGGAAATGCTACGGGATTCCAGGGCGATGAAGCTATTGATTCCCGCAGGGATTATGATCGCCTTTAACTGGGGCTTCTATATCTATGCTGTCACCAGTGGTCATATACTGGATGCGGGCATGGCCTATTTTATGAATCCCATCTTGGCTATTCTCTTGGGGGCCATCGTCTTTAAGGAGAAACTCAGCTCCAGACAGTGGGCTGCCGTCCTCGTAGTGGGGGTAGGTCTGGGTTATGGTGTATTCGTCTATGGCCAATTTCCAACCTTTGCCTTTGTCATCGCCGGCAGTTTTGCCATCTATGGAGCTTTGAAGAAGGGGTTACAGCTGGAAAGTGAGATTGCCCTCTTTGTGGAGACCAGTGTTTTGATCTTGCCCGCCCTCGGTTATCTAATCTACTCTGGAATCAATGGCACATCTGGAATGGAACAGCTCAATATCGCACAGTGGATTCTACTATTGAGCTCTGGTGCGATCACTTCGATTCCCCTATTGCTCTATGCAGAGGGAATGAAGACCACTTCGATGTCCATGTCGGGGATTTTGATGTATATCAATCCTACGATCCAGCTCTTGATAGGGGCTTTATTATACAAGGAGCGCCTCAGCAGCTCAAACCTGGTGATGTTTGTCTGTATCTTCATCGCGATGGTGCTCTATGTGCCGACGGTCCTGCAAAGAGATGGGCGAATTGAAAATAAAAATGTGGAGGAAGAACATGCTTAAAGATGTTGTAATGAAGTATACAGAGGATTGGGCTCCCAATCATCCCCATGTCTATAACTGTGCTGAGGTCATGCTTCGCAGTATCAATGAATACTATGATCTAGGCCTGGAGGGGGATTCACTTAAACTCGCAGCTGGCTTTGGTGGCGGGATCTGTGTGGAGTCCACCTGCGGAATTATGACAGGATCCGTGATGGCCTTGTCTGCTAAATATGCGAATAGTGAACCGCCCCACAAATCCCAAGAGCTGACGGATAAGGTCAAGGGGCTGGCCTTCAGGATGGAGGAGGAGTTCGGCTCCTGTGACTGTAGGGATATCAAGACAGATGGCTGTGTGGATTTGATTCTGCGAGCAGCTGAGTTTATTGAAGAAATCTGGTAAGGAGGAGTAAATGTTTATCGATTTTACGAAATTGGAACGAACGGTGGCGGATCAGCTCTATGGTGGAAATAAGTCCGTCGAGATGAAGACCTATCAGGATGACAAATTGAAAATTGTCGTGGGTAGACTGGAGCCGGGGGCATCCCTTGGAGAGCATGTGCATGACCCGGGCTTTGAAGTACTCTATATCCAAGAAGGCTGTGGCAAAGTCAAAGTCGGTGAGGATTATGTCCCCGTGTATTCTGGGATGTGCCACTACTGTGAAACGGGCAGTGGACACAGTTTAATCAACGATGGAAACGAGGATTTGATCTACTTTGCGGTGATTGGCAAATAAGTTGGTAAGAACAAGACATGTCCGAGAGGGCATGTTTTTTTCTTAAGGTAAACTTAAGGTGTTCGATAGATTGGAGAAAGTCTGACTTGGTATCCTATAGCTGAATGGAGGGATAACAATGAAAAAAATTGAAATGCAAAGACAATCTATCATCGCAATTCTAATGGGATTTGTAGGGATGAGCATCCTGGCTTGGAATATGGATTATTTTGTGACGAGGGAGTTTCATCTGGGCTATGCGGGAGCGTATTGGATGATGATACCACTTTTCCTAGGCGTTTTGTATATGACCGTAGTCGGGAAAATGCAAGGGAAAGAGAGGAAATTGAAGGGGCAACCGATCGGAGCTTGGATGCCGGAGGTGCTGATAGCCTGTTTAAAAATCACAGCGATCGCAGTACTCCCACTCCTGCTCTTTACGGCAGTGACTTCTCTAAAAAGCCTGCCAGGCGTATTGCTGGGGTCTGGGATTTTCCTCCTCAGTGCAGGCATACTCACAGGCCTAGGGATTCTACTTCGCCTCTTTTTACACCCCTTTGTCGCCTATCCAGTAATGGTGGTATTGACAGCTATGGGGATACTTCGGGGTGCCCTTTCTATCATCCTGGGGAATATTGGTGGGGGCGTAGCCACTGCTGGAGATCTGCTCATCAAATTGGCACCGCCCATCGGACGAATCACCTATATGGCCAAAGATGCTGCTGGTCTTATCCCGATCGAGCCGATTCGCTGGGTTCAACCGATTGTATACATCCTCTTTGTCCTGATCATATTGGCCTTATTGATCGCGCAGATCAAGAATTGGAAGCGGCTGGGTCTGGCTATACTATCTCTGTTCCTGCTCTATATGGGAATGAACTACTCTAATCACCGAATCGATGGGCAGACGAAATCGGCCTTTGATCGGGCGATCCAGATCACAGATCATACCATCTGGCCGGGTTATGCCCTTGGAGACATCCAATTCGCACTGAGGGATGGAAAGGAAGAGCTCTTCTTTACCGCGGATTCAGAGCCTGTTCGCCGACCTGAGACCATCCCCGTCCTCGCCTATACGGCAACTCTTGTCGACGATGTGGCAACCCTGCATGTATTGGACTATGAACAGACTAGGGGACTCTATGATGTCATTGGAATGGATTCTCTCGAAGGCACAATGGACTCCTATATCTCGGTGCTCGCCCATGAGGGATTCCATGGATTTCAGTTTTCAAAGCTCGGAGAAGAGGGAATGGATTTGTTTTTTGGAATGAGCGACTATGTGACCTTGGGTGCAGAATTAAATCAGGACCCAGTATACAAGGAGCTTTGGGGACGTGAATTGGATTGTATCTACGAGTATCTCGTAGGGGAGCAGCCCTTAGTAGAATACCTGAAAGCCAGAGAAAAGAGGGAAAGTCATGAACGAGAGTTGCTCTCTCCAGAGGACTTTGCAGCTTACAGACATAGCCAAGAATCGATGGAGCTCCTAGAAGGTACCGCGCGCTATGCAGAGATGATGAGCATGCCAGGAGAACTTCGAGAGAATCGCCATTTTCAGAGTCTGAAGTCCAACCCTACCGGCGCTGAGCGCTACTATCTTTCGGGAATGGGGCGATGTCTGATCTTGGACCAGGAAGACCCAGACTGGAAGGAGAATTTCGATTTCACCACAGCTCTTATGGTAGAATAGACTTGAGGTGAGAGGATGAAAGTGATACTGATCGTAGACGATGCACCGGAGCTTCGCAAGGTGCTGAGTCTCTACATAAAGAATGGGGGCTATCAGCCCATTGAAGCGGAGGACGGAAGGGCGGCTTTGGAGATCGTAAAAGAACAGCGAGTGGATCTGGCGATCTTGGATGTGATGATGCCGAATATGGACGGTTTTGAACTGGTTCAGGAGATTCGAAAGACCAGCGATCTGCCTATTCTCTTTCTCTCCGCAAGGGATCAGGTGGCCGACAAGATCATGGGCTTGACCCTGGGAGCAGATGATTATCTCTCAAAGCCATTTGATCCAATGGAAGTACTTGCCAGGGTCAACGCCCTTCTGAGGCGCGCAGCACCTGTTGTATTGCAAAAGACCTTGGGTCCCCTCACTTGGGACGAGGAATTGGGTCGAATCTATCTGAAGGGGCAGGAGCTGGATCTGACGGGTAAGGAATACGAGATCCTCTCCCTTCTGATGGGTAAACCCAGGAAGATCTTCACCAAAGAGGAGATCTATCAACGGGTTTGGAAGGAAGACTACTTTGGAGATGACAATGTGATCATGGTCCATATGAGTAAAATCCGAGACAAGATGGGTTCGCATAAGGAGATGATCCGTACCATCCGAGGTTTGGGCTATTGCATTGAGGCGCAGGGCGAAGATGAACAGAAGTGAAAACTGGAATCTGACAGGGAGGTTTCTCGTCTCCTTCCTCTTATTTACGATATTGGCATTGATCATATTATGGGGGATTTTAGCCTTTACATTTCCAGGGGTGCTGGAGATGAGCTTCCCCCAAGGACCAGTGAGTTCCACCGAAGATGTCAATTGGAAGATGGTCCAGGGACTCAAGGGCTGGGGAGAGGTGCTGGACGAAGAGGGCGAAGTCCTATCGGTCATCGGGGCGGCTTCGGAGACGACAACCCACTATACTGCTCAGGATCTGTCCCTATTCACCTCCAATCGGGAGAATGACTACACCCGATTGGCATACCCGATGCCGGATCATCAGACTCTGATTCTGGTGATTCCTAAACAATTTGTCACAACTGTACCCACTTTGGATCTGGGAGCAGTGGGGAACAACCAGGGCTTTCTCAATTTGATCTTTCTAGCCTGGTTTGGGATTTATCTCTTTGTCGCCTTTTTATTGGCAAATCGCCTGCAGAAAAAGGTCGCTCGGGAGCTGAATACCCGTCACCGGGCAGAGGAAGAGGAGAGGATGCAGATCTTTCGCGGACTAGCCCATGATATTAAGACCCCTCTGGCCACGATCATGGCCTATACGAAAGCCCTTGTAGATGGGATCACTCCCGTCGAGGAGAGGGGGGAGTTTTTGAGTACCATCTATCGGCAGGGGGAGATCCTCAGCTCCAGAGTGACCGGGCTGTTGACGATCACATCCTTAGATGCCACCGGGAAACTGGGGGACCGAGGCGAGGGGAATATATTGAAGGAGACGAGGCAGGTCATCGAAGATCTATCGAGCTTTTTTGATCGAGAAGGTGCAGAAGTATTCCTCGATCCCAGCTTAAACGGGGAGGTTTTGGCGGATATCTATCCTTCCCTTTGGAGACGCTGCGTTGAAAATATCCTGACAAATGCGGTCAACCACAATGACAGGGGCGTTAAAATCCACCTTAGCTGGAATCCAGATCATCAGGAGCTGATCATCGATGACGATGGAAAGGGAATCCCCAAAGAAAAGCGAAAGAGCATATTGGCTCCCTTTATCAAGGGGGACGAAGCTCGTACGGATTTAAGACTCTCTGGCATTGGCCTGTACACGACCACGAAGATGCTAGAAAAGATGGACTGGACCCTGCAACTCGAAGACAATGCTGAAGGTGGGCTTCGTGTGATTTTTCGAAGGGGCAGCCGGGATCCAGAAGAGTAGAGATTTCGGAGAAAAATAAATGAATGGATACAATACAATCCCCCTTGAGTTGCCCAGGGGGATTGTCTTATTTGTCCATTACATACATGGTAAAATTTGCGTCAGCGACTAATTTGCCATTCGAATCCGTGGCCTTAACGTGGACGACGACAGTGGAGCGGCCGGGATGAATGACCTGACCCTCAGCTCGAAGCCGACCTTCTTTTGTGGCGCGAATGTAGTTGATGCTGGATTGCAGGGTTACGGATGTGACGCCGAGACTGCGAACCGCACTGCCCGCTGCCATATCCATCAGAGTGAAGAGCATGCCGCCATGGGTGATACCCATGCCATTCATCAGGGGCTGGGAGAGTTCGATCTCAACGACCGCTCGCCCTACCTCGGCTTCGGCCAGTATGGGATTCTCAAATCGCAGATTCATCAATACATCCTGCAGATGTTTCTTAGTCACTTCATCAATGGGAGAGCCTAGGGTTGCTCGCTCAGTTTTCATATATACCTCCTGTTTTAGACTGCATTACTTATACCCATAGTTATAAAAGCTAAACGAAAAGCCCCGATGCCTTCGTATTCGTGATACGCTGCCGCAGCGGGGCTGAATTGGAACTGGACCGATTGAATTTGATCGTTAGCTTAGGTTCTCTATTCGACTCGATAGATCACATCGAGGATTGTTCCATCTCGATATTCTGAGATGGCGACGATCTCCTCGGATCTCCTTTGGATTTCTGGGATTCCCGTCATTCGATCGGCAATGGCCTTTAACTCATCGATCGGCAGAATTTTGAGATTGGTCTCGGCTTTTAGTCTTTCGATCAATTCGGAGTGTTTTGGGTTGATGGCGATGCCCCTCTCGGTGACCAATACATCGATTGTCTCCCCAGGGGTGGTCACCGTTGTGACCCTCTCCACCAGACAGCTGATACGGGCATTGACCAATTTGGATACGATCACGGATAATTTTGCACCTGCAGCCGTATCCGCATGGCCTCCACTGCCCCCTAGGATGACCCCGTCAGAGCCCGTGGTCACGTTGACATTAAAATCCAAATCGATCTCGCTGGCACCTAGGATGACCACATCTAATTTGGATGCCACATTATCCTGATTATTGATATTGGCATATTGGTTTGCAGAGATCTTGCGATGATTTTCATTACGCTTGATGGACTCCACCGCTGCCAAATCGAAGCACTGCACATCGAATAGCTCTTCGAATAAACCCTCTTCTAGCATCTCCACGAGGTAACCCGTGATGCCACCAGATGCAAAGCTGCCTTTGACGCCCTTGTCTCTCATCAGTTTCTGTACTTCCTTGGCTACGGCGAGGCTCGTGCCTCCTGCTCCCGTCTGGAAGCTAAAGCCATCGACGAGAAGGCCAGAGTGCTCGATCAGTTTTGCACAATCCTTTGCAATCTTCAATCCCACCGGGTCCCTGGTAATGCGGGTCGTTCCGCTGACGATGCCAGCGGCGTCTCCTATCCGCTCCATTTCGACCACATAGTCCACTTGATAAGCTGGAATCTCGATCTTATTGACTTCAGTGGTGCGGTAGTCCGTCAGGGCGACCACCTGTTTTGCCACCTGCGCATCGGCGATGGCGTAGCCAATCACTCCACAGGCAGAGGGACCATCAGAACCACTTACATTCCCATGGGCATCCACCCCAGGAGCCGCAATAAAGGCGATGTCCAGAGGGATCTCGCCCTCCAAGATGGCCCGTGGACGACCGCCATGGGTGGAGACGACGCAGATCTCTTTGCATTTTCCCTCGCAGATGGCCTTTGCAACGGGTCCTGAATAATAGGAGGCGTAGATTTTTGTCACCGTTCCGTCTTCCATCATCTCCACCAAGCAGTCATGGCAGGGGAAGATGGAAGTCGCTGCGACTCGGATATCCTTGAACCCCCTCTTTTGGATCTTTTTCATGACCGCCGTTAAGACGAAATCCCCGTTTCGCATATGATGGTGAAAGCTGACGGTCATACCATCTCGCAGCTGGAGTGCATCGAGTACCTGATCTAGATTCAAATCAAAGACAGGCTGTTTATCCCTTGCCTTTTCACAGGGGTATTCCCTGTATTTTACATTGGAGAAGGCCCCTTCATAAGGGCGATTCAACCCATTTCTTCCCAGTGCATTGATCACCTTAGTAGCCCCCATTTCTTGGCAGATTCCATCGTCTGCTCTGCCCGTTTGATGACCGGGAGGTCCACCATCTTGCCGCGATAGCTAAAGACGCCAAGACCTTTTTCCCTAGCCTGCTCAGCTTCATATAATATGGCCTGGGCCTCCTCAATCTCTTCCTCCGTAGGGGAGAGTACCTCATGAACTGCATCAACCTGTCGAGGATTGATGAGGAGACGGCCATTTAGACCGATGCTCTTGGCATATCTCGTATCTTCAACAAGGCCTTCCATATCCTTCACATCCGTATAAGGTGTATCGATTCCGTCCACTTTGTAGGCATGCGCCGCCGTTGCCAACACATTTCGGGCATATTGGATTTCCCCACTGCCCTTGGTGCGCTTGATCCCCATATCACTGGAGAGGTCCTCAGCCCCTAATAGTAGTCCATCAAATAGGGTTGACGACTTACAGATATTTTGGATATCCAAAATTCCCATCGCGGACTCCACCAATAGGAGAGTTACGATCTGCTTTGAAATTCCGTGCTTCTTCTTTAGCTCTAGAATGCGTCCCTCTACGAGGGGCACTGCTTCTGTACTGGCTTTTGGTATCACGATTGCATCCGGCTGTGCCGGGACGATCTCTTCTAAGTCCGCCTCCCAGTAGGGGGAGTCAATGGGGTTGATCCGAACGGCAATCTCACTCTCGGTGAATTCTAGGGTATTCAAGGCATTTCGAACCAATAGACGCGCCGCATCTTTTTCGTCCAATGCAACAGCATCCTCTAAGTCAAAAATCACCGTGTCCGCCCCGAGGACGTCGCCATTGATCAACATACCCGGATTATTTCCAGGCATAAATAACAATGTTCTTCTATTCATTTGCTCGTCTCACCGCCGTTTCTACCCTTGCGGCAATCGTGCAATCCAGCGCGCCACGATCCTCTACGATCAGGCGAGCCGCATCCACACCTTGATCGGCAAGGGTCTTGAGGATGATTTGCTCCATCTGGCTTCCGAATTGCATCTTGACTGGGCTCTCCAAATTGAGCTCAATGCCCTGCTCCGATGGGAAAATTCGGACAAAGCAGTCATTGGACTGCAGAGTTCCGCTCATCGCTTCCTTTTGAATCTTCAACTTTTAAATACCTCCTTTAAGGCAAAAAAATGTTTATCTATGATACTTGTAAGTATTGTCAAACTCAGCATATCCGCCGCTCCACCGGCAGAGATCCCGTGTTGGAGGCAAAAGTCCTCCAGTATATTCAGCTCCAGTCTGCCCGATCGTACCCCTTTGCAGAGTTCTCGGTACTCTTTCGTGTATTCTGTTCCACAGCGGGTGAGTACATTCGTATCCACTAAATTCTCAGCGATCACCAGCATGGTTTGATCCAAATCCTCACTGCTCTCATGAAAAAATGGGAGGAATTGTTCAAACAGTTTTGGAAAACCCTGGGCCGCATCCCCTCGTACTCCGAGAACTCCCCGCTCTCGATATAGCCTCAGTCCGTAGCTGTTTGCTTTCGATGCGAAATCAGACAGGCTCCCTTGGGCCAGATGGGCTATGGCAATTGGCAATTCATTAAAGCTTTGGGCATGGCAGAGTCCAGCAAGTAGTAGGAGATGGGAAAAAATTGCCCCCTTATGGGTGTTTACGCCATCCGTCGCCTTAAACATCGCCGCTTCCATCCCCAGACCAAACCGCCGTAGAGAGGGGAAGTCCTTCATATCGAAAGAAGACAATCGAGCACCGTATTCCCCTAAACAGCGCAGACTCCGTAAAAACAGCGGAAAGTCCATATCCAGGTGAACACCATTTGTATACACCGTTACGCAACCGAGGGACACCCTCCGCAGTAGCTCGTTGAGTAGGGAAAATTCCAGCATATGAAGACGATATTTGTCCTTTTGAACGAGGAGTTGCACGACCTTTTGGATAAAGTACTCGGAGACGGCTTCTCGGCTGTGGGCCTTTGACCGGGTACAGATCACGGCGTCCTGGCCACAGAGGAAGCACTTTCGGGGGGCCTGACCCAGATCCCCTCTGGAGATCTCAGGCTGCCGCTGGGAATACACATCGATGTCCACCAGTCTGCCCAAGGGATGTCCCTCTTCCAGTGAGACGGTGATCACCTTTGCTTCAAAGGCAGGCATCTGTGTATTTAGGATGAAGGTCAAGCCCTCTTCGGTATACAGAGTTGTCAAGAGCTTGGATGGTAATTTCTGTACGAGATCGGAGAATAGGGAATAGACTGCAAAATTCGCATATAGATTGCGTTTGTCGCCGCCTGGAAAATTGGGCCGCAAACTTAAAAGACTACCTCCATGTTCTTTTAAAAGGGCTTCCTGAAGCCGAACCCTCTCCTCTCTGAGCTCAAGAATGTTCTGCATAGAGCTCCTCCAAAAAATGATAGGTCACTTCGGGTACATAGGGCTTGATCTCCAAGAGTTTTCCCTCATTAAATAGCCGCCGAACCCTAGTTGCCGAGATCACATCTCCACCTGTCTCCAACCGCTTCAGGATATACACTTCGCATTCTGGAGGTAGGATCTGAGCCAGGCACAAATTATAGATCGCCGTACTCGGATCTAGGGGCTCCTCTCCTAGGAACCGGGTCCTGATCCTCAATCGAGGCACGAAGTAATTCTTGAAGACCAGAGCGTCAATGCGCGCGTGCTCCATACTGATGGTCTCTTTTTCCTTTAAAAAGTATGAGGGAAAGGTGACGGCGGAGACGATGAGTGGTGATCCCAATATGACGGTGATATTTGGGATATGGGCCAGCCCCTTCTTGACCAGCAGAAAGCGATCTGCTGTTGAGAACTGGGACTCATCGTTCTCTACGACAAAGACGACCAGATGATCCACTGCTTGCGCAGCGCTTTGGGCCAGATATTGATGCCCCAGGGTAAAGGGATTGGCATTCATCACTACAGCTCCCAGCTCTCCCGTCGACGGAAGGGATGCTGCGATGGGCTCTAAATATCCATCTACTCCATCATCTGAACGCAGGAGCAGCGAACTTCTCCCGGTATTTGCCAATTCCTGAAACCCAAAGCCACTGAACAAGGGGGCATAGATCGCCTTCGTAAAGACAAATAGTCTTTCGATTCCCAGCTGATAGCTCTCTTTGATCAGCTCTGTTAAGATCAGATCCGTCAGAGCTTCGCTTCGGTATTCTTCAATGACTGCAAAGCCCTTCAGTACATTTTTTCGCCTTCCACCACTGGCGAGCCACCGACCCTCTTCATCGATGACGACGAAGAGACTGTCGAGGACTTCGTATTTTAGATCCTGATTATGTAAAAAATTTGTGATCTCATCGACATTTCGACTTCTCGATAGATCCACTCGCATACAAACAGCCATTTCAGCTCCTCCCATCTCATTCAAATACTAGCACAAGGCAGTGTTATGGTCAAACGAAAGGGAGAAAAAAATCGCATCCACTGCGGATGCGATTTTCAACTATTTTACCAGGTTTTCTTTCAGATATTCGATGATGTCAGCGGACTCGTACATGGGCTTGCCATCGATGAATAGACAGGGAACCTGTGCAGAACCCCCAACGCGCTCCAATTCTTCGCGGTATTCCGGATTCGTATCGATATTCCTCTTTTCAAAGTCCAAGTTATTCTTCTCCATCATGCGAAGTACCTTTACACAATAGGGGCATAATTTCTTGTAGTATAATACATGCTCTGCCATTTCATATCTCCTTTTCGTCAAGTGTTTGACCTATTATTGTCTCATTTAATATACCCTTTTCATGAGAGTCTAAACGAGGGATGGTATTTATTGGGGATTGGGTTTGCCCTTTCCAGTGGAGTTCAGTATAATGAGAATGGCAGGAAAAGAAGATTAAGGAGGATGCACTTGAATATACAGAATCTATTAGAAGGAGTTGAAATCCTTGAGAGTTGGGGTCATCAAGAGGACCTCGAAGTTCAGGGTGTCAATTACAATTCGAAGAAAATTCAGGAGGGAGATGTCTTTGTAGCCATCAAGGGCCTGATCACAGATGGACATAAATACATCTCGGATGCGCTAGATCGGGGTGCGGTGGCAGTTGTAGTGACAGAGAAGCCCGAGAAAATTCAGGTACCGACCTATCTGGTGCCCAGCACCCGCAAGGCACTGGCGCAGATCTCCGCCAACTATTACAATCATCCCTCGAAGGAGATGACCATGATTGGAATCACAGCTTCCAATGGAAAGACGTCGACTTCCATGATGCTGCGCAGCATCTTAGATGCAGCCGGGGAGGAGTCTGGACTGATTGGGACGGTGATGTATAAGATCCGAGACGTGGAGATTCCCTCTAAGTTGACTACGCCTGAGAGCTTGGAATTACAGGGACTGTTCCGAGAGATGCGTGAAGAAGATCTGCCTACGGTCGTAATGGAAGTCTCCTCAATCTCCCAAGAGATGTGCAGAGTACATGGAGTGGATTTCGATATCGTATGTATGAACAATATCACCAGGGAGCATATTGACCAGCACGGCAGTTTTGAGCAGTATTTTGAGCAGAAGAAGCGTCTGATCACCGAGGCAAAACCAGATGCATTTGTCATCCTCAACCTTTCAGATCCAGTCGTGAAGACGCTGATCGACCAGACTCCTGGCAGATTGATCACCTTTAGTGACGTGGACGCGGAAGCTGACATCTACGCAGAGGACATTGATCTGTCGACGGGATTTCCAAAATTCACCTTGGTGGTGCGTCGTGATTTTATGACTAGGGGAGGCCGAGCAACAATTGGTCGTTATCCTGTGACCTTACAGGTAGCAGGCTATCATTCCCTGGTCAATTCCCTATCTGCAATGGCAATGGCCATTGCCATGGGGATCCCTATGGAGGAAGTCATCCGTGGGATGGAGGCCTTTAAAGGAATCGAAAGACGTTTTCAGCAGGTCTACAATCAGGAGTTCAAGATCGTCGATGATCACTTTGCCAATATGGGGAATATCGATATGACTCTGCAGACTCTGTCTATGATGACCTATGAAAAGCTACATCTGGTCTATGCGATCCGCGGGAATCGTGGGGTCACTGTGAATGGAGAGAATGCGGATAAATTGATCGAATGGAATGAAATCCTACACTATGATAGCCTGATCGCCTCCTTGAGCAGGGACTGCGTCGAGGATCACGATGTGGTACATCCCGATGAATTACAGATCTTCCAACGGAAATTGGACGAGGGGAAACTCGGCTATGAACTGACGGATACCCTCAGAGAGGCGGTCACCCTGGCAGTGGACCGTGCAGGAGAAGGGGATCTGATCCTATTGGCAGGTTGCCAAGGGATGGACTTCGGTGCGAAATATATTTTGGAGGCCATTCAAGCGAAATATCCGGAAAAGGATCCGAGGGAATTATTTGCCGTTCTGGAAGACAGAGTGGCTGGCATATAGGAAAAGCAGTGGAGCACTCAGTTAACTGAGTGCTCCATTGTTTTGTTAGACAATATAGGACGGTTGTTTTTTTGTTGATTGGGAGGATGAACAAAAACGTTGGCTCGGTACCTTCCTATATAGTGTTTGAACTATTTATATATTAGCACAAGAAAAGAAAAATTTGGTTACAAAGCAATTACGATTTTACAACTGGCTTTGATTCAATTTTGGATTTATCGAAAAACGATAAATTATAGAGACGAAAGCTGTAGAATATGGTAGAATAGAAAAAAATGAGGGAGTCGAAAATGGCGAAGACATTGGTGATTGGAGGAGGGAGTAGCGGACTATTTGCAGCCATCCTCCTAGCGAGACAGGGACATAATGTGCAAATACTCGAGAGGAATGATCGCCCAGGGAGAAAACTATTGGCGACGGGGAATGGCAGGTGCAATTTTTCGAATCGAAATATTGAGATCAACCGATTTCACAGTGAAAACCCCAAGTTTCCCCTCTCCGCCATCCACCGTTTTAATGTCGATGATGCCGTCTGTTTTTTTGAGGAACTGGGTATTGAAGTCCTCGAACAATCCCAGGGGAGATTGTATCCTCGCTCTCTCCAATCCAAGGCCGTTCTCGATGCGATGCTCCTCGAGCTACGTCATCTGCAGGTGGACTTGATACTGAATACCAAGGTGACAAAAATCAGCAAAGGGGACAACTGGAGGGTTGAAACCGAGGAGGGCAAGGACTATACCGGAGAGATCCTATTGATCGCAACAGGTGGTGTGACGCTTCCCAAATCCGGCTCCGATGGCCTGGGATATGAACTGGTCAGGGATTTAGGTCACCCGATCACTCCCATCCATCCTGCCATCGTCCAGCTCAGGCTACAGGGAATTCGTCCTGGACATTTAAATGGGGTCCGTTTTTTTGCCAAGCTCAAGCTCTTTTCGGAGGGCAAGCTCATCCATGAGGATTATGATGAGATTCTGTTTGCCGACTATGGCTTCTCTGGACCTGCGGTACTTCAGCTCTCTGGATATGCTCTGAGGGAGCAGCGTCAAGCTCGTGCAGTTCACTTTGAAATTGATCTCTTTCCGGAACTGACGATCGAAGAGATGCGAGTGAACCTCAGCTACCGCTTTGGCATTACCGGATATAAGAGTGCACAGGAGACCCTCGTGGGTTTAATCCACGACAAGTTGATCCCCTCCATATTGGAGGAGGCTGGAGTAGACCCTGAGGTGAAGACCGCCTCCTTGCAGGAAAAGCAGATTCACCAGCTGGCTAGGGCTTTAAAGGGATGGACCCATCGACTGGAGTCCTATAAATCCCTAGAGGAGGGACAGGTGACTGTGGGCGGCGTCTCCACTGATCTGATCAATCCCTCTACGATGGAGTCCAAATTACATCCTGGCCTTTATTTTGTAGGTGAGGTGATGGATGTGGATGGGGACTGTGGTGGTTTTAATTTACAATGGGCTTGGTCGTCGGCATATGCTGCTGCGATGAGCATTCAATAAGGAGAGCATCATGTTTAGAATGAAACGCAAACTGACAAAATTGAGTTTGATGGGTGAGACGATACGCATTGGACTCGTGGGTGCTGGGAAGATGGGTACGGGACTCATCCATCAGATGTCTCGGATCAATGGGATGCGCCCGGCAATCATCGTCGATGAAGTCTTGGATAAGGCGATGAATGCTCTGATCTCCGCTGGCGTATCCAAAGAGGACATCGTGGCGACGAGCTCTTATCATGAGGCGGAATTGGCTCTATCCAAAGACCAATTCGTGATCACGGACGATTATACTCTGGGTTATCGCCTTCCACAAATCAAGGGGATGGTGGACGCAACAGGAAACCCGCCCTTTGGCGCCATCATGGCCCTCGAATCCCTAGAGCATCAAAAGCATGTCATCATGCTAAATGTCGAATGTGATGCAGTCGTAGGTCCCATCCTCAATATGATCGCGAAGGAAAACAAGGTAGTCTACACTGGCTCGGCGGGGGATGAACCGGGAGCTATACTCGAGTTAGCTGATTTTGCCCTGAGTCTGGGCTTTGAATTATTGGCCGTCGGTAAGGGCAAGAACAATCCCCTCGATCATTATGTGAGCGAGGAGGATGTGCGAGAGGAGGCCCTTTCCAAAGGTCTGTACCCCAAGATCTTAGCCAGTTTTATCGATGGCACGAATACCATGATCGAATTGAATTCCGTCGCCAACGCCCTGGGCTTTGTGCCGGATATCCCCGGCTGTCATGGAGTGACGACAAATCCAAAGCAGATCGCCGACCTGTTCACCCTAAAGAGTCAGGGGGGGATCCTCAACCGATATGGGATCGTGGACTTTGCCTTTGGGATGGCACCGGGAGTCTTCGCCATCGTCACCTCCGATGCCCAAGAGGTCGTCGAGTTGATGCGCTACTTGAAAATGGGAGATGGACCGAATTATTCCCTGTACCGCCCATATCATCTGACCAGCTTGGAGACGCCGATCACCATCTACGATGCGATCGTCGATGGCGAACCGACGATCGTACCCCAGCATGGACAGGTGGCAGATGTAGTCGCCATCGCGAAAAGAGATCTGAAAGCGGGGGAGACCCTCGGGGGAATTGGAACAAATTGTGTGTTTGGTCGATTGATCGAGCATGAAATACAGCAAGCTCACAATTACCTGCCGATCTGCCTCATTGGTAAAAAGACCAAATTACTGATGGATGTGCCCAAAGATGGGATCCTCACATATGACATGGTCGAGCTGGACGCAGGCGCTACCATCGTTGAACTCAGACGTAGACAGGACGAGCTCGGACTATAGGAGGACAGATGTTTACTATTAAGGATACGACTGGCATGACAGATGCCAAGGTCTATGAATATATTTGGGAATTGATCGAGCAACAGCTCCATGAAGAAGGGGACTATATTGCAAATCTTTCAAATATTTCCGCAATTCTCAAAGCCTGTCTGCAGGATGTCAACTGGGTGGGCTTTTACCTCTGGAATGGACAGAATTTGGTCTTAGGGCCTTTTCAGGGACTACCTGCCTGTAATCGGATTCCGATGGGAGTCGGAGTTTGCGGACATGCAGCAAGACAGGAGCGCTCTGTCCTTGTGGAGGATGTGGAGGCTTTTCCTGGCCATATCCCCTGTGATGGGGCGACCAAGAGTGAATTGGTACTGCCGATCGTCTACCAAGGGCAGCTGATAGGGGTTTTGGACGTCGACAGCCCAGTGCTCGCCCGGTTCACTTCGGTGGACCAAAGGGAACTCGAAGGCATAATCACAAAAATACTACCAGCCTTAGTTGGGGAGGAATACTATGACTGATATTAAAAAAACAGTTGAGCGTGAGCAGCTCATATTTCGGGAAGCCACCCGTGAAGACTGCGGTTTGATTCTGGAATTCATCCGAGAATTGGCCCGATATGAAAAAATGGAGGAACTGGTCGTTGCCTCGGAAGAGCTCCTAGAGGAGTGGATCTTCAATAAGGAGAAAGCAGAGGTCCTATTCGGAGTCGTCGATGGAGTGGAAGTGGGTTTTTGCCTCTTCTTTCACAATTTCTCCACCTTTTTGGGACGTGCAGGCATCTATCTAGAAGATCTATTCATTCGACCAGAATATCGTGGTCGAGGTTATGGAAAGGCGTTCTTGCAAAGACTAGCCCAGATTACCCTCGAAAGGGGATGTGGGCGATTGGAGTGGTGGTGCTTGGATTGGAATGAACCCAGTGTAAAATTCTACCTATCCCTTGGCGCCGAAGCAATGGATGAATGGACGGTATACCGATTTGATGGCGAAAATCTCAGTAATCTGGCTAGATATGGTGGAAGGACAAAAGGCTCTGAAAGATGAGAGGAAATGAAATTATAGAAGGACTCCAAGGCGGTTTGGTAGTCTCTTGTCAGGCCCTTCCTGGTGAGCCGATGTTCACCGAGGAGGGCCATGTGATGCCCCTATTTGCCAAGGCGGCGATGGAAGCAGGAGCCGTTGGTATTCGTGCATCTTCAGGAAGGGATATTCGGCAGATCAAGGAAATTGTCGATTTGCCGGTGATCGGACTCGTGAAAAAGTCATATGGGGATGCGCCGCAATACATAACGGTCACCTTGCGAGAGGTCGAGGAGGTATTGGAGGCTGGCGCAGAGATCGTCGCAGTTGACGCGACCGATCGCCCTCGTCATGACGGCAAGACCATTGCCACCTATTTTGCTGAAATACGTCGGCATTTCCCACATGTACTGTTGATGGCGGATATCGCCACTTATGCTGAGGGGATCTTGGCCTGGGAACTGGGGGCGGATATAATAAGCACGACGATGAGCGGATATACCCAGCAGTCCCTTGCATCTCCAAAGCCCAACCTGGAGTTGGTTCGGCAGTTGGCAGCGGTAGAGGGACTGATCCTAGCGGCGGAAGGTCATATCCATAGCCCAGCAGATGGGAAGCGGATGCTGGATGCGGGAGCTGATTTTGTCGTCGTCGGCGGGGCGATCACCCGGCCCTTGGAGATTGCACGCCGATTTGTGTCCGGTTTACAATTGGGCAGATAATGGTTTCGAGTGAAATGCATCATGCACTATATTACGAGAACTTAACATATTCACAGTAATGAGTAATGATCCAATACAATGTATTTTATGAATTGCTATAAAAAGTTGGTGTGAAAAAGCGGTAAATTTAGAGATTTTACAGAATAATAATTTTACAATCTTCATTGCAAGTTAAAATGGATGAAGATACCTGTTAAATAATCTGACTTTTGAGCCCTTTTCCCCTTGGGAAGAATCTCGTAAGATTGACAGGAAAGAGCATTAAGTTTATAATTCAAAACAAGATATCGTCTATTTATCACGAAGAACTTTTGGGTCTTGGGATCCTTATGGCTGCATGGGAAAACGCTTAGCGGTGCAGAATAGAAACTCGAGGCCTGGTTTTTTGCGAGCGTTGACGAAAACTTATTCGTAGGAATTGGAAGGAGATGGAAGAATGGGGTACTATATTGTACGCCGCGTGATACTTGCGATGTTTGTCTTGCTATTAGTTGCTGGACTGACCTTTGCCTTGATGAACCTGGTACCGGGCAGTCCCTTTTTGAGTGAGAGGTCACAATCCCCGGAAGTGGTCAAGGCTCTGATGGAGAAGTATGGCCTAGATCAACCGAAGATCGTGCAATTTCGCAATTATGTGTTAAATGCGCTCAAGTTGGATTTTGGGGTCTCTCTCAAAATGCAGAAGAACCGGCCTGTTATGGACATCATCAGTGAGATGTTTCCAACAAGTGCCAAACTGGGACTGCTCGCCTTGTGCTTTGCGGTCATCATGGGGATCCCGATGGGGAGCTTGGCCGCCTATTATCGGGGAACGCCACTAGATAGCTTTTTACGGGTGGTCATGACCATAGGGATATCGATGCCGGGGTTTGTCTTAGCGACGATCCTGCTCATCATATTTGGAGTAAAGCTGAAGATCCTCCCCACGATGGGCTTGGACAGTTGGCAGGGTCATATACTACCGGTGATCGCCTTGGGCTTTAACCCCATGTGTTACATAGGCAGATTATCTCGATCCAGCATGCTGGATGTCATTCACCAAGACTATATTCGTACGGCAAAGTCGAAGGGGGTCTCCGCAGGGGTGATCATCTTCAAACATGCCCTGCGAAATGCCTTTATTCCAGTATTGACGTATTTAGGACCACTTACTGCAGGTATCTTGACCGGTAGTTTTGTCGTGGAATCCGTATTTGGGATACCAGGACTCGGCCGCTATTTTATTCAGAGCATCAACAATCGGGACTATCCCATCATCATGGCTACGACCTTGTTCTTTGCATTCTTAGTCATCTTCATGAACCTCGTCGTAGATGTGCTCTATAAGGCTGTGGATCCGCGTATCGATGTCACGAAGGGGGCAAGTTCATGAGAGAATCCAGATTTTCTGGTATCAATATGCCGAGCTTGCAACCAGACCCGAAAATTTTGGAGCAGCTTGGCGTCAATATGTCCAACGACGACTTAGCACCAGCTACAGCAGACGAAAAAGAGAGTTTTATCCAGCGCGCTCCCTCTGTGTCCTATTGGGCGGATGCTTGGAGGCGCTTTAAGGCAAATCGCGTTGCGATGGTTTCTCTGGCCTTTTTAATCCTGGTCTGTCTATTTGCCTTTATCGGTCCCATGTTTATGGATGTGACCTATTCTACCCAGATCCGCGGTTCGGAGAACCTACCTCCCTCTTTGGAGTATCCCTTTGGAACGGACAAACTGGGTCGAGATATGATGGTGCGCACGATGTATGGCACAAGGGTATCCCTGGTAGTTGGGATATTCGCCAGCTTAATCGTCCTGTTTATCGGTACGATATATGGTTCCATCGCAGGTTATTTGGGTGGTAGAGTGGACAATATCATGATGCGCATCTTGGATATGATCTACTCGATTCCGGATGTACTCGTGGTCATCTTGTTGTCGATTACGATTGACCGACCCATCAAGGACTGGATTAACAGTTCGGGCCTTGGTTTTGCAAAGTCCATTGGAGCCCTCGGGCCTGGATTGATTTCGATCTTTATCGCCTTTGGGATGCTCTATTGGGTCTCCATGGCGAGGATCATTCGAGGACAGATCCTGATGCTCAAACAACAGGAATACGTAACGGCGGTCAGGGCTTTAGGGGGAAGTGGCAAGCGGATTATCACGAAGCACCTCTATCCCAACTGCATTGGTCAGATCATCGTCATGACGGCGCTACAAATTCCCTCCGCGATCTTTCTGGAGTCCTTCCTGTCCTTTTTGGGACTGGGTGTTCAACCGCCGATGACGAGCCTTGGGGCTCTGGCAGCAGATGCTCTGTCTGGAATTTACACATATACCTACAGGCTGATCATCCCGGCGACGCTGTTGTCCCTCATCATTCTCGCGTTGAATCTATTCGGCGATGGTCTACGGGACGCATTGGACCCGAGACTGAAGAAGTAGGAGGATGACAGTGGAAAAGAAAAAAACGGATAAATTATTGGAAGTCAAGGATCTCAGAGTGTCCTTCTTCACCCCGGCGGGAGAGGTAAAGGCCGTCGGCGGAATCACCTATGACTTAGGTTATAACGAAGTGATGGGAATCGTTGGGGAATCAGGCTCTGGAAAATCCGTTGAGGCCTATACCATCATGGGTTTGCTACAGAGTCCAGGTGAAGTGCTGGGCGGAGAGATCCTATTTGAAGGCGAGAATGTACTGGATTACGATAAAAAACAGATGGATGATTTTCGCGGGAACAAGGCGAGTATGATCTTCCAGAACCCAATGACTTGCCTGAATCCGGTGTATACCATCGGCAACCAGCTGATGGAGGCGCTGCTCGTCCATAAGAGTGTTTCGAAGGACGAGGCCTACAGAAAAGCGGTTGAGATGCTAGACTTGGTTGGTATCAGCAATCCGGAGAAGAGGATGGCACAGTATCCCCATGAGCTATCTGGAGGGATGCGCCAAAGGGTCATGATCGGTATGGGTCTGATCTGCGAGCCGAAACTGTTGATCGCCGATGAGCCGACCACCGCACTGGACGTGACCATACAGGCGCAGATCCTGGAATTGATGAAAGAGATCCAGGAGCGAACCAAGATGAGCATCGTATTTATCACCCATAATCTGGGGGTTGTCGCAAAGATCTGTGACCGCGTCAGTGTCATGTACGCTGGAAAAATCGTTGAGCAGGGCAGTGTGAGGGATATTTTCTATCACTCTGCACATCCCTATACCTATGGTCTGATGAAGTCCATGCCACGGATCGACGCAGAGGAACACGAGCGCCTTGAATCCATTGAAGGCACGCCAGTGGATATGCTCAACCCACCAAAAGGCTGCGGTTTTGGAAATCGCTGTGATTACTGTATGAAGATTTGTCTCCAGCAAGACCCACCGATAATGAAGATAAGAGAAGGCCATTGGTCAAAATGTTGGTTGTTGGCAATGGAAGGAATGTCGAGAGATGGGGAAAGCACAGTCCCAGAGGAGGCCGCCCTGCATGAATAAGGAAAATACACCACTGCTAAAAGTAGAGAACTTAAAAAAGTATTTCACCATTAAGAGCAGTTGGGGCAAAAAGGTCTACGTACAAGCCGTTGAGGACATCAGCTTTGAGATCAAAAAGGGTGAGACTTTTGGTCTGGTCGGCGAATCTGGTTGTGGGAAGACCACGCTAGGCCGTACCATTCTCAGACTGCATGAACCCACCTCTGGAAAGATCTACTATGATGGTGAGCTGATTTTCGATGACGAGAATGCCGGAAAAGGCGTAGATATGATGCCTTACCGCAGAAAAATGCAGATCATCTTCCAGGATCCCTCTGCGTCTCTAAACCCCAGAATGACCGTTGGGGAGATCGTAGGAGAGGCCCTCGATATTCACGGCCTTCACCAGAATGGAGAGGACAGAAGAAATCGGATCAACGAGCTATTAGAGTCCGTAGGATTGAACTCTGAGCACTCAAATCGCTATCCCCATGAGTTCTCTGGCGGACAGCAGCAGCGGATCGGTATTGCCAGGGCCCTGGCTGTGGAGCCGGAATTCATCGTCTGTGATGAGCCGATTTCCGCATTGGACGTCTCCATACAATCCCAGATCATCAATATGCTGGAGGATATGCAGAAGGAATTGGGTCTGACCTATCTCTTCATCGCCCATGACCTTTCCGTCGTCAAACATATTTCAGATCGAATAGGTGTCATGTATCTGGG
Source organism: Tissierellia bacterium (assembly GCA_030538075.1). GTDB lineage: Bacteria > Bacillota > Clostridia > Tissierellales > Peptoniphilaceae > JAUNUQ01. The sequence goes on from JAUNUQ010000021.1 coordinate 25,824, forward strand.
AAATATGGTAGAATTAGTTGACTCTAGGACATTGTATCAAAATCCATTGCACCCTTACACGAAGACATTGCTCTCAGCAGTACCCGTACCGGATCCCGATGTGAGCAGAAGCGCCAATCGCATTATGCTAGAAGGGGAGATACCCAGTGCGATCACACCGCCTTCCGGTTGTAGATTCCATACGAGATGTCCAAAGGTAACGGACAAATGCAAAGGAGATCCGCCGCCCTTTGAAGAGGTGGAGCCGGGTCACTGGGTCGCCTGTTACCATATCTATGATTGATTTCTAGGCAACGACCGTAAAACCGCGGTTGACCTTGAAATAGATTCACAAAAACAAGGAGGGAAAAAATGAAAAGAAACAAATGGTTACTTATCCTGTCACTCATCCTAGTGGTATCCATGCTCGTAGTGGGCTGTGGACCGAAACAGGAAACGACAGAGCCTGCCAAATCTGACGCAGAGACGACGGAAGCAGCTGGCGAAGCGACAGAAGCAGAGAAGACGGAGGAAGCGGCAGAGACGGAAGAGGCAGCTGCTCCCGCAGACGGATCACATCCTGCACTAGCAGAGGGTAAAGTAGACGGCGTATTGGACGTCTGCATCGCCTCTGAACCTGAGACGATTGACCCAGCCCTAAACACTTCTGTAGACGGAGCGATGATGCTTCAACACAGTAACGAAGGTCTGGTTAAATGGGTAGATGATGGCGCAGGAAATGCGACCCTCGCTCCCGGACAAGCAGAGAGCTGGGAAATCTCTGAAGATGGTATGACCTATACCTTTAAAATCCGTGAAGATGCAAAATGGTCAGACGGACAGCCAGTAACTGCAAATGACTTTGTATTCTCATGGAATCGCCTTGTAGATCCTGCGACAGCAGCAGACTATGAGTATATGCTTGATATGGTAGCAGGATATGCTGACAAAGCACTGCAAATCGAAGCTCCTGACGATCACACTTTCGTGGTCACCCTGGACAGATTCTGCCCATTCTTCGAAGAAATCTGTGCCTTTGCATCGACCTTCCCAGTTCGTGAAGACATCGTAACTGGAAATGAGCAGTGGGCGACTTCGCCAGATACTTATATCTCCAATGGACCTTACAAAATGACTGCATGGGAACACAACTCTGCGATTACTTATGAAAAGAACGAAGAGTACTATGACGCAGCCAATATCAAGGCTCCCGTATTGAAGTTCCACCTGAAAGACGACAACAATGCCATTTATGCAGCATTCCTGTCTGGTGAGCTGGACTTTATCGATGATGCTCCCCAAGAAGAGCGAAAGCCATTGATCGAAGCTGGTGCACTACAAGTTAAACCCTATATCGGAACTTATTTCGTATGCTTTAACACCCAAGAGGCTCCCTTTGACGATGCCAGAGTTCGTAAGGCATTCAGCTTGGTCATCGACCGTAACTTCATCGTAGATCAAGTTGCTGCACAAGGACAGCTTCCTGCATCTGGATTTGTTCCTGCTGAAGTATCCGACGTGGCTGGCCTAGAAGGCGACGACTTCCGTACAGTCGGTGGCGACTACTACTCTGTAGATGCAGCGGATTACCAAGCACAATGTGATGAAGCGAGAACCCTTCTTGAAGAAGCTGGATTCCCGAATGGTGAAGGATTCCCAATGGTAGAATACCTTTACAATACCAATGACGGGCATAAGGCAATCGGTGAAGCACTACAAAATATGTGGCTGACCGAACTGGGCGTAGATGTAACCCTACAAAACCAAGACTGGGCCGTCTTCTTGACAGAGCGTAAAGAAGGTAACTTCAGTATCGCTAGACATGGCTGGATTGCTGACTACAACGATCCGATGACCTTCATCGACATGTGGGTAACCGGCGGCGGTAACAACGACGCGCAATACGAAAATGCAGACTTCGACGCATTGGTTGAACAAGCCAAAGACGCTAAGAATCTGGAAGATCGTATGAAATTCATGCACGAGGCAGAAGATGTAATGATGGGACAAGACCATATCGTCGCTCCGATCTACTACTACAACAACGCCTTTATGATCAAGCCAAATATCCAAGGCATGTACTACACTCCACTGGGATACTACTTCTTTGGTGGAACAACTGGATTCTAATAGAATCAAAATAAAAGCAGCTCGGGCGACTGAGCTGCTTTTTCATTTGCTGGACGGACCTTTTTATCTGGAGTAGAATAGGGGAAAGGAAGGTGAACAATATGTATGAAAATATGGAGTTGATTCAGGACTTAAATGGCGTCTATAAACAGTTGCCAAAGGGGGCCTTTTTAACGGTCAAGGGCGGCGAGCGCCAAAATACGATGACGATTGGCTGGGGCTTCTTTGGAATTATGTGGGGCAGACCAGTATGTATTGTGGCAGTTCGCAAATCCAGATACAGCTATGAACTGATGGAAGAGGCAGTGGATTTCACAGTCAGTGTGCCCATTGACGTAGACTTAAAGAAAGCCCTGGGGCTTTGTGGAAGTAAATCCGGACGGGACCTAGATAAATTCGAAGCGGCAAATATCACGGCAGCGCAGGCAAAAAAAGTAGGATCACCCATCATAGCCGAATGTGATCTGCATTTTGAATGCCAGATCCTCTATTCCCAGGAGATGGATGAGGGACCTTTGGCGGATATGGTCAAAGGGGACTGCTACGCAGACGGAGATTATCATGTCTTCTACTACGGCGAGATCGTCGACCGATACGAGTTGTCGAAATAATATGAGCAGCTCAAAGGTTTTTGAGATCCAGACTCAAAGCCACTCAGAGATCTTGGATATCACTGGAGTGGTACAAGGAGCTATCCGAGATTCTGGGGTGCAAGAGGGTATGGTCCTCGTATACTGCCCCCACACCACCGCGGCCATCACCATCAATGAAAATGGAGATCCAGATGTCAAGAGGGACCTGCTCACAGGCCTCGATATCCTCTCTCCAAAGCGTGGGGAGTATCGACATTTCGAAGGTAATTCCGATGCCCATCTCAAATCCTCTCTAGTGGGTGCCAGTGAACTACTGGTCCTACAGGAAGGCCGTTTGGTGCTGGGCACTTGGCAGTCCGTCTATTTTTGTGAATTCGACGGACCGAGAAGACGCGAATTTATAGTAAAGATAATGGAAGGCTAGAAAGATAGAAATACCAGAACTGCCCCTAGAAATGCTTTAGCATTTCCTAAGGGGCATCTTTATTTTATCCAACTTATCATAAGGTATATGGTCTGTTATTGATTCGAAGTGAAAAATATGGACGACAAGTCTATCGAAAGATCTTCCGTAATATATTTCTCACCTGCTCGGTACAGAAATTCTTTCCTTGTGGCTATTGCCAAGGAGAGACCGATTTGAAAGTCTTGTAGATATTGTTTTCTATTCAAGCGGTAATTTGCAACTCCACGATGGATATAGAGGAGGGGTAAGCCTGTCAGATCGGGGTTCCCCTGCTCCTGATTAATTCCAAAGGACGAGTATTTTTCTGATATTTCATATTCTTCGACTGCCTCATAATACAGTGCCAGTAGGGATAGATTGCCTCTAAAGAGCCTCTGATTGGGATACTGATTATCGTTACATTGTTTTAGAAATTTTGTACAGGAATGATCATCCAGTAGAAAGAGGGATTTTCCAATCGAGCAGAGATTCAAATTGTATAGATAATCATGATCCCTGGTCGATTTCGCATGATAATGATCTAGAAGTTTCAATTTGATCTCTAGTGCATTTTCCTCGTTCTTTCGAATCAGACTTTCATAGCAGGCATCATAGTATTGTACATAATTGGCGTATAGAGTGTATATTCCAGAGAGGTCCAGATGCTCTTCCAACTTTTGAGCACCTGATAGTGATCCTGGAATTCTATAAAATCGTTTTCATCAAAACATTTCTCTATGTCCTGCAATAAATTGACCAAGGCAAACAATCCATCCGAGTCGTAGACTTTCGTGTATTCTTTTGTAAAATCATGATCGAGGGCAGTGGAGAGCTTGATCAGTGTCTTTGCCTTTGGATGGGAGTATCCCCTAGTGATCTGGCAAAGAGAAGGATAACTGATATCCACCATAGCAGCCAATTCCATCAAGGTCAACCCACGCTTTATTCGAATGCGATTGATCGTATTTCCAAACTCCGCTAAATTCATACTATTCATCTCCCTCTTTCATCTCAATTATAAGCTGTACCTTATAGATTAGCAAGCTGCTGTGTTTTATAATGATTTCGTAAACTAGCCGTACAAAAGCGGGGGATCTATGCGCCAGGGAAAGGGAATGGTCATAATTTCGCACGATACGAAGGAAGGTGGGGAAGATGAGATGGATATTTCAAATTTGGTTGGGGAAGGATGTATGGAAGAATAGCTCCGATGAAAGTAGCTGCGATCAAAGTCATCCTATGACTATGAAGAGATTTCGGTACTTTTTAGCAGTTCTCTTTTCACTCATTCACGCCTTTTCTCTATCCAGAATGGGACTGCGTATGGGAAACTTGGTGGATACGATTGTAAGTGGTGAACTTCAGCAGTTTCATAAATCCATTAGGATCATAGCAGTATTTATATTGATATCTTTTCTCTTATCCCTATTGGCATGGAGAATCGTATTTGGTCTATTGATGGATCGAATGGTGCGCTTTAAGAGTGGGCTTTTCAAGTCCGATCTTGAGAAGCAGAGGGAAGAGGGAGTGAATTTAGCCGACTATGCTACCAATATGGAACTAATCTATCAGAAAAAGGAGTTATTGGGGTGGAATATGCTAAATCTCATCGCCACTTTTCTTTTTGCATGTTCCACCATCTATCAAATCGACATTTATTTATTGCCGATCGCCTTAGCTGCGTCGATCTTGCCGGTCATTTCGACTTTGGTTACTGGTAGATGTATTCGATTGAGATCCACCGAATTTAAAAATACAAACTCTAGATTTATCAAATTTGCGAATGAATACTTAGAGGGAAGGCAGGAGATTCAAAGATATGGTGTAAAGGAGAAGAGCTTACAGGAAATAGAGCTTGTAGACCTTGCTCTTGAACAGAGCCGAGCAAAACTGCGTGGACTTGTGAACACTGCGAATATTACCAGTGGGACCTTTGGCGCGATCTCTTTTCTTTTGATCTTTTCCTTTGGGGGCAAGCTCGCCCAAAGAGGTGCCATAACAATAGGAGCTGTGATCGCAGTCGTTCAGCTGATGAATTATCTAGTGGATCCTATCATAGGGATCATTGGGCTGATCAATGAATATAATTCTGTGATTCCCATATATAGGAATCTAAAAGACAAAATCGCAGAAGGAAACAAGGACAATGATCAGGGATTTGAAGGATTCGATGCCCAGCTGAACGAACCGGATATTCGAGTGGAGAATATCTATTTTTCATACTCAAAAGATCAGAACCCGATCCTAGAGAATTTTTCTTATCGATTTGAATATGGAAAGAAATATCTACTCATTGGAGAAAGTGGGAGGGGAAAAACGACCTTAATGCGCCTGATCAACGGTGAACTTATGCCAAATAGAGGTCAAATTCGCATAGGCGAAATCGATATAATGGAATTTCCCGAGGCTGAGAGGGTTCGTTATATACAAATCGTCGATCAAAATCCAATGCTGTTTTCCGGTGGGGTAGAATGGAATTTGCGCTTCTTTCGAGAAATTCAGGAGAGTGAAATCGAGACGGTGATGAAAAACTTGGGGATAGACCAGATTCCACCGGATCGTTTGACAAATTCTACAACTGGTCTATCCCAGGGACAGAGGCTTCGAGTTCTAGTTGGAAGGGCATTGCTAGAACCAAAACCAATTATGATCTTCGATGAGCCGATTGCAAGTTTAGACGAGCAGATGGGCGAGGCAGTGTTAGATAGAATCCTCGCTCTAGATGGACTGATCATTGTGATTGCACATAATGCGGGCCGCTTACAAAACCGTTTTGATCATATTATCGAGCTTTGATCATATCTCCAGTCAGTGTATAGTAGAGCCCTCGGCTCTCGTCAATATCACTTTCGTCAGCGACTGCCTTTTTGTGTCCTATTTCTCAATTCGGGAATGAAACCTATTTAGGAGTGATCAATGCCGCTCAAGAGCTTTTTTATCGCCCATTCAGCCGCTTCTTTCACTAAAGGGTTTTGAGATTGAGTGGCATTTTCAAGTGCCGGAATATGAGCTGGATCATCGGTATTGCCTAGGGCGATGGCGGCATTTCTCCTAAATAAGTCGATGTCACGAATATAATTGTACATAATAGGACGAATGACATCTTGATAGTACGCATCATCCATAAGGAGAGTTTTCTCTAAATCGAACTCACTTTTTAATTCTTCCAGAAAGGGATCTTTCCGAGAAGCTCTTTCAATCATTTTTTTATTACGGGGGCAGACCTTTTGACAAATATCACAACCATGTATATATATTCCCATGCCCTCTCGTAGTTCAGCAGGAATTTGGTCTTTTAAAATATGATTATATAATAGGCAATGCTGAGGATGAAGCCTTCCGGGGGATATGATTGCATGGGTTGGACAGGCATCTATACATGCATGACAGTTGGGCGGGCATTTGCATTCGATCGTTGGCTCGTCATAATCTAATTCTCTATCTACAATAAAAGTGTACAGGATGATAAAGGAACCGTCTTCGTCCGTGTATGCGAAATTGTTCTTTCCATAGCTGATTACTCCGGCTCTTGCACATGCCATACGATTTGGAATGTCTATTTCTCCTTTATAGATATTACAACCCACCGACTCCAAGAAATTGCAAAATGCATTGATCCTTATCCCGCAGCTGGAATCATCCAGCGGAATATAGGAGCGGCTTAGGTAGGCGCGTCCAATATGCTGATCCAGTTCTTCAGGAAAGTGAATGTCGGCAAAGCTATACACCGCACAGACAATGGATTTGGCCTCGGGGAAAAAAGAGCGCGGCCTAGAACCTTGCCCCAAAAAAGCTCCTCTTTCGGTGTTGACCCACAGATCATAGTCTGGACGGCTTCGTATCTCCCTTTCGTACTCTGTAAAATCGTCCGCAGTGGTGATGCCTACCTTAGAAAAACCCAATTCCAATCCTTTTCTCTTTATATCCCTTGTCAATTTGCTCTTTTTCATATTCAACCCTCCATTCTGCTCCACACTCCTGATTGTCTATATGTTAAAATACCACAAAAGTATATATCGATCAAATTGAATGATTCTTATGAATTGACACTTGTAAGTCTCTGGGATGTATCTTGGGGATAAACTTAAAAATAGGGTAGGGAGTCCTCTCCAAACCCGGCAGCTACAGGTCATTTGGTCCGAAGTGAGGGGGAGTATTCTCACGCAAAAACGCCGCCCCTGTCTATTGGGCGGCGCTTGTTATGCCAGTTTGTTCTAAGCCTAGTGTTCGTACGAATCCTGATAAGCCTTTGGTTTAAAACGCAATTTTCTCTTCAATATAGCCTTTAAGATCTTCGATCTGGATCCGCTCTTGGGTCATGGTGTCACGGTCTCTCACTGTGACGGCGCCATCTTCAAGGGTGTCGAAGTCGACGGTGATACAGAAGGGTGTGCCGGCTTCGTCTTGACGGCGGTATCTCTTTCCAATACTGCCGGATACGTCGGTGTCCACCATAAAGTACTTGGAGAGCTCTTGGTAGATCTCGTCGGATTTCTCGGAGAGCTTTTTAGTAAGTGGTAGTACAGCGGCTTTGTAGGGTGCTAGAGCCGGATGGAATCGCATGACCACTCGGGTGGTTCCATCTTCCAGTTCCTCTTCCTCATAAGCTTCCGAGAGGAAGGACAGGGTGACGCGGTCTGTTCCCAATGAGGGCTCCACGCAGTAGGGGATGTATTTTTCGTTGGTGATGGGGTCGGTGTAGTGCATATCTTCCCCAGAGTGCTCCATATGCTGTTTCAGGTCATAATCCGTACGGTCGGCAATCCCCCAGAGTTCGCCCCATCCAGAGGGGAATAGGTATTCGATGTCGGTTGTTGCAACGCTGTAGTGGGAGAGCTCTTCTTTCTCATGGTCTCTGTAGCGGAGATTTTCTCTTTTGATCTTCAGGCTGGTCAGCCAGTTCATGGAGTATTCTCTCCAATACTCAAACCACTCCAAGTCCGTACCGGGTGCACAGAAGAATTCCAGTTCCATCTGCTCAAATTCTCTGGTTCTAAAGATGAAGTTCCCCGGCGTGATCTCGTTTCGGAAGGATTTACCACTTTGGCAGATTCCAAAGGGAATCTTTCGGCGGGCGGTTCTCTGTACATTCTTGAAGTTGACAAAAATCCCTTGGGCCGTCTCTGGTCTCAAATAGATCTCGGACTGGGAGTCCTCGGTGACCCCTTGGAAGGTTTTAAACATCAGATTAAATTTGCGAATGCCCGTAAAGTTATGGGCTCCACAATTTGGACAGGAGACCTCGTGTTCCGCGATATAGGCTTCCAGCTTTTCATTTGACCAACCATCTACGCCGACCTGCTCCACATCGTTGTTTTTGATAAAGTCTTCGATCAATTTGTCTGCGCGGAATCGGGTTTTGCATTCTTTACAGTCCGTCAACGGGTCACTAAATCCGCCGACATGGCCTGAGGCGACCCAAACCTGTGGGTTCATCAGAATGGCAGCATCGACGCCCACATTGTAGGGGGATTCCTGTACGAATTTCTTCCACCAGGCCTTCTTTACATTGTTCTTCAGTTCGACGCCCAGGGGACCATAGTCCCAAGTGTTGGCGAGACCGCCGTAGATATCGGAGCCAGCGTAGACGAAGCCACGGGATTTGGCCAGAGAGACGATCTTTTCCATTGTCTTTTCCATCATATCCTCCTTTGTGATGACCACTAATCATTGCCGATGCACCATGGGAAATAAAAAAGGCCCCACAAGCTTAGGGACGAAGGTATCTCCGCGGTTCCACCCTAATTATGCAGCGCATCTCTCGAAATGTTGGACTCCGCGCCTCCCCTTTCCACCTTGGCTGCAGGCTTTCACCAAATGCCTGCTCTCTGAGAACCTCTAGTGTGAAATTTTCTCGCATCGATGTCCGATTCAATTCTAGTGATAGAATAACATAAGACTTCTTAATTTTCAAGTCCATGGCCATAATTCTGATTATATCCTCGTATTGGGGTATATAAGCAGCGAGGTGATAAGATGAAACAATTTCAATTGGTCACAGATTATGCATGTCCTTGGTGCTATCTGGTAAACCACTATCTACATGGACAAGATAACTAAGTATGTAGAAAATCTGGGATTAATTCAATATCTCTGATTTGACAAAAACAATAATAGAATGATGCGCTATTGTAGATTGAGAGTCTAGTTACTAAATTAGTTAACGGTAGTAGATGAACAGTTGAGAGACTCAAGAGCGGACGATATCATTTGATTGAATAATTTGTCAGTACCCTTCTTGGATTTTAATAGTTCAAGGGGACTACTAGCTATAAGTGATAACGCCACACAATGGCTTTTAAAAATGAAACTAATCAGCTCATAAATCCTAGTTACTAGTATTAACATACAGGAATTATAGAAACATTTACAAGTAAAATGCTAATCATTGAGCTTTTTGTGAAGTTTTCGCCTATAATATAAATATGTGATGTCGAAGCAAGTAATCCCATAGTTTTGGGATTAGAATAATGATATGGAGGAAATATGGACGTAGATGGCAAAGGTATTCTTATTAATTGTATTAACCTTGATGGAACTTATGATATGACACAACTATACAAACTTGTATTAGATCTCACGCGAACGCAGGTAACGGTTGCAGATGGGAAAGGAGTATTTAGGTTTATCAATAAAGCGTGTGAAGAGTATTTTGGCGTGAAAGAAGAGGATATGATCAATCACAGTGGATTTGAGCTAGAGAAAAACGGAGTTTTTGATATATCCGCAACTGCGGAAGTAGTACGTACAAATGATAGAGTTCGCTTTATTCAAAAAACTGGCTCAGGTAAAATTCTCTTAGTTACAGGATACCCAATCTATAATCAACAAGGAGAACGGATAAGTATCATTAATATATCAGCAGATATCACTGAAACAGAGACTTTGAAGAAAGAACTTGAAGAATCACAAAACTTATTAAGCTGGTACAAAAATGAAGTACGCTTACGTGAATATTCTGATACACAGATCCATTCTACAAATAATCCTAAGATGCTTAAAATATATGAAACATTACGTCGTGTCGCAAATACGGATATTCTCATCACTTTTCTAGGGAAAACTGGAGTTGGAAAAAGCTATTTGGCAAACTATGTACATAATATCAGCGAACGCAAGGATGATTCCTTCATAACTATAAACTGTAGCGCAATACCAGAAAATCTTTTAGAAAGTGAATTATTTGGCTACGTGAAAGGGGCGTTTACAGGAGCTTCTAATAAAGGTAAGATTGGAATTTTTGAATTAGCAAAGAATGGTACAGTGTTTTTGGACGAAATCGGTGACTTACCGATGGGTTTACAAGCGAAACTCTTATATGCGATAGAAGAAAAGAAGTTTATGAAAATAGGTGACACAAAAGAGACTGTATTTAATGCTAGGTTAATTGTAGCAACAAACAAAGATCTTGTTCAGATGGTTGATGATGGTTCTTTTAGAGATGATTTGTTTTATAGATTAAATGTACTACCCATTGATATTCCTCCGCTAAATGAACGAAAAGAAGATTTACCTCAGATTATTAAAAGATTAGAAGTAGAAATTAATGAAAAATACAAAACTTTCAAAATATTTGATGAGTCTGCATATGATTCGTTAATGTCTTACGATTACCCTGGTAATCTGCGTGAATTAAGAAATCTCATTGAAAGGTCAATTATTACCTCCGTCGAAAATATAATATCAGGCAAGAACATAACACCACTTTTGAGAAAAAATACTACGAACTCGAATAGTCTTACTGATGAGATCGTTCCAATGAGAGTGGCAGTTGAAAGGACAGAAAAAAAATTATTAGAATTAGCAAAAGAAAAGTACGGTTCGACGAGAAAGATGGCTGAAGTTTTAGAATTAGATCAATCTACAATCGTAAAAAAGCAAAAGAAGTACTTTGAATGATGAAAAATATCATCGAGTGATGAAAAATATCATCGATAATTTGGTTTTCCAATGAAAATACTGATTTATATCTGAATATATGACGCTTGTATACTCAAATATATTTGGCATAGTTATTGCTTATATATTAAGTGCAAGCGTTTTTCTCTTGTCTCAAAAAATTGAAAGGAGGAAGAAATGATGAAGATTATTAAAGGTGGAACGGTAGTGACAACCGAAAGTGAGTTTAAGGCAGATGTACTAATCCAGGATGGGAAAATTGTTGCTGTAGGAAGGGGGCTGTCAGATGAAGGAGCGGAAGTGATCAATGCTAGCGAGATGTTTGTTATGCCAGGTGGCATAGATCAGCACGTGCATTTTTCTTTCGAGTTTAAAGGAGAGAAGGTAAGGGGGTTTGAAACATCAAATGCAGCAGCACTAGGTGGAACTACAACGGTAATTGAGTTTGTCAATCAAGAAAAAGGAAAAGGATTGATAGATACGATTGAGGATTATAAAAAAGAGAATGCTGAAGGCATAGCGATGGTTGACTATTCTTTCCACGCTGTTATTACCGATCCAAGTGATCATGTATATGAGGAAATCTCAAAGTTACCAGAGATGGGCTATCCATCAATTAAGCTTTTTATGGCTTATAAAGGATTATTTTTTCATGCTGATGATGATGTCATAGCAAAGTCAATGGCAGTTGCGAAGAAACATGGTGTAACGATGATGGTACATGCAGAGAACGCTGACTTGATTGATTATTTACAAAGGGAATGCGTGGAGGCAGGAAATACATCCCCTTATTATCATGCTATTTCAAGACCACCCATCGTAGAAATTGAGGCAACAGAGCGAGCGATCAATATTGCTAAAATGACGGGAACTCCGCTCTATGTAGTTCATGTAAGTACTACTGGAGCTGTCGATGCAATAAAAGCAGCTAAGGTTAAGGGGGTACCAATTTACGGAGAGACTTGTACCCATTATCTCACCTTAGATAAAGAGAACTTAGCAAGATCAGATTTTGAGGGAGCAAAGTATGTTTGTTCTCCTGCTCTCAGGGATAAGGCGGATCGAGAATATCTCTGGGAATCAGTAAAAAAGGGATGGCTTAACGCAATAAGCTCTGATCACTGTGGATTTGATTGGAAAAAACAGAAGCATATGGGAATTAATGATTTTCGGGATATTCCAAATGGTGCACCTGGGATGGAGAATAGATTATCAATCCTATGGACCTACGGAGTTGAAAAGGGGAAAATTAGTCGTTCAAAGCTTGTAGAATTATTCTCTACTAATCCTGCAATGAATAATGGATTAGACCATATTAAGGGGAGTATAGAAGTAGGACACCATGCTGATATCGTAATTTACAATCCGAAAGGAACGTATAAGATTACGAATGATAATAGTCTACAAGGCACTGACTATAATTCTTACGAAGGTTTTGAACAAAAAGGAAGAGTAGAGACCGTTTTACTTAGAGGAGATATTATTGTAAAAGATAATAAATTCATCGGACAGCCAGGACAAGGACAATTTACTAAGTGCAAAGCCTATGGCTTGGTATATCGATAGTTAATCATACGAAGGATACCTTTTCTATGATGACTAGATCCTATTTATCCTATTGTGTGAAGATAAGCTAAAAGTACTAGAAATATGAGTACATGAATGTCATATAAAAGTGTATTCACAAATACATAAAGTGCTAAATTATGTCTCAGTAAACGGCGCTAAAATATCGACATTGAATACACGTATGGGTTAGAGATAGGAGAGCTCGGTAACTTGTTATTTATAAACGCGAGAAAGCATATGATATCAAACGAAGACATATCTTATCACCTTCTTTAATCAGAATCGGCTGATTATTAATAGTACTGAGTAACCAAAGCACAGCATAATTCGGTGTAAGTTACAAATATCTGACGACTTTAATATTTAGTGTATTGGTTTGTAATCAGCGCCAAACACAAGAGAGGTAAACTATGAAAATAAACGACGATAGACTGCAGGAAAACTTTGATGTCATAACATCTATCTCTGCTACTGATATTGGATGTACAAGGCTATCTTACAGTTACGAAGATCAGCAAGTACGCAATATTTTGATAAAGAAAATGACTACATTGGGTTTGTTAATTTCCATTGATGGTGTAGGCAATATCAGAGGGAAATATTCACCTTCTAATGCTAAAGGGAAATCATTATTAATCGGATCACATATAGATACGGTAGTACAAGGAGGGAAATATGATGGCTTAATGGGTACCTTATCATCTTTAGAGGTAATTACTACGATCGTAGAGAGCGATATTAATTTAAAAAAACCATTGGAAATAATTGTTTTTGCAGAAGAGGAAGGATCAAACTTTGGAAGTACAATGCTTGGAAGTAAATTCTTAGCTGGCGACTTAACTTATCATGAGTTAGAAAATATGAAGAACTTCGATGGAGTACCTGCCATTAGAATTATGCAAGAAGCTGGAATGAAGCCTAATATAGATACTGTCCAAGAGATGGATGATTCTGCAGATATGATGCTGGAGTACCATGTCGAACAAGGAGGTGTTCTGGAAGATGAAAATCGATCAATAGGCATAGTAGAAGCGATTGCTGGTATGCAAACCATGAAAGTATCGGTAATTGGTCAATCAAATCATGCAGGTACAACTCCAATGCATCTTAGAAAAGATCCATTAGTCACTGCAAGTAAGATCATTCATAGAATATCGACCCTTCCTAATGTGTATGGGGGAGAAAAAACTGTTATGACTGTTGGAAAAGTTCTTGTCGAGCCAAATGGAAGCAATGTAATTCCATCAAAAGTCGAGTTTTATGTGGATATTAGAGATGTAATAAAGGAGAAGATTGAGAATACTTATCAGCGGCTATCTGAATACATTTATTCAACTTGTGCAAATGCAAAGCTAATATGTTATATAGAAAAGGCAGGTGAATCTAAACCAGTCCAATGCTCAGAAAAATTAAGAAGTTTAATAGAAATGTCCGCTAGAAACAATGATTTACCTTATATATGTATGAATAGCGGTGCTGTACATGATTGTGCTATGCTAGCAAAAAAACTAGAGATTGGAATGATCTTTGTTCCTAGCAGGAATGGAATTAGTCACAATCCTGATGAATTCACTGAGTGGGAAGATGTTGTTATGGGTGCGAATCTGCTTTTAGATGTAGTACTAGAATTAACACAATAAAGTAACAATAGTAAAGACATTCAATTATTGCTATAAGGAGAAGGGCTAGAACTTCATATACCAGAACAAGAGTCGTCAGCTTCAAATCACTTACAAAGATAATAGCAGGAAATTCTTGATGAATAGCTTCTGCTAGGATGGTACGTATAAGATAACAAGCTGATAGATGTTTACCAATGAATAAGCAGCATAAAGCTTATTTGTATACAGTGAGTGAATGATAAATAGGTTGATATCAGCATAACCGATTGTTTTGGTTTTCGAAGGATATGTACATGAAATATTCTTATCAAGAAACCCGATCACTTCAATGATCTTGAGGTACTTGAACAAGTTAGAAAAATTAACAAGGAGAGAATACAATGACTACAAATGGTAAAGGGAAAGATCAAAATAATAAAAACGACGATTTAAACTATTTGCATGAAGAAAAGAAAAATTCAGAGGACAATGCTGGGGTATATCCTCTGGAACATGTTCCTTTAGAAGCGAAAAAAAATTTTTTTCCAATATTATCTATTCTTTTGGGATTTACATTCTTTAGCCCAACAATTATTGCTGGGGCAACTATTGGGAGCAACTTTGATATGAGTACGTTATTACTCATATGCCTTGCTGGCAATTTGGTTTTGGGGGTTTATGGAGGATTATTATGCAAGATCGGCGCAAGTACTGGATTAGGAGCGGTCATGCTCTCGAGATATACATTGGGCAGGGTAGGAGTTAAGTGGGCAGATCTTCTACTAGGGGGAACTGAATTAGGATGGTATGCAGTAAATGCGAATTTTATCGGGGGCCTTTATGCTGAGGCATTAGGGCAGCCAGACAAGGTAGTTCTTTGGACTGTGATATGGGGTGTAGTTATGGCCATCACTGCAATTTATGGGTTTAAAGCAGTTTCAATTATTGCATATGCATCTTTACCAATGATTGTAGTGCTAGTCGGTTTAATGCCAATTTTAGCAGTTAAAGAGGTGGGAAGCTTAAGTGCAATATTTGAGATTTCTGCTGTATCAAGAGACATGAGTGTATCTACAGCAATGACAATGATAATGGGGACGTTTGCTGCAGGAGCAACCCAAGCGAACAATTGGTCGAAGTTTAATAGAACAGGTAAAGAAGGTTTTTGGGCAGGTTTTATTGCATTTTTTGTTGGTAATGCTTTAATGATTCTTGTTGGTATGATTGCCGCAATAGCTTTTCAAAAAAGTGATATTACTGTTATTTTCAAAGATATGGGAATTCTATGGTTGGCGATCATTATTTTGACATTTAACATCTGGAGTACTAATAATGCTGGAGCATCGGCTGTAGGTTTTGCAGCATCAGAGTTTTTTGGAAAAGATCGGTATCGTATGTACATTACTGTAGGAATAGGAGCAGCGATTGTTCTTGGTGCTTCTGGAGTTTACGCATACTTTATACCTTTTTTAGTGATGTTGGGAACTGTAATACCGCCACTGGGTGGAACAATTATTGGAGATTATTTTTTTACATGGAAAGGGAGACTTCCCAAAATTGAATATGTGGAGAGCTTTAAGCTCTTTCGAATATCGACCGTAGTATCCTATATACTAGGAGTATTAGTTTCTATAATAACAAATACTATCAATTGGGGAATGCCTTCTCTTCAAGGGATTATTGTATCAGCTTTGTGTGTACCAGTGATAAATATTATTCTAAAAAAAGTTGGGATAAATGATACACACGAAATCAAAACCAATCCTGAGTTTACTGACTAAGCGTTGAACCGTCAAGAGATTATTTATTCGATAGGAGGATAGAAAATGGATTTAGTTATACGTAATGCATGTTTACGTGGTAAAGATGGACTTTGGGATATTGCTGTGGAGAATAAAAAATTCGCTGCGATTCTACCAAAGATTCTTGGTAATGGAAAAAAAGAAATAGACGCTCAAGGAAATCTTATGTTACCACCTTTTGGAGACCCACATCTACATCTAGATGCAGTACTTTGCTCTGGTGAACCCAGATATAATATGTCAGGTGGCCTTTTAGAAGGGATTCAAATATGGGGCGAGCGAAAAAAATATCATAACAAGGAAATGATACGCCATAATGCGTTGGAGGTTATTAAGTGGGAAGTTGCTCATGGTGTACTGCACATTCGTGGACATCTAGACGCTACAGATCCCCATTTACTGGGATTAGAGACACTATTAGAAATAAAAGATCAAGTTAAGGATATTGTTAACCTACAATTGTCTGCTTTTCCTCAAGACGGAATATTTACTAATCCAAACGGAGCAGCGCAATTAGAAAAATGTTTAAAAATGGGTGCGGACTGTGTAGGAGGGGCGCCTCATTTGGAGATGACATATTTAGATGGTGTTAGGGACATCCAATTTGTATTTGATCTAGCAGAGAAATATGATCGCATCGTAGATATTCATGTAGATGAGACCGCGGATGGTAATTCGCGATTCATTGAGTACATGTGCAAAGAAGCAGTTAGCAGAGGAATGGAGGGACTAGTATCAGCAAGCCATATTACGGCAATGGATCAGTATAATAATGATTATGCATTCAAAATTATTGGCAATTTAAAGCGGGCCGATATTAATGTAATTACTAATCCTACTTCAAACTCTGCATGTGAAAATAGGTTAGAAGGGTATCCTAAACATCGTGCTTTAGCCCGCGTTAATGACCTTTTAGAACGAGGAGTAAATGTAACTATAGCTAATGATAGTGTTATGAATCCGTGGCATATATTAGGACAAAGCAATCTTTTGCATACTGCCAATTTACTTGCGCATTATGGACATATGAATGGATTTACACAGATAAAGAAGATGATTGATATGATAACATACAATAGCGCAAAGACTTTCTTGATACAAGATGATTATGGTATTGATGTAGGGAAAAATGCGGATTTTATTGTACTGGATGCGAAGAATGAAATAGATGCAGTAAGACTGTGTAGCGAGTGTCTTTATGTGGTAAAAGAGGGAAAGATAATTGTAGAAACCATACCAGCAAAACGCTCATTGCATTTTAGAGAAGATGTCGAGCTAGTTGATATGAAGATAAAGCCATATCCCAGTAAAGTTAAATTCTAGATTTATTGAAACGGACAGGTTACACCGAATAGGACAACTAATTGTAAGACCCCTTCGTGGTAGAATAGAATTAAGCACGGAGGGGTCTTAAGAGCTCATCGCATCCAACCTACAACTAGTAATTTTTAGAGTAGATCATAGCCTTTACAATGCTGGAAAATCCATAAATCACTTGTCTTATGAATACGGACCAAAGGCCACAACGATCGACCATTGGGTGAGGAATTACAACCAAAGGGGTTCCTTTAAGAGGAGCAATCCTCTATCGGAATCGGAAAATGAACGCATTAAACTGCGTAAAAGAAAATTGAACTGGAGATGAAGAATGAGCTTTTAAAGCAAGTGGCGCTGATTCTGGGACGAGGGGAGAGCTTATCCTTTCAATTCAGGGAGAGTATTGTATCTGCGCCATGTGTCGCTTACTCTGGATTCATAGCAGCCTCCTCTGCTGGCGAATGAAACAACAATTTACCACCAAATCCGATCTGTCTTGTCCGCTCGTCTTAAAAGCTTCGCCCGGAGTAAACGGGTCTTTGGTGCTCGAAAAATCAAAGCGAAACTCGATGTCAATGGTTCTGTATCTACTGATGAAAAACCCGTCGAAATCTTTAGGTAAACGACTGCGAAAGCGTCTATACCAAGAAATAATATCGTGCGTATTAAACTGTGATTAAGGAGAGTCTGATTCTAAACCATGTGAATCGAAGTTTTGATCAGCGAAGACCGCTTAAAGTGTTCGCCTCTGACTTTACGTATATCAGGGTTCAAAACAGTGGGCACTACTTGTGTCCACCCTAGGACCTCTACAAACGGGACATCATCGGTTGGTCAATTGGGGTCAAAAAGAATGGAGAATTGATAAAGCAAGCATTTCTCACGAGTGAATACAACCTCAAAGACTTCCAAATGTTCCACACAGATCGAGGTAGCGAGTTAAAATCAGCTGCTGAAAGACATATTGGTAAGCTCCTCCTGTGTACGTTCATTGAGCAGTAAGAGGTGTCATTATGACAATGCGGTTGCCGAATCCTTACATCATGTGATCAAGACATAGTTTGTCTAAGGACAGGTGCTTGAAAGTGAGGAGCCACAGTGTAAAATATTATGTGTAACCTCCGGTT
>JAUNUQ010000059.1 GCA_030538075.1 Tissierellia bacterium
ATAATGTGATAAATGAATTAAATGTTAGCGACTGCCCGAGACCTAACCCGACGAGGTTCTTTCGAGTCGCTGGTAGGTCCGATGCAAGGCTTTCCGAAGAGCACGCTTCTGCGATTCGTAGAAAGCTACTGCCCGAGACCTAACCCAATGAGGTTCTTTCGAGTTGTTGGTAGGTCCGATGCGAGGAATTCCCAAGAGCGAGGCTTTTCGCGATTGGTAGAATTCTACCGCCCGAGACCTAACCCAACGACATAATCTTGATAATAAGAACAATAAAAAGACGGTGATGCCATATGTCTGGCTATCATCGTCTTGGGTTTGATGAAGGTTCTATTTGGAGTCGTGAATGACGAAGGGATCGAATGGTACGAAGTTATGCTATATATGCTCTTTGTTCTGAGAGCTCCTGTGCGTGGGTTTGAAGAGCGGTTTCCATTTCTTGTGTTGGGTTGATGCGCTTTCCGGCTTCATCGAAGTACATGATTTTTTCATAGGGAAGGGTTATTTCCAGTGTATCGTCTTGTTCTTCCCATGTACATAGGGTTTTCATTTGAAGGGGGCCCAAGGGGGTTTGGAGGTTGTAAATGCTGTCTCTGCCGAGCTGTTCGACGCTGTGTACGTCTGCTTGGAGCTGGACACCCTCGGATTTTCCGGGCAGGATGTCTTCTGAACGGATTGCGATTTGAAATCCGCGGCTTTGAAGGATATTGCAGGGGGGAGATCCTATGAAACCAGCTGTGTAGATGTTCTCTGGATCTGTGTAGATTCTACGTGGAGAGCCTTGCTGCATGATTTTTCCACCTTGTAGTAAGACGATATTGGTGCCCATGCTCATTGCTTCGACTTGGTCATGGGTGACATATAAAAAGGTGCAGCCCAGCTTTTTATAGAGTCCTGTGATCGTCTCGCGCATCTGTCCACGCAGCTTTGCGTCTAGATTGGAAAGGGGTTCATCCATCAGAAATACCCTCGGTTTTTTGACGATAGCTCGAGCTAGGGCGACTCTTTGGCGCTGTCCACCGCTCATCATAGCGGGTAGTTTTTTTGCCTGATCTGTTAGCTCTACCATTTCCAGGGCATCCATCACTCTACGGTGCCGCTCTTCTTTGTCGACTTTGGCGATTTTCAAGGCGTATTCCACGTTTCCATAAGCGGTCATATGAGGATAGAGGGCATAGTTTTGAAAGACCATGGCCAAGCCGCGATCGCTCGGCTCTTCGTTGGTTATATCGATGCCATCGAGTAGGATCCTTCCACTTGTCGGCTTTTCAAGACCTGCTATGATGCGCAATAAGGTGGATTTTCCACATCCAGATGGACCGAGTAGTACGGTGAAGGAAGTATCTGGTATTTCCAGATGGAGATCTTTTAGGACCTGTGTCTTTTTATTACCGCTGCTAAAGTCTTTGCTGATTCCATCAACGGTTATGCTACTCATTGAAATCCTCCCGCAATTTTGAACGAAGTCGTTGAATCTCATGGATACTCAGTCCCAGGGATAAGATATACTCTTCTGCTCCGCCCCATCTCGTGTAGATATGGTCGATGGCTGACTGAATATCCTCAGGGCTTGAGGTAAACGCATGGGTTGGAAAGTCATAACCCAATGCATGGAGATGTCTTTTTTGCGCACTGAAGATCGGTTCCATATTCACCGCTGAGGATGCATAATCCGAGACGATTTCCTCCTGGGGGACGCCTGCCAAGTCCAGGAGAAGCATTGCAATCAGCCCTGTTCGGTCCTTACCTGCGGTGCAATTGAATATGAGGGCACCCTCCTGATCTTGGATGGTTCTTAGGACTTTTCCGATCTGTGGGCCGCTATCATCTAGGAGGCGTATATACAATTCTCCCAAACTGTCGGGAAATTTTCCACTAAACTGACTTGAATGCATTTCATCCAAGAGAGGGATATGGAAATATCGGATACCAGATGTGCGCGCGAGCCTCGTCGGTTGCTTTCTGCACTCTTCCTCTGAACGAAGGTCGATCACTGTTTTTATGCCGTATTCCTTGAGATATGCGAAGTCAGCTTCTTCTATCCCATGGAGAGAGTCGGAGCGCAAGGCGAAACCCCAACGAGTTTTCGAACCATCCTGTGTGGGATAGCCTCCTAAATCCCTGGTGTTGCATGTCCCTTTCAAGGGCAAGGGTTGCCCGATTTCAATTGCCATTATTTAATCCCCCATTTCATAAAGGAGTTTACGATATTTTTCTGTAGTACCATGTAGATGATCAGAATTGGGATACTGGAAACGGTCGCCGCTGCCATTAAGGAGCCCCACATATTCGCGTCGGAACTGACGAAGGAGCGGAGTCCCATCTGAATGGGAGCGGAGTCTAGACCTGTCGTGACGAGCATCGGCCACATATACTCATTCCAACCGGTGATGAACTGCAGAATTCCCAGAGATGCGATGGTGGATTTCATATTTGGTAAGATGATGTCCATGAGGATTTGCAGCTCACTGGCGCCATCCATCCGAGCAGCATCCAATAATGCCCTTGGAAAGGATTGAAATGCTTGATACATGCTGATGCAACAAAACGCCGAGGCCATATAGGGTAGGATTATTGCGATCAGACTTCCCCTCAGCCCCATGTTATTGATCTCGATATAGTTCGGGATCATGATGGCTTGAAAGGGGATGAGCCAGGTTAATGTGAGGAGTGCATAGAAAATTCTCTTCCCTGGGAAATCCCAGCGAGTTAATGCATATGCTGTTAAAACTGCGATCACTAACTGGAAGAAGCTCATCGCGATTGCGATGAAAAATGAGTTTGACATCATCTTTGCAATGGGCATTTCCTGAAATGCATATATATAGTTTTCTAAGGTGATTTGACTGGGAAATAGTCCAGCGCCCAGGATCTCGCCCATATTCTTAAAGGATGAGCTGATCATCCAAAACAGCGGAAAAAACGCCGTAAAGCACAGGATGATCAAGAGTCCGTGGCGTAGAATTGCTGCACTACCCCTCCTAATAATTGACATGTCTCCCTCCTCTAATTGTCGTAAAAAGCGAGCTTTCGGTTTAGGTATTGCAGTATCAGAGCCAAGACTCCAAATACGACCATGAACATCGCCGCAGCAGCTGCACTCAGCCCCACATTCATCTCTGCAAATGCAAATCGATACATCATATAATAGATATTTGTAGAGGTGGAAAAGGGTCCTCCCATCGTCAAATTATCAATGTAGGCAAAGGTCCATTGACTTGAGAAGAGGACGCTGATCATGATCATCAGCATGGTCGTCGGAGAGAGTAGTGGTAGGGTGATGTCAAAGAACTGGCGAATTTCGCTTGCCCCATCTAGTTTAGCGGCTTCATAGTACTCCCCATTTATCCCTGTCAGAGCAGAAGAGTACATTAGGGTTGCGAAACCGATCATCTTCCAACCTGCGATGAAGAGTATGATGAGGCGAGCCCAGTTCGGATCACTAAAAAACGCGATCCCGCGATCTACTAATCCCAGATTGAGTAGGGTCTGGTTTATCAATCCATTTCCAGGATTGAAGAGCCATCGAAATATTACCGCAGTGGATACTGGTGCCATGATCATCGGTATGAAGAAGAGGGCCCGGTAGATTCTCTGGGCTTTTGGATCAATACTTTGTGTGGCAGCAGCCAAAAACAGGGGAATTATCACCGAAAAGGGCAGCATTCCCACCGTATAGAAGATCGTATTGTTTACTGCTGGCCAGAATTCGGCGTTGCGAAGTAGTTTTGAAAAATTGTCCAGCTCTACAAATTCCGCTGTCGTACCTGGCACCAAAGACCAATCATAGGTTGCCAATTGCAATGTCTGAACCAAGGGTTTATAGACCCAGAATCCGATTAAGAGAAGAGCGGGCAGTAGAAATAGATAGGGAGCTAGAATGCTCTTGAGACGGCGCGGAGGCTTTTGTTCCGCCTCCCGCAGCCGCTGCATAGTCACCGATTGTTTGTCCATTTTATTTTCCCCTCAACAGCCTTCCCTATTTATACAAGGCGTTGATATCATATTGCGCTTTCTTTAGAGTCTCCCCCACATCTGCATCTGTGGAGACAGCCACTTGAATGGCATTGTTGAAAATCTGTGATCCTTCCGTAGCAATCGCCGCTGGCCATATCGTCCCACGCACATTATCTAATTGTGTGAGATTTACTCTGACCAGGGGGTACTCGTCTGCGAAGGGCTTCAAATACTGGGGATCGTCTGCGATTTCCGTTCGAAGGGGGAGGTATCCAATCTCAGAGGTGATAATGGTGTAGCCCCTCGGCCCCGTTGCATATTTTACGAATTCCCAGATCGCCTTGGCCTTGAGATCGGAATCTGGTCTGACCACCAGAGCACTTCCTGAATTGACGGGGATCGCCTCTTTTTCACCAAAGGATGGCATGGTCGTACCCGTTAACTCTAATCCCAATGCATCAAAGGAAGAGCGGATTCCGCTGAGCATTGCAGTGGTATTTAAAGTCATGCCCGCGTTTCCAGCCATGAATTGCTCCACTACTTCACCGTCTGTTCCTAGAGCAGCACAACCAGAAGTGTAGAATTCCTTCCATTTTTCGATCGCTTCGACGCCCTCTGGCGATGCAAAGACCACCTGGCTGCGATCCTCATTAAAAATCCCAGCACCATTTGAATAGAAGAGGCCGTAGGTCACCCATCCATTGGAAGGCGAGAAAGCGAGGCCTGGTTTTCCGGTCTTCTCTGTGATCTGCTGAGCTGCAGCCAATACTTCATCCCAGGTTTGGGGTGGATTATTGGGATCTAAGCCAGCTTCTTCAAATAGGGTTCCATTGATAAATAGAATTGGCGTGGAGAAAGTGAAGGCCATACCATAGGTTTTCCCATCGATTTTGCCCAAGGAGAGTGCCGCCTCTGAGATTCCATCCCAATGTGCATCTAGTTCATCCTTTGGAAATACATCTTCGAAGGCCATTATGCCCAGATTTTCTTTGGCCACGTCTAAGCTTGGAAATACGTTTTGGATCAAATCCACCTGATTTCCCGCTTGAATATCCGTGACATTCTTGGTGTAGTTTTCATCCACGATCCCCTCGACGATGACACCTTTCTCTTTACCGATGGTATCATTGAACTCTTGGATCAGATGCTCCATCCCCTCCTTCATAGTCGGAAACCCCAAACTATAGGAATAAAAGGTCACATGGACAGGATTAGCAGGATCAAGTTCTGCTGATTCCGTTTCTACCCCTTGCGTATTTCCATCGGCTTCAGTAGATTCGGTATTAGAGCCAGCTTCCGTCGCAACGGACTCTGTCATTTCCCCTTCTGTTGTAGGTTCATTGATCGACATCTGGGTAGGTGCACAGCCTGTAAACGCAAATACCCCTAGAGTGAGGATCATTAGGATCATCAAAATCTTTTTCTTGCCTTGCATTTTTATCTTCTCCTTTTCATTTTCTATAGCCGTAGAATTCAACCAATCGCAAAAGCGTGCTCTTGGGTATTCCTCGCACCGGA
>JAUNUQ010000060.1 GCA_030538075.1 Tissierellia bacterium
AGTTGATGATGATTAGTTAATATATAGCAATTAATCTACAAGTCTCATATCTTGTTTTTGTTGAAAATTTACACTCTTTTATTACATATCTAAATATTAACTAACTACCCAATTCTCTTCCTAACATCCCCCACAAACTCCATAACCCCCTCTACCCTCATCACAAGCACCAACACCAAATACACCACTACCGCAACGCCAATGGCGATTAGGAGGGAAATATCTGACCCTAGGCGTGACAAGAGAAGGGTGAAGGCTGTGTAAGATAGGGCTCCCATGATTGCGGAGCAGAGAAGGATCTTGGCTATATTCTTAAATATACCCATATAGCCTAGGCTCCCAACTTTATTCCGGAGAAGTATGAGCAATAGGAAACCTCCAGTTAGGGCGGCGATGGCTGTTCCTAGGGCTAGGCCATTGAGGCCGATGAATTTTGAGAATATGATGCTGAGGCTCACGTTTACTAATACGATGATGGCTGATACTTTTACTGGTGTTTTCATGTCTTTTAGAGAATAGAAAGCTTTCGAAAGGATGTCGATAAAAGAGGTTCCCATCAATCCCAATGAATAGAAAAAAAGACCTCCCGATACGGCTATTACGTCTTGCTCATTAAATTGGCCTCTCTCAAAGAGAAGGCTAATGATGGGTTTAGCATAGAGCATAAATCCAATAGTTGCAGGTATGATCAATATTGAAGATAAATTGATCGCTTCAACTATTGTCTTCTTATACCCTTTCATATCATCTTCTGCAGAAAATTTGCTCATTAATGGAAAAATAACCGTACCAATAGACATGATAACTATACCTGATACAAAACCATTTACTCTTGCCGCATAATTCATTGTCGATACTCCCCCAACTGCAACACTAGAAGCCAAAGTCTTATCAACAATTACATTGATGTCATTAACTGCCATTCCAAAAACAATTGGAATCGAAGCTATTAGCACTTGCTTTATATGAGGATCACTTAAGTCGATAATCTTTTTATGTCTGTAACCAGTCTTCTTAATAAACGGAATAAAATGCAAAAATTGAAGGATCATTGCTAAACAGGTACCCGCCATTAACACTGAACTTCCAGCAAAACTACTAAGTACAAGTGAAACGATAATTACTACATTTAGTATCAACCCTACACTAGCAGGAACTATATAATTTTTCTTTATTTGTAAATATCCACGAAAGACCGCAGCGAAACCTGCAGCGAATAACGACAAAAACAGAACTTGAACAAACAGTACTGTAATCTTCAGTTTCTCTCCTTCAAACCCCATAGCAAATAACTTTACTAATGGCTCAGCAATCACTATCCCTACAACAGTAAACAGGATAGAAATGAAAAAAACAATATTCGATAGATTACTAGTAAAGAGATTCGCCCTTTCTTCTCCAGATTCTCTATATACTTCATTATAAATCGGAATATAGCTCGTTGACACACCAATTGTTATAAAATTAAACAGCACAAAAGGAACCGTGATGGCAATGACAAATGCGTCTGCCACCATCCCGGTCCCATAATAATATGATAATACTATTTCTCTAACAAATCCAAATACTTTTGATACCACTGAGAGTATCATTAGAATAAAAGCTGTTGCTTTCATATCTTCCCTCGATTATTGTTTGAAAAACATAAAATCTATTCGTTTATTCCCCAAACTTTTCTTTTTACATAATCCGTATAAGAAAGAATGATCTTCTCAACTTTCTCAGAGACTAAATCGATTGTATAGTCCAATACCGGCTGCACTCTTTTACCATTCATCTCCACTACAGCAATGCCTTGCAGTATACGGTCTTTATTCAATCCTGTCATCGTCACAACAGCTTCTTCCATCGCTTCCGGACGCTCATGGGCTTCACGAATATTCAGTGATTTTAACCCCAATATAGAAGTCTCCTCGCTGATTGTCCCACTGTCACTAAGCACCGTCTTTGCATATAGCTGTAATTTATTGTAATCTGAAAAGCCAAGGGGTTTCATCAATTGCACTCGTTCATCAATCTCCACACCCATCTGATCAATTCGGTTTCGAGTCCTAGGATGAGTGCTGACGATAACGGGAATATCATACAAATTAGCTATCGCATTCAAGATATCAATCAATCTCAAGAAATTCCGATCTGATTCAATATTCTCTTCTCGATGCGCAGACACCAGAAAGTACTGATCTTCGGTTAGCCCTAGGCGATCTAAAACGTCTGAGTTCTCAATATCTTCTTTTTTCTCTCGAAGCACTTCAAACATAGGGCTGCCTGTCTTGATGATTCGATCTGCAGGAATCCCCTCTGCTAATAAATACTCTCGGGCAATCGAGCTATAAGGCATATTAATGTCTGCAATATGATCGACGATCTTTCGATTCGTCTCTTCAGGAACTCTCTGGTCAAAGCACCTGTTTCCCGCTTCCATATGGAAAATGGGAATCTTTCTACGCTTAGCCGCAATGGCAGCCAAGCAGCTATTGGTATCTCCAAGCACCAAAAAAGCTTCCGGATTCTCCTTTTCTAAGATCGGATCAATTGCCTTTAGGATATTCCCAATCGTCGCCATTGGACCACCTTCTGCGGCATTTAGAAAATAGTCCGGTTTTCGTAGACCAAAATCCTCAAAGAAAATCTCGTTGAGTTCATAGTCATAGTTTTGTCCGGTGTGGACTAAAATATGTTCAATAGCTTCACTTTTATCGAGTCTCTTAATTACAGAAGATAGGCGTATTATCTCAGGTCTCGTTCCGACCACTGTTAACACTTTTAACCGATTCAAACTAGACCTCCTCGAAATAGGTATCCGGTTTCTCTGGATTAAAGAGCTCATTTGCCCACATAATCGTCACCAAATCCGTTTCTCCAACATTGATGATATTGTGGGTATATCCTGTCGGAATATCAACAACCTCAATCTTTTCTCCGCTGACACGGTAATCATATACTTCTGTGTCACCGATCTTGCGAAATTGGATAAGCCCTTCTCCACTGACCACGATAAATTTCTCATTCTTTGAATGGTGCCAATGATTTCCTTTAGTGATCCCAGGCTTGGAAATATTCACCGAAACCTGTCCACGGTCTGCAGATTTTAAAAGCTCAGTGAAAGATCCTCTCTGATCCACGTTCATCTTAACTGGAAAAGAAAAGTCATCTGTTGGTAAAAAACTTAAGTAGGTGCTGTATAACTGGCTGGTTAATCGATCTTCCATATTTGGAATCAACAAATTCTTTCTACTAGCTTTAAATGACTGTATCGTATCAGCTAGGTGACCCACTGTAATCACCGATTCACCAGGTACTATACAATATTTTTCATTCCTAGTTGGCTTGCCGTCCAGAGCGCGTAAAAACTCTTCGAGTAGATCATCAATATAAGTCAAACGAATCTGCGCATCCGAGTTATCCACTTTGATCTCAATATCCCTGGCAATATTATGGCAAAAAGTTGCTACCACCGTATTGTAATTTGGTCGACTCCACTTTCCAAAGAGATTATTCAATCGGTATACGTAAACATCCACATCGTTTCTCTTACCATATGCAAATACAGCTTCTTCTCCAGCTAACTTGCTTTTGCCGTAGGGATTGTCTCGCTCGGCTTGAATGGACGAAGACAATAAGAATCCAGGAGTGTTTCCAGCTTTTTCTAGCATTTGAATCACTTGCTCTACAAAGCCCAAGTTTCCTTCAAGAAACTCCTCTTCCTTATCAGGACGATTTACACCAGCTAGATGAAATACAAAATCACAATCCTTAGTATAGTCTATTAACTCTTGCTCCGTTGAACCCATGTCGTATTCATAGATATCTGTAAATCCCTTAATCTTCAATTCTTCAACCAAGTTACGACCAACAAAGCCCTTTGCGCCAGTTACTAAGATTTTCATCGCTTCTTCCAAGCCTCCAATTCTGCTCGTACATAGGATAATTGTAGTAGCTTCTCTTTGATCTCATCCACGGTCAATATCTTCGTATTGTTTGAGTTGTACTCTTCAAATTCTTCAAACTCATCCATTCCATCCACAAAGTACTTGTCATAATTCAGATCTCTTTTGTCACTGGGCACTCGGAAGAAATCGCCCATGTCTTCCGCCACGGTCTTCTCTTCTTTCGTCAGAAGAGTCTCACTTTGCTTTTCTCCATGTCTGGTCCCGATGATACGAATTGTATTATCCGCTTCAAAAAGCTCCTTTACGGCAACTGCTAAATCACCCACTTTAGAAGCCGGACTTTTTTGCACCATAATATCACCGGATTCAGCATTTTCAAAGGCAAATTCCACAAGTTCCACCGCTTCCTCTAGGCTCATTAAAAACCGAGTCATATCAGGATTCGTTACAGTAAGATCCTGCCCTGCTTTGATTTGATCAATGAATAGTGGAATAACAGAACCTCTGGATGCCATCACGTTCCCATAACGAGTACAACATATCATCGTTTGATCGGGATCCACAATCCTAGACTTAGCGATGATGACTTTTTCCATCATCGCTTTTGAGATCCCCATTGCATTGATGGGATAGGCTGCTTTGTCGGTAGACAAACAGATGACCTTTTTTACACCTTGCTCAATGGCGATAGAAAGGACATTATCCGTACCAATGACATTTGTTTTTACTGCCTCCATTGGAAAAAACTCACATGAAGGGACTTGTTTTAGAGCTGCAGCATGGAATACATAGTCAACACCATGTAAGGCGTCGCGGATGCTATTTCGATCACGAACATCACCAATGTAGAATTTGAGCTTGTCATTGTTGTATGATTTTCGCATATCATCTTGCTTTTTTTCGTCTCTTGAAAATATTCTGATTTCAGTAAATATTGAATCTAAGAACTTTTCCATAACTGCGTTACCAAAAGAACCTGTGCCGCCTGTGATTAATAATATATTACTAATCATACTTTACCTCGATCCATCATTTTTTAGTTGCAGCTTCAATAAATGTTTCTTCAATTATGTCCGCAATTTTTATACAAGCAGTTCCATCCCCATAAGGATTATTAGCATTACTCATTTTACTATATTTATCATTATTATCTAATAATTCTTTGAATGTTGAATAAATAGCTTCTTCACCCGTACCAACTAGTTTAAGTGTTCCTGCAATAACACCTTCAGGACGTTCAGTCGTATCCCTCATTACTATAACAGGTATTCCAAGCGCAGGTGCTTCTTCTTGTATACCTCCACTATCGGTAAGAATTAGGTACGATCTTGCCATAATATTATGGAAGGTTAATACATCTAAAGGATCTATAAGACGAAGATTGTCACCTTGTAAAAATTCGCTTGCAATTTCGCGAACTCGTGGATTTAAATGGACTGGATAAACTGCCTTTACATCTTTGTGCTCATCAAGAATTCTAGATATTGCTCTAAACATATTTTTCATTGG
>JAUNUQ010000022.1 GCA_030538075.1 Tissierellia bacterium
TCAGTGCTCTTTTTTGTATCATTTGTTTGACATCTGAGGGTTCAGGTGGGATGTTTATTCAATCTCTAAAATTTGTAGATAGACATCAAGGGAATCGTTCAAATGTTTCAATTATTGGACAGGAAAGTGTTGCGGAGACTTGGAGACTTTGCAAGATGAATCTAGCGATTAGAGGAATTGCTCATAACCTTGGAGATAAGAATGCTTCAACCTTTACCGAGGACTTACACAAAGATAAAAAAGTTGATTTTATTATGGCTAATCCTCCGTTTAATCTAAAGAATTGGCGTGGTGAGGATGAACTAACCAATGACTATAGATGGAAAGGTTATCAAACACCTAGAGTTTCAAATGCTAACTACGCTTGGATTCTTCATATGATTTCTAAGTTGGATGTATCAAAAGGAATTGCAGGTTTCCTGCTTGCTAATGGTGCCTTGAATGATCCAGATGAATATGAAATTAGAAAACAGATCTTAGAAAATGACAAGGTCGAAGCGATAATAGTATTACCTAGAGACATGTTCTACACCACTGACATTTCAGTGACCCTTTGGATAGTAAACATGAATAAAAAGGCTGGAGAAGTAAATGGTCGTTCAGTGAGAGACCGTACCAATGAAGTTTTGTTCATGGACTTACGTCGCTGGGATGAAAATATTGAAGAAATCACAATTGATAAAGGAAAGAAAAAGAAGAAAGTAGCTTTAACTGACGAGCAAATCTCAAAGATAAAGGCAATTTACAATAATTGGCAAAGCGCATATACAAGTCAATATTCGGACGTTCCAGAACTATGTAAAGCTGTTAAGTTAGATTCAGAAGATGGTATTCGTGCGAAGAATTATTCGCTTGCTCCAAGTAAATATATTGAGTTCATCGACCACGATTTAGATATAGATTTTGAATCAGAGATGAAGCGTATTCAAGATGAAATTAGAGAGATTATGAAACAAGAAAAGAAATCTCAATCTATGCTTGAAAAAGCGTTCAGAGGTATTGGTTATGAGATTGACTAAACTAGGGGACTATATTGAAGCCTTTGATGAACGAAATAAAGCTAATTTGTTTGATACCGAAAGCGTTGTTGGATTATCTACGCAAAAAAAGATGATAGAGACAAAAGCTGATCTTGTTGGCGTAAGTCTTTCAAACTATAAATTGTTTCCTCCTCAATCATTTGCTTATGTTGCTGATACATCAAGAAGAGGAGAAAAAATGTCTCTAGCTTACAATGATTCAGAAAATACTTATTTGGTTTCATCAATTTCGACTGTGTTTCGAATTGTTGTAGATTACCAACTATCAGCTGACTACCTTTTTATGTATTTTAATCGTCCAGAGTTTGATCGCTACTCTAGGTTTAACTCTTGGGGATCTGCTAGAGAAACTTTCTCTTGGGAGGATATGTGTGATATCGAAATTGAACTTCCGCCACTAGAAATTCAGCAAAAATATGTTGATGTCTATAAGTCCATGCTTGCAAATCAGGCGTGTTATGAGCGAAGTTTGGAAGATTTGAAGTTGGTATGCGATGGATATATTGAAGATTTGAGAAGAAAGATACCACCTGAAAGATTAGAAAAATATATAGAAAGAAAAAATATTCGAAATTATAATGGAGAATTAACACTTGTAATGGGACTTAGTACTAAGAAAGAGTTTAGAGAACCCCAGAGTAGAGTAAATAGAGATAAGCTTCATACGTATAAGATCGTCTCAAAAAATGATATCGCTTTTGTTCCAACTACCGACACATGGAAAGTTCTTGCTTTTGCCATCAATACTATGAGTGAAGATATTGTTGTCTCACCAATATATGAAGTGTTTTCAATTAATCAAAGGAAGATAATTTCTGAGTATCTAGGCATGTGGTTAAGTCGTACTGAATTTGATCGGTATGCAAGATACAACTCATGGGGTAGCGCAAGAGAGAACTTTGATTGGTCAGAAATGTGTGAAGTGAAGATCCCGATTCCGCCAATAGAAATCCAACAAGATATTGTAGATATTTACAACGTCTACATTGAACGCAAAGAAATCAACGAAAAACTTAAAGCTCAAATTAAAGATATTTGTCCGATACTTATTAAGGGTTCATTGGATGAATCGAGTTTGTAAAAGGAGGTTATTATGAATTACATTTTTGAAAAAGGACAGTTCACAGAAGCTGAACTTGAGTCCGCTATCATATCTCTTTTTGAGCAAGAAGGTTATGAATATGTAATCGGTGAAAGCATTCATAGGAGATTTGAAGATGTTCTTCTCCTTGATGACTTACATGGATTTTTGAAAGAGCGATACAAAAATAATAACTTAAGTAATACAGAGCTTAAAAAGATAACCAACAAGTTGGATCACATTACTTCTGCTCCTCTGTACTTGGGCAATAGAGAAGCTTTCTTGCTCGTGAACGAAGGATTTGATTTAGTTAGAGACAATCCTAATGAAGTTGCTCTACACATTGATTATATTGATTTTGTCACTCCAGAAAACAACCGATTTAAAGTTGTGAATCAGTTTTCAGTTCAGGGAGATCGTTTAAGAAGACCGGATGTACTCATTTTTATAAATGGTATTCCTGTAGTTATTTGTGAGTTCAAATCTGCTATCAAGGAAGATACAACAATTTATGATGCATGGGAACAAATAACCATTCGATACAACCGTGATATTCCAAAGTTGATGAAGTATTCATTCTTATCAGTGATTAGTGACGGTGCAAATACAAAGCTCGGTAGTATCTTTACGCCATATCCATACTATTATGCGTGGAATAAAGCGAATGACGAAGACAAGGTATCAAACGGAATAAGTTCCCTTTTTACTATGATTAAAGGAGCATTTGCCAAAGAACGTATTCTGGCTATTTTGAGAGATTTTGTTTTCTATCCTGACGATAGCAAGAAAAATGAAGCTATAGTATGTCGATATCCGCAGTTTTTTGCCGCTCAAAAAATGTTGGACAGCATTCGTTTGCACATGAAACCTCTTGGTGATGGTAAAGGTGGTACTTATTTTGGAGCAACTGGTAGTGGAAAAACACTAACCATGTTGTTTTTGGCTCGTCTTATTGCATTGCGAGATCCCGAATCCTTTAATAACCCAACCGTTGTAATAATTGTGGATCGTGAGGATTTAGATACACAGACTTCCGAGTTGTTTGAGACTGCTAAGAAATATCTCCATGAAGAAAATGTTCGTAGTATTGAATCTAGAAAAGATATGTCGGAAACATTAGGTGATAGACCTAGTGGTGGTGTATACATTACTTCTATTCAGAAATTTTGTGAAAATACAGGACTCCTATCCGATCGATCAAACATTATCTGCATTTCTGATGAAGCGCATAGAACACAAACAGGGGTAGGAGCCAAACTTAAGAAAACGGAACAAGGTGTTTTTACGACCTATGGTTTTGCTAAATATTTAAGAGATAGCTTTCCAAATGCTACGTACTGCGGATTTACAGGCACTCCTATTGATGAAACAATAGCTGTCTTTGGCGATGTAGTAGACAGATATACGATGAAAGAATCAAGCGATGATGGTATCACGGTAAGAATTGCTTATGAACCACGGCTAGCAAGAGTCATTCTGTCTGATGAACAGGCAAAAGAAATTCAGAAGTACTATGAGAAATGTGCAGAGGAAGGTTCAAACCCTGAGCAAGTTGAGGAAAGCAAAAAGGCTATGTCTCAAATGAGGGCAATCTTAGGTCATCCAGATCGTCTCAAAAAGCTAGCAAAAGATATTGTTCAACACTATGAAAAGTTGTGTGCTGAAAAACCTCAGATTATTCAAAAAGCGATGATTGTCTGTGCTGATAGGCAATTAGCATTTAACACGTTAAAAGAAATCTTAACGGTTCGTCCTGAGTGGGGATACAAACTAAAATCCGACAAAGAAAATGAATTGTCTAAAGAGGAGTTAGATAAACTTCTACCTCTACCTAAGATTAATCTTGTTGCTACACAAGGAGCAAATGACGAAAAAGATTTATTTGATTTATGTGGGACAAAAGAGCATAGAAAAATGCTCGATGGTCAGTTCAAAAACAATGATTCGAATTTCAAAATAGCAGTCGTTGTTGATATGTGGATTACAGGTTTTGATGTTCCTTCATTGGCAGTCATGTACATTGATAAACCATTACAAAAGCATACTTTAATACAGACTATCTCTCGTGTTAATAGAGTATTTGATGGCAAAGATAAAGGCTTAGTCGTTGACTATATTGGAATCAAGAATGATATGCTGGAAGCGGTAAAACGCTATGGAAAAGATGATGAGAGCCCAGTTGATGAATTAGCAATATCACTCTCCGTGTTCAGAAACCACTTGTCTTTAATTGATGAGCTATTAGTCGACTTTAATGCAACTAAGTTTTTTGTTGGTTCTCCAATTGATCGTCTTCATTGCTTGAATCATGCGGCGGAATATGTTCAATCAAG
This sequence comes from Tissierellia bacterium, assembly GCA_030538075.1. Taxonomy (GTDB): domain Bacteria; phylum Bacillota; class Clostridia; order Tissierellales; family Peptoniphilaceae; genus JAUNUQ01. The sequence continues at coordinate 4,455 of JAUNUQ010000022.1, forward strand.
TAAAGAACTTGAAAATCGTTTTATAGGTTTATCTAGAAGATTAAAAGCGGCTTACGTTATCTGCTTCCCTTCAGGAGAATTAACAGACCTTGAGACATCAAAAGCTCAGTTCTATTTAGCGATTCGTTCAATCATATTCAAGCAAACAAAAGGAAATGCTCCTGATGCAGAGATGATGAATGCTGTCGTTCAAGAAATGGTAAATAATGCCATTTCCTGTACAGGTATCGAAGACATTATAGACACGAACAAAACGGTAGACCTATTCAGTGATGAGTTTATCCAACAGTTAGACACGGTAAAGCTACCTATCACGAAATTTAATGCATTATTGAAACTCTTAAGAAAAGCCATATCTAGCTATAGTAAGACTAATAGGGTTAAGGCAATCGAATTTGATGAAAGACTTAAGAAGGTTGTTGAGGCATATAATACTAGGGACAAACTTATCTTTACCAGTGAAGTCGTTGACGATTTCGTAAATGACCTATCTGATCAGCTCCTAAAGATTATTAGAGACCTACAAGATGATCAAAGTTCTTTTGCAAAGATGGGAATCACCTTTGAAGAAAAGGCGTTCTATGACATTCTCATCAAAGTGCGTGATGATCACGGCTTCCCTTATGCTGATGAAAAATGCTTAGTCCTTGCTAAGAAGATTAAAGAGCTGGTAGATGATAAGTCACAATTTACAGACTGGTCAACTCGTGATGATATCAAGTTTCAATTACAAATGGATTTGACAGTTCTTCTCTATCACAACGGATACCCACCAGAGTGGGATGAAGAAGTCTTTGAAAAAGTAATGGAACAGGCAGAGAATTTTAAGAAGTACAGTTAGATTGATGTCTATATTGCGATCTTTATAAATAGGAGAATAATATGAAATTTACAGAAGAACAGTTAGTTGCTTATTCAAAGCCTCTGAGCGAAACAGAGGAACAGCAATGTAAAAATGCAATAGCTATGGTTGTTGATGCATTGAAGAAGTTAGGATTTAAGGAAGAAAATCAAATTACTAAGAAATATTCGGAAACTCCATCTTTTCAAGTAAAAATGAAAAGTGCTCAAGATGGATATGAAGTGAACATATTTTTACAAGGTTCATATGCTAAAAACACAAATGTTAGAACTCATAGTGATGTTGATATTGCTGTTGTCCAGGAAGATGTCTTTAGACCAAAATATAGACCTGGTGTAACAGGTGCGGATTATGGTTTTGCCAACGCTTTACCTAGAGCCAAATCGTTCAAAGATGTGGTACAAGAAGCATTAATCAAAAAGTTTGGTAAAGATGTAGAGAGATGCAACAAGTCAATTAAAATACATGGCAATACCTATAGAAAAGATGCAGACTCGGTTCCGGCTTTGCGCTTTCGTAATTACCAACAGGACTATATTAATGATTCAGACAACTATATTGGTGGCATACTTATTAAACCGGATGAAGGTGTGGAAATTATTAATTATCCAGAACAACATTTGAGAAATGGCATTGAAAAGAATAAATCTACCAATTATTCTTTCAAAAAGATGGTAAGAATTGCCAAAGAGATGAGATATCAAATGGAAGACAGGGGTTATAAGTACGCTAAAAAAGCAAGTTCTTTTGGCGTAGAGTGTTTAGTCTGGAATGTTCCTGACGATATTTTTACAAAATATCAATTGATCGGCTTTAAATTTGAAGAGATTGTTACTTACCTTTATTCAAACCGAAATTCTATTTTAATTTTCAAGGAAGTAAACGGTATAAAGAATTTATGTGACGACGATGTTGAACGAAGAGATATTTATATTGGTTTTGTTGAAGAGTTGAAGAGATTTTTTGAATATGAATACTAGAATAGAAAAACTATTAAAATTAATGGCGTTTGCTTGCATATCAATTCTCGTTGGTCTTTATATGTTTAAGTATAAAGGGATGATTACGACGCCTATAGAGTGGTTTGATGTTATATCAGAATCAATAGGGTATTCGATGATGTTCATTATATTATTTGAAAGACTTCTATGGAGACTAAACCCGATTTCAAAATTGCCTAAACTCAAGAAAAACTATTCTGGAATTTTGAAGTACAAGTTTAATGATAATGAAGGGGAAAAGAAAGTAAAATTAAGTGTTAACCAAACATATTTGACTGTAACTGTAAAATTATATACTGATGAAATTACGAGCAAAACATTGACAAGCGAGTTATTGGAGGAAAATGGTGAATATATATTAGTATATACCTATCAAACAAACCCCAAAAGTGCATATAGCGAGAATAACCCGATACAGATAGGAACATGCAAATTGTCAGTTATTAATGATAGTTCACTCGAAGGAGTTTATTGGACAAACAGGAAAACTATTGGAGATTTAAGTTTGACATCTATTGAATAGAGTTTCGTGGTTTATGTAGTGAAAGGTTTAAGAAGAGTTATCATTCTTTAAATACGTACAAACACCGAAATCAAACACAGCTGGATATGAAGTAACGAAACGTTACGCCAACTTGAAGTCACAATTTGTGACCTCAAAATTCCAAAAAAAGAAGATTAGTATCACCCCTGATACTGTTTTGATACTAAGAACCTCTTAAACTAACTAAAAAGAGAGTAAAAACCACTCAAAAACGAAACAAATAAGATTCTAAAATAAGAAAATAGATACAAATATGTTTTGGGATTTATAGAGTGGGAATAAGTAGCAACAACTGAAAACGGCTTTAACAGTGGCTTTATCGGCTTAGAAACGGCTGACTGGGACAAAATTGGGCAAATATTTCAAAAAGAATATTACTAAGAATACTTCTTAGTATATTTAGCATTTATGGAAGCTCTGGTCTATATGGCCGGAGCTTCTGTCTTATATGTATGAAAAAATTGAATATATAGTTCAATAGCTCTTTGTCACTTCTTTATCTTACATTCTTTTCTTATCTTTGAAGATTTCTTCGGATAGATCATTTCCAATCATAGAACTCCTGATCTGAGATCTCCCCATTATGTAGACTCTATCCGAAAAGATATGAATATCTATGATTAAATGATGAAATGCTATTGATTTAGATTCTAAAGAGTTATAATAGTTGTATTAATGGAGAGAGACAAATTGGAGTTTGTGGAGATAAGTTTATAGAGGAGTTGGTTTTGTTGGCATCTATTGTTCATTAACCTTAAATCTACAAAGTTAGAAGTTGCTATGCCGAACGAAGTCTGAGGTTTTCAGTATCAGTTCATACCATCTAAAAAACGAATATAAAAAGGACGCAAATTAAATGAACGAAAAAAAATCATATGACGGAATCTTGCTTGTAGCTGTGTCGGCTGCATCCTTTGGGCTTATGCCTATATTTGTCAAAATTGCGTATTCGGCGAACACAAACACATATTCACTTCTGTTCCTCAGATTTTTAGTGGCAACCCTATTCATGTTTTCACTGTTGTTTATCAGAAAGCTGGCATTGCCATCCAAGAAGGAAATGCTAATCTACTTTCTGCTCGGTGCAGTAGGATATGTGGGGCAATCATTTTGTTATTTTACAGCACTCAATTATGCATCACCCAGTGTGGTATCTTTACTGCTATATACATATCCTGCATTGGTGATGATTGGGTCGGCAATTTTTTTACATGAAAAAACGACTGCCCTCAAAGTGCTATCTCTCTGCCTTGCATTGGGTGGTTCATTCGTTATTATAGGCGCAGAACTCGACGCAAATCCTACAGGCATTATTTTTTCAATTTTGTCTGCCATACTCTATTCTGCCTATATACTGATCAGTTCTAAAGTGGTCAAACCCGGAACGGGCATTCAGTCATCTGCGTTTATTGTGCTTGGGGCTGCGGTTGTATATGGAATGATCAATTTGTTCTTAGGCTTTACCCCGCCTACTCAAACAAGTGGGGTCGTTTCGGTTGCTATGATCGCCATGATTTCGACTGTGCTGGCTTTCTGGTCTTTTTTTACCGGCATGGAAAAGACCGGACCATCAACGGCGGCACTTGTTTCAACTTTAGAGCCGGTCGTCACTGTACTTTCGTCGGCAATTATCTTATCAGAGAGGATTACGATTAATATTATTATCGGAGGGGGACTAGTTTTAGCTGCTTTGCTTATTACTGCAATCCCCTCCAAGAAAGTAGATTAACTTTTCTATTTTTAAATAAGGAGAACAGCGAATTCGTATTGATTTTTTAGATAAAGGCAAAGAAAGAGCATATAGTTTTTGAAGTTTTAACTTCGGGGCTATATGCTCTTTGATATTGCGACTTATCTGGTAGTTCTATAGGATTGTATTTTACTTTTCAAAATAAAGAAATCCACAAAACTCATTCCATCAAATCGGATTCACTCTTATACATTTGATAATTCGATTGGGCTTTATTTAGTAAGACTAGTAAGATGATCCAAACAATAAAGACCAAAACGCTCAAAAGAGTATTTCTAATTTCAAAATTACTCATGTACATCTTATAGATTTTATATCCCAATAGCAATGTCATCATAACTGTTGCTTGTAGGTAGGCATTTCGAATATCTCTATATTCTATAGAAATATCAGCAGCATTCGTCAGTAAATGTTGAATCTTGTCACCAGCATTCTCAACTACTAGAATTTCTTTATTGTAACCACTGAGAGAATTAGCCAGTTTTCCACTACCTCTAGCATATGGTCTGAATTTGATTTTTCCCAGCACAATGCTTCCTTGATTGATCGGTGCATGGAAAACCCTTGCTGAGCATTCCTGTAGCAGTTGGGTGTATTGCTTATTGTCAGCATATGTATTAGCACCGATAAACTGAGTGCTATATCGGAAGGACTCATTTGTTTTCTCAAAATCGTAAATGAAATTATTGATCGACTCGAGCCGATATCCTCTCTTAGCCATATCGTTTAGCCAAGGTTCCAGGTTGTTGAATGGATCCAGAAAGAATTTAATTTTTTTCATGATGTGCGCTCCTTATGTCTTTGATTAGAACTTGAAGTTTTTCCAATCGTTCTTCTTCGCTTTTGACGATCTCTTTTCCTAGAGGAGTAATCCGATAATTTACTTTTCCATTGTCTCGTGAAGATTCGACAATCCAACTTTTTTTCACTAAATTGTTAATCGCACCATATAGGGTTCCCATACCTAACTTGACTCTACCTTCTGTTCTTTCTTCTATAAATAGTTTTACACCATATCCATGTAATTCATCATAAAGCGATAAAAGAACTAAAAGCGTTGTTTCAGTTAATGCTCCACTGGATAGATTATCTCTCACATTGCATACTCCTTTCTTTCGGTATATCACTATCTGTAGTATATCATTAAACGTAGTAATATGTAAAGAGATTTTACTTAAAATAGAAAGTCTATATCATCTTTCCTCTTATGCTCATTTCTAAGTATTGGGTTTCAACTGTACTCGCTCAAATTCAATGTGTTTCTGAAATTCTCTCTGGCATTTACTGTTTGTAAATACTTTCAGGCATTGCTTAGTTTGACTTTATAATCGGGAGATTATATTGGATGGAAGTAGAGAAAATAACTGTTTCTGTCAAAGACCTTGCAAGTAGGGCATCTGATCTTTTTGGACCTTGTGAACACTGGAAATAGAAGTTGTTTTGATGGTAAAACTCAAAAAGTACCTAAAGGGAGCTGTTGAGTTTATTACACAATTTTTTAAAGAGCACAGAGATGCGAAAATAGCTTAGACGAGGACAACTCAATGTGGGCAAGTGTTGAGAAGTCTAAATTGTAGGTTATCGGCTGCGAATTTGTATTGATTTTTTGATTTGGACAAAGAAATAGCACATAGATTTTGAAGTTCTGACTTCTGATCTATATGCTTTTTGATTCCTTTGGGTTGTATCATCTGGACAAATTTGATTTTATTTAGCCTTAAACCAAGGAATAATCCTATTCACACGGAGACAGTAAGCCGTATAACTATCTCCAAATTTTTCTAATAACCATCTCTCTTCGGTATATTTCATCAGTATTGTAAGGGAAAGGTAAAAGATTAGCGGGAGTATAAGCAGATACAGGTTATGAACTGTTAATAGGACGCCAGTAAATATCAATAAGAATGCTGAATAAATGGGATTTCTCACGATTGAATACACCCCAGTGGTCACTAGTTTGCCTTTTTTTATTTCAGCGCTGATCTGCTGGATCACCACTGCATAGACCCATAATATACATCCAATTGAAATCAGCACCACACCGAGTATGATTGCAGGGAGCTTGAGATTGGAAAAATCACCGTCTTCTAATAAGCCTCTCTTTTGTAAAACCAAACCGAGAAGGGTTAAAAGTGCACAGCTGATTACAAAGATGGGTCCAATCCCAAAAACTGGTAAATTTTTTCTCTTCAATTCATAGCCCTCCGCGAGTTTACAGTCCATCCTTTACTTTTATAAATCTATTATAGCATTCAGCAATCTATAATTGTTATAGTGAATATGGGTTTATGAGGGAAAATGACACGAGTTCCCTCGAATTGATAAAGAACTAGAGAATGTGATTCAAACAGGTTATAATAGAATTATTAGAAGAGAGCGCTTAATGAATCGTTGATGGCAAATGTGACGCATAGACAAACCGTCTTGTTGGAGTAGGAATAATCTAACTCGAGACGTTGATGATAGATGGGATTCAAAATGTATATAAAAATGTACAGAGAATGATTGGGAATTGATGTTCCACATTGGTCGATCGAGGTTAAATAATTCGATGAATCAATCGGTACAATATTTTTGTGGACATGGCGAGAGAGCAGGTAAGAGAATGGAGAGATATGGTTTAGTTTCTACTGGTATTTCTCGAACGACAGACGGAGCTATAAGGATATTGCAGAAGATGCAATAAACACATTATTGTTGGAGGAGAGGTTATGAGTTCAAATATTTGGTTATTGATCACAATCGCTTTATTCGTTGTCCTAGTTGTTGTCATTGTAAAAAAGATTCGACCCATATGGAGAAAGTTATTAAGCATATTAGTAATTCTGCTCCTTTTCTTTTTCTCGGCATTTAATTTTGCAGTGCCGATGAATCCGCCTCTGCCAGCATCTGGTCCCTTTGGTGTGAGGAATGAAAAGGCCTTCTATCAACACGAAACAAAATATCCTGATATGGCAACAGAGGGCCAGGTTCGTGAAATACCAGTTTCACTGTGGCTACCAGATGTTTCTGATGGCGTATATCCACTTATTATTTTTTCCCATGGATCATTTGGCGTCGCAGATTCTAATATGTCATTATTTGATGAACTTGCTTCACATGGGTATATCGTGGCTAGCTTAGATCACCCATATCATTCATTTACAACTACCTTGTCTGATGGAAAATCGATTAATATCGATATTGATTTCATGCAGAATGTAATGAGGTCTCAAGGTGCGGAAGATCTTGAGGTGTTAATGGAAGATTTCAACAAATGGAAATCCATTCGAGTGGAGGACATTTCATTTGTCATGGATAGTTTGCTTTCAGATGCCAAATATAAAGATCGAATCAATAGCAAACAGATCATTCTCTCAGGTCATTCACTGGGAGGCACTGCAGCATTAGAGTTAGGGCGAACGCGTTCGAACGAACTAATTGGAGTAGTATCGCTAGAAGCTCCATTTTTTGGAGATATTGTTGGCATTGATGGAGATGAATTTGTCTTTATTGATGACGAGTATCCATTGCCTGTCCTTCATTTTTACTCTGATGCTCTATGGGGTAGAATGAATGAAATCACCACATATGAAATGAATCAGCGATTGATAGACGCCAAATCCGATAAATATGTAAATGTCCATATTGAAGGCAGTGGACATATTGGTTTATCCGAATTATCATTGGTATCCCCAATCCTTACGAATGCACTGGATCAAGGTATGAATACAACACCAGTCTATGAGAAAATTGCAAAAATAAATGAGGCCACCCTGCAATTTTTAGAGGTGATTACCAATTAAGAGCCGTCGGCTTCGAAAGTGATTGAACGGATGGTGACAGTTACTATTAGAAGACTGGCCATTTGTTGAGCAAGTGATAAATTGGTAGTTATGGGGGAGGAATTCAAATGAAATGGGACGCAAATAAGTATACAAATAACTTTAGCTTTGTTCATAAATATGGTGAGGAAGTTCTCAAGTTACTCGAGATCAAGCCGAATATGCGTGTTCTGGATCTTGGTTGTGGCAATGGCGAATTGACAAAGAAAATTTCAGATCTTGGCGTATATGCCATCGGGGTAGATTCGTCTGAAGAGCTCTTGTCCGTTGCTAAAGAAAAGCATCCGACGATTGCGTTTATGAAACAAGATGCGACTAATCTAGTATTGGATGAACCAGTCGATGCAGTTTTTTCAAATGCAGTCTTTCATTGGATTCCAGAGACGAAGCAAGCGCAAATGCTCAGACATATTTTTGAAACCATCAAGGTGGGTGGACAATTTGTATTCGAATTTGGAGGTTACAGGAATAATCAGCTAATACATCTCGCTCTAGAGAGATCTTTCCGTGCTAGAAATCTCAAGTATCGGATGCCATTTTACTTTCCTACAATAGCACAGTTTGCGACTCGGTTGGAGGAAGCGGGGTTTGAAGTTCGTGAGATGAGCCTCTTCCACCGATTTACTGAACTAAAAGGAGAAGATGGCTTATCCGACTGGATAAATATGTTTATTAAAATGCCCTTTCAGGGTGTTGATGCTGAACTGAAAAAGGATATAATTTTCGAAGCGGTTGAGGACCTCAGATCCGAGTTGTACCAAGATGAGAGATGGTACGCTGACTACGTTCGAATTCGAGGCAAAGCAGTTCGGTAAATCCCAGATATGTAGAACGAAACAAAAAAGAAACAGCGTATAAGGGACTCTGGAATACGACCTGGCATATCTGATATTAAGGATCCATTTCTATGACAGCTTTGCTACTCAGTCATAGAGTTGAAATGAAAATGGGATTTGTAGGGGGCAAGTGGTGATAAGAGTAGTGCAAAAAGCAATGGTGGTCTTTATGGCACTGATTTGCATTGGGCTTGTTTTGAGCTATATCAATCATAGCATTCAATTGAAGAACGAGAGCAGGCTTTTAAAGCCATTGGGTGAAATGGTTGAAATAGACGGTGCTAGAATGAGCATTTATGTTGAAGGAGAAGGGGAGAAAACCCTCGTCTTTCTATCGGGAAGTGGAACTTCTTCACCAATTCTAGATTTTCGGTCGCTCTATTCCCAGCTTAGTGAAGAATATCAAATTGTCGTCATAGAGCGATTTGGATACGGTTTTAGTGATATTACCAATAGAAATAGGGATGTTGATACCGTCCTAGAGGATTCTAGGACGGCGTTAGAAAAAGCGGGCATCCAAGGTCCCTTCGTACTAATTCCGCATTCCATGTCAGGGATAGAAGCTCTTCACTGGGCACAAAAGTATCCAACGGAAGTTGCTGCAATCATCGGTCTTGATATGTATACGCCTGAGTCCTACGAAGATTTGAAGATGAGTATTCCTCTGATGCGGCTTTTGCAGTTTGGTGCAAATGTTGGAATTACGAGATTAGGTAGTTTATCCGAAAGTGCTGCAATCCAAAACGGATTATTGACCGAAGAAGAGAAGAGTATTTATCGTGCTGTATTCTATTCCAGAACGATGACAAATGATATGCTAAATGAGACGATTGACATCAAAGCTGGAGCTGAAAAAGTGGGTAATACCGAACTTCCAAAGGTTCCGATCCTGTTATTTAGCTCCGATGGAAGTGGGGGAACCGGGTTTGAAAAAGAGGAGTGGTTCGAATTACAAGAGAGTTTTGCTGATAAGATAGGGGCAAAACTCATTTATCTTCAATGCGGTCATTATGTTCACGATTATGAGTTTATTAGAATCGCGAAAGAGATTAAGCTGTTTTTAGACCAGTGAATTTGAATTTGTCAAGCTGATAAAATAGGGATTATGTGTCAAAGACTCATCCCCGAACGATGTTATGCTCAGGTAGTTAGGAAAGTCTCAATGCATTGCTAAACAGATCTCGCCTTTCAAACAAATCAGATGATGAACCAAAGGATGAGCACCCATATCATGATTATAGGCAGTGCGTAATACCATCTATTTGGTTTCCCATCTTTCCAAAGATCAGAAGCCCTATCTCTGCTCTTCTTCCAAACATCCACCGGTATGCGTTTAACCGTCAATGCGACCAGTACCGGAAGAATAATGACATCATCCAGATAGCCCAATACGGGAATAAAGTCTGGTATCAAATCAATAGGGGATAAGGCATAAACTATAGTGACACCAGCAAGGGCCTTCGCGAGCAAGGGAGTGTTCTTATCACCTAATGCTATGAAAATTGCAGGAATATCCTTTTTAAGTTGCTTTGCACGCTCTTTCATGTTCAACTTTCTTCACCTGATATAAAGATAGGGGATCGACCAATTATTACGTTATTCACCATTCGTCATTAACTCTCCAATGGAAATCCTAAGGCTATCCAGCTTTCGCGAGCAAATACAATTCATATTTTTTCAGGCAAAATGGATTTTTTCGATTGGTGTAACCAGTTTCACCGTCATATGAACGCGAATCCTCAATTTCCTATTCCACCTACTCGTATTTCCATTTCCATCATCCGACAGGGCGCTTTCTAAGCACATGAATATGTATTTATAGTTTTATCGATTATGTAATGCGCAGATCATCTTGATCGATCACAAATTTTCTGCATTCTTCACAATAGAATACTTTTGCCTTTTTGTCATCTAAAAGGGATGTGATTTTAATCCCATCAACCAGGGGTGTAAAATTCAACAAACCCTTATCATCATCGATGGGCACCCATTTTATTGCATATCTATCTTGCGAAATAACACCTATTGTCATCTCTAATCCACACCACGGACATTTCACGGACCTCAGCCTCCTTTTTGAGCTTATCTAAGTTATTGTATACACTAAACTCTCATCCAGTTAATGCAAAATGAATGGGGATTTTTTTCTTCACCTTGACTACCAATCTTTCCATTTATTTTATCAAATATCTCTTTTATCAGTCTGCAGAGTCTATTTATATACCAATTGGTGTCATATCAAGCTGATAGCAATTGATACACCAATTTTAACTCCAATATTTACTCCGAATTTGTGCCAAGACCTACTCTATTGCATCTTCCACACCATCAGAGAAAAAATAGAAAATTCTGCTATATCTTATCGTCGTTATCACGTATAAAGTCATCCACTAACTCATTAAACTCCTGAACTCTACAGAGATTACTCGGATCGATCGAATCCGGCAGGATAACCAGTTCTGAGTGATTCAGTTCTTCCATCGAACGTCTCATAGACCGAACTAGAATCGCCGCTTTTTCACCGACAATACCCAATACTGGGATTTTTATTTTCTTGAGTTCATCCGTATAATTGACCTCATTGATGGCTTTTCTCTGAAGAGTGACTTCTTTTGAGCGTAGCTTTTTCATTTCATTTATAAAGAAATCCCTAGCTATCGGCCATTTTCTATAAGCATTGCCCAGAGACCATGCTAAAAACCCCCTCGCATGGTATAAGGGCAGGGAAATGCGAATTAGCTGCATATTCAGTTTTTCGATAAAGTCCTGTGGCACAGAGTCTGAGAAAGAATCGCATATTATCAGACCTCTCACTAACTCGGGGGAATCGAGTGCAATTCGATAAGCCAATACTCCGCCATAGGATACCCCCACAATCCAGCAGGACTCGACCTGCAAGTCGTTCAAAAGCCTAGATATATCTTCTGCTTGTGTAGACAAGACGTCTTCAACTGGCATATCTAAGACCGATGATCTGCCATTCCCACGCAAATCGGGGATGATCAGATGATAACGATCTTTCAATGCCTCTACTTGCGGTAAATACTGCTCATGACTCGCCCCCAAACCATGAAGAAAAACCAAGGTCGTATTGGTATGATCTCCAATCTCTAAATAATGAAGTTGTGACGATCCTAATTTAAATTCTTTGATCATATTCTTATCTCCTTTAATTCTGATTGATGCCAATCTACTTATATCACTATTATATAGTGTTGTGAGTCAAAAGATCATCTCTTTATCAAATATTGCAAATTTCATCAAATCTCTGATCATCTACTATGTTGTAATTAGATCGATGGCATAACTCTATAGAAGATAGGCGGCTTTTATTCGCGTATAAACATTTCTGTTAGAAAACACATGAATTGTAAAAATCTTTTGTGTATAAGTAAATAGCAAAAAATATCCCAATGCTAGGTTCATTGACAAAGCGAGATACACATCATAGAATATATATTGATGGTTTGTTATCACTGCCTAATAGGTTCTCTCTTGAGATATCAGTTGATGAACCGATCTTTATGTCCGATGATCATGTCCTCTAGATTGGCGGCAGAGTCGTTGGAATGGATGCATAAAAGTGATGAAACCGTTAACATCATGCTGATCATTTCTACAATAGATTATTGAAAGGACGTGAAAAAATGGGCTTCATATTCACAAGGGAAGGGGCCGACAAAGCCTTTCGAGAATTATCGAAGGATTATTTATTATATGGTCCGAAATGCTATGAAGGTGAATCAGAGTTTTCAGAGCAAGATTCCATTCGATATGGGGAACTGGGTGGGATAAATGATTTGGAACTGCAGAGGAAGAGTCAGTTTTCATTTAAAGAAATTGTTATGCCTATCAACGAAACTCTGTTTTTTTACTCCCAGCAGGCTGTTCATGAAGCAGATGCCCCAAACTCTAGAGATACTTTTGTCTTTCTACGAAGTTGTGATCTACACGCCGTAAAACGATTGGATGCTATCTACTTAGACAATGGACTCACAGAGGACTATTATTACTCAAGGCTACGAGACAGGGTGAAGTTTATTCTCATCGGCTGTAAAGAGAGCTTTGAGAACTGTTTTTGTGTCGACATGGGGTCTAATCAATCACAAAACTATTCTGCGAGCATCGACTGGATCGACGGCAAATTTCATATGGATGTCAAAGATGCCAAACTATACGAGTTCTTAAGTGCCTATGCGGAATCAGAAGGGGAAATTCATCCGCAATTTGTAACAGAAACCGATAAAAAAGTCATCGTCAATGAATCTGTCGATCCCGAGTATATCATCAATCACGATCTCTGGACGGAATACAACTCCAGATGTATCGCCTGTGGACGCTGTAATTTCACCTGTCCGACTTGTACATGCTACACGATGGAAGATATTGCCTATGGCGAGAATGTGAAAGCTGGTGAGCGAAGAAGGAGATGGGCAGGTTGTATGGTGGATGGATTCACAGATGTCGCTGGCGGTGAAGCGTACCGTAGAAAATATGGAGAGCGCATGCGCTTTAAAGCGCTTCACAAAGTCTATGATTTTAAAAAGAGACAGGGTTACCACATGTGCACCGGCTGTGGACGCTGTGACGATGCCTGCCCCGAATACATCAGTTTTTCATCAACCATCAACAAGATCAACGAGGCCATGTTAGAGGTGAGTGCAAATGACGAAAAATAATGAATACCTCCCCTTTTCTTCAGAGATATTAGATGTCATCAAACATACGGATTTTGAATACACCTTTCGAATGCGTTTTGATGGCGAGTCAAAGCCAGGGCAGTTTTTCGAAGTCTCATTGCCCAAATATGGTGAAGCACCGATCTCGATTTCTGGTATTGACGAAGGGGTAATAGATTTAACCATACGAAAAGTTGGAAAAGTGACGGATGAGGTTTTTGAACACTATATCGGCGATCACCTGTTTATGCGAGGACCCTATGGCAATGGTTTCGACGTAGATAACTATAAGGGCAAGGAATTGGTTGTCATAGCAGGTGGAACAGGACTGTCCCCCGTTAGAGGAGTGATTGAATACTTCTGGAGACATCCCGACGAAGTGCAGAGATTGACTTTGATCTGCGGCTGTCGAACGCCACAGGACATCCTGTTTTATGAAGACCAAAAACGCTGGAACGAAACCCATGATGTCACTTTGACGGTGGATATCAACACCTGTGGATTTGATTGCGAAGAGGGGATGGTCACGAAGCATATCCCACTGCTGGAGATGAGGGATGTCTCTAAGGCTATGGCCATTGTCGTTGGCCCACCACTGATGATGAAGTTCAGTATTATCGAATTGGAGAAACTCGGTTTTGTTGAAGAGAATATATGGGTCAGCTACGAGCGAAAAATGTGCTGTGGAATTGGAAAATGCGGTCATTGCAGAATTTTAGACACCTATATCTGCGTGGATGGGCCCGTATTTAATTATGTTGAAGGAAAGCATTTAATAGACTGAGGAGGAACCTTATGAGCTTGGATTTACACACTGGGAAATTACGGAAAAACGCTTTTCGTGTGACTAGCAAGAGGAATCTCGGAGCGATTCGAATTCGGGTTCCAGGCGGACATATCTCCGGCCGTTTATTAGGAGAAGTACAACGAATCGCAGATACTTATGGCAACGGAGAAGTACACATCACCTCGAGACAAGGATTTGAAGTCTTAGGAATACCCTTTGATAAGATGAACGAGGTCAATAAGGCTCTCCAACCGCTAATCGACGAGTTAGATATCAACCAAGAACATCGAGAGAAAGGCTATCAATCCTCTGGTACGCGAAACATTACCGCTTGTATCGGCAACCGCGTCTGCCCTTATGGTTGTTATGAGACGACGGGTTTTGCACAGCGAATGGAGAAGGCCGTCTTTCCCCATGATCTGCATTTTAAAATCGCCTTTACCGGTTGTCCCAATGACTGCGGAAAGGTGCGCATGCATGATTTTGGGATCCTGGGGATGACCGAACCGCAATTTGATTCAAACCGCTGTGTCGGTTGTGGAGCTTGCGAAAAATACTGTCGCAATAAATCGGTCCAAGCGATCAAAATGGAGAATTATCGGCCTGTCAGAGATGAGGAAAAGTGCATCGGTTGCGGCGTATGCGTTGTCTATTGCCCCATGCGCGCATGGAAGCGCAGCAAAGAGAAATACTATCGATTGACTCTATTTGGACGAACTGGAAAGGTCAATCCTCGATTGGGACAAGATTTTATAAAATTCATTGATGAGCGCAGTATTATTAAGATTGTCAAAAATACCTATGACTATGTAGAAGAGTATATCAGTCCAGATGCTCCCGCCAGAAAGGAGCATATCGGCTATATCGTAGACAGAACCGGCTTTGAAGAATATGTGAAGTGGGTGCTGAAAGGCGTTCAATTGCCAAAGAAAGCCATCGTCTATCATCCAATGTATTGGACGGGACCTTCCTATAAACCGATGACGAAAGATTAAGGCATCCGAGAAACAGAACTTAAGCATTACGTTCTGTTTCTCTATTTCGACTTACTCAGTTCACTATGAACCAGATAGGAGGGTGGAGACTTTGTTCACCTATGATTGTTGGCTCTGTGGACTAAAAAGGAGCAAATATGCGCAAAGAAGTAGATTCTCATGAGCTCTTGACCTATAACCATCGTATTATTGATCGCTATCACATCTTATTGAATTCGCGTCTGGCATTTCGATTTGAAAGGGGTGGTGGGCAGTGAAAACTATAAACTGGATACGACTTAAGGACATTCCCGTGCCTGTGTTGCCAACCTTGGTTGGATTCATGACCTTATCGAATATCTATGGCAGCATGGGTTTTATTATGATACGGCATATCACTATGATCCTCTCCACATTCGTTTGGCTATTATATGTATTGAAGATCCTCAGACATAGAGATGTCTGTCTTGAGGAGTACAGCCAGACTGTACCTGGTAGTTTGCATGCCGGGTTTACCCTGTCAATGATGCTCCTAGGTAGCTATTATGTCGATACCGTTTACCATCTAGGCAAAATGCTTTGGTCATTCGGGTTGGGTCTTCATATCCTCCATATCTTGGTATTCACCTATCGGAATGTCATTACAAATCGGAATATCGTCTCCTTTGTACCCTCCTGGTTTATTACTTATAATGGAATAATGGTTTCGGTGGTGGTCGGTGGACAAATGAACGAACCAATCATTTGTAAGATCTTGACTTATTATAGCATTGGTATCTATTCGATTTTGCTGCCCATCATGATCTACCGATTGGTAAGGGTTCCGATCCCAAAGGCAATGGTTCATACCCAGCCCATCATTCTGGCACCCTGTAGCTTGTCACTCGTTTCCTATTTTAATACAATGGAGAATCCAAATGTCCCATTGGTCTATGCTCTCTACTTGGCTGTGTTCTTATCGGTCTGCTTTGTGATTCTGAAGCTGCCACAGTTCTTTGCCTTTGACTTTACACCCGCCTTCGCCGGTATGACTTTTCCCATGGCGATAGGCACCGTAGCCACGGGAAGAATGGTCGGCTTTTTAGAGACTCAAGGACAATTAAAGCTTATGGCTTGGTTGGACCAATTTCAAGGGTTTCAGCTCTATCTGACCACGATGATCATCGCTTATGTTGTCTTGCAGTTTTTGATTCTCTTTACTGGTCAAAAAGAGCGTATCCGTGCCAAATACCCTTAGGATTGAATATTGGTTCCCTTATAGTGACGGGGATTTTGGGCAAATAAAAACAGGGAGGATGGCTGTATTGCTGCCAATATCCCTGTTTTTTTACCTGCTATTTAGGCATTAAATCTCAGTATTCTATTCCCACGATGCCTACGGCGCCGGGGCCTCCATGACAGGCGATGACAGCGCCTGCATCGATCCATTCAAACTGCTTCACTCCATGGGATTTTACGATCTCTTCAATGTCCAATCTATACTCCTCTGAAAGGCCATGGACTTTTATTAATCGGATGAAATCGCGGTTGAGATTGAAACGCTGGAAGAAATCTTCGATCATCTTCTTGTAAACGGACTTGAAATTGCCTCGATATTTCTTTCCGGCAACGAGATAACCGTCCTTGAGATCGATGGAAGGGAAGATCTTTAAGAGCATCGCTCCTAAATACGATGCATTCGAAATTCTCCCACCTGCTTTTAGATAGAGCAAGGTCTGGGGTAGAAAGACAAAGCGAGTGCGCTCCCTGACATCCTCAACAAAGGCGATGATTTCTTCGGCTGTCGCATCTGGATGCTCTTCAATAAATTCCGCTGCAGAGAGGACGATATTCGTCAAGCCTACAGTACAATTCTTTGAATCGATCAGATGGACATTTGGAAAATCCCGAGCGGCAATTTTTGCAGAGCTGAAGGAGACGGTGGTCACTGATGAATAGGCGATATAGATGATTTCACAGCCGGGATAATCTCGATTGATCGCTTGGAATACTTCCGCAAAATCATTGGGTGTGGATCCAGATGTCGTGGGAAGGACTTTGTGTTTCTCATAATAATCGAAGACATCAGCTGCCTTGATATCAGAATCATCATAGGTTTCATCACCAAAAGACACATGCATTTGGACGATTTTTATATTGTATCGATCAATATACTCCTGTGGCATATCCGATCCGGTTTCCGTAACTAAGATAAATTTCTTCATCTTTCCTCCTTATGAGTACCCTGTAGGCGAGCATGTAGTTTGGGCTTCTAAATAAATATATATTTATGCAAGTATATCATATAATTCTGGTAATTAATACTGAAATATTTTTATCAAGTATTGAGGATTTTATAATCTAGGTCTCCTTGCATAGAATACGTCGGCAGACAAGTCAATGATTTATTTGTGAAATACAAGCCGCTAACCAAGACTTCGAGTCCATCATACTCCCAAAGCTCCCCTGAAATGATCTGAGTGGTAAAGAAGGGGATGATTATGAATATAATGGAAGGTCGAGAACATCCACCTTCGATCGATGATATTCGCGGAGTGAGTCTTTCAATTAATAATCTTATAGAGCAAAAAATTAGAGCATATAGTTATACATAAGGCTATATGCTCTTTCCTTTAGGAGGATTATTTTTTATATTTTGACGATTTTAAATAAATGGTTGCAATCATTTCACTTGTTCGGTGACCGATCTAATCCTCGTAGCGCTTAACTCCTTCGGCAACCATATCCCAGAAGGCGGACAATTGAATGCCTTTGCCTACTTTACAGTTTGCAGGTAGACCAAGGCTGTTGTTTTCATCGCAGACAGATCTGCCATAGCAAGGACCGCGATTGATGTCGATCTGCACATGCATGTCCTGGGTTGTGAATAGCTCTGGAGCGATCAGGTAGGCGATACAGGTCACATCATGAACTGGACCGGCCTCCAATCCAAAAGCCTCTTGCTGCGATTTCAGAGTGAAACGCATGATGTCACCAAAGAGCTTTCCAGCTTTATTCCCAATGGCTTCCATCCTATCAATGATGTCCTGTGTACAGATCGTTTGATTTGTCAGGTCAAGCCCCATCATGGTGAGCTTTGCACCACTGGTAAATACCACATGGGCTGCTTCTGGGTCCGCAAAGAAATTAAATTCGGCAGAAGGTGTAAAATTGCCTGCACCATATGCACCGCCCATCATGACGATCTCTTGGATCTTTGGTATGATATTTGGCTCTAAACGCATTGCCATCGCAATATTCGTCAAGGGTCCTATCGGCACGAGGACGATGTCTTTGTCGCTTGCCATTAGGGTTCTGATGATATATTGAACGGCGTGTTCCTGCTGTGTTTCTGTCTTCAAGGGACCAAAGACGGGTCCGTCAAGGCCGGTCTCGCCATGCACCTGATCTGCTACTACCTGCTCTCGCACTAGGGGGAGAGACATTCCCCTGTAGACGGGAATGTCCAAATTGAGGTATTCACATACATGTAGCGCATTTGTCGTGATTTTGTCTAAGGTCTGATTTCCCGCTACCGTTGTTATTCCCAGCAAATCGATTGCAGGATGTCTTCCCGCAAGCAAGATGGCGATCGCATCGTCATGACCCGGATCGCAGTCCAAAATAATTTTTGTCTTTTTCATATTTGGGCTCCTTTTCATTCGTTTGTTATATAGAGTATACCCGAATTTTGAAGAGATGGAATAGGGAAAATGGATAGGATTCAGGTATTTCGAATAGGCAGATTAGAATCCCGCTCTGACATCAAAAAACAGGTAAAGGAAGAGATCCCTTACCCGTTGGTTATTCTATACCAAACCCCTCGCGGCATTAATCGCCTGATGCAATTTGGGTACCAGCTGTTTCTTTCTAGACAACAGTCCCTTTGCGATAAAAGTATGGTTGACGATTTGCGTGTCGAAGGCCTCTGCGATCTCCTTCGCATAATCTCCAGTCACCATGACCTCGCTGAGTTCTTGGAAGATATCCGTCAGGATTACGACAAAGGTGCGCTCGCCCTTTTCGATTCGCAGCTCCTCCATTTCCTCTAGCAGATCATCATGGATGCTCTCCATATGGTCTAGGTTGGTGGTGAAGACTTGAGCGACGCGGATGGGCTCACCCTCGATCATAAACTGCTTCACATCTCCATTAAGCAGATCTGCGATCTTTCTGTTCTCCAAGCTGGTGCCCGCCTTAAACATCTCCTCTGCAAACTGCTCCGGTTGTATGCCGGCAATTTTGGTGAGTCGATCGAGCATCAGCCGGTCCTCATTGGTGGAGGTGGGGGAACGGAAGTACAGGGTGTCAGAGATGATGGCTGCAGCTAAAATACCTGCGATCTCCCTGGGGGGACGAACTCCAGATTCAAAGTACATCTTAGAGATGATTGTGCTCGTAGATCCAACGGCTTCGTTTCGAAAATAGACGGGACCATCTGTTGAGATATTGGCAACCCTGTGATGGTCTATGATCTCAACGATATCTGCCGTGTCGATGTCATCCACAGATTGATTGCGTTCATTGTGATCGACGAGGATCAGTTTTTTCCTCTTCCCTGAGATCAGATGATATCTGGAGACATTGCCTATGACTCTGTTTTGATGGTTAAGTACAGGATAAGAACGAAACCGGGTGTTGGCCATCGTCGTGCGCACTTCGTCGATATAATCATCCAAGCTGAAGGAGACGATCCCCTCCGTTGACATGACATAGGATACGGGGACGGCTTGGGGCAATAGTCTGGCACACATAAAGGAGGAGAATTCCGTCGTCAATATGGTAACATTCTTCTGTTTCGCTCTCGCCAATATCTCCTCGTTCATATCGGAACCGCCACAGAGGATCAAAATGGACACATCTCGTTCGATGGCATCTAGCTGTGCATCTTCTCGGTCACCTACGATGACAATATCCCCAGCTCCAATTCCATCGCCTAGGGTATCGGGACGCATGGCAAAGACGGTCATTCGGCCATCTGGCTTACGGATGGTCTCTGGTCGAAAGAGGACTTTACCAGAGATGACTTCAAGGATGTTCTCGATGGGAGTGCCCGAACGCCCCAGAACACGGTCATCCCAAACTTCCATATAACAGGAGTTGATGTCCGTCAAGCTGACGATTCCCAGTAGATTTTCATCATAGTCCACAGTGGGTAGGTCGTTGTTGTGATTGGCTTCGATTATGGAAAGGGCCTTGTTTAGGGAGATGTCTGGCGTAATAGCATTGGCGTCGTCCATGTCCAAGTCACGGACCTGTGGTTTCATCGTGTCTTTGAAACGAGGAGGCTGGACGCCAAAATACTCCAATACGAACTGCGTCTCCTGATTGAGATCCCCAAGCCGAATTGCTTCGGCATTTTCGCCTCGACGGTTCTTTAGTTCCGCGTAGGCAATTGCAGCACAGATGGAGTCTGTATCCGGATTCTTATGACCGGTAATATACAATTTCTCTTTCATAATACCTTCCTTCAATTACTTAAACTAATAGTATCATATTCTGCCTTCCCTGTGTAAAAAAATGGATTTCTGACGTTATTTTTTGCAATGAAAACACTCCTTCACGATGGTCTTTGATCTATTTCGATAGACTGGAGTTCTTTTCTTATGGTATTATTAGGTTGATAAACAAAAAGGGGGGAGTTTAGCATGAAAGTATCGATTGTCATGGGTAGCACCAGTGATAAAGACATAGTAATAAAAGCAGTCAATACCCTAAAGGATTTTGGGGTTGAAGTGGAATGGCGAATCATCTCTGCTCATCGCACTCCAGATGAAGCCCATCGATTTGCAAAGGGCTTGATCGATAATGGCACAGAAGTCGTTATCGCCTGTGCCGGAAAGGCGGCTCATCTAGCAGGAGTGATCGCCGGCATTACGATTTTGCCGGTCATTGGCTTACCTATCAAATCCTCCACGATGGATGGGCTGGATTCTCTCCTATCTGTCGTGCAGATGCCCACTGGGGTGCCAGTGGCGACCGTGGCGATCAACGGAGCAGAGAACGCCGCTATTCTAGCCGTTCAAATTCTGGCGATCAAATATCCGCAGCTCGCCGAGAAACTTTTTGCATTCAAATCTTCCATGGCGGAAAAAATCCTCAGAGAAGACCGAGAATTGGGAGGAGCAGCAAATTAGATGGGCGGTGTATTCGGTGTATCCACACAGCAGGAAAACGCTCAGTCCCTCACATACTATGCCCTCTATGCCATCCAGCACCGGGGGCAATTCGGTTGTGGCATCGCCTCAGACCACAATGGATACATAGATTATGAAAAGGGACATGGACTGGTCACCAATGTATTAAAAGATGATGTGCTCAGACTCTTGCGGGGAAAAATCGCCATCGGCTTTGTGAGCAATAGCCAAACCTATATACCAGCACTGGAGATGAACCCCAAAGTCATCGGCTATGGCAAGGGTGTGATGGGCGTGGTCTTTGATGGCCATCTCCTGAACTATGATGAACTGAAGGGGATTGTAGATGATTGCGGCGTCAACTATGAGCATATCTCCCATCCGGAGATCGTCGCCAATCTCATCGCCATTCATTACAACGGAGATATCATCGAAGCGATAAAAAAGACCTTGCAACTGGTCAAGGGAGCCTACAGTTTTCTGTTGATGACGGACAATCGACTGATTCTGGCGAGAGATCGATATGGCATAAAACCCTTGGTGCTCGGAAAACTGGAGGACGGTTATATGGTCTCCAGCGAGACCTGTAGCTTTGATGCAGTCGGTGGTAGTTATCTCCGAGATATTGTGCCAGGAGAGATGGTGATCATTGAGGGCAATAGATTATACGAAGAACAGCTCTTTAAACCCCTCTGTAACCGCTCCTGTATTTTTGAAGCGATTTATTATGCCAGACCGGATTCGATCCTGAATGGCAAATCCATATACCGGATGCGCATCAATTCAGGGAAACAATTAGCGAAGCGCAATGACATTTCCGCAGATGTGGTGATTGGCGCACCGGATTCGGGGATGGTCGCAGCCATCGGATTTGCCGAGGAGGCCAAAATCCCCTATGGTATTGGAATAATTAAGAATCGATATGTGGGCCGTACCTTCATCGAGCGGGATCAAAACGACCGTATCGACAAGGTGCGTATTAAACTAAATGTACTGCGGGAGAATGTCGAGGGTAGAGACATCATCGTCGTAGATGATTCGATCGTAAGAGGGACGACGATGACCCGCACGGTGAAGATGCTTCGAGATGCTGGTGCGAAAACCGTCCACGTACGAATCGCATCGCCTAAGGTCTATCATGTCTGTGAGCTCGGCGTCAATCAATCGGTCAGTGGCAAGATGATCGCAGCGACTCACAGTACAGAAGAGATTCGAAAATTGATTGGTGCAGATAGCTTGATGTTCATGTCAATCGAGGACACCCTAGAATCCTTTGGACTGAATAATTCCTTTTGTACCGGATGTTTGGATAAGCAATATCCCATAGAATTGGAGGCTACAGATGAAGATTGATTACAGATCAGCCGGCGTAGACCGGGAAGAGGGCTATCGCGAGGTGGCAAAGATCAAGGAGATCGTGAAGCGGACGAATTCTGAGAATGTACTCTCTGGAATCGGGGGCTTTTCTGGTCTCTATCGACTCCCCATCGAAGATTATCAGGAACCGGTGTTGGTCTCCGGAACCGATGGAGTCGGCACCAAATTGAAGATTGCATTTAAAATGGATGTCCATAACACCATTGGTGAGGACTGTGTGGCGATGTGCGTCAACGACATCCTATGTCAAGGAGCGAGACCTCTTTTTTTCTTGGATTATTTGGCGACTGGGCAGATGAATGCAGATCGGATGGCTCAGGTCGTTG
The DNA here is from genome assembly GCA_030538075.1 of Tissierellia bacterium. Classification (GTDB taxonomy): domain Bacteria; phylum Bacillota; class Clostridia; order Tissierellales; family Peptoniphilaceae; genus JAUNUQ01. The sequence goes on from JAUNUQ010000022.1 coordinate 27,531, forward strand.
AAGGAGTCGCGAATGGCTGTCAGTTAGCGGAAGCGGCATTGATCGGTGGCGAGACGGCTGAGATGCCCGGTTTCTACCAGGAGGGGGAATATGACCTGGCGGGCTTTGCAGTCGGAGTCGTCGAAAGATCGAAGATCATCGATGGCAAGCGCATTGCCGAAGGCGACGTCATCTTGGCACTGCCCTCAACAGGCCTTCATAGCAACGGTTTTTCCCTCGTTCGCAAGATCGTCTTCGATAAGAAAGATTTTGTACTATCCATGCCTTTAGAGGGTACGAATAAGACCTTGGGCGAAGAGCTTCTCACGCCGACGAAGATCTATCATCATGCGGTGAAGGCGATCAATGCGGTCACTGACGTCCATGGCTATGTCCACATCACTGGAGGCGGGATTTACGAAAATATCCCTCGCATCGTCCCCAAAGGGTTGACAGCAGATCTAGATCTGACGGGTATACGTGTTCCTAAGATCTTCAATTACCTTCAGGAATGGGGCAATATTGAAACACTAGAGATGTACAATACCTTTAATATGGGTCTGGGTTTAATCGTATTCGTAGATCCGGCTTCGGTAGAAGAAGTCCAGAGCGCATTGGCCTCCATTGGAGAGGAATGTCATCGAATTGGCATCGTAATCCAAGGGGAAGAGAGGCTCAGGGTATGTCTCTAAAGCGCCTTGCCGTCTTTGTATCCGGCAGTGGCACAAATCTTGGGGCATTGATCCATTCACAAAAAATAGGGGAGATGCCAGGCAGCATTCATCTGGTCATCTCCGACCAACCGGACTGTTATGGATTGGTTCGCGCTGCGAAGGTGGGGATCCCCACGAAATTGATCTCCTTAAAAGCAGATGATCCCGATCCCTACCCCGAGTTGATCAATCTGCTTTATACAGAGTCCATCGACTGGATCATTCTCGCTGGCTTTATGCGTGTTCTGCCCGCGAGTTTTGTGCATAGTTTTCGGGGGAGGATCCTGAATCTTCATCCAGCTCTACTCCCCAAATACGGCGGCGTGGGAATGTATGGTGATCATGTCCATCGTGCAGTTTTGGAGGCAGGCGATGCCATTTCAGGGGCCACCGTTCATCTTGTGGATGAGGGCTGTGACACTGGGCAGATCCTAGCTCAGGACCGGGTCAATGTCTACCATGGAGATGATGTGGACTCCTTAAGGGCGAGAATCAGCCCAATGGAAAGGGCACTCTTAGTCAAGACCGTGAATTACTACATAGAGGGGGCAATGAATGAATAGCAAAAGGGTGTTAATCAGTGTTTATGATAAGGAAGGGGTCGTGGACTTTGCCAGGGGATTAAAGGAGCTGGGTTGGGAACTGATCTCCACTGGTGGTACGAAAAAAACCCTAGAAGAGGCGAATATCGACGTCCTGGATGTCCAGCAACTAACAGGTTTTCCAGAGGTCTTTGACGGGAGGGTAAAGACCCTCTGTCCGCAGATTTTTGCGGGCATCCTCTATCGAAGATCATCAGAATCAGACCAACAGATCATGGAAGAGCTGCAGCTCTCTTCCATTGATATGGTCGTCAACACCCTATATCCCTTCGTCGATACCCTGCGTGATCCGAATTCCTCGGAACAGGACATCCTTGAAAAAATTGATATCGGTGGCCCTTCGATGATACGCGGTGCTGCAAAAAATCATCGCGATGTGATCATCGTGACGAGCATTGGGCAGTATAATCGGGTCCTAGAACTGCTGCGCAGCGATCAAATGGATGAAAGACAGCGAAAGTCACTGGCAGCAGAGGCCTTCGCAGTAACGGCAGCCTATGAAATCGCCATTGCCAATCACTATGCTAAGGACCTCATCGAGCCACAAGATGACTTATTCCTCCATTATACAGGCGGACGAGAACTCCGCTATGGGGAAAACCCACAGCAAAGAGCGAAGTTCTTTCGAAGTGCTGAGCCAGGAGGCTTGAAAGACGCCATCGTCCATCAGGGTAAAGCTCTTTCCTACAATAATCTCCTGGATGCCAGTGCTGCCATCGAATTCATCAGGGAGTTTCAAGAGCAGCCCACTGCAATTGCCATCAAACACACCAATCCCTGTGGGATCGCCTCTGCAGAGAATTTAGAAATCGCCTATCAAGCCTGTTATGAAGCGGATAGTGAGTCCATATTCGGGGGCATTGTCGTAGTCAATGGCCAAATCACTTCTCCTGTCGCCGAGAAGATGACAGAGATCTTCTTGGAACTGGTCATCGCTCCGTCCTTCACAGAGGAAGCTCTTGGGATCTTCCGAAAAAAACCCAATTTACGGGTCATTGAAATTCCCACTCTATTGGAATCGCAAATGGGGGAAAGGCAGCTCCGCGAGGTGAGCGGCGGCATGCTCCAGCAAGACGCTGACTTAGAGCTCTATGAGCAGCTCAACTGTGTGACGAAACGGCAACCGACAGAAGGGGAGTTAGAAGAGCTGCTCTTTGCCTATCGAGTCGCCAAATGCGTGAAATCCAACGGCATCGCGATCACCAAAAATCGAAGGACAATCGGCCTTGGGGTTGGACAGGTAAACCGCTATTTTGCCGTCCAACAAGCTCTAAAACAGGCAGGAGAGAATGCCAAAGGCGGCGTAGTCGCATCAGACGGCTTTTTTCCATTTGCAGACTCCATCCGAGAATTGGCAGAAGCTGGCATCCAGGCGGTCATTCAACCAGGAGGTTCCATCAAAGATCAGGACAGCATCGAGGTCTGTGATGAGAAGGATATGACGATGGTCTACACGGCCATGCGACATTTTAGACATTAGGAGGCAGAATGAAAATACTCGTAATCGGTTCCGGAGGCAGAGAACATGCCCTCTGCCGGAAGCTGGCAGAATCTCCCTCCGTCAAGCAGCTCTACTGCGCGCCAGGTAATGGAGGAACCCAAGAGATAGCAGAGAATCTGCCCATCCAGACAGATGATATCCAAGGACTACTCCAATTCGCAGAGGATCAGGGGATTGATTTGACCGTAGTTGGTCCAGAACTACCCCTCGTACATGGGATCACAGATGCCTTTACAGCCAGAGGTCTGCGGATATTTGGACCCAACCAAAAAGCTGCTCAACTTGAGGGCAGCAAGCATTTCACCAAGGTATTTCTGGAAGAGCATGGAGTGCCCACGGCCAGATATCATCGCTACGAAGATCCCGATGAGGCAATCGGAGGATTGGAGGATTTTCGCTTTCCCGTCGTCGTCAAGGCAGATGGACTCTGCGCAGGGAAGGGCGTCATCATCTGCCCCGACAGAGGGGCAGCGGAGAAGGCCATTCGAGAGATATTAGTGGATAGAGTATTTGGAGAAGAGGGCAGGAGCCTGATCCTAGAAGAATATCTGGTAGGATTTGAAGCCTCGGTCTTTTGCATCGTCTCCAAGGGCCGTTTGAATTTCTTCGAATCTGCAAAGGACTATAAGCAGATCGGAGAGGGTGACAGTGGACCCAATACCGGCGGGGTGGGCTGCTTCTCACCCAATCACTTACTAAAGCCAAACCACTTGGCGCAGATCAGGGAGGAGATCATCCCGAGCATTGAAAAGGGCCTATTATCCGATGGGCTGCTCTATGATGGAGTGCTATTCATCGGCTTTATGGTCACCGAAGAGGGGCCAAAGGTATTGGAATTCAACGTGCGATTCGGCGACCCAGAAACTCAAGTCCTCCTGCCGAGACTGAAATCCGATCTGCTGGATATTCTATGGAAGAGCACGGAAGGGACTCTAAAAGAAGAGGACATCGTTTTTTCAAATCAGACGGCGTTGACGGTCATCTTGGTCTCAGGTGGATATCCCGGCTCCTATCCAACGGGCTATCCGATCTTTGGCCTTCAAGAAATCCCCCAGTCAGAGGATCTCTATCTGATCCACAGTGGAACAAAAGCCGAGAATGATCAGTATCTGACAGCTGGAGGCAGAGTGCTTTGCCTCACTGCCCTCGGAGCGAATCTGGAGGAGTGCAGAAGTACAGTATATGCAAATATTGATAAAATACGGTTTGAAAATTCTTATTTCAGAAAAGATATTGGGGAAATACGCTTGCATTAGCAATCTAAAAATGTTAATATGTTATTGTAAAGTGCTAAGTTTTTTCAGCAAGATTTCGAGAATAAATACTTAGGAGGGATATTTTGAAAACTGACGTTCAAATCGCTCAAGAAGCGAAAATGGAACCGATTTCAGAGGTGGCGAAAACCCTTGGCCTCAGCGTAGACCAACTAGAGCTCTACGGAAATTACAAGGCGAAGGTAGACCTAAATGTACTGAAAGAAAAGGCAGATCAACCTGATGGTAAGTTGGTCCTGGTTACTGCAATCAATCCGACTCCGGCAGGAGAGGGCAAGACGACAACAAATATCGGTCTGTCCATGGCATTGAACAAATTGGGTAAGAAAACCGTTACTGCACTACGCGAGCCCTCTTTGGGACCCAGTTTTGGGGTAAAGGGTGGAGCAGCCGGTGGTGGATACTCCCAGGTAGTTCCAATGGAGGACATCAACCTGCATTTCACAGGCGACTTCCACGCGATCACTACTGCCCACAACCTAATTTCTGCACTTTTAGACAATCATCTACAACAGGGCAATGAGTTAAAAATCGATACGCGCAGAATCATCTGGAAACGCGTTCTGGACATGAACGATCGAGCTCTTCGAAGCATCGTCCTCGGACTGGGCGGAAAGCCAAATGGCGTGCCCAGGGAAGATGGATTTGACATTACAGTAGCTTCTGAAATCATGGCCATCCTCTGTCTGAGTAAAGACCTGATGGACCTGAAAGAGAGAGTCGGCCGCATTCTTGTCGCATATGCTACAGATGGAACGCCCGTTTTTGCAAAAGACTTAAAGGCAGATGGCGCAGTGGCCCTCGTCATGAAGGATGCCATTCGTCCTAACCTGGTGCAAACTCTAGAGAATACTCCTGCTTTCATCCATGGAGGTCCCTTTGCCAATATCGCACATGGCTGTAACTCCATGTTGGCAACGCAATTCGCACTGAAAACTGCAGATTATACAGTAACCGAAGCAGGATTCGGAGCTGACCTAGGAGCTGAGAAATTCTTCGATATCAAAGCTCGATTCGGCGATTTGAAACCGGATGTAACCGTTATTGTCGCTACAGTGCGTGCATTGAAACACCACGGCGGCGTTGCAAAAGCGGACCTGGGTACGGAAAATGTAGCTGCTCTAGAAAAGGGATTTGCCAACCTGCAAAGACATATCGAGAATGTCAATAAATTCGGTGTACCGGCAGTTGTCGCGGTCAACCAATTCCCAACGGACACCAAAGCGGAGCTCGACTTCATCATCGAGAAGACAAAAGAGCTTGGCACAGTAGCCGTATTGGCAGAAAACTGGGCAAAGGGCGGAGAAGGTGGAATCGAATTGGCCAAAGCCGTCATCGAAGTTGCTGAAAAGGGCGAAGCGAATTTCAAACCCCTTTATGACGTAAATATTTCTATTAAAGAAAAAATTGACACCATCGCTCGAGAGATCTATCGTGCAGACGGAGTCGACTATTCGAAGGCTGTCGAGAAGAAGATCCGCGACATCGAGGCACTCGGTCTTGACAAGATGCCAATCTGTATGGCTAAAACCCAGTATTCCTTCTCGGATGACCCAAGCCTATTGGCTGCACCGACAGGATTCAGAATCACCATCCGTGATATCAAGGTCTCGGCTGGAGCTGGCTTTATCGTTGCAATCACCGGGGATATTATGACAATGCCCGGATTACCAAAAGTACCTGCTGCAAACAACATCGACATCAAGGAAGATGGAGAGATCGTAGGTTTATTCTAAGGGGGATCAGATGACAACCAATCCTAAATTTCGAACGGAGCAATTAGACGAATTCTTTGAGGCAATTCTAATGCTTAAGACAAAAGAAGATTGCTACAAGTTCTTTGAAGACGTCTGTACAGTTCGTGAGTTAAACTCCATATCCCAGCGATTGGAAGTAGCGAAGCTCTTGCGAATTCGTAAGACTTATAACGAGATCGAAAAAGAGACCGGTGCATCCACGGCTACGATCAGCCGCGTAAACCGCTCCCTACATTATGGGGCAGAGGGCTACGACATTGTATTGGATAAATTGATTGCAAAGAATAAGAAAAAGAAAGTTTAAAGGATCGTGGAGCTGTGGCAGGGATTTGCCATAGCTCCTTTTTTGGAGGAGAATATGAATCGTATCACCGCGGTCATTCTGGCAGGAGGGAAGAGTCAGCGCATGACCTATGACAAACAGGAAATCGAGCTGAGAGAAGGGCGGCTCATTGAAAAGCTAGTCTATGGATTAGATGCAATTTTTGACCGTGTTTTAGTGGTCACCAATCGGCCCCAGCTCTACGGGGATCTGCCCTGCAATGCCATAGCAGATATCCATCCAGGGCATGGTCCCATCTCAGGGCTCCATGCTGCCCTGACCTATTCTCCTACCGAGCTGGTCTATCTCTTAGCCTGTGACATGCCCAATCTCAACCCCGCATTCATACAGTATATGGTGGATTGTTATGAGGATGTCTACGATGGAGTCATGACCCGTAAAGGGGAGCATATTGAGCCGATGAATGCCCTTTATCATCGCAGATTACTCCCACTTGTAGAAAAGCAAATAGAGGCAGCTTCCTATCGCATTTTTCATCTCGCAGAAAAAGCAAATTTTCTATATATATCCCAACGAGTTGCGAGGGAATTTTCAAGGGAAGGGGATATGTACTACAATATCAACACGATTGCCGATCTCGAAGATTACGAGGGGCTGGCAATGAAAAAACAGGATGACTGAGCATCATCCTGTTTTGATATCTAGACATTAAAGCGAAAGAGGACGACATCCCCATCGGCCATCTTGTATTCCTTTCCTTCCAGACGAACTGCACCATGTTCCTTGGCGGCAACCATGGAGCCGTATTTTACGAGATCATCAATATAGATGGTCTCCGCTCGAATAAAGCCCCTTTGGATATCTGTATGGATTTTTCCGGCGGCCTCTTGCGCGGAAGTACCCTTTTGAATGGTCCATGCCCGCGTCTCTTGGGGACCCGTAGTCAAAAAGCTGATCAAGCCCAATAGGGAATAGCTAGAGCGGATCAATTTGTTGAGTCCAGACTCCTCCAAGCCCATGGCTTCTAGCAGCTCACGGACATCTTCCTCTTCCAATTCAGAGATCTCCTGTTCGATCTTGGCACTGATCACCACGACCTCAGAGCCCTCCGCCTGGGCATATTCTCGGATCTTTGCAACATGGGCATTGTTAATACCATCTTCGGCCACCTCTTCTTCCGAGACATTGGCCACATAGATGATCGGTTTGATGGACAGGAGATTGAATCCGCGGATCAGTTTATTTTCCTCATCAGTGAAGCTGAGCTTTCGAGCGGATTTGCCCTCTGACAACACATCATATAGTTTCTTGAGCAGATCGGCTTCCACCTGCAGCTTTTTGTCTGCACGTGCAGCCTTGACTGTCTTATCCAATCTGCGCTCTACCATCTCCAAATCGGCGAAGATCAATTCCAAATGGATGGTCTCGATATCCCGAAGGGGTTCCACAGCACCATCGACATGGACGACGTCAGGATCTTCAAAACACCTGAGCACCTCGACGATGGCATCCACCTCTCGGATGTTCGCCAAAAATTTGTTGCCAAGGCCTTCGCCTTTGCTCGCACCCCGTACCAATCCGGCGATGTCCACAAATTCAATAAAGGCGGGTATGATCTTCTTCGAATTGCTCAATTTCGCCAACTGGTCCAATCTGCCATCCGGAACATCGACTACGCCGACATTTGGATCAATTGTACAAAAAGGATAATTCGCCGCTTCTGCACCGGCTTTTGTGATCGCATTAAATAATGTGCTCTTGCCCACATTGGGCAGGCCTACAATTCCCAATTTCATATCATCACTCATTTCTTTGTATTCTGAAAGTATTATATCCATAGCGTTTTGAAATAGCAAGCAACCTTAAGAGTATTCTGGAATTTTGTTGCAATCTGGATTTGAACTAGCACTCCCATTGCGTTATAATGACCTTAGTATATGATTCTGGAGGACATAGATGATCAGAGAAAGACTAAAACAATTAAGAGAAAAAATGGCTCTGCGTGGTATCGATGCGTATTTGGTGACTTCGTCAGATCCACACCAATCAGAGTATTTGGCGGATTATTATAAGGCTCGGGCATTCGTCTCCGGTTTTACAGACTCGCAGGGTACCGCAGTCGTCACACGTGACGAGGCCATCCTATGGACAGATGGGAGATATTTCATTCAGGCAGATTTCGAGTTACAGGGCACAGAGTTCAAATTATTTAGACAGGGGGTACCTGGAGTACTCACCGTCGCAGAGTTCTTGAAGGACAGGGTCCGTCCTGGTGGCAAGATCGGTTTCGATGGAAACTGCGTCTCCTATCAGCTCTATCGTGACCTTTTAGAGAAGATGGATGACCAGATCTTGATCGGTTCCTTGGATTTCATCAAGGAAATTTGGAAGGATCGACCTGCTCTGCCCCATGGGGAAGCCTTTGCCCATCAACCGGAATATACCGGAAGTACCGTGGCCGATCGGATCCGAGAACTCAGGAAGCGAATGGGGCAGCAGGGAATCGACAATTATATCATCTCCGCATTGGACGATGTGGCCTATCTCTACTGTCTCCGGGGCAGGGATATCCCATGTAATCCTGTGATCTTCGCCTATGCTTTGATCTCTCGTGATCAAGCGCTCCTGTTCTGTGATATGGCGAAACTGACGGATGAGGTCAAAGAACATCTCGCATCCAATGGAGTTGAGATAAGGCCCTATGACGAAGTCGGGGATATATTGTCCCAGATCCCTGGTAAGTCAACCCTCTTTTTTGATCCTGCATCTGTCAGCATCGCATTGATCGATAGGGCTCCATCAAATGTGCAATTGATCAAGGATCGCAGCATAGTGGGGGCGATGAAAGCGATTAAGAATGAGACGGAATTACGCCACCAACGCAATGCCTATCTGAAAGATGGCACTGCTCTGGTTCGCTTATTTCATTGGATTGAGACGGGAACCCCCACAGGCGTCGTAACGGAGGTGGCCGTTGTAGATAAAGCTCTAAAACTCCGCTCAGAACAAGAACATTTTATTGAAAACAGCTTTGAGACCATCGCTGCCTATGGTGCAAATGCCTCCATGCCCCATTATGCGCCGAGCCAAAATAGACAAGCTGTCCTGAAGCCAAAGGGGCTGTTTCTCCTCGATAGTGGCGGTCAATATTTGGACGGCACCACGGACATCACGAGAACCATTCAATTAGGTGAGTTAACGGACACGGAAAAACTACACTATACTCTGACTTTGAAATCCCATATCAGCTTGATCTCTGCAAAATTCAAGGTCGGGACCAGTGGCCACTATCTGGACGCCTTTTCCAGGCTACCGCTATGGCGTGAGGGCGTGGACTATAACCACGGGACAGGACATGGGGTGGGCTATTTGCTCTTCGTCCACGAAGGACCCCATCGAATCGCCGTTCAGCCAAATGCCATTCCCCTAGAAGAGGGCATGGTCGTCTCCGTGGAACCCGGTCTATATGTGCCGGATAGCCATGGGGTGCGGATAGAAAATATCTGTGTGGTCAAGAAGGACATCACCAATGAGTTTGGATCCTTCCTGTCCTTTGAGATCCTCTCTGTTTGCCCCATCGACACGAGACCTCTATTGGTGGATCGATTGGATGATCACGAGATTCAGTGGTTGAATGAATACAATCAGAGCTGCTATGACAAATTGGCAGATCGTCTCAGTGGTGCGGACCTGAAGTATCTGGAACAAGCCACAAAGAGCATTTCAAGATAGATGTTTGACATCCAGGAAGAGCTAAAAAAACTGCCCGACCTGCCTGGCGTATATCTGATGAAAAATAGTGAGGGAGAGGTCATCTATGTGGGTAAAGCCATCTCCCTCAAGAGCCGGGTGCGTTCTTATTTTAATAAGGACGCTAGCAAGCATCCCAAAGTCATCGCTATGGTTTCACATATCCACTCTTTCTCCTATCTCATCGTGGATAATGAAGTGGAAGCTCTGGTGCTCGAGTCCAATCTGATAAAAGAGAAGAGACCAAAATACAATATCTTACTGCGAGACGATAAGTCCTATCCCTTTATTAAAATCACGAAGGAACCCTATCCTCGACTCCAAAAGACGAGGCGGGTCTTAAATGATGGGGGCACCTACTTCGGTCCCTTTCCAAATGCCTTTGCCGTCAATGAATTGATCGACTTAATCCACGAGATCTACCCACTTCGAACCTGCAATTTGGACTTTCGAAAGGGGGCACGGCTCAAACGGCCTTGTTTGAATTATTTCATCGGTAGATGTCTGGCGCCATGTGTTGGAAAGGCAGATGAAGCATTGTATCTCAAGAACATCGAGGTCATCGAAGCCTTTCTCAAAGGCAAGAGCGACCATCTAATCCATTATCTCCGTTCTCGAATGGAAGGACATTCCGAAAAGCAGGAATACGAGATGGCGATCAAATACAGGGATTATCTGAACACCGTGGACATCGTCCTGCAAAAGCAGAAGATCTCGAATCTCAAAGGGCAGGACATCGATATGATCTCCGTGGTCAAGGAGGATCAAATCGTTTGCTTTCAGATCTTCTACATGCGCGGGGGCAGGGTGATCGACGCGCATCACTTCATTACGGAGGACGAGTACGACTCTGAATATGCTGAACTGATGTCCGCCTTCATCAAACAGTATTACCTGGATGTATCCTATATCCCAAGGGAGGTTCTGGTCGAATATGAACCCATCGATCTGGATTCGATCCGAGAATTCCTCCGCCAAAAAAAGGGCTCCCTTGTCCATATCCAGATTCCCAAACGCGGAGAAAAAGTGGATTTGCTCAAGATGGTTCGGCAAAATGCATTGGAGAACCTGAATAAATACAAAGAGTCCAAGAAACGCAGAGAGCGCATCCGGCCACTGGGGCTGGAGCATCTCGAAGGGGCCCTTGGTCTCGAAGGGCTGCATCGAATTGAAGCCTATGATATTTCCAATACTTCCGGTGTACAATCCGTCGGGTCCATGGTGGTGTTTGAAGAGGGGATCAAGGCGACGAAGGAATACCGAAAGTTCAAGATCAAGTCGATCGAAGGATCGGATGACTATGGTAGTATGCGAGAAGTCCTACAGAGAAGATTTCGGCGCTGGGAAGTAGAGAAGCATACAGGGACGGGCTTTGGATCCACCCCTGACATCCTGTTGATCGACGGCGGAATTGGCCATGTCCACACTGCGCAGGAGGTGCTGGACGCCTTTCAACTGGAGATCCCAGTATGCGGTCTGGTGAAGGACGAGTTCCATAACACCAGAGCTCTCATCTATCAGGATAGGGAATATCCCTTGAAACTGGGCTCAGCCGTCTACCGATTTCTCTATGGAATCCAAGAGGAGGCCCACCGTTTTGCCATTGATTACCACAAAAAGCTGCGCTCAAAATCCCTCACAGGATCGGTCTTAGATGAGATTCCAGGCATTGGTCCCATGCGTCGCCAGAGTTTACTAAGGCATTTTCAGTCCGTTGAAGGGATACGAAGAGCTAGTGTAGAAGAACTGATGAACGCACCAAAGATGAACCGGCGAGCCGCTGAATCGGTCCATCACTATCTAAATGAGGATGTGAGATAAGTGAAAACCATTACCATCGAAAAACTGGCACAGGCACTAAAACTCGAAATCATCAATAAGAGCTCGGATTTCACCACACGCACCCTGAGTAACAAGGACGTCAATCGACCGGGACTGCAGTTGGCGGGATATCTGGACGAGTTCTCCTATAAGCGCTTACAGATCCTGGGGAAGGTTGAACAGGCTTATTATATGAGCTTGGATCCAGAAGTCCGATACGAGCGCTTTCGGGGCATCCTTTCCTATCCTCTGCCCGCCATCATCTTCTCCCATGGAGTGCAGATCAGTGAGGATATCATAGACCTAGCCAATTACTATAACAAGACCGTCTTGCGCTCGGATCTGCCCTCGACAAAGCTCATCAACCGGGTGACCAGCGTATTGGATGAAGTTCTGGCAGAGGAGGTGACCCTCCACGCGGATCTGATGGAGATCTATGGGATGGGTGTGCTGATTCGTGGGGATAGCTCTATTGGAAAATCCGAGACGGCGCTGGATTTAGTGACCAGGGGACATCGTCTGGTCGCCGACGATGTCGTGGATATCATCAAGCTAGATGAGGGACTGCTGGGTTCCTGCCCAGAGAATATCCGCCATTTTTTGGAGATCAGAGGCATCGGCATCTTGGATATTCGAAGGCTATATGGCGTCGGGTCTGTAAAGGCGAGCACCTATGTGGATCTGGTGATTCACCTCGAACAATGGGACAATGAAAAGGAATACGATCGTCTGGGACTAGACGACAACTATACGGAGATCCTAGGGGTCAAAATTCCAATCATCAATTTACCTGTAAAACCAGGTCGGAATATCGCCATGATCGTAGAGGTGGCGACTAGGAATACCAGACAGAAATCCCTAGGCTACAATGCTGCTGTAGAATTAAATAATAGATTGATAGAAGACCTTCGAAACAAAGCTTAGGTTTCTTGACATCTAAAGGC
>JAUNUQ010000001.1:0-142618 GCA_030538075.1 Tissierellia bacterium
GTCCGGATCCGTTGGATCTTCTGGTTTCGTCGGATCCTCTGGTTTATCCTTAATATTGATGATATTGTATCCAATATAGCTCACTGTATAGCCCTCTGGTACCTCTTCTCGCACCAGATATTTATAGCTATTGCCAAGAGTGTCCTTGACCATCTGCGACCCAAAATCATAAGTCCAACCATCTTCTGCTGTGATCGTCTTCCGCTCCACCTCATCGCCATTTTGATACAAGATGACGACGATGGAATCGGGGCGATCAGTAGCTTGATCTCCAGACCATACTTTTTTACCTTTGACTTGCTCCATTATCGGATCCGGAATTGGCTCTTCCTTTAGCTTGGTGTTGGTGATATTATAGCCATTCACCTTTACTGCGTATCCCTTCGGTACAATCTCTTGTACTTCGAATTGGTTCAGCTTACCGGACTCGTCGACGATGATCTGCTCACCAAAGACATATTTCCATTGATCTTGAGCAGTTACGATCCTCTCTGCCTCCTTTACGCCATTTTTATACAAAATGACGGTAATGGAGTTTGGTCTATCCCCTTCAGCGTCCAGTAGCCATATCTTCTCGCCTTGGATGATCTTCTTCACTGGCTCCAATGGCTGGGGGGTCTCCACTTTTCGCCGATTGATAACGGTGAATCCACTCTTTGCATCACCTGTGATCACAGGAGTTTCATATCCCTCTACTGGAATCTCTTGGAGGCTGTAATTAATTTCCGTCTTGCGATCTGCTCGGTATTTCTCCAGTCCTTCAAAGATATGGGAAGTTTGATCATTTGTCAATTGAACTTGTCTTAGGACCGTATCGCCATCCATCAGCTGAAGGATGATGGTGGGATGGAGGGCAGTTAAACCTCCATCTTCCCATCTCTTCGATGCGGTGATATTGATCTTTTCCGTTGGGATCGGCTCGTTCAGCACAGTGATGGCTACGGGAACGCTCGGATCCTCCGGAGTCGGTACGGCGAAGTCGTATTTTCCATCCCCGATCATCATATAGTGCTCTAGCGCCTTCACTTCCTTGAAGTAGTGCTCCCTTGGTTCTAAACCGCCGAGTACGATCAGGCCATTTCCATCCGTTGTATAGTTGCCAATTCGCTGATCCTCAGTATTTTCCAGCTCCATAGCCCCATCCGTCAATGCCTTTGTATCTGCGATCAGTTGCTTAAGAGCTGCGATCTCCCCATCCAGTTGTGCGGTGTCCACTGGTGCCGGACCTTCCTCTGCTGCCATTCGCCTTGCAATCAGCTCTTCTCTTTCCTGAGTCAGAGCGTTGGATCTCTCTCTAAGCTGCTCGATCTCCACAATCTCTGCATCGGTGATCTGTGCTTCACCCTCAATCCACTGTGCTTGAAGGGCTTCTAGCTCCTCTAATCTTTGGTTTTCCTCTATAATCTGTGGATCCAGTTCATCGATCTGTGCCTGTAATTCGGCGATGTTTTCCGTTGGTTGTGGTCTGGCAGCTTCCTCCCTCTCAACTTGCAATCTTGTCAGTTCTGCTTCCAGTTCTGGGAGCTGATTCTCCTCTTCCCCTGTAAGCGCTGCCTGCTTCGCAGGTGTCACCACTTTCCAGAGTTCAAACTCCACTCCCTCCAGCACCTGTTTTGTCACGCTATCTAGCTTCTGCAATACAACCCCAAAGGTCTCCTTCGGATAATTCACATAGACAAATCCATCTGCGACATTTCCGCCGACTAGAGTTTCAAATCCTGTCGATGGAGCACCCTTTACGAGAATTTCCGTCTCCTTGACTGTATACAAGATCTCCTGGTTTTGTACATCGAATTTGGGCAGATCCTCGAAAGTACCACTTCCATTGACTATGATCTCCAAGTTCTTATCTTCCACCTTGACGCCATTCCCATATAGCTCGAATCTCGCCACATAGTCCCCTAGGTCCACATCCTCCGGAAGGTTTACCCAACTCTTATGCACGACAACCCTAGTTAGTACAGGCTGTGGCACTGGTATTTCCGTCTTCGTGTTGGTGATTGTGAAACCGTCAGATGCAGATCCAGTAATCTCTGGCAGATCATAACCGTCAACGGAGTCTTCCTTGATGGTATAGGCGATCTCCGTCGCTCCATCGGCTCTATATTTCTCTAGATTCGTAAAGGTGTGGGCTGTCGTTCCATTCTCTAACTTCACATAGGCAACTTGGTCTTCTCCATCCATCAATCGAAGGAGGATGGTGGGCTTCACTGCATCATCGCCTTCCCAGACTTTCGTCACCTTTACTTGTGTCTTTTCCGCCGGAGATGGCGCCTTTGCCGTGTTGACAAATACAAAGTCACATCCACAAATGCCCTTTTCCGTCATGGTCGTCGTAAAATCTGCCACTGCCTCTTCTTCAACTGTATAGGTGATCGCCTTTCCACTGTCATCAAAGGCCTCCAGCTCTGCAAATACCGCAGTGCTATTGCCCGTGATCTCCAGGTTCTTGCCCTCTATGGCGATTCCATTCGCAAACAACTGGAATTTCGCCGTGTAATCTCCTGGATTTTCCACACCCTTCCACTCTTTACGAACAGATACATCCGCTGTGCCTGTCAGGGTGTTGGTGATCGTAAATCCTTCAATGGACTTCTCATAGCCAGGGACCTTCTGTTCATCTACGGAGTAGCTGTATAGTGTACCATCTGCCTTGTATTTCTCCAGTCCGGTAAAGTGATACTCATCTTCCGGTGTCACATCGAAGATCTGCGTTTTTTGCAGGCCATCATCTCGAGTGAGGGTGAGTACCAATTGCTCTGGTCTGATGTTGGCTGCATTGTCATCGTCTACCCACAACTTGGTCACTTGAACCGAGGTCGTCTCTGCGCCTAGGGTATTGGTGATGACCATGCCCTCTTGGGAGACGGTATAGCCCCCTGCCCTGCCATTTTCTACGACCATATCATCTACTTTCGTCTCCATGACGGTGTAGCTGTAGGTCTTACCCTGATTGTCCGTCACTGGAAGATTTTTCCAGGTATAGGACAGATCACCGTTCTGGATGACGATCGGGTTGGAGAGTCCGATCAGTGGCAAGCCCTTGGGAACGACTTCTAATTCTCCGCCTTCGATCTGGCGATACAGGGTCATCTCTACATCCGGTTTTACTGCAGGTCCACCAATCCATACTGTTCTCAGCCGTGTTGGTGACGGTAAAGCCACCAGCCACATCCCCTGCATAGCTGACTTCATAGAACAAAGCCCGGCTATCAACCACATCGGCTGTGCTGATCTTGGTCTCAATGACTCGGTATTCATACACTCGGTCCCCATCGTCTGTCAGGGGCTGCCCCTTCCAGATATGGATATGATCTCCTGGTTCTAGAACTTCCGTGGCCACCGTCTCGAAATCTTCCGCCTCTACTCTTCTCTGAAGGGCAAAGGTGATCGCGGGATAGGGCGCCTGTCCTCCGACCCAATCCTTGTGAACGCTGATATCTGTCGTCTGGGCGAGATAGGTGTTGGTGATTAGAGTATCGCCTCCGACCTGGGTCTCGATGGATTTTCCATAGTTCACAGGGACCTCTTTTTCGTCCACTGCATAATTGTATTTCTCTCCAGAAGAATCGGTGAGGGGGACATTCCAGGTATAGGTGAAGGCACTTGCCGTCTCCTGTGCTGGATCTACCGCTGGAGCTACATCTAGGATCCTGCCATTTTGATAGAGGACCATTTCAGGAGCCCTGTGATCCGCTGCATTTCCTCCCACCCAGATCTTCTTAGCAAACAGATTTAGGTTTGGACTATTGTAGCGATTCGTGATCACATTCCCCTCTTGGCTAACCGTATAATCACCCGCTCTTTCGTTTTCAACGGCTATGCCATCCACACTCGTCTCCATGACGGTATAGCTGTAGGTCTTACCCTGATTGTCCGTCACTGGAAGATTTTTCCAGGTATAGAATACGTCACCATTTTGAATTGTCGCTGGGTTTTTTAGACCGACCAATGGCAATCCAGAGGGAACGACTTCTAATTCTCCGCCTTCAACTTGGCGATATAGGGTCATCTCCACATCCGGTTTGTCCACAGGTCCACCCACCCAATTCTTGAACACGGTGAAGTCCGTGGATTTGAGATCATAGCTATTTGTGATCACAAAGGGATCTGCCGCCGTTCCACTGCCTGTCGAGGCCGTTGGACGGAAATTTTCTATCGAACCAACTTCCTGCACAAAATAGGTGTAGGGATTTGCCTTTGGATCAGCTGACATTAGATCGGTCCACTGCCCTTTCCAATCATCGCCTTGCGTTAGAGTGATGGGATCTCCGACAAATTCTTTATTCCCACCGACAGTCTGTCGGAACAATTGTACCTGAATCTGATCCGGCCGGATATCATCGCCACCAACCCATTGTTTTTGAACATGAATGGCCTCAATCGGCGATACAAAGGTATTGGTTATGCTCTGACGTCCATTTCCGAAGAGAGTATAGGTCACCTCTCCTAATTCCTTTTGGTATCCCGCGGGGACGATCGGTTCATCTACGAAGTAGAGATAGGGGTTGCCCATGCTGTCCGTCTTGTCTAGATCATTCCAAGTATAGGAAGACTGGCCAGATGCCAAGACCTGTGTATCCACCTTTTGTGCTTCAGCTGGCTGTTGATCCTCTGTATGCCTATAGAGCTCCAGAGCGATCCCCGGCTTCTCCGTCGGTCCACCTTGCCAAGTCTTGGTAGCGGTGAAGCTCGTCTTAGGAATCTGATATCTGTTGGTGACGGTCAGCCCCATCTCTTCCTTATCATAACCGGGAGGAGTTCCAACCTCCCGGACGGTAAAGACATAGTCATTGCCCTTCTCATCTCTCATTTCCAAACCAGTCCAGGTGACTTCTGCTTCCTTTTCTCCAGGAGCTGTGACGACTTTCTGATTATCTGTATTGGGAACTCGAGTAGCTGTCTGCGTTCCTATATGGCGATAGAGCTCAAAATAGACCTCTGGCTTGTGATCCGGTCCACCCTCCCAAATCTTTTTCGCCGTAACCTCTCCGTCTTTGGGAATAGCATAGGTGTTCGTTATGCTGAGCCCATCCACCGTAGAGATATAATTGTCCGGCACCTCTTTTTCGCGAACAGAATAGGTGTAAGGGAGCCCCTTCTCATCGGTTAGTGGCACATTCTCCCAAAGCCCATCGGGATCCCCGGCTATCAGATCCTGCTCAGCAAAATCCACCGTATTGCCAAGACTGTCCCTTTGCTCTAGGATCAAGGTGATGGTCGGCTTCGCATCCGGTCCACCGGCCCATATCTTATTTGCGGCGATGGTCGTCACCGGTACCAAATAGGTGTTGGTGACTTTTTGAGTATATTCTGATCCGGTCTTTACAGGCACCTCTGACACCGACCCATAGCGATTGTCCTGCAATAACTCCTTGGCCTGATAGGTGTAGGGAGCACCATTTATATCGGTTTCTGGAAGCTCTATCCAGGTGTAGGTATTGCCCATCTCTTCCGTGACATAAACCGGGCCACCAACATTCTCCTCCGTCCCATTTCCGATCTGACGGATTAGCTGGAATACCGCTGCCGGATGCTCAGCCGGGCCATTTACCCATTCTTTATCGACTGTAAAGCTAATCTCAGACGGCTGATAGGTGTTGACGATGGTCAAGCGATCCTCTTTGCCATCCACGATCTTATAATCAGAGATATAGTGCTCTGGTACGACAACTTCCTGTACGGTGTAGACATAGTCCGTCCCTGTCATATCCTGTACAGGCATGTCCTTCCAAGTCGCCTTCCATGCAGAGAGCTCATACTGGGTATCGACAACGCCATTTAAGCCCGCTGGATCTCCTAGGGCGACACCATTTCGGTATAGCTGAAGCTCCACTGCCGGTCGATCTACACCACCTGACCATTCTTTGGTGGCGACGACATCATGAACATCTGGAACAAAAGTATTGATCACCTGGAAACCTCGGGTTTGATCTCCATCATAAGCGGTCTCAAACCTCGGTACCGCCACTTCCCTCACATTATAGACGATATTCTCAAGGTTCTCGTCAATGGCGGGAACGTCTAAAAAGGCGCCTTTCCATCCTTCGTCGGCAGATAATTCGAGGCTTAGGGGCTGACCGTAAATGTCAACCGCTAGGTCTTCGCCGACATACAGACCAACTTCCACCGATTCTGGTCGATCTTCTATACTTCCACCAATCCAGCTCTTCGCAATGGGAACCGTCAAGGGCTGGGGTGTAAAAGCATTGACGATGGTCAAACGGTCTTCGATCCCCTCTATAACTTGATAGGAAGGGGTGTAATTTTCTGGTGGCGTACTTTCTTCAACATAGTAGTCATAGGTCTGTCCACTACTATCTTTTTCTGGTACCAACCAAGTATGACTCGTCTGGATCAATAATGCCACGGGAGCACCGACGACTTCCCTCGTCGTCTCGTCCCATCCCAATTGCCGAACCAGTTGGAGTTCATATCCAGGCTTTTCAGCTGGACCGCCATTCCAAACCTTATGAGCCGTCACTTCAATCGTATTCGGTGTGAATTCATTGGTGATATTCTGGCTCAGCTTGATCAGATTGCCTTTCTCATCCGTCGTCTCCACTGGAGCATCATAGATTGCTGTGTAGTTTTCCAAAACATCCACTTCGACGATGCTGTAGTTATAGGGCTGCTCAAAGAAATCCGTGCGATCCACAGTCCAAGTCGCCGTGGTCTGCCCCTCTTCTAACAAGATTGGGTTCACCATACCCGCAGCAGTTTCTTCCTCTGTGGGCAAATATTTTTTACCATTTTGCCTCAGTTCAATGGAAGCACTTCGATCCAATCCCTCATTTTCTCCACCCTTCCAGAGCTTGATACCTTCAACGGTGATCTTTGGGCTGGTGTAGATATTGATCAAGGACAGATTTGGATCATGGACGCCGAAGGGGTCTGCTGCCGTATTGCGCTGTGTCCTGTAGTTCTCAAAGGCGTCCAGATCCTCTTGGGTGATTCCGTAAGCATCCAGCTCGGCCTGGCTCATCTTCGTCAGATCCCTCTCTTCGATCCGATAGACATAGGCCGTTCCATCTGTCTTATCGGTCTCTGGAAGATTCTTATAGATATGGTAGGGGCTGATATTGGTCGTAGCGGAAGCGACAGCATCCACTCCCTCTGCCTCTGGTTCCAGCTGGGAGTTCACCAAAACTGCAGTCGCCGGATCCTCACCTAGTCGGTATCGGAAGAGATCAATCAAGATCCGTGGATATTGATAATCCCCACCCTCCCAGACTTTGGAAGCGATGACGTCCGTTCTTGGGGGATGATATTCGTTTTGGACGGTAAAATGCCATTCTGTCAGTTCTCCATCCACTACAATCTCTTCGCTATCCACGATCTGTGTATAGTTTTCAGAATTTGGCCACACGGTATAGGGGGAGCGAACTTCACGAATAATATAATTATATGGAGCGCCGTCGGATTGGCGATAGCGATCGTTCATTTTCGACGAGGTCCAAGGATCTACTTCGCCCTCCTTGGGAATGCTATTCACGTAGTGTACAGTACCAACAGCTTCCTTTGGTATCAAACCATTTGCATCAAACTCATCCAGCGGATCTGGACCACCGATCCACTTTTTCGTTCCGCGGATCAAAAACTGCGGGCTGACATAGGTGTTGGTAATCGCAAAGCCATCATCGACATTGCCTGTCATCGATGAGACGTAATTTTCTGGAGTCTCTTTCTCACGAACCATGTATTCGATGGGGGATCCCGTTCTGGTTACAACTGGTAAATCCCGGAAGATGTCTTGCCAATTCAGTTCTGGATCGTCATTTGCATTCAAGATCTTGGTCACTGGATTGCCATCCTTATCCTTGGCTGGTACGAATTCCTGACCAGAGTCTTTTATACGGCTGAGCAGTTCAACCTCTACGGCGACATGATCCTCTGGTCTCCCGCCATCCCATTTCTTGCGAACGGGGATATTGACGACCAGACCGTCCGAAACGATATTGGATTGTCCCCAATTCTTGCCATCATAGGAGATCGCAAAGTTGTTGTTCGCCATCTCGGCGTTTAGATGCTGTCCGTAGACATACATGGGTGCTTTCATCGGCACGATAAAATCTGCAGATTTATACCCCTCGATGGTGTAGCCCTCGTTCATCTTGATATAAAATGCATTGACCTTCGTCCAGTCGAGGATCTGTTCTTCCGTTCTCCACAGGTCCGTATCCGCAAGTGCCGATACCACATTCGGTGGAATCCAGTCATCCGCACGGTATAGAATGGTAAATTTCTGCGGATCCGGATTGATGATCGGTCCCGTCATCAGCGGTTCAAAGGCCGAATTACGGGCCACATAGCCTCCGTCCCGGTAGATGTATTCGTAATCCTTTAAATGGGGTAGTCGGTCGTTGATATGCAGACCCGTCAGACTCGTGATTGCGTTGTTGATTGCACTGAGCTTGTATTGAAACTCCCCTTCGTAATTTGTATAGACGGGAGCACGGGACCAGGGGTCCTGCTCTTCCTCTGGTAAATTCGGGTCATATTTCCGGATATATTTCACACCGCGAACGGCCTCTGGTAAAATGACGGTCAAAGGAGACTGTGAGCCAATCACCTTCTCCGACCGATTGCCATCCTGGTCGATGTCATAAATATCCGGCAGGTTGTAGCGCATCTCGATCAGAGTATCCCCATAAGGGGGTTTTTCGCCGGTGCCATCGGCACCATTTACAAAAGTATCGTCATAAAAATATACGCGGTTTGTATTGTTCTCAACGGCTTCAGCATTGTATTTCGTCGTCGCATTTTCATTGATCGTCCCTTGAAGTTCGAAGCCCAAGTTTCCGTTCAGCTCGTTCATACGGAAGTCTTTGAGATAGATGATCAGCGCCCTTCTACCACTATCCAGATAGTTGGGAACCAGTTTGACCTCTTTGATCAGACCTGAGTTTCGCAGCGTTCCCGCAATGCTATTAATTGGCTGCGCTTCATTCAACAATGTGATTCCATCCGGTAGGAAGTCTACGATCACTGGGTTGGTAAACTTCTGATATTTTCCAGCTTTGTCTAAATATACAGTGATTGGATAGCGAACGGCAGACCCAATCTCTACCCCATCATTTTGCCAGGTATCCTTGTTAATATAAATGTGTTTATCCAGCTGTTTAATCCCGTAAGAAGCGGTGACATCTTGAGTGACCGGGATTTTTTCGCCATCCACGAGGACATTTCCCTGTACGGTCGCCGCATTTGTAATCTTATTGGTGCCCAGTGCTGTGATAAAGTCCTTCAGATGATATGGATCGGTGAATCCCATATGAAATTGGACGCGAATCGATTGACCAGGTGCAAGTTCCACAGTGGTCGTAGGGACCGTACCACCAGTTACGGGGATATTACCGCTTGCCTCTGAACGAAACTTGACTTCTACTCGATCGAAGTGGGCATCCACTTTTGGAGCTGTTGCAGGGGCCATTGGATCGGCCGGGTCTTCCACTAGAGTAGCGATACCCATGACGGAATCCTGGGTGACCGTATCGATGAGTTTATTGCTGAGCATGCGGTGCCAGGCGTTCATATCCTCTCTTACGATTGGAATATCTGTTGGCATACCATCGTGATATCCCGTGATGGACTCCACGGCAGTTCCACGCATCGTATCGGTGGACACTGCCTTTACAAAGAGGCGATCATCAAATCCCTCCTCAATCACTTTGATATCTGTCATCGTGTAGGGGGTGGGATTGTATACCGTCACATAGAAGTTGGCGGTATAATACTGCATCGCGCCGTCATCTACATAGATGTGGCGGTTGATTTCCCTCGACGGATCGATCACCGTCTTACTGGCATAGCCCGTCGCAGGGAGCAAGGTCGTTCGAAGCTTAAAATCCAGAGAGTCCTGAAGCCTTTGCCAACGGCTCACTTCCAGTTGCTGCGCTTTCTTCGTCACTTTATCTGCATTTGGATCGACGATCGGTTTTTTTGTGGGGTCTCCCGTTCGCAGTTCGTTCACCGATGTATTCTCATTGGCATTGATGGGATACAAATCCAGCCACATGCTGTTCTCTTGCATGGCGGACAGATTGGTCTTCGCCAATTCATCGTAGCTCACTGGCATATCCGGGAACTGGAGTTTCAGCTCGGCCTGATACAGCTTCGCTTGGGCGTCCATATAATACCGCTTTACATTGTCGTAGACGATCGTACCATCCGGATTCATATCCGCTTCGACCGTATAGGAAACGGTTTTGCCATCCTGACTCAATGCCCAGCCTGGGTTGTTCGCCGGATCAAATACTGCGGTGACCAGATTCCCATCGATATCCGTATAAGTAGGCAGAGAATCGTGGATGACGATTTTTTACATTATCCGGGTTTTTTGACTGTAGCCAAGCCATCCATTTGCGCTCCAGTATCGATCGCCCTTATCGTCGGCGGTGCTGACATTGTATTTAAAGACAACATCCGTCACTTTATTAGGGTCAATCGCCGTCCCTGCCTCATTGACAAGTCCGCCATACACATCTGTTCCATCCGTACGAAAGGCCGCAGATGAGACCGAGGTATGATACTTGATTGCATCGGTGATTAGCACCTGGGTCTTTAGGGTAAACTCCTCTCCAGCGGACATCAAATCACCATCTGCAGTGTGCAGGGTCACCTTCGGCTTGTACTGATATCCCTCTGGGGTGATTCGATCCGCAAACTGAAGGGTGTAGGGTATGGACCCTTTCATTCCGCTGTCGAAGTCGACCAAATATACCCTCGTCGTCAGCGTCAACCCATCTGGACTGGTGAAGGTCTCAATACTCTCTATAAAGTCCATCGGCTTTACATTGATATACTTCAAGTACTTTGCAGGCCCGGAAATATCCACATAGGCCCCTTGAAGTTTCACATCTTGAAGATGGGTACCATCCAATCCGACCTGAGCGGTAATCGTCTGGTCCGTGTAATATGTCCCTTCCTTGAGATTTGGATCATTGTTCAGTAAGTTAGTCATCAAAATCTGGGGCGTACTCGGATCCTGATATCCTGGCCCCGGAGTGCCTGCAAATGCTGCATTGAATGGTATGAGCGACTGGAACAGCATTATCATGGCTAGCAGCAAAGAGATCATCCGCCGCTTATTATTGCCTGGTTTCATTTTTTCCTCCTCTTATCTTTCTTCTATCCTCGTTGGTTATTAATCTATATGAGTTAGGGCATAATTACCCACTATTGCATTATACCTTGGATTAATAACTATTGGAATAAGAAAGACAATCATTCTTAATTTCTTAAAAAATATATAAACTAGTACACCATTGTATCTGGTAATGGGAATTCATAGTCGATGAAATCTAGCTTTATCAATACTGTCTCCCCCCTCTTTCTCCGATGCAATCCGTCCAGAGATCTCCATCGATTCTGAAAAACTGGCACAAGTGATATAATATCTCCAGTACGCTATATGGAGGTCGTTTTGAAAACCAAGGGAAAATTATACAGAGAACTATTTCTATCCACTTTTAAGCTCAGCGCTTTTACCATTGGCGGTGGCTATGTGATCGTGCCCTTGATGCGTAAGCGCTTTGTGGAGGAATTGGGGTGGATCGACGAGAGAGAAATGCTCGACCTCATCTCCGTATCCCAGTCCTCACCCGGTCCCATCGCCGTAAATGCCTCCCTGATGGTGGGATACCGAATGGCCGGCATAGCAGGAGCTCTGATCACCGCTTTAGGGACGGTGTTGCCACCATTTCTGATCATATCCGTAGTATCCCTTTTTTATCAGCAGTTTCGGGCAAATCAATACATCAATATCGCAATGGTTGGAATGCAGGCCGGTGTCGCAGCGATCATCTGCAATGTGGTTTTAGATATGGGACTCTTCATCATAAAAGATAAGAACTGGATCTCAACGCTGATCATGATTTCTGTCTTTGTCGCCGTTTTTTTCTTTAAAGTGAATATTTTTTGGGTGATTCTGAGCTGCGGGTTGATTGGACTGATCACCGGCGGCATCCGCAAATCGAAATCCCAAACCCGGCAGGAAGAGGAAAGAGAGGGGGACCAATGATCTATCTGGAGCTCTTTTGGAGTATGTTTCAAGTGGGTCTGTTCAGCATTGGCGGTGGCTATGTGACCTTGCCCTTGATCCACCGGGAAATCGTCGAACTCCACGGCTGGTTGACCCCAACCGAATTCACGGACATCATCACCATCGCCGAGATGACCCCAGGGCCCATTGCCATCAATGCCTCGACCTTTGTGGGGATCCAGGTGGCGGGACTTCCAGGTGCCATCGTGGCCACTTTCGGCTGTGTGCTGCCCTCTTGTCTGATCGTAATCGTGCTGGCAAAGATCTATTATAAATACCGAAACATGGACCGATTACAGCATTTGTTAGGCGGACTTCGCCCAGCAGTCGTCGGAATGATCGCCTCTGCAGGCCTCACGATCTTGACGCTAGCGCTGTTTCGAGGCGGCGTGTTCCCAGCAAGTGCCGATGATGTCAATGGGATCTCCCTGGCCATCTTTGCCTTGGGATTTATCCTGCTCAGAAAATACAGGCCCAATCCAATTCACATCATCCTTGGAACTGGTGCCCTAAGGCTGCTGCTTTTTTTCATATTTAAGATCTAAAGCTAGGAAAGGAGCCCTATGAAAAGAAAAAAAGTCTCAACCCCAGCCCAATGGATATTGGGACTGGTGCTTGCAATCTTTTTATTATCCAGCGCCATCATATTGGTTGTCAATCTTCGGCCCCTGTACTACAGTCTGATTGAACCATTGAAACTAACCGAAAGCTCTGGACTCAGTCCGGAACAAATTCGGGCAAATTACGACGCTCTGATCGACTATAATTCGATTTTTTATTCAGGAGCACTTCACTTCCCAGACCTAGCCATGTCAGAAGAGGGGCGGATCCACTTTGTGGAAGTGAAGGAGATCTTCGTATTTCTACAGATCGCGGCCATGGTGAGCGGAGTCCTGTTACTCTTTTTCGGAGCATCAAAGCTCAGAAAAAAAGAGCCCCAGTTTCTAAAAACCGGTGCTCTCCTATCCCTACTCATCCCCGCAATCGTCTCCGCACTTATCGCAGTCAATTGGGACAATGCATTCGTCCTCATGCACAAGCTCCTCTTCGACAATGACTACTGGATTTTTGACGCAGCTAAAGACCCTGTCATCCACATCCTGCCGGATACTTTCTTTTTGTATTCCGCTTTGGCCATTGTCGGGTTGGTCTTGTTGGGGGCAGTATTCTCCTATTTTCTTTATCGATTGATCCTGCGAAAAGACAGATCCTTTGACAACTGACCATATGGGATGGTGAAATCAAAGCCGAAAGAGGAGCCATGTATCGGCTCCTCTTAACTTGTTCTACTATACTATTTGCGAATAAAATTCGTCATGACCTTCGCTTCATACTCCGGTTCTGTCATGCGAGCGGATTCTCCAGCCATCTTGAGTTTTAGCATCCAGGCGAGATTCTCAGCGAGGGTGCGCATGGTCTGCAGGCCTTCTGCATCTTTCAGTACATCCTCCGGGCTGGTCCCATGGACTTGATTCCAATACTGGGAAGGCACCACGGGCATATTGTTCATCAGGAAGTATTTGTTCAAACGGTCAAAAGCAGCCGTTGCTCCACCCCGGCGGCAGGACACGACGGATGCGCCGTATTTTCCTTTCATCTTGCCAGCGCTACTATAGAAGAGCCGATCTAATAGAGCGCAAAACCGTCCATTGGGACCGCCATAGTAGACGGGAGAACCCAGGATCAAAGCATCAAAATCCTCCATTTTTTGACTGATTGCGTTTACTCGATCATCAAAAATACATTTTCCCGTCTTCATACAGCTTCTGCAGGCAGTACAGCCATAGACGGGATCCGTTCCCAAATAGACGATTTCAGACTCGATTCCCCGCTCTCGAAGCTGAATCGCCACCTCACTCAGGGCTGTAAAGGTACAACCCCCTTCGTGGGGACTGCCATTGAGCATCAACACTTTCATCCTATCATCCCTTTCCTATGTATTGCTAGGAGATGGGCTGCATCTCCATACCATCTTCTCGCCGTACTGATCAACTGGAAGCAGCAGCGGCAGCCGCCACCGCAATCCCCGTTTGTTGCGCGAACAGCAGGGTGATCATACTGGTTAAGTGCATTGGATCTACATCTGCCATCTCCGCTTCTTCTAATATCCCATAATAGACCAAAGACCCGGAGAGGATCAAGAGCTCATCTTTTCCAATGGACCAACTCCCAAATCCCTTTCGATTGCGCAGTACTTCAAATACGCGGTTGACCTCCTCTGCAACGGCCCGATTCTCCACCGGAAGAGTTGCCAACATCCCCAGCATCGGTAGAGAGAATTGCCGATCCATTCGCTGCTTGTGCTCACGAAAAGAGTCTGATAATGCGATGGACCGTTCCGCTTGGCGCAAGTAGTTATCACCGATCGCCAATAGCTGAGCTAAGGCAAGCACGCTGCCTCCCGACAAAAAGACATTTGAGAAGGCCGGCTTCAGATACTCATAAAGGTCTTCCACTCGTCGCAGCCCACTTTCCACATGAATATCACAAAGGCCAAGTAGTCCTGTATAGATCATATTATTTTGCCCCATAGAAAACCGATGTTTCGGTTTTAGACCTTCAAAAAACTGATGGGTTCGGTCGATGACTGCATCTCGTTCTTGAGCCGATGTATTCATCGCAATCAAGAGCGACGTCATCACCAAATAGTCAGAAGCCCAAAACTTTGCCTCCTTTAGCTCATCATACACTTGGACTGTGTCATCCAACAGGGAAACGGGGCTATCACTCAAGGACATCATAGCCATCATGCCCATCATCGTATTTCCACGAAAATAAGAGAAGCCTCCGGTTCGTTCCTTTATCCGCTCTCGGTTCTGAGTCAGTAGATCTAGGTCCAACTCCAGTCCCTTTGAAGCGAATACGAGCGCAGCAAAGCGCTTCATGATCATATTCTGCCAAGTGAACTTGCCCTTCATCTCCTTCATATTGAAGATGAAGAGCTCCATTATCTGATCGATCTTGTCATTCATACCAATCTCCTTTTCTGACCCTTCATCCCTCTCCTCGATGACGCTCTATTGTCTTTATGCCCTTTTTGGCTTGGTTGAAACAGCCTCTCTATCAAACCAGAAGCCTTTGCATTTATAGACGAGTCACGTTTTTTCGATCAAAGGTCCGCTGAAAGGAATCCGGTTCAAAGGAGTTCAGTGCAAATTCACATTCTGCCAGGAGCCTCTCCCTATCCTCCGGCAAATACCCCTCCAGTTGAAAGGCATTGGTCGGATGAATGGAGTTGAAATAGGTCCGGTGCTCCATCTGTGCCGCTTCTAAGAAAGCGTGGATCTCCTCCACCCTCTCATACTCTGATGTCTCCACGTATTCGCCGCTATCCCGCTGCGCCGCAAGCTGGGTCCCGGGCATCACCGTGGTTGACATCAACCAGACTTCTTTTGGTTTCAGTTCTTTAAAGAACTCCCCATTGATTCGCCCGGTTTCCTCTCCTCTACCAGCTCCCAAAAGCCCCAGCATGATCCCAGAGGAATGCTGGATGCCAGCCTCTTCCAATCGCTTTAGCTGAGTCAGCGCCTCTTTCCCCGTATAGCCTTTATTCACAAAATCCAATGCCTCATCAAAAAAGCTCTCAATTCCAATATAGAGCTGGTTGATCCCACGGGATCGAAGCTCTTTCAGCTCTTCGTCGGACTTTGCAGAGATATTTCGAATGGACGCATACATACTAAAGGTCTCCACGGTGGGAATCTGCCTCTGCACCTCCTCGATGATTCGAAGAAGCCGCTCTGTGGAGAGGAAAAAGGGATCTCCGTTGACCAAGTACAGGCGCTGATAAGGCCTGTTCTTCGCAGCAAGTTCTCCGATATCCGCCACGACCTCCTCCCAATCTGAAACTCGAAATGGATTTTGGTCATACATACTGCAATACGTACAGCGATCATAGGAGCACCCATGGGTTACCTGAAGCAGTGGAGTCCATGCTTCCTGTGGAGGTCTATATACCTGATTGTCAAAATGCATTTTTCATCTCCTCAATGATTGATTTCTGATTATTTTATTCTTTGATTCCACAAAGTCAAATTCCCAGCAAGGTTGACCCTGCCGGGAATTATTGGCTTTATTACAGTTCTGTCCTATCCGTGGATAAGCAGCTTACCAGTCTAAATCCTAGTGTATCATACCCTCAACAGTGAGCACTTCATTCCATAGGAACTTGGCTAATTTGACACGCATCGTATCTTCTACTGCCATGGTCCCTTTAACGACATAGACGTCTAGACCATCTACACTATAGTGGTTGTATTTCTCCTTATCCTTCGGCTCTCCCATCTGCACGGATGGTTGGTATCGCACGCCGCTTCATGAGCTACAGGAAATCAATCCCATGCGAATGGCATTGGCTTCATTTCGATCGATGAATCCCCTTGCTTCTTCAGATATCTGTATATTCATTTTCTCCCCTCCGATATTATTGATGTTATTGTCAATCTATTTATACCCGAGAAATGCAAAATGAAACGTCTCTCTCATGCGAGTTCTGGTCTTGGATCGCTACCAGTATGCAAGGCTGTCCCTCGCGCTACGACAAAAGAGCCCCACTCTTTGGTAAATACGGATATTCGGCCCTTTTACGGCATACGCTGACGTCAACAGTCTTTTTCTGTAAAGCAGTTGACGAGTACAGTTTTATGTGATAGGATGAACGAAATGAATAGCAATGTAAGGTAGGGGTTGCGAGGACAATGAGTAGAGGAATCGAAAGGTGTTCTTGCCGAAATATCCATTTGGATGTTGGGACCATGCTGAACAAGTATGGTACTGTCGAGCAGAAGATGCCCTTCTTCTGTGAGGAGTACTTCTTACATTGAGGGCAGAAGGAAATCATGTGCGCCTTTTGCTCGTGATTTTTTATTTTTTTAAGGAGTGATGGAATGAAGAAAATGGGCACCATGGAGATCGTAAAGGGCAAGCTGCAGATCGGTGGAATGGATCTGGAGGATTTGGCCAAAGAGTATCAGACGCCTCTGTACATAATGGATGAAGCCCATTTTGAACAGACAGCAAGGATCTTTACTGAGAATTTCCAATCAAAGGTCTTTCAGGGCAATGTGCTCTACGCGTCGAAGGCCTTTACAAATATCTATTTAGTAAAAAAGGTGAAAGAGCTCGGACTATGCCTCGATGTGGTCAGCGGCGGTGAATTGTATACTGCGCTGAAAGCCGGTTTAGATCCCCAGCGAATCTACTTTCACGGAAATAACAAGCTCGCTAAGGAACTGGAATATGCCACCGAAGCCGGAGTGGGGCGCATCATCATCGACAACCAAGATGAGCTGACCCTTCTACTGGGGATTCTAGAGGAAAAGAAGCTCCGCCAAGAAGTGCTGCTTCGAGTCAACCCTGGGGTGGCCGCCCATACCCACGAATACATTCAGACGACGAATGAGAAATCAAAATTCGGTCTGAGCATCCACGACGAAGGGACAAAGGATGTCGTCCGGCAGATGGTAACTTCTGAGTGGACCGATTTTCGAGGGATTCACTGCCACATCGGGTCTCAGGTCTTTGAAGAAGAATCCTTCTTCAAGAGCGCCGATCTGATGATCGGCTATGCGAAAGAGCTGGAAGATGAACTGGGCATTCCCATCAAAGAATTGAATTTAGGGGGTGGTTTCGGCGTGTATTATACGCCGGAGGACAAGCCCTTTGAGCTGGGAGCTTTCCTGCGCCGATATGTCGCACATATAGAAGAATCCCTATCGGAAGCCGGCTTGGAACCGGAGTCCGTGGATATCGAGCCGGGCAGATCTCTGATCAATGGCAGTGGCAGCACCCTGTACCGAATCGGCAGTATCAAACACCCGATGAAGGGGGACCCCTTTTTGCTGGTGGATGGCGGGATGACGGATAATCCAAGACCAGCCATGTACCAAGCGAAATACGAGGCGGGTCTGGTGAGCCGGCCAGATGCTCCATCAGAGCAGACCTATACGATTGCAGGCAGGGCCTGTGAGTCCGGAGATGTGCTGATCACAGGGGCAAAGCTACCAAAAGCCCAGGTGGGCGAGCTGTTGATCGTACCCAATACAGGCGCCTACACCTATTCGATGAGCTCCAATTACAATCGAATCGAACGGCCAGCAGTGGTGTTTGTGAAGGACGGCCAGGCAAGAGTTGCTGTCAAACGTGAAACCTATGCGGATTTGATCCGCAATGATGTGGAATAGAGGGATATAGTTGAATAGAATTGTGATGAAATTTGGTGGCTCTTCCGTTGCGACCACGGACAAGATCAAAGACGTGGCCAGGCTGATCGCCAAGAAGAGGGATATGGGCCACGGCGTGGTCGTGGTAGTGTCGGCGATGGGCAAGACGACGAATGGCCTGATCGAACTGGCTAACCAGTTGACAGCGGAGCCCAGCCCCCGAGAGATGGATTTGTTGTTATCGACGGGAGAGATGGTGTCGGTTTCTCTACTCGCCATGTGCCTGCAGGAGATGGGCTACAAGGCGATGTCGATGACCGGATTCCAAGCGGGCATGCGCACCAGCGCCCAGCATATGAAAGCTCGAATCGATCGAGTGGAGAAAGAGCGTCTAGAAAATGCAGTACGAAATGGATATATCGTCTGTGTGGCCGGGTTCCAAGGGATGGACGAAAACGGAGACATCACCACCCTTGGTAGAGGAGGCTCGGATACCTCCGCTGTGGCCTTGGCCGCAGCACTGGACGGGTCCTGCGAGATCTATACGGATGTGAAGGGGATTTACACCGTGGATCCAAGGGTTCGCCCCAGCGCCCGTAAATTGGATCGCCTGTCCTATCAGGAGACCATGGAGATGGCCAATCTGGGGGCAAAGGTGATCGAGCCACGGAGCGTGGAACTGGCCTGGAAATACAATGTGCCCCTGTATATTGCATTGAACACCGGGGATGTCCCGGGAACGAGAATCCTGGGAGAGGAGTATTTAGTGGAAAAGAATACGATAACCAATATATCAAAAGTGGACGGAGTGCTGCTGGTCAGCATGAAGGGCAATAACGGAAATGGTAAAAAAGTGACGGAATGCTTCTTAAAGCTGGCCCAAGCCAATGCAAACCTGGACATCATCAGCCATAGCATCGACGCCCAAGGCGTTGGGATCACTTCTTTTACGGGTCTGAGCAGCGATCAACACGCCATCGAACGGATACTGGAAGAGATGGGGATGGAGTATCGATTCACTGAAAATGTGAGCAAGGTCTCCATCATCGGAAATGCGATGCGCAATCAAGTCGGCGTAGCGGCAAAGGCATTTGAAGTCTTTGTCAATCAGGAAGTGACATTCTATGAGGTGTCCACATCAGAGATCAGCATTTCCTATGTAGTGGATACACAAGATGCAATAAAAATCGTCAACGCCTTGGCGGACGAGTTTGGA
Source organism: Tissierellia bacterium (assembly GCA_030538075.1). GTDB lineage: Bacteria > Bacillota > Clostridia > Tissierellales > Peptoniphilaceae > JAUNUQ01. The sequence goes on from JAUNUQ010000001.1 coordinate 19,421, forward strand.
TTATAAGGAGGAGTTAATATGAGAAAAGTCAATTTAGCAGTCGTCGGAGCAACGGGAATGGTCGGTTCCACAATCCTACAGGTACTTGAAGATCGGGATTTCCCCTATGAAAATCTCTATCTATTTAGTTCTGCCAAGTCCGCAGGAGAAAAGCTAACCGTCAAAGGCGTTGAATATACATTGGAAGAGTTGACGGAAACCTGCTTTGACGGGAAAGACATCGACATCGCCATGTTCGCAGCAGGAGGCGCCGTCTCCAAGAAATTTGCACCCATTGCCAACGAAAAGGGAATCGTGGTCGTAGACAATAGCGCGAATTTCCGTATGGATAAGAATATCCCCCTGGTGATCCCAGAGGTGAATGCGGATACTCTGACAAAAGATAGCATGCTGATCTCCAATCCAAACTGCTCGACAATTCAATCCATTATGGTCCTCAAACCGCTATACGACGCTTTTGGTCTAAAGAGAGTGATCTACAACACCTATCAAGCAGTCTCCGGATCCGGCGTTAAAGGAGTAAGGGACCTGGAAGAGGGCACCTGCGATAACTACCCCTACCCAATCAGCAAGAATACCCTTCCCCATATCGATGACTTCACCGAGAATGGCTACACCAAGGAAGAGATGAAGATGATCGATGAGACCCACAAGATCCTGGGAGATGACTCGATCAAGGTGACGGCGACGACGGTTCGCGTACCGGTTAAGAACTCCCATGCGGTGAGCATGAATATCGAATTTGAAAAGCCATTTGAACTAGATGAGGTCTTCAAGGTATTGGAAAATGCACCGGGAGTTGTTGTAGAGGACAATGTGGCCGAGCTGATCTATCCGCTGCAACAAAATGCAGACGGCAACGACAATGTCTTTGTCGGCAGAATCCGCAGGGACTTCAGTTTGGACAATGGAATCAACCTGTGGTGTGTATCGGACAACATTCGAAAGGGCGCAGCGACCAATACAGTGCAAATCGCTGAAGTGGTCGTGGACAGGCTTCAATAAAAGGAGGCAATCATGCTATTTAAAGGTTCTGGCGTCGCCATTGTAACGCCTTTTGATGAGAACAACCAAGTTGACTATGCGGCTTATAAAGAGCTATTAGAATTTCAAATAGAAAACGGCACCGATGCGATCATCGCCATCGGAACCACGGGTGAAGCCTCCACGATGACCGAGGAGGAGAGGCTGGAGACGGTGCGTTTTGCAGTGGAGACCGTCGCCGGACGAATCCCCGTGATCGCAGGCACCGGCACCAACAACACCGCCGCATCTGTGGCATTCAGCCAAAAAGTTGAAAAACTGGGCGTAGACGGCCTGTTGGTGGTCACCCCCTATTACAATAAGACGAGTAAGCGCGGACTGTACGAACACTTTAAGGCGATCGCCAATGCGGTAAAGACGCCAATCATCCTGTACACGGTACCTGGACGAACCGGAGTGCATATCCCCGTCGACACATTGGTCGAACTGGCCAAGATCGAAAACATCGTCGGCCTCAAGGATGCCACTGGCAATCTCAGCTATACCGTCGAAGTCAGCAGAAGAGTCCCCGAAGGATTTGCCATCTACTCCGGAAATGACGACGTGGTCATCCCATTGATGTCTGTGGGCGGCGTCGGCGTGATTTCCGTGCTGGCGAATTGCGCGCCAAAGCAGTCCCATGACATGTGTGCAGCCTTCTTAGCGGGAGATGTCCAGCGTGCAATGGAGCTGCAGCTTCAGTTAAAACCACTGATCGATGCCCTCTTTGTGGAGACGAATCCGATCCCGGTAAAAGCTGCCGTCAATATGCTGGGCTACCGTGCAGGTACGGTGCGTCTGCCCCTGTACGAAGCAGAAGATGGAACAAAGGAAAAACTCCGTGCGGAGTTGTCCGCTCTTGGGATCCTATAGGAGAGAGCTATGCGAATACTACTGAGCGGAGCTACAGGCCAAATGGGCCGAACCGTCACTGAAGTGGTGGCGGGTAGATCTGGTGTGGAAATCACCGGAGGCGTGGCAGAAAAAGAGGTCCAAGGCGGCCTCTTCCCCATTCACAGAAAGTTTTCGGATTGTGAACTGGCAGATGTGATCATCGATTTTTCATCACCAATGGTGTTAACGGGACTATTGGAATATGCCACAAATCGCAAATTGCCCGTAGTGTTGGCTGCGACAGGCTACTCCGAAGCCCAAGAAGAGGAGATTCGAGAAGCAGCCAAAGAGATCGCCATCTTAAAGTCTGGGAATCTGTCCATGGGTGTCAATATCCTCCAAAAAGTGGCCAAGGAGCTGGCCCATTTGTTGGACGGATTCGATATCGAGATCGTGGAAAAACACCACAAACTTAAAAAAGACTCCCCCAGCGGTACGGCAAAGATGCTCTTTGACTCCGTCAACGAAGGCCGAGGCGGAGATCTAACGTCACTGCAGGGTCGAGGCGGCTTTTATGATAAGAGGGAAGAAACCGAAGTGGGCGTTAGCTCCATCCGCGGCGGCACCGTCGTCGGAGAACACAGTGTGCTTTTCTATGGGCTCGACGAAGTGATCGAAATCACCCATATCGCCCATTCCAAGAAGATCTTTGCAAATGGAGCACTACAAGCAGCTAAGTTCTTGCTAAATAGGCCTGCAGGGCTATACAATATGACAGATGTGTTGTCGGAGGAAGAGGGAGTATGATTCGAGTTGGGATTGTAGGATATGGCAATTTGGGCAGGGGCGTCGAAGCTGGCCTAGCCCATGCGCCGGATATGGAGCTGGTCGGCGTGTTCACCAGAAGAGCGCCCCAGACCGTCGACACCCAAGCCCCCGTCTATCCACTGGCAAATATCCTGGACTATAAAGACCAGATCGACGTATTGATCCTCTGCGGAGGCTCCCTAGCGGATATTCCCGACCAGGGACCCATGCTCGCGGCCCGTTTCAACACCGTGGACAGCTACGACAACCACTCCAAGATCAATGAATACTATCAACAGATGGACACCATCGCAAAACAGGCTGGAACCGTCTGCGTCATCTCAACGGGTTGGGACCCGGGGCTATTCTCCCTTCAAAGAGTCATCGGAGAAGCCGTACTGCCCAGTGGAGTCACCAACACCTTTTGGGGACCGGGAGTCAGCCAAGGCCATAGCGATGCCATCCGCAGAATCTCCGGCGTCAAAGCAGCCGTACAATACACCCTGCCGAAAGAAGCGGCTATGGAGAGCGTCCGAAAGGGCGAAGCAGGCGAGCTCACCAACGCCGAAAGACATACCCGGGAATGCTTCGTCGTCCTAGAAGAGGGCGCCCATCCCGAAGTCGTTCGCCAGACCATCGTCACCATGCCCGCCTATTTCGAAGGCTACCACACCACCGTCCACTTCATCACCATGGAGGAGCTAAAAGCCAACCACAGTGGCATCCCCCACGGCGGCACCGTCCTAAGAACCGGCCGAACCGGATCTAAGGGCACCCTAGCCAACTACTCCTTCACCCTAGAACTCGGCAGCAACCCAGAGTTCACCGCATCGGTAGACATCGCCTATGCGAGGGCTTGCTATCGACTGGCAGAAGAAGGGGCATATGGGGCAAAAACCGTGCTGGATATCCCACCGAAGTATCTCTCCGCGAGTACGGAGGAGGAGCTGAGGAAGTATAAGATTTAGTGATCTTGTTGGGGATGTGGAATATTTGGAATAAACTTAGCTTTGATAAAAAGAAAGACACCTGCCTTCGCAATGAGGATTGCGTGGGCAGGTGTTTTGGTTGCTCAATCTTCTCTAAATCATTAATAGGGGAATCCCTTCTTTAGGAATGAGGTAAATCGATAGTTGGATGCGTATTATTCAAATCCTCTTCTGCCGTCAACTTGCAGGGCATTACATAAGCAGTAACGGCGTAGCTAATTGTAAACCTTCACCTAGATATACACATAACCTCCCACCTTCTTCAGATATTTCACTAAAAAACGCCATAAATTGACAATATAGATCGTCAATTTATGGTGCTAGTTCCATGTGTTATATACTACCAATAGCTCCTATGCACCGCGATGATCTCCTCTTCCATCTCTGGAAAAGGTCCAATGACTTCCACCCTCTTCTGTCCATGTTTGAAGACTTCCTTTGATGGAAAGTCGAAGGTGGGGTTTCTGGGGTCGCTGCCGGTCATGGCGAGCAGGGTCTTTTCAGACAGACCGTAGACGATACGACCGACATTGGTCCAATAGACGGCTCCACAGCACATAATGCAGGGTTCGCAGGTGGTGTACATGGTGCAGTTCCACAGGTAATCCTTTGAGTATTTTTCTCCAGCTTTTTGCATTAGGATGGTCTCAGCGTGGCCAATGCTGTTGTTCTCTGTGACCTCCACATTCCCCTGGGTCAGCAGGATCTCCCCATCATCAGAGACTAAAACTGCACCGAAAGGGTGATTTCCTTTGGCAACTGCAACTTCCGCCACTTCGATGGCGCGGCGTAAATAGTATTCGTGATCGTAGTGCATAATTTCCTCCCGTCTAACTCTTTCAATGGGATTATATCAGAGTCAGCGGCGTCATGCCAATGAGATGTCCAATGAAGTCTCTACTCCACCTCTGTTTTGCCATATAATATCCGCACTGAATTCAGTATGGCAAGGAGTGCCACGCCCGTGTCTGCAAAGACGGCAACCCACATACTGGCATAGCCCAATGCGCCTAAGACGAGAACGACGGCTTTAAATCCCAGTGCAAATATTACATTTTGGCGGATGATCCTCATCGTCTTACGGGAAATTTGGACCAATTTCGGCAAGCTGCTGAGCTTATCGTTCATAATGACGACGTCTGCTGCCTCGATGGCGGCGTCTGTTCCCAAGGACCCCATGGCGATGCCCACATCGGACAGGGTGAGAACGGGAGCGTCGTTGATTCCGTCGCCGACAAAGGCAAGCTTTGATTCCCCCTTCTCTTTTAATAGCTCTTCGACGGCCTTGGCCTTTTCATCCGGCAATAGACCCGCTCGAATGTCTTTTATCTCTAACTGTTTCCCCACTCTCTCGGCAGCACTTGGATTGTCCCCGGTGAGCATGGTGATTTTAGAGATGCCCATGGCTTTTAGCTCTGCTAATGATCCCTTCGCCTCTTCTTTGATCTGATCGGCGATAAACAGACTTCCGATAAAGACGCCTTCCTTGGCGACATAGACGACGGTGCCAGACTCTTCGAGCCCAGGGATTTCAATTCCGAAACGCTTCATCAAGCGCGCATTTCCCGCTAGAATCTGTCTGCCCTGTCTCAATAGTTCAATCCCTTCACCGCTGTGATCGATCAGCTGATCTTCTGCATCCGTTCCTATTTCTTTGCCGTAGGCTTCTAAGATGGATTTGGCGATGGGATGATCCGAAAAACTCTCTGCCAATGCAGCTGTCTCCAGTAATTCCTCCTCGGAGGTTCCCGCCTGGGGCAGGATCTTCACCACTCGAAATTTCCCTTCCGTCAAGGTGCCGGTCTTGTCGAGGACCAGATGATCCACTGCTCCCATTGCCTCCAGATAATTGCCTCCCTTGACCAGTATCCCGGATTTCGAAGCGCGTCCGATCCCCGCGAAGAAACCCAAGGGGATCGAAACCACGAGGGCACAGGGACAGGAGGCGACTAAGAATACCAGTGCTCGATAGATCCAGGTGTTAAAATCCTGTTGGAATAACAGCACTGGAATGAGAACGAGGAGTACTGCCGCTCCAACTACTATGGGAGTATAGACTCTGGCAAAACGGGTGATGAATTTCTCCGTTACTGCCTTCTTGGTCGCAGATTCTTCCACCATCTCCAATATCTTTGCGACGGTGGAGTCCTCATAGGCCTTTGTCGTGGTTATACGCAGGGTGGCATTTAGATTGACGCAGCCCGAGAGCACATGGTCTCCCTCCCGAACCGTCTGGGGTATGGATTCGCCTGTCAGTGCAGCCATATCCAGTTCACCCATACCGGAACGGACGATTCCATCTAGGGGAATCCTCTCACCAGGCTTGACCAGGATCACTTCTCCCACTTCTACTTCGGCAGGATCCAAGGTGATCAACTCGCCATCCCGAAGTACATTTGCCGTCTCACCTTGTAGGTTCATCAGGTCCGCAATGGACTTTCTGGACTTGTCTACCGCCAGATCTTGCAAAAACTCTCCGACGGAGTAGAAGATCATGACGGCGACCCCCTCTCCCATCTCGCCGATTGCGATGGCTCCACCGCTGGCGATGGTCATTAAGAAGTTCTCGTCAAAGAAGTCTCCCCGCAGGATATTGCGCAGCGCCGTCCAGATGACCTTGTATCCTGATAGGACATAAGCGATGAGCAGTATTATGCTCTTTCCGGTCCCCTCCTCCAATAGCATCGCACCAAAGAAAAGGGCGATGGGAAGGAGCAGCTTAAAATAGCTTGGTTTTTCCTCTTTAACTTCTTCATCCTCCCAGAGAATCTTGGCTCCTGCCTCCACATTGGAAATTCTCCGGTGGATCTCATCAAATTGGCTGCGATCCAATTCCTCCTCCATCGTCAGGAGAAGGGTCTTGGTAGCAAAATTGATCGAGGCGCTCTGAACGCCCTTTAATTCTCGGATGGAATCCTCCATCTTCATCGCGCAATTTGCTCAGCCCAGACCAAATATCTCATAACTGTACTTTTTCATCGCTTCTCCTCCTGGATGTGGATCATACCCTCCTGCAATATGTCCCCAATATGCTCGTCATCTAAGGAGTAGTAGACCACTTTGCCTTCCCGGCGATTCTTCACCATGCGAGATGCCTTCAGCACTCGGAGCTGATGAGAGATGGCAGACTGACTCATATCCAATAGGGCGGAGATATCACAGACACACATCTCCGAAATCGTCAGGGCAGATAGAATTCTCAGCCTGGTATAATCTCCAAAGACTTTAAAAAAGTCTGCCAATGCCGAGAGATCTTGGTCTTCTGGCATCTTCTCCTTCACATCCTCTAGGATCTCCTCGTGGATGATTGTAATATCACAGAGTTCCGGCTTATTTTGATTCATGATTTCACCTCATATGAATAATTGAATTATTGTTCATATGTTAATTGTACTTTGAACCTCCTTTTGTGTCAAGGGCAATTTCGGTCGTAAAATATTCTTTAATGCATTCCAATTCGGCAGAATTGACGAAAGCGGCAAATTGGACTATACTTTATCTTAAAATCTAGGTAAAGCGAAGGTAAATTTTATGATTACACAGCAGGATATCATCATACGTCTAGTATTGGCTACTTTCTTAGGGGGAGTGATTGGAGCGGAACGGGAGTATCAAAACCGTCCAGCTGGACTGCGTACCCATGTATTGGTGAGTACGACCTCCTGTTTGATCATGCTCCTGGGCATATTGATGAGCGAAACCTATAGAAACAATGACCCCTCTCGGATAGCTGCCCAAGTGGTCAGCGGGATCGGTTTCCTCGGTGCGGGCACGATCATCCAGACCGGTAGTACCATTAAGGGGCTGACGACGGCAGCGACTCTTTGGGCAAATGCGGGAATTGGACTGGCCGTTGGCGCAGGGTATTATTTTGCCAGCTCCGTCACCGTAGGAATTGCGGTCATCACTCTATTCGCCTTGTCCAAGATGGAGGAGCGAATTTCCTTTTTAAAGAACAATCAATTGGATTTTGTCATCAATCCAAAATCTGTTTCTACGGAAACCATCAGTCGATGGATTGAGGATCTGGGCGGAGACATTGTAGAAACAAAAATCCTCCGCCATGAAAATGCAGAGGACCAAGTCGATTTGAATTTCATCTTGAAGGAAGGTGAAGAGCTTCCCATTTATCTATTGAAGGAAAAGGCCACTCCACAAGCTGGTATCCTTCAGATGACCTATAAGGGGGAGGCGCTGATTGATCGGAACTCTACAAATGCGGCGGATTAATTCTCAGTCGAGGATGCCAGCAAAAATTCAAACACATCCTCATACACCCTTTCTCTCTCCACTTCATTGAGCACTTCATGGCGCATGCCGGGGTAGACGAGACTTTTGATCTTTTGGTAGCCCACCTTGGCTAGGGATTGAAAAGAGTCCTGAAGCCCCTTGGATCCACCAGTGATGGGATCGTCGGATCCACTGATGCTGAGGATGGGAAGGGCGGGGTTTTGGCATAGAAAATCCTCGAAGTCGTGAAGCTGCTTATCCGCTTCGAAAATTGTCATAGTGCCTTGGTTCTCGTATTTGAAACCGCATTTCGGATCTGCTTCGTATCTTCTGATGTTCTCACGGTTGGCGGATAGCCATTCCAGGTCGGATCCGCCCACTTTGTTGAGCAGTGCCACGACTCGGCTACGCCCATGGGGACCGGACAACTTGGTGAAAAAGCGTCCAACTGCCAACCCAAAACCCACTCGTGGATCATAGTTGACCGTTCCGCACAGGACTACCTTCGAAAGGAGTTGGTCCTGTTTTTGCATGTAGATTCGGGCTAAGAGGGATCCGAAAGAATGACCAAATAGGGCCAATTCTGCATTGGGATAGAGGGATCGAATATATTCCGTCACTGCCAATTGGTCTCTGATCAGCTCCTCAGTCCCATTCATAAAACCCTGTACATATTCCCCTCCCAAAGAAGCGCCATGTCCACGGGTGTCCGTGATGACGGAAGCCACCCCTCTTTCCTGTAACCAACCCATAAAATCCCAATATCGATCCTTGTATTCGGAGGCCCCGTGAATCAGCTGCAGAATGATTTTCGGTTCAGCCACATCAAAGATATCTGCTGCCAAGGCAAAGCCATCTGGCGCTAGGATTTTCTCACTACGCATATTCTCCTCCTACAGTAATTTCTTTTTCTTGAAAAAATAGATACTCGCCACTACGATCAATACACTCAATGTGATCACCCAGCGATAACCATGCTCCCAATCCAGTTCCGGCATATATTTAAAGTTCATCCCATACCATCCAACTAGCAATGTCAAAGGCAAAAAGATGGTCGCCACCACTGTGAATACCTTCATCACCTGATTCAAATTGATGTCGATTTGGGCTTGGTAGGATTCCCGTACCTGGATGGCGTATTCCCTGAGGAGCTGGGCGTTCATACTGTAGCGACTGAGCCGTGCAGATAAGAAGCGAAAGTGCTTGGTGTCACTTTCCTCTAAAATCCCGTTGGCATTTTCGATCAGGATATCGCAGAGATCGTCCAGCTGTTCATAGTAGCCATATAGCTCCAATAGCACATGGCTGTATTTTGAGATTTGGACCATCATCTCCGCATCTGGATCCTCATCCAATACTCCGTCATCCAATTTTTCGATACCAGTGCGCAGTTCGTCGAATAGGGCTGAATGATGGGTGATCAACGCTTTGATAAAATTATTGATAAACTGACCAATGGAAAAGCTCTCTTCTCGGTTCCATTCCACTGCGTGCCGGAAGGCGCCGATGGTGGACTGATCCACATCCACGATGTCCACGGCCAAAAAGAGATCCTTCGCCATATACAGTCCAATCTTGTCTCGATTACTAAACACATCATTGGCATCGATGATATTGATCACGCCAAAGGTGTAATCTTCCATGACGGAGAGATAGTTCTGCAGGCTTCGCAGTCTTCCCTCTAAGGCGCTTATCACGTAATCGGAGATGCCCAGAGCATCCCTCTGCTCCTTCAGTTCATCCAGAGTTAGATAGGCCACATGAGGCCGGTCATTCTCTAGACCTTGAGCAAGCTGCTCCCCGCTGATCTCCATATACTGGTTTTTCTGAGTAATCTCATAAATCATCTAGGATTTCCTCCCATCCAGATATTGAATTACGACATTTCGTAGTTTCTCAAGTTCTGATTCTCCAGCCTCAACGGGCCTCTTAAGGAGTATGCTCTTCACGCTCAGCTCTTCACAGGCATCTAGCTTCTCTTGTGTGCCCCCTTGGGAGCCACTGTCCTTGAACACCAGGTATGCTGCGCCGGTATGTTTCAGCATTGCCAGGTTCATCTCCCGATCAAAAGGACCCTGCATGGCGATGATGTCCCTAGGCGATACGCCAGATCTCTGACAGATCTTAAGACTTTCGGCTATCGGCAGAATTCGGTAGATATGGCGGCTATCTCCCTTCACCTTCTCGAAATCCGGAATATTCTTGGAGCCAGTGGTAAAGAGAATAACCCCTTCCAGTTCCCTTAGGAGACCCAATAGGGACGATAGATCCTCTACTTGAAGATCTGCCTTTAACGGCGTTTCCCTTCGCAGAAAACGATGGTATTCACAGCCCATCTCTTCGGCGGCGACTTTTGCGTTTCTTGAGACTTCCACCGCATAGGGATGGGCCAGATTTAGGATTAGATCAATACCCTGCTTAGAAATAAAACCCTTCATCTCCTCCAGGTCCATCCGCCCGGCCAATGCCGTCCCCTCTTCCAGAAGGGACTTCCCATATTCCGTTGCCACACTCACCACATAATGCCCTTTGGCAAAATCCAGCATTGATACAAATCTCCGGGCGTCCTCTGTTCCACCGATGATCCAAATCATTTGTTCTCATAGCCCCTTGGGGTGATCATCGCACCTGCCTGTAGATAGGTATTGGAATTGCCGATGATCAGCAGGGTGCACATATCCACAAAATCCTCATCCACCTGATCCAGGGTCGTGATTCGGATCTGTTCTCCCCCTCGCCCTGCATTTTTTACCATGCCGACTGGGGTGCCGGGGGAGCGGTGCTCGCCGATGAGTTCCAGAGCTCGGGGCAGCTGTTCCCTTCGCTTTTTCGACCTGGGATTGTACAGGCCAATGACAAAATCCGCCTCTGCTGCCAAGGACAGACGCTTTTCAATCTTCTCCCATGGGGTGAGCAGATCAGACAGACTGATCATCACAGTATCATGCATTAAGGGGGCGCCGAGAGCCGCCGCTGCTGAAAAAATGGCGGACACACCCGGGACCACTTTGACCTTCACCTGCTCGGTCAATCCCAGCTCCTCGCGCATTTCGTAGATGGGGCCGGCCATTCCATAGAGCCCAGCGTCCCCCGTGCTGACGATACAGGTGGTATATCCTTTCGCCGCCTGTTCTAGAGCATAACTACAGCGCTCGAGTTCACTGCGCATTCCACTGGTGTAGATCTGTTTACCTTCCAAATCCACCACTTTTTCCACATAGTCCAGATAGGGCCCATATCCCACCAGGACTTCGGCAGATCGCAAAGCTTCCACCGCTTCCATTGTAAAACTCCCCGGCCCACCGGGGCCAATGCCAACTACATATATGATTCCCATTTGTCCTCCCGGGCGATGGCCAAGGTCACACCGCTGCCCTCTACGCGGTGAACGATGAGCTCTCCACCGCTCAAATAGGCGCAGGGCTCTGCTACCGCCCCAACGCCGATGGTCTGCTTTACAAAGGATGAGCTAGGAAAAAGCTCTTCCACCTTTGCAATCTCTTCTTTTGTATAAAAATGGATTGGCACATCCAGCTCCTGCGCCGCCTCCAATAAGCCAGCCTCTTCGGCTTTGATATCAATCGAGCTGATCGAAGCGACCCCCAAAAGGGATAAGTGGTTTCGGTCAAAGGTCTGATAGATCAGGTCCAAGATCTCCTTTGATGAAGTCCCTTTACGGCAACCCATCCCCAGATGTAAGTTTCGGGGGACGACCTGTAAACTGGGCAGATACGCTTGGCGCACTGTAGAGGATACGATAAAGACTCCTTCGACGTCCTCTGGCAGTTCCCATAGGCTCTGTACCTCAACGGCGTTCGGATAGTTCAAGTCGCATCCCGTCTCACAGAGATAGGCGATACGCCCACCATTGACCATGATCCCCATCAATTTCGTCAAATTCTCATCGGATAGAATGGAAAAGCCGTGGCGCCGAATATATAGGTCCAGGGACTCGAATCCCCGTCCATCGGAGGCCGTGGTGATCACGGGGATGGAGCCGGGAATCAGGGAAGAGATCCTCTCAGCAAAGGCATTGGCCCCACCGATATGTCCGGAGAGTATACTGATTACAAATTTCCCCTGATCGTCCACCACCAGCACCGCTGGATCCAAGGTCTTATGCTTAATAAATGGCGCGATATAGCGCACGGCGATCCCCGTGGCACCAATAAATAGGATCTGATCACTCTGATCCCAGATCCTATTCATCTGGGATTTCACCTGCCCTTTCCGATTATCATAATGGACTGCATCCCCTAGATGGGAGAGCAGTTGACGTGCAAGGACCGCACCCTGGTCCGAAAAACTGAGGATGGAAATCATCAGATTCCCTCGCGATATTCCGTCGTAAATGACTTGTCGTAGAGCTTGGAGAGCTGATAATCCCCCTCCAGAAAATCTCCCACCAGAATCTGCGCCTGCTTTCGGATGCCAGCGGCAGCAACCTTATCGACGATATCTGCCAAATTTCCCCTGACGATCCTCTGATCGGGCCAACTGGCTCTGTATACGACGGCGATGGGAATGTCCCAGGAACCATAACCCTCCCTCAGCTCCTCCACCACGCCCGCCATATCCTGGACGGATAAAAAGATCGCCATACTGGCGCGGTGTTTTGCCAACTCCCCAAGTTTTTCCTTCTCTGGCACCTGGGTACGACCGGCTATCCTCGTTAGAATCACAGTCTGACTGACCCCCGGCAGCGTGAACTCCCTTGGCAGGGCGGCAGCAGCAGCCGTAAAGGAACTCACCCCTGGAATCACCTCAAAGGGGATCGCTAGTTCTATCAATCGATCCATCTGCTCCTGGATCGCCCCGTAGATCGTCGGGTCGCCTGTGTGGAGGCGAACGACCAGCTTTTCATCCTGCACCGCCTCTTTCATCACTTGGATCACTTCGTCCAAGTGCATTTTGGCGCTATTGTAAAAGCTGCAGCCCTCCTTGGCAGCTTGTAGATGCTCTTCACTGACCAAACTGCCTGCATAGATTATCACATCGGCCTCCTGGAGCTTTTTCAATCCCTTCACTGTAATCAAGTCCACGTCTCCAGGACCAGCCCCCACAAAATAGATCATCCTCTTTTCACTCCCCTTACTAGAAAAATCGGATTTTGAGCAATCATCAACCCGATTTCGTTTTCCATTGAGACTTGGATTAGCCGCGTCTCCATCTGTTCATATCCCCATTTCTGAAGCTCTCTCCTACAGATTTCCAGATTTTTTAAGGTGATAAATGCACCACAAAAGATCCCTCTCGGTCTGAGGTTCTCTTCCAAATAGGGAAAGATCTCCGCCATCTGACCGCGGCTCCCTCCCAAAAAGCAGCCATCCATTGCCAACCGGGGCAGGTCCTGGGGAGCCATGCCATGGATGACTTGGGCGGTCAGCCCCAGTCTTTCTAGGTTCTCCAGGGTCAGATCATAGGCATCCCTTTGGCTCTCAATAGCCCATACATCTGCTCCCATCTCCGCCCATTGGCAGGTGATGGAACCGGTGCCAGAGCCGATGTCCAAAAGGGTTTTTCCCGGCCCTACCCCCAATAAGCTGCAGATGAGCACCCGCAGTTCGTATTTGGTCATGGGGACTTTTCCCCTTAAAAAATCGGAATCACTAAACCATCTCATTGTGTACCACCACTACGGCCAGGCTGGAGCCATCCGCAAAAACCTCGCCGATCCTCTTTTCTTCAATTCTCTCGGTCTCATAGGACAGGTCATAGCCTGCGATGATCCGCCCACGAACCCCCAACTGTACCAACTGCCCAGAGATCACTGTGGGACTGTGGTCCCTGTCGGTTAACAGGATGGAAAGAGCATGGTATTTCACCCTCTCCAGCGCTCCCTCTCGACTATGCAAGGAGCCCAAATAGGCATCCTGCCAGGGGAGTTTTAGCTTTGCCATGAAATACTGAAAGGAGGTGAGGCCTGGATGAATTTCGTCTACTGGTACTCCCTTTCGCATCAGATAATCGCTGATCCCATAGAATAGCGAATCCCCCGAAGCCAAAATGCAGACCTCTCCCTCTGGAAGGGGAAGCAGCTCAGATAGAGTTTGAATCCTCTGAATATCTGAGCGTAGCCCCCGTAGGGTCTCGGCAACTCTTCCAAAGGCCAGCACATACTCTGCCTCCAGGATCTTCTCTCGCACATCCAGTGTCATATATTTTTCAGCTCCTGGACCGATGCCCAGTACCCGGATCATAGCACGCCTCCTTCCATAGTATAGAGGATGACCTCAACCTCTACTTCTTCTTTCAGATAAGTCTTCACTCTCTCGATAATTCCCTCTCGCATCCTCTGTAGGATCTGCCCAAAGCCCCAGGCTTGGAGCTTGCCCGCCGCTTCTTCTGCTGTCAAGCAGCCATCAATCTCTTGAAGGAGTTCCAAGGACATCCCCTCCATGGCCATATAGTAGACAAAGGCCTCCATTCGGCTGTCTGCAGTCCTACTATGGGTCTGGAAGATGCCAATGGAGAGTTTTGCCAGTTTTCCAACATGACCTAGGATCACAAAGCGCCGAAAGCCGAGCTTTTGGGCATAGAGCAGAGCATCTCCCATATAATTGGAGGTCTGCACCGACTTGTAGGGGAGTTTCAGCTCTGCTGCCAGCTTCTCCCCATAATTGCCGGGGGTCAGCAGGATGCCTTTTTCCAGTTCGGTCAGTGCCGACTGGTCCAGTTCCATATAGATGGTCTTTTTGATGGCGTCGTCGCTCATTGGTGTGACGATGCCCGTCGTACCCAAAATGGAAATCCCCCCCTCGATGCCGATGCGGCTGTTAAAGGTTCGCTTGGCAATGGCCTCTCCTTGTGGTACAGAGATCTCAGCTTGGAGCCCTCCCCCCAGAGCCTTGAGCTCCTCTAATATCTTTTTCCTGGGAACGGGGTTGATCGCCGCATCGCCCACATCAGAGAACAATCCCTTGCGAATGATCCTACCTACGCCCAGTCCGCCATCCACCTTGACTTCTCCGGGAGTGTAGGGACTTACCTTCGCATAGATCCGAATCCCATCTGTGACGTCTGGGTCATCTCCCGCGTCTTTCTCAATGGCAACGCTGGCCCATTCCCCAGGCTGAATCTGAGGATCAAAAACCTCCAGTGACAGGGTCTTTCCCGATGGGGTGAGGATATCGACCTGCTCCGGGGCTTCACCCGTCAAAAGAAAAAGGGCGGCGGCTTTCGTCGCCGCCTGAGCACAGCTCCCGGTGGTATAGCCCATTCGAAGCTTTTGACCGTGAGCTATGATAAATTCATCCATTAGCGGTCGTAGACCATATATAATAGCGCGTTGACGATGGATGCCGCCACATTGCTTCCGCCTTTGGTTCCCACCGTAGTCACCATGGGTACATGAGTGGCCAGCTCCCGAAGGGCTTCTTTGGATTCGGCAGCTCCCACAAAGCCTACTGGGACGGCGATGATCAGCTTGGGATCCACTTTTCCCTCTTTGATCAACTCCATCAAACGAAATAGGGCTGTTGGTGCATTTCCAATGACGAAGATCTCCACGCCATAATCCACTGCCTTGTCGATGGAAGCAGAGGAGCGGGTCGTTCCGTTTCTCTTGGCCATCTCCAAAACATCATTGTTGTCGATAAAATAGACCAGCTCACAGTTGAATTTATACACTGCGGATTTGTTGATCCCCGAGTTGACCATCTTGGTATCCGTGTAGATCAAGGAGCCCTTTTTGATCAGCTCCAGGGCATGGTCGACAAAATCATTGCGAAACTCCACAATCTTTCGATATTCAAAATCCCCCGTCGTGTGGATCATCCGCTTGACGATCTTCTTTTCCCTCTCCTCGAAGTCCACATCCCCCATGACTTCTTCGATGAGGTCCAAGCTCTTCTCTTCGATTACCTTTGGATCTTTAATGTACATTCCTTCCCTCCACTCTCTTCATTAGTTCTTCTAACACCACAGCTGCGCCGGCAAAATTGATATGGGGATACATCCCCAGAGTATTTCGCGCAGAATACCCACAGGCATATCTCTCGCCTGTACTTTGGCGCGTAATGGATAGCACTGGTGTCATCTGGGTTTCGACCTTCGATCTGTGAAATTCCTTCCCTCGAAGGAGGAGCCCCTCCCCTCCCAGAATCGTCTGGCCAGTCGACTCCATCTGAACATAGCCAAAACGCTGGGTCACTTCTGTCATCTGGGCCACTGTGTCCAAAGCCCCTACCATGGGATGACCGTCCAGAGTCCTGCTGAGATACATCAGCCCGCCTCCCATCCCCAAAATATGTCCTCCCCCTTGAGAAAACTTTAGGATGGACGCGCGCATGGAGTGGTTCTGGGAAAGCTGCTCTGAAAACAGTTCCGGATAGCCCCCTCCCAAAAACAGGAAATCACATTCGGGCAGGGCAGCATCCCGAAGGGGCGAAAAGAATTCCAGCCGTCCGAATTCTTCGAACAGACGCAGGTTTTCATTATAGTGAAAGCTGAACGCCTCATCCTTCGCCGCAGCGATTCGAAGGCGCTGGGACTGTCTATGCCCTTTAATAATGATTGGCTCAACCCCTCCAGCTATTTCGATCAATTGTGTCACATCGATATATTTTTCTAACAGCTCAGCTGCCCTTTCGATCTTTTCCTCCACCCCTTGGATTTCCTGGGGCTGCAGGAGTCCCAGATAACGGGATGGAACGCCGATCTCTGCAGACTTGGGTAAAAAACCCAGGACAGGGACTTTACAGTGCCGCTCAATCTCCTCTTTGATCATCGAATAAGAGCGCGAACTCGTCCGATTTAGTAGGATTCCGACCACCTGTCCACAGGCAAAATCCACCATCCCCTTTAGCTTTGGCACCATGGTGAACATCTCCCCATCCGGTGCGTAGATCAACAAAGTGGGGATGCAGAGCCTCCTTGCGATATCGTAGCTGGAGGCCTCGAAAGAACTTCCCAAGCCGTCGAAATAGCCCATTGCCCCTTCGATGATGGACAGTTCCCCTGGGTTTAGGCCCAGTGCAAGGCGCATTCCCTCCTCGGCCTGCATATACAGATCCAGATTTCCACAGGGTCGCCCAGCAGCCAGGGCATGAAACATCGGATCGATAAAATCCGGTCCCGTCTTAAAGGGCGCCAGTTGAAGGCCCCGGTTCCTCAAGGCACGGTTTAGGGCGAGGCTGATCGTCGTCTTCCCCGTCCCCGAGCTTGCCGCTGCGAGCATCAATGCCCTCAACGATATCCACCCTTTCCCCTACGTCCGATCACCAAGGACATATAGTCCTTTTCCAAAGACAGCTCTTCTTCCCAATCTACGACCTTCTCTTCCGCAAGGGATACCCTTTGGACATAGCGTGGATCAAAGCCCTGACCCTTCAGCTCTTCAAAGAGCTCTTTGGGATTGTGGTTGGTCTTGAGCACTGCGATGGAATCCACTTGCGCCAGTAAATCCTCAGGGAGCTCTTCAAATTGATCCACCAATAAAAAGCGCTCCCCCTTCACCGTAAGGGGCATCTGGCATCGGTCAAAGGCGGCAATATAGGATGGGATGCCCGGTATGATCTCCACAGAAATATCTGCAGACAGGCGCTCTAATATATAAATTGCCGTCGAATAGGTCAGGGCATCACCTATTGTGATAAAGGAGCAGATCTTTCCCCTTCCCTCTTCCTCGATCAGCCTTGCAGCATAGTTGTAGTCCTCTTCAGTAACTCTCATCATCGGAATGGGTATGCGGATGATCTTCTTTCCTTCGATATAAGGCTGGACCGTATCCAGTGCCATATTCTTCCCCTTATTGTCCGGTACGAAAATCAGCTCCGACTCCTCTAGGGCTTTAAGTGCCCGAAGGGTGATCAGATCCGACGCTCCCGGACCAGTGCCGATGACATAGAGCTTAGAGTCATAAGCCATCAGCTCCTCCGCTCGCTTCCGAAAGAGCTCCCGAATTCCCTTAAGCTCCCCTAAGCCACGAAGATCCAGCTCAACCTGATACCCCGCTCTTTCTAGCCTCGATTTCCACGAATCCCCTTCATCCGAAGCGATATCATGGATCACATGATCCCCCGCCACCAACATTAAAGGCCTGAGAAGGACGCGTTCAGCCTCAATGGTCCTCAGTTCCTCCAGCACCGCCTCCAAATCCTTTTCCCCTTCGATGGTGCCCACGATCGAAGGAGAGGTCCCCCTCTGATTGAGAGCCAGCTCCAATTGATCATAGAGTGCATCGGCAGCATGATCGGTACCATGTCCGATCCATAGGGTGACCCCCGGTTTTTCAGATGGTTCCAGGCT
The DNA here is from genome assembly GCA_030538075.1 of Tissierellia bacterium. Taxonomy (GTDB): domain Bacteria; phylum Bacillota; class Clostridia; order Tissierellales; family Peptoniphilaceae; genus JAUNUQ01. The sequence goes on from JAUNUQ010000001.1 coordinate 37,552, forward strand.
ATCCACCACTTCATTCCAATCCACTTCTGGATGCATGAGCGGCGCTCCGACGGCGAGTCCCAACCGGGTCAATTTTTCATATTCATGCCCTGGAATGATGTGCAGGGGCTGAATGCGGATATCCACTGCCCCTCGTAGCTGCAGAGCCTTAAGAGCCCCCCTCTCATCGTGGACATGTTCGCCATCTCGCTCCCATAGCTTTTTCTTGATGATCCTAGATGTGAAAGCCATTTCCATGGGCAGGTCTGGAAGCGCTTCATGAATCTCTTTTACCACGGGTTCAATACAGTTTTCTCTCGTCTCTCTATAGGATGTGCCAAATGCGGCAACGATTATTCCTCTTGTCATCTCTCCTCCAATTCATATCCGAGTTTTCCAGCTATATTATTGAGTATACCATAAATCTGAAGAGTTCGAATATGGGATTGCCAATGGAAGGGCAGAGATAGATCAGGGGGATTCATCTATTGATTACAAAAAAGTTACAATAATTTTACTCGCCCTTTCTATATTTTTAAACAGCAACTTTTACAATATAGACAGGTTCAGAGAAAACTGTGTGAACCCCCGGCAGAGTCTCTATGAACCTATTCAAATTGTGGCTTCCGTCTGTCCCCTGTGAAGCGGATCCCCCCTTTATCCTGGGGGCAGACCTTCCCTTCTTGTCCAAATGCCCTTGGGCATTTTTTATTTCCATGATCTGCCATCTCATCGTCCCTCGCAAAGAATCTCACTTTCATAAAAAAGAGACACATGAGAATCCATGTGCCCCTCCCTTTTTCCTAGCATCCCCTGACATAATCCACCAGAGGCTGAATTGTCGCCCGGTCCGTGTGATCGATATTCTGCCCGTAGGAGCCGAGCATCGACCAGTCCTCGTCTCCTTGCTCCCCTTTCTGTTTTCGGTTGATGAACAGATGGAGCAGTCTCATCATTCCCTTGTGAAGAAAGCTCAGCTTACTGTAGTCGATTCCCCCACGAAGGTGAAAGACTTTTAGTTCGGCCAATATATCCTCTCCCAGCACCTGTACTAAACCCTCTTCCAGCCTTGCTAAACTATTTGGCTCTTCGGGATCCCCTAAACCACAAGTAAAGAGAATTCGCTTTTTACCATTGGACTCTTCGAAATGATCCTTAAATATGTCGATACCAAGGACGCTACCCGCATAGAGTCCACCACCGTGAATGATGACGTCGTAATCGGCGATTTCTGTCGTGGAAATACTCCCTCTTTCCCTGGCCACTGTGCCCAATTCTGCTGCAATCCACTCTGCATAGCGCTTCGTCGTCCCATACTTTGACTGATAGCTAACCAAAATCTTTTCCATAAACTCCTCCAGGTTTATTATGGTTGTTTGTGCACTTTCTCCATATTACTCTAAGCTCTGCTTCTGTTTTATTCCCGATCGATTCCCCAGGCTTCTAAATAGGTGCCGTAAAACTGTTCCCCTATTTTTCGGTATTCTCCCAAGATCGTACGCACCCCCAGTTCCGTCAGATGCCAGCGATCCTTCGCTGCCACCTCGATCCGGGCCGGTGCAATCAAGAGCTCCACCTCTGGAAACACCAAATCATAATACATAAAAGAGCGCCTGGCGTGATAGTCCTTTACGCAGAGGATGGCCTTTTTGGGCTGGATTCCCCGCTCATCGAGTAGGGCTTTGGAGTACTGCGCGTTCTGGTAAGTATAGGTGGCACGATCCTCCCTGAGGATGGCGGACTGCGGAACGCCCCTCTCGAGTAGGATGAATTCCATATAGTCGTATTCACAGTCGAAGGGCTTTCGGTATTCTTCTTTCTTTATCTTCTCCCATTCAAACCGGCCCTTTATCTTTCCATGCCCGCCTGAAGGGATGATCAAGGGCGCCAACCCCTGGTGGTACAGCTGTGCCGCTAATTCCACCGTCTGGAAAGAGAGGCTACCCGGCAAAAAGAGGACGTCCGAAGGGGACAGTTCGCTCTGCATAAACAAAAAATCCGTTAATTCTACTACACTCTTCATAACTACCTCCTCGCCCATAGCTATACCCCTTCTCCCGCTCAATTACGCATCAAGGACTCGAGCACAAAAATTTTTTTGAATCTGTCACAATTATTCTCTAGAGGAGTTATATGATTAAAGGGTAAATACCCTTTAGAAACTAAAAAATGAGCGAGGTGTGTTATGAGATTACAAGACTATCGTTGGATCAAGACGAGGGGATTCCTCATCATCTCCGTGGCATTGTTGATCGTGGGCATGGTCATCGGATGTACAGCGACGCCCATGCAGCAAGCCGTTGCCACAGACCCGGGACAGACCAGCCCTAACGGCAAATGGATCAATGTGAAGGGCACTGCTTCCAAGAGCATGAAGCCCACCATCGCCGTTATCGACGTCGGCGTGGTCACCCAAGGGGAAGAGATTCCCACCGCACAGAAAGAAAACCAAACCAAGATCGATGAGATTATCTCAGCTCTCAAGGGCGCTGGAATCGACGAAAAGGACATTAAAACCTCTCATTACTACGTCAATCCCAGATACGATATGGAGACCTATACGACCATCATAGGCTACGATGTCAACCATATGCTAAATGTCACCGTACGCGAGATGGATAAAGCCGGCGATATTTTAGACTTGGCATCGGCGAAAGGAGCCAACCAATCGGGATCCGTCTACTTCAATATCACCCCCGAGGAAAGGGAAGCCCTTTACAACGAAGCATTACAGGAAGCTGTCGGCAAGGGCGAAGCAAAAGCCAAGGCATTGGCTAAGACCATTGGAGTTACGGTAGATAAGCCCATTCAGGTCATCGAAGGATCCCAAGACCAGTATATGCCCTATAGTGGTTATGGTTATGAAAAAATGGCTATGGCAGAAGAAGCAGCAACCTCCTTTATGCCAGGAGACTTAAATGTCACGGCGACGGTCACATTGATCTATGGATATTAATTGCACGAAGGAGCATCCTATTCATCGGATGCTCCTTCTCTATTTCCTTCTATCAACTCCTGGGCGTCGACTAAGGGAATGCCCCGCTGGGCTAGGGCAGATGCAAAGATGCCCCTTCCAGGGATCAGCTGCCCTGAAAAGCTCCCATTATAGATCTCTCTGACCCCACAGGATGGACTGCGGGATTGGAGGATGGCGCAGGTAATTTCTCGATTCCCGATTGCCTCTAAGGCTCGCTCCACCCCCAACCGAAAGGCTTCGTCCACGGAGTCTCCATATTCCGTGACCACATGGCCATCTAGAATCTCCGATTTCGCCCGGGGCGTCGGCAGACCTCCCAGGACCTCTGGGCAGAGGGCGAGGACTTCCACATCCTCCAGTATTTTTTCGATTTGGGGACTGTAGTTGTCCCCTCCATTGTATTTGCACTTTTCGCCGAGCAGGCAGGCGCTGATCAGTACACAGCCCCTAATTTTCTCATCTCTACACATTCCCATTTCCTCTCTCTCGCATTCTAGGAGCATCCACATTTCATCGATATCCATCCAAGACCTCTTCTTTTCATTATACAGGAAAAGGGACTTTCGAACCGGTTGGTTCCAAAATCCCTTTCGTTTTTTTATGGTCTTTGATAGATGATCTCGCCGTCTTGGATGGTCATTTGAACCTTTGCCCTGGCATCCAATGCAGGCATGGCGTCAAAGAGCACCAGATCCGCGTCTTTGCCCACTTCGATTGAGCCGACTCGGTCCTGTACTCCCAGGATCCTGGCTGGATTGATGGTGATCATCTCCAGAGCCTTTTCCACGGGAAGGCCTGCGCGTACAGCTTCTCCTGCATGATGAACGAGTGCATCGACTGCTAGCAGTGGAGCGTCAGTGGTCAAAGCCACGCGAACTCCCCTTTGGTCCAGTTCCACGACGGACTCTATGTCGATCCGGTGGAATTCCCCATATCCATGGCGTGAGCCGATGGGTCCAAATACGATATCTGCACCACTTTCGACCAGCTCATCCAAATACTCCGTCGCACCCCAGGCGTGTTCGATGCTGAATTTCAGATTGAACTCTCTGGCGATCTCGATCGCTGTGAGCATATCGTATTGCGTACAATGGATCTTTAGGGGAATCTCCCTGCGCAGTACCGGCAATAGGGGCTCCAATTGGCGGTCAAAGGGGAGCTGTTTCCCGCTTTTTCCAGCTTCTTCGAGTAGGTTTTGATACTCGATGCCCCTTTTGAGATAGTCCCTGATCAAGGATGGAATGCTCATGCGGGTGGCAGGGGTTTGAAACTTACTGCCAAAAGTCCTGGTGGGATTCCCCCCTAGGGCGACCTTGAGGGCCACCGGATGTTTAATGGTCATGTCGAAGATATTGGTCCCAAAGGTCTTGCTGGCAAATACCGTACCGCAGATGACATTCCCGCTTCCCGGGGTGAGTCCAAGGGTGGTGATGCCGCTGCGATAAGCCAGTTCAAAGTCTGGCGAACCTGTGTCGGTGCCATATCGCATATCCATTTCCGGGGTCAGTGGAGCCGTCATTTCATTGGTGTCGTCCAGTTGTCTTTGGTGGGAGAAGTTCATCCCGCCGATATGGGAGTGGCAGTCGATGAGCCCGGGCAGTAGGATCTGGCCCTTCGCATCCACCACTTTTCCAATGGGTGTCAGATCTTCGCCAACCCCTTGGATCTTGCCGTCTTTTAGGATGAGGTCCCCTCGCTCCAAAGTATCGCCTACCATCGTATAGATCTTTGCGTTTTTTATCGTTAACATGACAACAACCCCTCCCGTTCAAATACGACTTCTCCACCGATCATGGTGAGGACGGCTTGTGCATCGTAGGTTTCGATGGGATGGTTTTTATACATGACCAGATCCGCCCGTTTTCCGACTTCCAAAGTTCCGTGATCCCCTTGGACTCTCAAAATCCTCGCCGCATTTTGGGTCATCATCTGGAGCACCTGCTCTGAGGAGATGCCGGCGCGATAGTATTCCATCGCATTCCAGAGGTATTTGACCCTACCTTCAGTGCGGTCGGAGCTGAGGGAATAGCTGATGGGAATATCCTCGGCGAAGAAATCTTGCACTTTTTTTAGATCGGTCGAAAAATAGTTGCCCTTTGATAATTCTGTGAGTTCACCCATTATGACGGGAACCCGCTTACGCAGTAGCAGGTCCAAGCAGCGATCAAATTCATAGGCACCGAAGAGCACCGGGGTAATGCCCGCTTCTTCGGTAATCTCCAATAGGGCGATGATCTCCGCCACTGTTTCCGCATGCATGATCAGGGGAATCTCCCCCTGCAGGACCATCTCCTCTGCAGAAGAGAGGTCTTTTTTTTGCTTTAGGTCCCGTAGATATTCCCGTAGTTCCATAAATATGCCCATTCGGGTGATCGGACGAACCTTTCTGGGTTCATAGGTCCGCATGACCATGCGCGTTACTGAACCGCGCAGGGCTGCTGTCTCCACCCGGAGCATCCGAGCAGGGTTGGCGCCACAGGTCTGAAACAAGGCCATTTCCCCTCCGATGATATTGGTGCTGCCAGGGGAGGCGCAGATCGCGGTCATCCCGATCTCCTCCAGCTTCTCCACTGCGATTTCCTCTCGGCTAAAAGCATATCTCGCCTTCACTCTGGGTGTGATGGGATCAGACACCTCGTCATTGTCCTTGGTTCGCGTTCCAAGTCCAGTGCAGCCATAGCCGCTGACAGGATCGATAAAACCTGGGAACAATTCCATTCCCGCTCCTTCGATGACCCTCTCCTCTTCTACTGGTAGATCCACTCCGATCGATTGGATTTTTCCGTCTTTCACTTTGATATCTGCAGATTCCAGGACTTTCCCGTCCCCGATATGGATCCGCGCACGCTTGATCTGTACCATGCTTCTCCTTCCCTCACTCAAAAATATTTTCAACAGAACCGAGCACCTCGATTGAGCTGGATTTTGCTTTCCATCAATCGAAGTGCTCGACCTATTTCTTACTAGTTAATCTGGTCCACCAAATGGCAGGCCACATAGTGTTTATAGCCCCGCTCGACAAGGGCCGGTGTCTGTTCTCTACAGATGTCCTGAGCATATTGACATCTGGTTGCGAAGCTGCATCCCGGTGGTGGATTGATATTGCTGGGAATCTCCCCCTCCAATGGAATGCGGTGCTTCTCCCTTTCCTCCCTTGGATCCGGAATCGGAATTGCAGAGAGGAGGGCTTTTGTATAGGGATGTAGGGGATTTTCATATAGGTCGTCGCTTTTGGTCAACTCGACGAGCTTCCCCAAATACATCACGCCCACGCGATCTGAAATGTATTTTACCATCGAGAGGTCGTGTGCGATGAATAGATAGGTCAAGTCCTTTTCTTTCTGTAGCCGCATCAGCAGATTGACCACCTGCGCTTGGATGGATACGTCCAGTGCGGAGATGGGTTCGTCGCAGACGATGAAATCCGGTTCAATCGCCAGAGCTCTGGCGATTCCGATCCGCTGCCGCTGTCCCCCCGAGAACTCATGGGGAAAGCGGGAGATATGCTCTTTATTTAGCCCAACCGTGTTGAGCAGTTCCAAAATCCGCGCTTCACGGTCCTTGCCCTTGGCCAAACCATGGATGTCCAGTCCCTCTCCGATGATATCCCCTACGGTCATACGCGGGTTGAGAGAGGAATAGGGGTCTTGAAAGATGATCTGTGCCCTCTTCTTGAAATCCCTTCGGCGACTCAGCTCTAGTTTTGTGATATTCACACCGTCGAAGACCACTTCCCCTCCGGAGGCCTCAATGAGCCCTAGGATGGTCTTTCCTGCCGTCGTCTTTCCGCATCCGGATTCCCCGACCAGCCCAAGGGTCTCTCCGCGGTAGATGTCCAGACTCAGATCATCCACCGCCTTTACCAAATTGGTCTTACCGATGGTGAAGTATTTCTTCAGGTTCTTTACTTGGATTAGGATGTCTTTTTCATGCACCAGACTCACCCCCTTCTAGAAACACATCTGGCAGCCCCTCTTTGGGAGCCATTGGATGGTGCAGCCAACAGCTGGAGCTATGGCCGGATCCAAAGTCATAAACCGAGGGCTCTCCTTCACGGCATACGCGCATCCCAAATTGACATCGGGCGGCAAAGGCGCATCCATGCGGTGGATTGGTCAGGTCCGGCGGTGTCCCCACGAGGGAATACAAGGCTTTTGCCCTGGCTGCACTCAGTTTTGGGATCGATCTGAGCAGAGCCAGAGTATAGGGATGCTTGGGATTGTAGAAGATGTCATCCACCTCTCCTCGCTCGACGATCTCGCCGGCGTACATGACCTGAATCCGATCGGCCACACTGGCGACGACGCCGAGATCGTGGGTGACTAAGATGACTCCCATATTCAGCTCCTGTTGCAGCTCGGCGATCAAGTCCATAATCTGGGCCTGAATGGTCACGTCCAGAGCCGTCGTCGGTTCATCGGCGATCAGCACCTCCGGTTTGCAGGCCAGGGCGATGGCAATCATAACCCTCTGGCGCATCCCGCCAGAAAATTCAAAGGGATATTGATTGAGGCGGCTCCTGGCATTTGGAATCTTGACGAGCTCCAGCATCTCCAGCGCCTCTTCCTTGGCGTCGACCATGCTCTTCCCATGGTGAATCACGATGCTCTCTGCAATCTGTTCCCCGACCTTCATCGTCGGATTGAGAGATGTCATGGGATCTTGAAAGATCATCGAGATCTGTCTTCCGCGGACCTTTGAAAGCCCTTTTTCATCTAGGGAGAATAGATTCTTGCCATCGAAATTCACTTTAGAAAGTTCGCTGTCGATCTGGGTGTAGTCCTTGTCGAGAAGCCCCATAATGGCCTTGGCGGTCACGGTCTTTCCACAGCCGGACTCCCCAACCACAGCCAAGGTCTCCCCTTTGTCCAAATGGAAATCCACCCCTCGCACAGCCTGTACTATGCCGGCGTAGGTCTTGAATCCCACTTTTAGGTTTTTAATTTCCAGTAGTCTATTGTCCATTTTGCACCTACTTCCTCAGCTTCGGATCTAGAGCATCCGACAGACCATCCCCGATCAAGTGGAAAGCCAGTGTCGTGATGACGATCATCAAGCTCGGGAAGAACAGAATATGGGGATAGAACATCAGCCGCTGCTGTCCCGCAGATGCCAAGGCGCCCCAGCTGGTTTCCGGTGGGCGCACGCCCAGCCCGATATAGCTCAAAAAGGCCTCGCTGAAGATAAAGCCTGGCACGGACATGGTGATGGTGACCATGATGATCCCCAGAGTGTTGGGCAGCAGATGCTTCATGATGATCCGCCCTTCGTCCGCTCCCAGGGCTACAGCTGCTTGGACATAGTCGAGCTCACGGATCTGGAGGATCTGCCCCCGTACCATCCGCGTCGTCCCCACCCAAGAGGTGATGCTCATCGCAAAGACCAGGGAGAAGACGGAGCGTCCCATGACCATGGATAGGATGATGACGATGATCAGATAAGGGAGATTCCCGATTAGCTCAGCAAAGCGCATGATCAGGTTGTCCACCCAGCCACCTCGAAGACCAGCAACGGCGCCGAGCAACGAGCCTATGGTAAACATGACCAATGTACAGAGCAGTCCAATCAAAATGGAGATCCGGCCTCCATAGCAGACCCGAGTAAAGATGTCCCGACCCATGTCGTCGGTGCCAAACCAGTATTCGCTACTTGGCAGCTGATTTTTGATCGACGGATTCATATACTGATAATCCTTTCCGGAAATCGCCGGACCGAGATACAGCATCAGGATGACGCCAATCAGCATCAAGAGTCCAAGGACTGCCAGGGGATTGGATCGAAAACGGCGCCACACATCTGCCCAATAGGTAAGGGAGGGTTTGCCGAGGCGTTCGGAGTCCGAGCTGTCTATCCCCACATGTTCAAAGGATTCTTCGGTTAAAATGAGTTTTTTATCGATATTCTCCATCTCTTCCCCCTACTTATCCGCTACTTTGATTCTGGGATCCACAATGCCGTACAGGATATCGACGACGATTAGAGAGGCCACATAGAGCATTGCAAAGAAGATCGTCAGCCCCAACACCATCGTGTAGTCGTTGTCGGAGACGGCCTTCACATAATATGCGCCTAGACCAGGTATCGAAAACATCTTCTCGATGATGAAAGATCCTGAGAATATGCCTGCTACGGCCGGTCCAATCATGGTGATAATGGGAATCATGGAATTTCTAAGTACATGTTTTCGAACAATTCTCCCAGGGCTACATCCCTTCGCCTTGGCAGTCGTTATGTAGTCCTCGCTGACTACGGACAGCACACTGCTGCGCATATATTTCGTGTAGGAGGCGATTCCCCCAATGGCATAGGCCAAGACTGGCAAGAAATAATGTTTGAGCTCACCCCAACCGAATACAGGCACCAGCTTCCACTTAAATGCCAGAAAATACTGCAGGAGAGACGCAAATACAAAGCTCGGGATACAGATGGCCAGGACCACCAATACCCTTATGACATGGTCTCCCAGTTTCTCCCGATTTAAGCCAGACACGAGTCCCAATAGTATTCCAATGGTGAGCTGAAAGAAAAGAGCGATGATTCCAATCTTCGCAGAGATCCAGGTATTCTTCTTGATGACGTCATTTGCAGACTGGCCAGTATAGATGATGGACTCGCCAAAATCACCAGTTGTGATCAGATTTTTCATATACACCAGATAACGCTCCACGACGGGCTTGTCCAGTCCGTATTTGGCCCGGATGACCGCCTGCGCCTTATCTGGCATTTGCTCCACCTTTGCGGCGATGGGGTCGCCCGGAGCGCCTGCGATCAGAAAAAAGGTCGCTGTGATAATGAGAAACAGAGTCAAAAATGCGTATGCGATCCGTTTCAATATGAACTTAAGCATAGTATCCTCCCCGCTTTTGCAAAGCTGTGATCCCAGAATGAAACAAGACATAAGTAGCTTGCGATACTTATGTCTTGGCCTTTTCAAGGCTTCCTTTCACTCCTATTCGGATCCGTTCTGTTTCAGAAATACTACGGTCTTCCGGTAGTATCGATGATCGTATAGTCTATTTGGCTGTGGGGATTCACATGGTATCCCTCTACAAATTTCGTCAAGAAGGTATTGCTTCTAGGTGCATAAGTCGGTGCGATAATCCCAGTACCAACCAATAGTTTCTCCGCTTCCAAGAGAATCTCTGCGCGCTTTTGTTGATCCGGTTCCAGGGATGCATCTTCTAGAAGCTGTGCAAATGTATCTGCATCTTCTCCCGTCCAGCCGGATCGATGGGAATTGAAGTATCCGCTTTCCGGTTGGAAAATCTCCAGAAGTGCATTTGGATCATTGTAATAAGGTCCCCAACCAGATGTGGCGATATCGTAATCCCCTTCGTCTACCTTATCCCACATGATATTCCACTCCATCATGTCGATCGTAACCGTGACGCCTAATTTCTCATGCCATTGTTGCAGGAGCCACTCGGCACTCTTCTTTGAGTATTCCGCAGTACCGCGGGTCGCATAGCGAACCTGCATATTTGCCGGATCTGGATCCAAGCCTGCCTCTGTTAAACCTTCGATCAGGAGAGCTTTTGGATCTGGGTATTCCTGCATCAAGTCTTTGATGATTTCATTCTTTCCGCCAACCAATTCTGTGTACAGTTTATCCCCTACATTGGTCGCATGGGGGAACAGGGAGTATAGAGGTTCATCTTCGCCGTCGCGTAGTTCATCTACAAATTTCTCTCGGTCAATTGCCAAGGAGAAAGCCAGACGAATCTTTGGATGTTGGAAATACTCATTTGCAGCATTGAATCCTAAGAACTCTGGGTTGTTTCCATCGGTCAGCATATGGTTAAAGTTTCCGCTGTCCATGATCATGCCCTTCCAATCTGGGTCATTGGTCGTCAGGACATCCAAGTCCCCACCAATAAAGGCCTGGGCAGCTGTTGCAGCTTCTCCAATGATCTTTCGATCGATTCGATCCAGCTTCACATCGTCCTTACCCCAGTACATTTCATTTTTGACCAGAGTCATTTGGGTGTTTTGATCCCAAGATTCTACGACAAAAGGTCCATTCGTGACGACTTTATCTGGCGCTGTTCCGTATTCCGTACCCCATTCCTCATATTTGTCCTGACGAATCGGCTTCGATCCATTCAGTAATTCTAGGAAATAACTAAAGGGCTTCACCAATGTGAATTCTAGAGTATAGTCATCCAGAGCCTTAACACCGATCTCCTCCGGTGTTACCGTCCCCTCGTATAGAGCTTCATTGAAATTTACGATGACCCCATCAAATAGCCAAGCATTTGTAGAAGCCACTTCCGGAGTTGCCATCGTTTGGAAAGTATAGACGAAGTCATGAGCCGTTACAGGCACCCCGTCATTCCAAGTTGCATTCTCCCGCAATTTGAAAGTATAGGTCTTTCCGTCTTCACTGACCTCCCAGGACTCTGCTCCTGCAGGTTTTGCAATCGCCATATCATTTTCGTCTGCTACGTCATTCACCAGAGACTCCATGATGATATTGTGCAGTCCATTATCCGGTCCAGTGGTGTTCAGAATCGGATTGAGCCCAATTACCGGACTTGCCGAGCTAAATACAAAATATTTTTGCCCGCCCGTATCCGCAGCCTCAGACGCCGCCTCCTCAGTTTTTTCCTCCGCCACCTGCTCTGTGGTGGCATCCTCTGCCTTTTCAGGCTCCTGTGTCTCCGGTCCAGAGCAAGCTGCAAACGCTGTCAAGCACATCGCTAAGACAAGCAGAAGAGCCAACTTTTTCTTAAACCCATTCATACCCATTCCCTCCTATTTTTTGTACTCACATTCATTGCCATCCCTCTGGAATCGTTTGTTTCATTGTATGGACCAACCCATCCACTGCTCTCTCCAGCGTGCAAATCGTCAATCCCCATTCCAAAGTCAACACAATAAAGTAATAATCATTATAGCGTTTTTTTAGGTTTATATCAAATGTTTTCAATCGATATATCGTCACTTATTTCCTTAACTTCTGGCATATAACCGGAGATCTGCTGACATTTTGTCAGCAAGCATATTGAAAATGCCATATTAGGAGGGTGCAGATTGACGAAAGTTCAAAGTAGTAGACGGACGATATCGCGATAATACTCTCATCCATTCGGCTAATATCCGCCTTGAAACATTGGTGATGCAGCTTCTTTCGATAGACGAGCCCGGATGGATACTCTAGGATAAGAAATCCCAGATAGAATTTCACCCTGATTTCGTATACACCCTTGATGAATCCATAACAATAAAAGTGCACAGGCATTGAATCAACACCTTGTGCACTTGCATGTATACTTTAAACTTTTGGAAGACTCCACTCGTAATGAGAGGACAGCAGTCTTATGATGGTCACTAGCCCTACCGTTGCAAAAACCGCCACTTTTTCATCGATCAAGGTCCGCAAGAAATAAAAGCTCACTGCTCCAATCAAGGATGCTACGGCATAGATACGCTTTGTGAAGATCACAGGAATCTCACAGGTAAATACATCTCTCAGCATGCCCCCTCCAACACCAGTGATCGCACCGACGAAGAGGATCAGTACAAAGTTGTCGCCATAACCTCTGGTGATCGCCGTTGAGACACCTGATACAGTGAACATACCCAGTCCGACAGCATCCGAGAGGTCGATCAGCTTTTCCAACGCGAGAGCCAGCAGCTTCGACGTCCAACCTTTGTGCGCCTGCCATTTATCAATGATCACTAAAAATACAGCCGTGGTGATCGTAGCAATGATCATATATCTCGAGTTAATAAAAGCGCTTGGAGGTGTTATCCCCAAAGTGAGATCCCGAATATATCCCCCACCAACCGCCGTAACAACAGACATCGTCCAAATACCCAACAGATCCATCTTCTTGTGAATGGCAGCGATCGCTCCAGATATAGCGAATGATATCGTACCTAGAATTTCAATTATATATAGTGTTAATTCCATACTTTTCTCCTTCCAGAAATAATTCCAAGGAATTATATCATATGAAATTTAGTTATTCTAGGGGAAAATGGGGTTTATTGCGTGAAGATAAGATGTAAAATAGCGTCCTGCGCCTTGCCGTTCGAAACAAAAGATGAACTCCTAACCACCCTCATAGACTGTAATTTAAGAGATCTCTCCTTCTTTATCGTAGCTATGACTCTATTTAAATCTCATTCAGATATTCCTTGCTCACAATGGGTTTCATCTTCAGGACTTGATAGATTGGAGGGCTATAATTAATAGGAAAGACACTCTGCTAACAAGTTGTACTAAACAAAGATCATAAGAGGATCTGATTATGGCTAACATTTACATAGATGAATTCAAAGTGCAGCTAGTTAATCTCAACAACGGCCACACCATTATCGAAAGATCAAGAAACTAGAGAATCTCCAAGTTTGCCTCCCCTATTGGATCAATTTCTATCACTTATCCGGTTCCTTCCAGGAAACTGACAATAAGAGTGCCGAAGAGATTTACCTTCTCCGATTTCAAAAAGAAAACAAGCAACTCAAAGATGGGGAATAATCATCTATTTCTAATAGCGTTGATACTAGGACGCAGATAGCATTCATGCATGTGATCATCCGCAAGTAAATATTAGTGCCCGTGTCGACTATTTACTATCCCACACAATCTTGATGATCAAAAACCCAAAATTTGGTCCAAAGATTCCATACTCTGATAAACCACCAATGAGATTTTTCATCACGGCCTGTAGAAAGCATAATTTGCTTAGTTTGCATGATCCCGGCCCTTTCATCATAAGTGATCTATTCTATGTTCAGTCTGCATCGGTTACGCAACATTCCTCCCTTCATATTATCCCCATAACCTTGAAGTCATCTTCTAGAGTGTGGGTCCAAGGAAACCGCAGACTTTGTTCGCATATCTATTATGAGCATACATTTTCTGGGCTGGATCAATCTTTGTCATGTCGACTGGAGATAATTAACAGATAAACAAGGCGTTATAAGTATATGATGTTATTCATCCGTTGAGTTGACCGAGAAATTCTTATAATAAATAGTGATTGAATCGTCTATCCATATCCTAAAGAAAGACACTATTTGAAGGCACAAATTCAGTTTACTACAAAATTAATAACAGAGTAGTTGGATTATTTGCACTCGTGTTACGATTAGCAAAATCACGGCTCTTCAATTAAGACACTTCAGCGAAGCATTAGAGATCGTTCGCATAAGACAGTCCAAAAAGGGGCTGCCTCTCCACTTTATTGCTTTCATGATAGTCACCATTGCTATAATATTGTTTCAATCCACGCACCCGTAGAGGGTGCGACCAAGGTGGGATGCATTGTACGGGTAAGGGGTCGGATTTCAATCCACGCACCCGTAGAGGGTGCGACGAAAACAAGTAGATAAAATCAGCTATGAAACCAATTTCAATCCACACCCGTAGAGGGTGCGACAAAGGCTCAATAGATAGATAGGAGGACAAAGGAGTATTTCAATCCACGCACCCGTAGAGGGTGCGACTTCCCATGCATCAGCCAAAACATTCTGAAAATATGCATTTCAATCCACGCACCCGTAGAGGGTGCGACATGAAAAATACCTCGAAAAGCTACTAAAGGATCGGATTTCAATCCACGCACCCGTAGAGGGTGCGACTCCAGTCCTCAAGACCCTTTACCCTAAAGTTGATCGATTTCAATCCACGCACCCGTAGAGGGTGCGACAACATGCTTGTATTTTAAAGCTTTAAGTCGGATGTGATTTCAATCCACGCACCCGTAGAGGGTGCGACGCGAGCCATCGTCGCCGAGGTCATCGACAAGCGAATTTCAATCCACGCACCCGTAGAGGGTGCGACCCGATCAACCCAAGCACAGGTGTTCCGATCGCAATATTTCAATCCACGCACCCGTAGAGGGTGCGACATCCGTTTTTTCATGTTCCAAAACTCTAAGTTCAGATTTCAATCCACGCACCCGTAGAGGGTGCGACTTTCAGAGGATGGGTTTTACGAAATTAACCCAGTTATTTCAATCCACGCACCCGTAGAGGGTGCGACCCGCCAGGTGGGGGATATTTTTATTTTTTAGTCCGGATTTCAATCCACGCACCCGTAGAGGGTGCGACGTACGAAACGCAACACAAAAGTCCGCAATGTTAATAATTTCAATCCACGCACCCGTAGAGGGTGCGACGGCATGCTGGTCCGCCAGGTGGACTATGTGCTCAAATTTCAATCCACGCACCCGTAGAGGGTGCGACCAGACACCCTTGCCCCGTACTCCACCTTAATCGATTTCAATCCACGCACCCGTAGAGGGTGCGACGCCTGGGTGGAGTCTCGGACGATCATTATAGACCAATTTCAATCCACGCACCCGTAGAGGGTGCGACATGCGACCGGCTGAAGGTGCCGCAACGGACAGAAATTTCAATCCACGCACCCGTAGAGGGTGCGACTCATTCGAACCACATCATAAATTAGAGCCAACCCAATTTCAATCCACGCACCCGTAGAGGGTGCGACCTGGATACTTCCCAGCTGTTACCTGCGGAAAAAATTTCAATCCACGCACCCGTAGAGGGTGCGACTATCTACACTAGAGTATCAACAATAGAGCAAAAAATTTCAATCCACGCACCCGTAGAGGGTGCGACAGATCCAACGGGTCAAATCAATAAACTCTTTGAGATTTCAATCCACGCACCCGTAGAGGGTGCGACTTTCTATACACAGAAAGCCATCGAAGGCGAACGATTTCAATCCACGCACCCGTAGAGGGTGCGACAGCTGAGCAGGGTGCGAATATTTCACATCTTGACTATTTCAATCCACGCACCCGTAGAGGGTGCGACACCTGATAAAATCAGCGCTTGAGGCGAATAATGCATTTCAATCCACGCACCCGTAGAGGGTGCGACGCAGGACATCAGATATCTGCATTGAGCTGGACGGATTTCAATCCACGCACCCGTAGAGGGTGCGACCAAGAGTAAAAGATCCAACTGGAGCGACACAAAATTTCAATCCACGCACCCGTAGAGGGTGCGACGGACATTGATTTCGTAAATAAAAACGGCTCTCAGATTTCAATCCACGCACCCGTAGAGGGTGCGACTCAAGCTGTTGTGAAATGGTCTGATTTAATTGCTATTTCAATCCACGCACCCGTAGAGGGTGCGACTTCGAGGCATGTATGGTGGCGTATGGTCATCTTGATTTCAATCCACGCACCCGTAGAGGGTGCGACGTTTCTCCACAGTGGCTATGCGGGTGGCATCCATGATTTCAATCCACGCACCCGTAGAGGGTGCGACCCTCGCAGATGAAAGCGGGTTGGTTTTGCTAAACAATTTCAATCCACGCACCCGTAGAGGGTGCGACTGAACATTTTAAATTCATGGTAGGAGAACTTTTCAATTTCAATCCACGCACCCGTAGAGGGTGCGACGTTGGTTTAAAAGCAGATATCAAATTAGGAGATCATTTCAATCCACGCACCCGTAGAGGGTGCGACGTGATCATTTGGATTTGTCATTACTTGGAAAAACTATTTCAATCCACGCACCCGTAGAGGGTGCGACTGCTGAGTTGTTTCGAGTGATAAGGGGTCCTATAAATTTCAATCCACGCACCCGTAGAGGGTGCGACAATCCTCTGTATTTGCATAGTCCCCCCTATTCGTAATATTTCAATCCACGCACCCGTAGAGGGTGCGACATACGAAAGAGATCACGATCACAAAAGCAGAAAGAATTTCAATCCACGCACCCGTAGAGGGTGCGACCCATACGCTCTACTGACATCGTATCAGGTCCGAGTGATTTCAATCCACGCACCCGTAGAGGGTGCGACAGATAGCATCAAGGCGATAGATGGAGCAGGGTCAGATTTCAATCCACGCACCCGTAGAGGGTGCGACGATGATTGATTCTACATGTGCGGTTAACTCCTCTGATTTCAATCCACGCACCCGTAGAGGGTGCGACGTGAAGAAGAAGGATACCCCGTCGCTGATATTCTCATTTCAATCCACGCACCCGTAGAGGGTGCGACGGAAAATACAGCATTGCCGATTAGGGTATGGCGCATTTCAATCCACGCACCCGTAGAGGGTGCGACCTGATGGTGATCATGCGACCACCTCGAATCTTCTAATTTCAATCCACGCACCCGTAGAGGGTGCGACTAAAGATATGCTTGATGGTGCAACAAGTATTGAAGTATTTCAATCCACGCACCCGTAGAGGGTGCGACGTTCCCGTTTCGATTCGTCGGTTTACACGGGATCATTTCAATCCACGCACCCGTAGAGGGTGCGACAAAGGAACTGCTTAACCGCATTCGTTTCCTGTTTAATTTCAATCCACGCACCCGTAGAGGGTGCGACAAGTAAGCGGATCGATCCAACATATGAATATTGAATTTCAATCCACGCACCCGTAGAGGGTGCGACTTGATCACCAAGTCCCATATCTTCATACAGATTTTATTTCAATCCACGCACCCGTAGAGGGTGCGACAACCGAGGAAGAAAAACTAAAGGCCTGGCAACGAATTTCAATCCACGCACCCGTAGAGGGTGCGACCAAAGCCTATATGATCAAATCAAACGAAAACATTGATTTCAATCCACGCACCCGTAGAGGGTGCGACTCGTTTTTCAGTATCGTAATGCATACACCCTTCCAAATTTCAATCCACGCACCCGTAGAGGGTACGACGTCGCCATATACATCATGGACTCTATCCTTGCCCATTTCAATCCACGCACCCGTAGAGGGTGCGACTTGGGACAGAAAAATACAAGGATCCGGATAACTGATTTCAATCCACGCACCCGTAGAGGGTGCGACTCTTGAGTCGTCATTGTCTATCAGCTCCTCTTAGGATTTCAATCCACGCACCCGTAGAGGGTGCGACTTGATTAATCCAGTAATCCCATCTACTACTTCCCATTTCAATCCACGCACCCGTAGAGGGTGCGACGTTAGCTGGCACTAGATACGCTTTAACTTGCTTTATTTCAATCCACGCACCCGTAGAGGGTGCGACCTAGGTCTTAGTGTCGGATCTGCATCATAAGCGATTTCAATCCACGCACCCGTAGAGGGTGCGACGCTTATACATAAGAGCAATCCCACTTGCATTACCGATTTCAATCCACGCACCCGTAGAGGGTGCGACCATATCGCCTACATCCACTAAACCTTTTTCATAAATTTCAATCCACGCACCCGTAGAGGGTGCGACACAAGCAATGTGATGAATGGTGTTGACTGATCAAATTTCAATCCACGCACCCGTAGAGGGTGCGACTCCATTCAGTTTGCTTATCAAGGATTTGCTAAGCAATTTCAATCCACGCACCCGTAGAGGGTGCGACCGGATTCGAAATCCCGTTTAGGTCTGCGAGCTCCTATTTCAATCCACGCACCCGTAGAGGGTGCGACGTCCTCAGTAATCTTCAGCTGTTTCTCCCGAAGGGATTTCAATCCACGCACCCGTAGAGGGTGCGACGGAATTGCCGGGCGGGAAGAATCCACTGTTTACGATTTCAATCCACGCACCCGTAGAGGGTGCGACGGCACTATTGATTGTTGCCGCTAAAAAGGTTCTGATTTCAATCCACGCACCCGTAGAGGGTGCGACGAGATCTTACATCACCAGAAATCAAGTGATTCCGATTTCAATCCACGCACCCGTAGAGGGTGCGACATCCATCATGGAATTAATGATTTCACCTTGAAGCTATTTCAATCCACGCACCCGTAGAGGGTGCGACTGTGGTTACTTTCCTTCCCGGATCAAAGGCAGGAATTTCAATCCACGCACCCGTAGAGGGTGCGACTACATCGTTAGCGCCCATTCATCACCAAGGAAAGCATTTCAATCCACGCACCCGTAGAGGGTGCGACTCAAATTTGATTACTGGATTTTCCACCTTCATCGATTTCAATCCACGCACCCGTAGAGGGTGCGACCCCTTTGCATCTGCACCCCCAGCATCGGAATGGATGATTTCAATCCACGCACCCGTAGAGGGTGCGACGGGATGGAAGTTAGTACAGCCTTGAATGAATCCGAATTTCAATCCACGCACCCGTAGAGGGTGCGACGTAAATCCTTGTGGTTTCAAGGCTACTATGGCCTAATTTCAATCCACGCACCCGTAGAGGGTGCGACGTGATAGTATTATAATTGAGAAAGTTGACAAGAATTTCAATCCACGCACCCGTAGAGGGTGCGACTTGAATGAAAGAACCGTTCGATCGTTCGCTTCGAATTTCAATCCACGCACCCGTAGAGGGTGCGACCGTTATCTGCTATGTATTAATTAGGACTATCATAAATTTCAATCCACGCACCCGTAGAGGGTGCGACACCAGCGATACGGTGCATTGGCGCTGGGTCTCCAATTTCAATCCACGCACCCGTAGAGGGTGCGACCTGAAAGTGCGGCTATGGAGATGGAGAGGGTCGAGATTTCAATCCACGCACCCGTAGAGGGTGCGACAAATCAAGCTCAAAAGCAATCCCCTCAAATAACGGATTTCAATCCACGCACCCGTAGAGGGTGCGACCTTGCAACCTTGTAGCCAACTGGTTCTTTGCTGTCATATTTCAATCCACGCACCCGTAGAGGGTGCGACTGACCTGGATATTGATCTAGACCCTAAACAATTCAATTTCAATCCACGCACCCGTAGAGGGTGCGACTTCGTTTCGAATGTACTTAACCGGTGATGATTCGATTTCAATCCACGCACCCGTAGAGGGTGCGACGAGTTTTGAAGCAAGATATCCAAGCATCCTGGATATTTCAATCCACGCACCCGTAGAGGGTGCGACGTTAAACACTGCTTGTGCAATCTCTTGATCTCGATTTCAATCCACGCACCCGTAGAGGGTGCGACCACCCCTTATATAATGGAATCGGATAGCAGATATTTATTTCAATCCACGCACCCGTAGAGGGTGCGACCGTTTCCGAGTGCTCCAAGTCGGTCCATCCCTCTGATTTCAATCCACGCACCCGTAGAGGGTGCGACTCGCATTCGCTTGAATATTTGGGTCATAGTTCGTATTTCAATCCACGCACCCGTAGAGGGTGCGACTAAGCACAACCCAAGGGCAAACCGCCCATGGCAAATTTCAATCCACGCACCCGTAGAGGGTGCGACTCCAGCAGATGGCGATTCTAACAGATCCCGTAGGCATTTCAATCCACGCACCCGTAGAGGGTGCGACCAGATTGAGCATTGACGAGGGTTCGAACGCTGAATATTTCAATCCACGCACCCGTAGAGGGTGCGACACAGATCCCGTAGGCGAACCGCAAAATGGTATGATATTTCAATCCACGCACCCGTAGAGGGTGCGACGAAATCGACTCAGCAATGGACTAGGTATGAAGTAATTTCAATCCACGCACCCGTAGAGGGTGCGACCCAGCACAAGTACGAGCCCACCCTGAACAACAACAAATTTCAATCCACGCACCCGTAGAGGGTGCGACTGAGTCCAGCGCCGACAATATCTTCTTCCTTCATGAATTTCAATCCACGCACCCGTAGAGGGTGCGACTGTACTCGTCTGTGGTGAAGTCTTCTTGCATATTATTTCAATCCACGCACCCGTAGAGGGTGCGACTTAATGTTTGCCTTCTCAACAAAATCAAAGTCATATTTCAATCCACGCACCCGTAGAGGGTGCGACCATCAGGTTTCGATTCCCATACATATATTTCATCATTTCAATCCACGCACCCGTAGAGGGTGCGACACATCTGGCCAATGTTTTTCTAAGACATTGGTCTATTTCAATCCACGCACCCGTAGAGGGTGCGACTAGTTGTTGATTACGTTGTACTCTTCTACTGTGGAATTTCAATCCACGCACCCGTAGAGGGTGCGACCACTAAAACGGTACTAATTCCGTTCGAAATTCTGATTTCAATCCACGCACCCGTAGAGGGTGCGACCTATGGCGTCTCCAGCGGCTGTATTTCCCATCAAATTTCAATCCACGCACCCGTAGAGGGTGCGACCAACTGCGGCATATTTCATGGCTTCACTTGTTGCGATTTCAATCCACGCACCCGTAGAGGGTGCGACATATATTCGGGAGTGGATCCATTATTGCGAAAAAATTTCAATCCACGCACCCGTAGAGGGTGCGACAGATCCACCATCCTAGACATTCGTCACACTCCCTAATTTCAATCCACGCACCCGTAGAGGGTGCGACCCCACAAGGTTGGCGAATTTCCTTCTTCCAGCTTATTTCAATCCACGCACCCGTAGAGGGTGCGACGAAAGGATGATTCAAGCGTGAAGTTAAATATAGCATTTCAATCCACGCACCCGTAGAGGGTGCGACTTGCGGCATTATCCATCGCCCAACTTCCCACATCCATTTCAATCCACGCACCCGTAGAGGGTGCGACAAATCAAGCTCAAAAGCAATCCCCTCAAATAACGGATTTCAATCCACGCACCCGTAGAGGGTGCGACGAGCGGTGCTGGCTAACTCTACCCAACCGGATGATTTCAATCCACGCACCCGTAGAGGGTGCGACAGTGCAAGCGGGACAAGTGAGTTAGCCACGAAGGCATTTCAATCCACGCACCCGTAGAGGGTGCGACGAACACTAACCGCAGCTCACGTTTAATCGATATTAATTTCAATCCACGCACCCGTAGAGGGTGCGACGTTTCGAATTGGGTCTACAATATCCTCGTAGGTAGATTTCAATCCACGCACCCGTAGAGGGTGCGACCTAAATCTACAGCATCGGCACCCTCACCCTCTACATTTCAATCCACGCACCCGTAGAGGGTGCGACTGGAAGCACAATTTGAGCAGTCGTTTCGAGGGAGTATTTCAATCCACGCACCCGTAGAGGGTGCGACTAAGGCGCAAAGCGGCATTAATTTTGCCGCCTTTTTATTTCAATCCACGCACCCGTAGAGGGTGCGACGTTTCCGAATCATAGTTCAAATAACTTATCACTTCGATTTCAATCCACGCACCCGTAGAGGGTGCGACCTACCAGTCCGATTGACAATACGGCACAAAATAAAATTTCAATCCACGCACCCGTAGAGGGTGCGACATAAAGTCAAAGTGTCTAGGATCCACCGTCCCCTTATTTCAATCCACGCACCCGTAGAGGGTGCGACCATCCTTCGTCTTCATCCCACACGGATTCATAAACATTTCAATCCACGCACCCGTAGAGGGTGCGACTCCAGCTTTGCAAAAGCACCATCCTTCACAATCATATTTCAATCCACGCACCCGTAGAGGGTGCGACCTGCTACAATCCCGCTGATTGACTGCTCCACCTGCGTATTTCAATCCACGCACCCGTAGAGGGTGCGACACCAGTAAGCCGGACGAATGATCATCGATATTCCAATTTCAATCCACGCACCCGTAGAGGGTGCGACGAAAGCATCCTAGGGAGTGGAGCCGATATCTTAAATTTCAATCCACGCACCCGTAGAGGGTGCGACTAGGGTCCACCTTCTTGAGCCAACACATAATCCAATTTCAATCCACGCACCCGTAGAGGGTGCGACGCTCTATAGTGGAGGTTATGAATGACAGAAAACAATTTCAATCCACGCACCCGTAGAGGGTGCGACGTTACGGAGCCGGCGGTTGCGAATATGTGTATTCGATTTCAATCCACGCACCCGTAGAGGGTGCGACATGGAAGCGTTCGGGGAAGGTCTTGAGGTAATGGATTTCAATCCACGCACCCGTAGAGGGTGCGACCACAGACGACCGATCAAATGTTACAAACGATCCAATTTCAATCCACGCACCCGTAGAGGGTGCGACTTGGTAAAATTGGACAGGTCATGGGGATTGCCGGATTTCAATCCACGCACCCGTAGAGGGTGCGACCTGCCATCGCTCACCATTGCGCAGGCAATAATTATTTCAATCCACGCACCCGTAGAGGGTGCGACGTTCTGGTAGATGGTTCCCATCGTTGCCCCTGCCAATTTCAATCCACGCACCCGTAGAGGGTGCGACCTCATTTCTGATTCAATCGTGCTTTGGATGTCGCTATTTCAATCCACGCACCCGTAGAGGGTGCGACGGCATTAAAAACACAGTGGCTTACTCGCAAAGTATTTCAATCCACGCACCCGTAGAGGGTGCGACAAGTAATTTTTCTGTCCTTGCTTTTTGTTTCTTTATTTCAATCCACGCACCCGTAGAGGGTGCGACTCTTATGAAGTATGACAAAGAAGCGTTCGAACTTATTTCAATCCACGCACCCGTAGAGGGTGCGACTATTTTCTTCTGATTCTTTTACCTTCATGATGGCGTATTTCAATCCACGCACCCGTAGAGGGTGCGACAGCTACCAGATGGTTATTGGGCGGAGGTTAGACCAAATTTCAATCCACGCACCCGTAGAGGGTGCGACCGCTAAATACAGTAATACGTTGTTCCCAAACACCATATATTGAGATCTTTCTCAAATTCAATTATTATTTTTTATGAAGAACGGCGATATCGTGCAATATTTCAAACTAATTTAGTATCAAATAATGTTTGCTTCCACCTCACTAGATTAACAACAGGTCTCTATCTGGATCATAGGTTTCATTTTTTCCCATCATTTCAACTCGTGGCTGCCAGTTTTTTCCTAGTCGGTAGAACCTTAAGCTATCCTTTTTCAGATCTATTTCTTTTCTTAGAAGTCCTTTCATCTCTACGTACTGTGCAGGATCCACAGAGCATTCGAATACTGAGTTTTGAACTCTCTGTCCAAAGTTCACGCAGATCTTCGCTACTCTCCTAAGCCTTCTTCTTCCAGATTCGTCAGTAGTATTTACATCGTACGTAACAAGTATCATCATTTCCAACTCTCCTACATCATAAATGGTGGATATTGAGATAAATCACCACGTATCGTCCTCGCAAGTAACTGAGCTTGCACATATGGGAGAAGTCCGATCTCAATATTCTCCTCCAGATATGGATGGATGATTGTTCTCTGTTTATTCTCTTGCCAGGCTTTAATAAATGCATATCTCCCTTCCTCATTTAATAACACAGAACCATTTTCTTTGATTTCGAATCCCGTTTTATTGATGCTTCGAAGATTTATCATAGTAATTACGAAACGATCCACAATATAACCCCTTAATTCCTCAATTAAGTCTAATGCCATGCTAGCTCTTCCTGGTCTATCTCTATGAAAGAAACCTACATAACTGTCTATCCCGACTGTTTCCAAGGCGGACTGAATCTCATTTGTTAATATTGAGTATCCAAAAGATAGCATTGCATTCACCCGATCTAAAGGAGGTCTCCTGCTTCTAGTGGTAAAATAAAAATCATTCTTCTGTCTCAATATCATCTGATCAAACACGCTAAAGTAAGTCCTAGTACTATCACCTTCAATCCCACGTAAACTATCTAAATTATTTGTAGTATTGATATTTTCCAGATCACATTTTAGATTTTCTATCGCTTTAAAGATTAGATGGCATTCCATCTTCGATTCATGATCCCTGAGTGCATTTCTTAGAATCTTCCTGTAATTTGAGGTTTTTGCACAGAGAATATTCTTCACATATCCTAGGCTTAGCAATTCACTATCTGCAATTCTGTATTGCTGTCGTCTTAGTAGTACATTACCATTTGTAATCCCGACGAATCTACCTTGATAGAAGCCCGATGGACTAACAAACGCAATACTAACATTGTTACTGTTGCATAGTTCAATAATTGCTGGACTCACACCATTATAGTTGAAGCAGACGATATTTTCCAGAATATGAATAGGATAGCGTCCGATTGTCTTATTCTCTTCCCTGATCACAATATTGGTGCCTTCTCTAGCTAAGTAACAAATGTCTTTTGTTACATAGAGCGTATTTCTAAGTTTCCTCATCGCATTGCCTTCTTATATAGTTTTCAACACTTTTCCTCTTTTTTGTCAGTCGAGGCATGCAGTATTCAATCAGTGAACACCTACTGCAGTTTTTGTAGTTCTCTGCACGAAACACACTTCCGTCGAGAAAATGTTCCATCATATCCTTCGCAGCAAATCGCACTTTCTGTCGCAACTCATCCGTCACAATCACTTCTTCTCTTCTTCTAAGGCTGTGATAGTAAAAATAGGAGATCGGTATTTTGGTGTGCAGTGCCTCTTCTAGAGCCATCACCTGCGCTGTTAATTGGACTTCATCGTAATCTGACTTTTTTGGTTTACCTCGTTTGTATTCAACAACTACAGGGGACCATCTACCCTCTCTTCCTTCCACCTCAACACCACTAGGATCTCTACGAAATTCCACAAGGTCTAGTTTCCCTATGAACTTTAATTCATGAGAAACGACAGGCATCGCACGCGAATAAAATACATCCTTTCGTTTTTCTTTTAGAGAGGGTTGATCCACTTTATCGTGGATCAACTTTCCCTCAACTGTGAATACGTTTTCTATCCAGTATTGCTCAACGTGAATTAAGGACCATTGCCGCTTGCAAAAGAAATAGTGTTGGATACCAGATAGTAATAAGTAGTCCTCTGGATTATATATTTCCATTATACACCCTCTATGACTTCTAACTCCAATCCTTCACTCTTAAATTCCAGTAGTTTTTCTTCATCTAAGGCTATTTTATAATCCTCATACTCAAAAACTCCTTTTTCAAAACTCGGTTCTTCAAAAGTCAAGAGTTCGAAAATCTTTGCTGTTGATGTTACTCCCAATTTGCTTGGATGTTTGAACCAAAATAGTTCTTTTACTTGCATACTACCTTCAGGCCTTGCTGAGGATGCATCATTGATAAAGAGTGTACGCAAAGCCTCCTTTATTAACTCGCTATCCTCAAACGTAAACCCGGTTTTTTCGGCAAAAAATACATTGATACTGCCTTTGATGACATACACGCCATAGTCGACGTATTGCTTCATGCCCATCGTGTCCGAGGACCTACCCTTCCCGACCTCTGCTTCCATCCCATTTGTACTTCTGGTAATTTGCATAGACTGTATGGTGATTGGGCTTAAACTTTTTGCCAAAGTAATTGAAACTGGTCCTCTTATTCCAATCGATCTCTTCTGATAGGTCATAACCTGTCCAAAGGCTCTTACATCTGTCCACTTCTCACAAGAAGTAACATATACCGATTCGTCATCATCTTTCTTTTTGTCAAAATGACTATCAAACCGTCTTTCAAGAGATCTGAACCCATCATCAATCCTATCATTGGATTGCACAAAGATGCTCTCTCCCATATCCTGAAGGCGATTTCGGATTTTCCGCTTTATGCAAACATCTGAAATCTCTCCATATCCATTGATGTCATCGCGGGGCATATTACCATTTAATGGGTCACCATTCGGATTTGCATCCTTCACCTCTACAGTTACAATAAAGTCGATCTTCTTTTCAAATGCCGTCATTTTTCCCTCCTGATAATTATTAGATTGCGGTACTTTGGTCAACCGTCTGTTGCTCTTGCGTCTTTTTCGTGTATAATTGTTTTCGTTGCGCATAATAACCAAAAATAAACTCTTCATTTACCGGTTTATTATTAATGTCATTCGCATTTTCAATCTCAGCAATACGATTTACACAATCCTGGATTATGTTCTGTTTGCTAATTGTATTACCAAATTGTTTTGGGTCTTTCTTTAGTTTCTTAATATAGGGTTGCAATCGATTCTGTAAGAGGTGCAATGTCCTAGCAGGGGACGCTGTATAATTGTTCCAAAACCGTTCTGCATTCGTTATTCTGACACTTGTCGAATCCCCCATAGCATTTTTTTCTAAATACTCCAAGACTGCTAGAACCCTTCCATATAAGTAACTTCTCGTTTGTTGATCAAATGCAATCAATGTATCCTCCATTCTCACTTTGTTGGTATCGATCCTGTGCTTATTCAATACTGCACAACTAATGCTCATCACACTTTCCCATGTTTTCGAGTACTTCTGCCGCATTCGAATATTGTCATTAGCTCTTTTCACCATTCCTATGGGAATTCTCTTGCGATCAATAATGCATGGTATCACTCTCGTCATCAAGGTCTCTTTGTATTTATTCTTACTATCCGGTATTTGCGTACGAGCTCTTCCATCATCCGAAGTGTACTCTATTCCATATAGAAGATCAAATAATCGAAAAAGATCTGGACTTTGCCTTGTAAACTGCCTTGTGCTTCTTTCATAAAAAAACCAATTGAATGTTCTATACCAATGCTCTAGATTCGAATAGAAGTCATTTTGTGATAATTCAAAAAAGTACTTAATCGAAATCCTACCATTGCTGACTTTATCAAGAATCATCACATAGACCTTCGCATTTGGATCAATTTTTCGATTGAAACCGATTGCACTTAGTAATAAATTCTTCGTGTCAGAACCATTAATAGTGAATACCGTGTCTTCATTAGGGTCGTAGTCTAATGGGCTAAGTGCTGCAGTTTGAATAATACTAGTCTCCCGATCGTTCGATACATCATCCGAAAACCAGATGCTAAGTACAGCGGGATCTGCACCACTTACCCCCTTCTTGAAACTCATCCGTGTAGAATTGTTGCGGTTTTCTAACAAATACTTAATCATATTATGCAATTTGCTGCTGGCTTCATAGGAGATGTTGATTACCTGCGCGCGAGAAGTGAATCTTCCAAAATAGGTTTCTAAATTCTTGTCATCGGTCCCACCTGCGATAATTCTTGCATTCCCCATCATTCCTCGGTGTTTCGCACTACAGTAAGTTTTTTCCCCAGTTAGGTTACATACACTTTGTTCTTTCGCACCTTGTAGATGCTGCTGATATTCAATATACGATTCGTGAAGTGGTACATAGTCAGTTACAGAGCAGTCCTTTCCATCGTCGAATTCCTTAATTCTGAATGTTATTAGGATTTTTGAGAGGCCGATTTTTTCTTTTGTTGTCTTGCCATTACTCTGGGTTATTATCTCCAATATTTGTGATTTGTTGTCATAATTATGCGCTAGCCCCTTGGTTAATAATTGAATTACAATATTTCGAATACTCGCCTTAGTAACCAGATCATAAATTAGTCCTAAGAACCTATTTACATCTCCAGAGTTTTGATAATTCAGCCAGTTCTTTAACTCCTGCTCATATAAACCCTGTCTTTTTGGATCATCAATAGAAGGATCCAAATACTGTAATTCATCGACCAGTGGTCTTGCTACGGCTCCACTTGATCTAGAGACGGAATCCTCGGTAACCGGGAAAATACAGTATTCTCCCTCCTGTAAAAACGCCCCAGTCAAGAGTTTTCCTTGCTTATCCAAAACAATTTCGAACACATTTTTCCCATCCGTGCGAATATTGCTGTGATAGATAGGCAATAGAACAACTTCTGTCGGATTATTATGTTTATCAACCAGTCCGTTTAATTCACATGTTTCATAACTTTTAAGAAGTGCATTTGCCAATGCCATTTTTTCACCTCCTTACATCTCTGATAGTTCCTCATCTACCGTTTTGATTTTATCGTACTGTTTGTTCTTAACTGCGTATCGACGTAATATATTTCGAATTCTACACTCTTCTGGACGGATGAATCTAATCGTGCTATCTTGCATAAGTATTTCTGCGTATCGACTCTCAAGATTCTGATTGGAATTATCATTGTTTTCCTGGGGATAGTCAAAAGAATGAAACATAATTCCAAATGAAATCGTCTCATCATGATACCAGCCTTTAGACTGATCATATTGATTGCCTGTTACTATCTCAACATATCCAACGCATTCTCTAGTTCCTAAAAAAACATCTCTTCGGCCGCCCTTTCTAAGTGTCCTAAGAATTATCTCTTGGTGTTTTATCTCATTTCTGTCCTTTATCAAATCTGATCGGTTCTCATTCCATTCGAAATGGAATTTTACCAAGTATTCTACATTTACTAAGTACGTGTAATAGCTACGATCATTCGAATTAGCCGGACCTGTTCCAATTAATGTTCGAATCCCATTTGTCTGTGTCCGAATCGGTCTCATAATCTTAACTTCATCGATAATAATTACGAGCGTGGGCTTCCAATACAAATTTTCAGTAATTCCCTTTAATGCCTGGTAGGTGGGTACTGAATAGCTGAATTTTTCACCTCCCCCCTTTGATATTGGATCTGTAAACAGGGCAGTATCTCCCCAGATCTTGTAATAAAATGGTTTTGATTGAAATGCTACGTCCATGTGAGCCTCCTTCTTAATATAGTAATACTAGTTTATCGGTGTTTAGTCCCACCTCATAGTCATAGTATTCTTCTAGTAGCAGATACACGTCGCCTACTTTTTCGACATACGCGGAATACTCTTCAATTCGTCGTATTGAAATTGTATATCGTTGTAATTGCCGGATTATGCGGTTGGCATCCTTGTATTCACTCTGTACAATTGCATTCCTATAGTCTTTAATCAACTTTCGATTCATTCGACCCAGTTCTCCAAATTCTTCCGACAATTGTACGATTACTGATATGCCAGTATCGTCAATTAGCTTAAAACCATCTGCTGCTTGTTTGAGATTCTGAGCAAATGCGTATGGATACCCTTCCCCCTTTGACTGTTTGTATTCGTTTCTAAAAATCATATTAAAACTCATCAGGTCCAACATGTTGGATCCTCCAACAATCGGATAATCCATATCCTTAGCATTTCGATATAGGGTATGGTAGTAGTGAGTTTTTAAAGCCATGATGTCAATCTCGCCTGCCTCCATATCCGATAGACAGCTTAACGAATGCTCCTGTCCCATTCGAATTTCCTTTAAGGATTGTGTGTTTTCTTCAGCAAAATCAAATAGGTAAAATAGTCCATACTCTCTTTTTCCTTCACGATTGCATCTTCCCATTGTTTGAATCAATGAGGCTATGCCTGCCATCGATCGATATACTACGGAAAAATCTAGGTCAACACCAGCCTCAATTAATTGTGTACTGACGACTATAACCTTTTGACCCTTATTTAGGAGGGATTTAATCATTTTTATCTTGCTTAAACGATGAACAGCACACTGTTTCGTAGTCAACTCGAATACCTTGAAACCCT
The DNA here is from genome assembly GCA_030538075.1 of Tissierellia bacterium. Lineage (GTDB taxonomy): Bacteria > Bacillota > Clostridia > Tissierellales > Peptoniphilaceae > JAUNUQ01. Next base: position 67,517 of record JAUNUQ010000001.1, read on the forward strand.
GATCTTTTAAATATTTGATTTCTTCATAGACTTGATGTACTGACTTTTTCGTGTTTGCTACTATGAGAATCGACGGATTGCCTTTACTAGATTCTTCAATAAGGTCACGAAGTTCGAGTATGTTGATGGGATTTTCTTTCTTCAAATAATATGCCCTCACCCTATCAAATACCTTTGACTTCTCAGCAGTTAAGCATGCTAAATAACCACCGCATTGATCCGTATAGATTACTGGAAACTTCAATGCACTAGAATCGAAATCAGGTTGAGTAGCAGTACAGTGAATAATAGTCGCATTCATAATTTCCGTTAAATAGTTGTTCATGAGATTGAAATTGTGCGTTGTACACGTGGGCAAATTTTGAACTTCATCGAGCAAGATAACCGAATCGATGAGCTTGCAAAATCTTCGGATATTGGATGCTTTCCCTTTAAAAAGTGTGTTCATGTATTGTACCATTGTCGTGAGAACAACAGGGGATTCCCAAGACTCAATCAAATACTGATTTAAATAATACTCCCGATCGTCTAACTGATTCTCGTCATCATGCCCATCTATCTCCATGACTACATTGCTATGATGTTCAAGTATATATTCCTTATTTTCAAGTAATCCCTTTATCTCATCCGCATTCTGCTCTAGCACGGAAAGGAATGCCGTGATATATAGAAAACGACGCTTTTCGAACGCTTTGCAATTATTCAATGCGAATCTAGTGGTTAAAAGCGTTTTCCCGGAACCAGTAGGCAATTCTGCTCGTAAGCATCCGGCTCTTATTTTATCAGCATTCTCTTTGGCTTCATTTGCTAACTCTGTGCGTATCTTATCGATCGGCGAAGGATTTGTTCTCTTGCCAAAATTAAGGTACTTTTTCTCAATGGCTTTTACTCCTGCTCTCCAGAGAGTTTTGTACTCCTCGTCCTTTACTAATGGATCTTTATGAATCCGAAAAGCATTTGCACTATCATAGATATCCGCTTCTTTCAAAATAGACAGAAGTAAGCGCATTGTTACAGCGACATAATAATGGGCTGAGATCGAGATATATTCAGGCGTAGTACCAGTTCTCGCCGCTAAAGCGTTGATTTTTTCGAATAATTCTTTCATCTCCTCTTGCGCCAACTTAACATAAGTATCGATTTTGCACTTTTCTTTACTAAAGACATAGGGGCCAAGATGCTTCTTCACGAAACTGAGAAACTCTGTCCGATTATAGCCACTCGCTTTCTCATATCCCAGTCGGCGATCAAAGCCCAACTCTTTATCCGTAGATTCAAGGAGATCAAACAGTCCATGGTGAGCGAATATCACATAGGCCAATATCTCTGCTTGCTTCTGTTCCAATTTGGTGGCTGGACTCTGTTCCAATTCGGAAGCTGGTTTCTTCCGAATTTCTTCGTATATGTATACACCACCAGCAGAGGAGTGGTTTACTTTTCCGTTCGTAGCGTTAGTGATGTATTCTTGGAAAACAGCATAGCTCTTCCCGATGTCGTGAAATAAGCCGATACAGAAGCATACATTTGCAAGATTGATTTTCTCCCCTATCTCACGAGCATGCACTGCAACATTATATAAATGCTCCGTCAAGGGCTGCGTAAATATGCTACCATTTTTATCTACATGTCTATGCGCGATTGGAATCATCCTTACACCTCCTGATACTATGTACCCTATACCCCATTCTTAAGTCGACATTCATAATAACATCACTTTCCCCGATATAAATTCTTCGATTGCACTCATAGGGGAAAATTGCAGTACTAAAATATAAAACTACAGGATTAAAGCCGGTTTGATTCGATATTCAATTATCTTGCCCTATGTATGCGATACGTAAGAAGGTGCATATAATTCGCTAAGCACTGAACATTCTAGCGATATCACAATTGTGTATGTCAATCGATCCATAGAGAGCTTACAATAGATAAACTCTGTCCAATTCTATTGTGTTAGGTTTATTCCAATACTTAAAGTTATCCAGAAAGATATCCTCACAAACTCGTACTGACTGTATATGTACATAGAATTAGGTTGAACTGCGATCGAAGTGTTCGATGATTTTATCATATTGCAAGTCACATATTATGCAGTGCAGATTCTTGTGCAGCATGGATGCTCAGCGACGATTACAATATCTTGACCATCAATACCAGACCTACCTATAACATTGACTAACCTCATTCTGCTATCCTTTTTGGTGAAGCGAAGGATCGTCTTTTAGACTGATTCGATTACTATCAATTGATTTCACTGTTTGTGACTCATAACACGACCATCTATATACAGTTTCCAAATAAAGCATCTTAAGAATCTCTTTTCAGTAAGATAGCAATACTTAGTTCAAATTAATAATACATCACAAGAAGCAAGCTGTCAAGCTTTTTATACACTCTTCGTATTATTTCAACTTATTATGCAACCTTTGCATAGTAACGCTTTTATTCTATATTATGTATTTAAATTCTTATTAGTAAAGAGAGAATTGCTTTCATAACATGATATCATCATATAGATAAAAGCAATAAGAGCGCTTCATTTCACATCAATTATACGCACGCTTCTTCGCTAAACTGCTAGCTCTTACTTGTAAATTCCCATTCGTAGTGATAATATGATATTGTCATTGATTTTAGAAATCATCAATGTGGATTGAAATGTATTTTTTCACTTATTTGGCTATGCTTTTCATGGATAAGGCCGCAAGAACCAGTATAAATACCAGTTCTTGCGGCCTTTTCATTGTTGCTATTTCTAGCCACTTAACAATCCAAACAAAATCTATAAAACGAATTATGATCCAACAACTGATACCCCTTTTCCTGCAGGAGCTTTTCGGCTTCTTCCTTTTTGGAGATTTTTAGGATGACGCCGGCGATGTCGTCTCGGTTGGAGAATACGTACATGTATTGCATGTCGTAGTCTTCGATGAGCAGGAGAAGGTCGTGGAGGGTGCCGACTTTGTTGGAGATGGCGACGGCGGTGACCTCGGTGAGGCTGGCGGAGATATGGTCTTCTTTCAGCAGTTTGTGGGCTTTTTCTGGCTCGGTGACCATCATTCGAAGTAGTCCGTACTCTTTCGTGTCGGCGAGGGCGAAGCTGATGATGTTGATGTCTGCGTCTTTTAGTAGCTGGGTGACACGGGTAAGGCTGCCACTCTTGTTTTCAACAAATACCGATAGCTGTAAAGTCATATGCTCTCCTTTCTAGAGGATCTTCCTGTTGTCGATGACGCGGATGGACTTGCCTGTGGAGCGTTCGATGGTCTTGGGTTCGACCAATTTGACTTTTACTTTGATGCCCAGGGCTTGCCGCAGGGCGTATTCAAATTTGTCTGTCAGGCGCTCCAGTTCGCGGATCTCGTCGCTGAAGAATTTCTCTTCGACTTCGACCCAGACCTCCATGCGGTCCATATTGTCGACGCGGTCCACATAGATCATGTAATAGGGTTTGGTTTCACCCAGTTCGAGCAGCGCTGCTTCGATTTGCGTCGGATAGATGTTCACTCCGCGGATGATGAGCATGTCATCGGATCTACCTGTAAATCTGGAGATGCGGGCGCTGGTTCTGCCGCAGTCACAGGGATCGTAGTGAATTGAGGTGAGGTCTTTGGTTCGGTAGCGGATGAGGGGAAATGCCTCTTTTGTCAAAGTGGTGATGACGAGTTCTCCCTGTTCCCCCTCTGCCACTGGTTTTAACGTGACGGGATCGACGACCTCCGGCAGAAAATGATCTTCATAGATGTGTAGACCCTTGTGGTATTTGCAGTCCGCTGCCACTCCAGGTCCCATGATTTCACTGAGCCCATAGATGTCATATGCTTTGATCCCCAGGCTCTTTTCAATCTGAATGCGCATGTTTTCAGTCCAAGGTTCACCACCGCAGATGGCACATTTGAGGGTGAGCTTCTCTAGTTCGCCCTTTTCTGCGATTTCTTCTATCAGATGAAGCAAATAGGAGGGAGTACAGGCGATGGCCGTGCACTCGAGGTCCTCCATCATGGTTATCTGCTTTTTGGTGTTCGAACTGGACATGGGGACGACCATTGCGCCTAGGTTTTCGGCTCCATAATGGAGTCCCAATCCTCCCGTAAAGAGCCCATATCCGTAAGAGACTTGAATCTTGTCATCTTTTCCGATGCCCGCCATCGCAAGGACTCTGGCTACACATTCCTTCCAGATTTCTATATCCCGGCGGGTGTATCCAACTACTGTTGCCTTTCCGGTAGTACCAGAAGAGGCATGGATGCGCACGACTTCGGAAAGGGGCGCGGCAAATAATCCAAAGGGGTAGTTTTCTCGGATGTCTTCCTTGGTGGTATAGGGCAGTTTTTCAATATCATCTAAGGAGTTGATGTCCCATGGACTCAGTCCAATGGCCTGCATCTTTTCCCGGTAATAGGGGACATTGTGATAGATTCGATCCACCAATTTCTTTAGCCGAGCTCCTTGGAGGTTTCTCATGTCCTCGCGGTCCATGCACTCCTTCGCTTTATTCCAAATCATACGACTCGAATTCCCTTCTCTTTCAAAAAGGCCTCAGCCTGCTTCGCTTCTTCAACATGGAGCACCATCAAGGGATCTTTGTCGCCTCGAAGGACCATGGAATAAACATAATTGACAAAATAGCCTTCTCCAGACAGCAGTTGAAGTACGCGGTTTAGGGCGCCTGGCTCATCTTCCAGCTCGATGCCGATCACATCAGTCGTGATCATCCCAAAGCCATTTTCCTTTAATAGCTTTTCCGCATTGTCAAAATCATCGACCAAAAGCCTTAGGATTCCAAACTCCGTGGTATCCATGACGGAAAAGGCCCGAATATTGATCCCAGCAGCAGCCAATATCCTCGTAACTGCCGCCAGAGATCCTGAAATGTTCTCTACAAATACGGAAATCTGTTTGATCATAAGTTGGTCACCTTCTTCGTATGAAAGCCCACCTCGAAAGCCGCTAAATTGACATCGATGGTCTTAGGGGGGACGGTGCTCCGAATGACTTTTTCCCAGATGTCCTTCTCAATTTCCATATGCTGTGCAGTGACGCCGAGGACGACGGTATTAAATACCTTCACATTACCTAGGGCCCTCGCCTCGCTCAGGGCATCCAAGCAGATCACCTGGAACTTCTCTCCGAGCTTCTCCAAGACATCCTCTGGGTATTCTTCTTTACCTATGACGACGGGCATTGGGTCGATGCGCTGGTCGTTGACGATGAGTACGCCATCCTCTGCTAAAAAATGGGCATAACGCTGGGCTTCTAGTTTCTCGAAGGCGATGAGGATGTCCGCACAGCCTTCTTCGACGATGGGTTCAGCCACCTGGTCCCCGTATCGGACAAAGGTGACGACACTACCGCCCCGCTGGGCCATACCGTGCACTTCTGAGATCTTGACGTCATAACCAGCTTCCAAGATGACTCCGCCCAATACCCGGCTGGTTAACAGCGTTCCCTGTCCACCAACCCCGACGATCATAATATTTTTTGTCTTCATGCTGCCTCCTAGATGCTCTCGATAATGCTGTCGACCATTTCGATGGCCCCAAAGGGACATGTACGATAGCAGAGTCCACAACCGTTGCACATGGTGTCATTGATCAGCGTCGTACCGTCTGGATCCTTGGTCAATGCAGGACATCCCGGTTTCAGACACAATCCACATTTACGGCAGGCTTCTTTGTTAACGACGTATTGATTCTTAATCGGCTTGCCCTTTAATAGCACACAGGGCGCCTTGGTGATGATCACTGAGAGCTCTTCCCGCGCCAGCTCCTGTTTGAATAGGGCTGCCAAATTCTTGGTATCAAAGGCAAAGATCTCCGTCACATGTTTGACGCCAACGGCTTCACAGAGCTTTTTCAGGTCGATCATTCCAGCCTCTTCGCCCATTAGAGTGTAGCCCGTGGCGGGGTTATCCTGATGTCCCGTCATCGCCGTAGTCGAGTTGTCCAAGATGAGGACAGTGGCCGTTGACTTGTTGTAGACCATATTCATCAGGGAGTTGATCCCCGTGTGAAGGAAGGTCGAATCTCCGATGACGGCGACCCAGTTCTTCACATAGTCTTTTCCCTTCGCCTTTTCCATCCCATGGAGGGTGCTGATGCTGGCGCCCATACAGACCGTGGTGTCAATGGTATTGAGAGGATCTCCCACTCCTAGAGTATAGCAGCCGATATCCCCTGCGCCATGGATCTTGAGCTTGTTCATGACGGAGTAGACACTGCGGTGAGGGCAACCGGGACATAGAACCGGAGGGCGGATCGGCGTCTTCTCTGGAGCCAAGGTCTCCACTCCCCCTACGAACACCTTGCGAAGTAGATTCGCACTGTATTCCCCCATCAAGCTGAAGAGGTCTTTTCCCTCACAGGCGATGCCCCAGGATTTCACCTGGTTCTCGATCACTGGATCTAATTCTTCAAAGATGATCAGACGATCTACCTTTTTCGCAAAGGCCTCGATCGCCTTCTTGGGTAGTGGATTGATGAGTCCTAGCTTGAGTACAGAAGCTTCCGGCATGGCCTCTCGGACATATTGATAGGGGATGCCAAAGGTGATAAAGCCGATCTTGGTATCCCGAATCTCTTCACTACAGAGCTTTTCTGTCCAAACAGCATCCTCGCCTAGTCTTTTCATCCGATCTTCTACGATGGGATGTCGAAGCTTTGCATGGGCTGGCACCATAACATTCTTACGTATGTTGACTTCATAGGCTCTGTCTTCGATCTGCTCCCTGTCTTCCAGTTCCACAATCCCCTGGGAATGGGAGAGACGGGTGGTCGTTCGCAGGATCACCGGTGTATCATAGGCTTCGCTGAGCTCAAATGCCAGTTTGGTAAAGTCCTTGGCTTCTTGGCTGTCCGATGGCTCCACCACTGGGATCTTAGCTGCAATCGCAACGCTTCGGGTGTCCTGCTCATTTTGGGAGCTATATAGACCAGGATCATCTGCCACGACGACGACCAGCCCAGCGTTCACGCCGATGTAGGAGGCGGTAAACAGTGGATCTGCCGCCACATTCAGTCCGACATGCTTCATTGATGCCATACTGCGCACTCCGGCCATAGAAGCGCCGATGGCCACTTCCATGGCGACCTTTTCATTCGGTGACCATTCAGAGTATAAGTCGTCTTTGTATTGAACCAGGTTTTCACTGATCTCCGTACTGGGTGTGCCTGGATAAGCTGCGCTCACTTTGACCCCGGCCTCATAGGCTCCGCGGGCGATGGCTGCATTTCCTAGTAAAATCTCTTTTCTCTTCAATGCTTCCTCCTATATTAATTCACTCGATTGTCAGTGACTCGTTTTGCCTTGCCCTCAAAGCGCTGTAAGCTTCTAGGAGCAACTAATTTGATGACGGCATCTATGCCGACGATGGTTCGTATACGGGATCGAATTGTGTTCTCGAGCTTTTCTAACAGGGCGTAGGACTCCAAAAGGCTGTAGTCTGCCAGCTCTACCTTGACCTCCATAATATCCAGATGCTTTATGCGATCGATGAGAATCTCATAGTTGGCGCCGATTTCATCGATCTCGAGAAGGGCCTCCTCAATCTGGGTTGGAAATACATTGACACCTCGAATCAGCAGCATATCATCACTTCGGCCTTTTGTCGCCTCCATTCGCACCGTCGTCCGGCCGCAGGGACAGGGTTCGTAATGCAGGGTCGTAATATCCCTAGTGCGATATCGAACCAATGGAATGGCTTCCTTTGTCAAACAGGTTACAACCAGTTCCCCCTGGCTGCCCGCTGGGAGGACTTCTTCTGTGTCGGGATCGATGATCTCCACTAAAAAATGATCTTCATTCACATGCATCCCCGTCAGCGCTTCACACTCCCCAGAGATTCCAGGGCCATTCAACTCACTCATACCATAGTTTTGGGTGAACAGGACACCGTCCCCCCAGATATCCCTCAGCTCGCCGCGCATCTTTTCAGACAGACCTTCTCCCCCAAGGAGCCCTACTCGCAGAGAGAAGTCCCTTTGGGGGTCTAAGCCTTGCCCCACCACGGACTCCGCGATATGTAGTGCATAGGAAGGTGTTGCAACGAGAATGGTCGCTTCAAAATCCCTTAAATACATGATCTGTTTGGCAGTATTCCCAGCAGATGCCGGAACGATGTCGATGCCCAGATTTTCCAGACCATAGTGCAGACCAAGGGCACCTGTGAACATGCCATAACCAAAGCTGATCTGGGCGATGTCCCCAGTTCGCGCTCCGCCCATCACCGCCATTCGAGACACGGTATCTGTCCAATTTTTCATATCCCTTTCAGTATAGCCAACGACTGTGGGCTTGCCCGTCGTACCAGAGGAAGCGTGGATCCTTCGCAGTTCACTCTTGGGGACTGCAAACAACCCAAAGGGATAATTATCCCGAAAATCCTGCTTGGTGATAAAGGGGAGGCTCTTCACATCCGCCAGGGTCTTTAAATCTCCCGGCTCCATGCCCTTATCCTGCATCTTCTTTCGATAAGGCTCGACCAGTTCATAGCCTCTTCTCACCTGATTTTGAATCCGCTCCAGCTGAAGGACTTCCAGCTCTTCCCGTGAGAGGGATTCTTCCTTTGCCCAAATCATATTCTTCCTCCATTTTACACTATAAATACAGGTTTTAAAACCACTTGAACAACCGGCCATCCTACGGGAGGGCCGGTCTGCTAGAGAATTGTAATCCAATGAACAATTCTCCTTGCCGCTATGCCATGTAAAACTTTAACGCATTGATACATTTGGAATTATAACAATACATAGAATACTTGTCAATGTCTCAGAGGCTAGATTGCGGCTTATGGGACACTAACCACAGGTAAAAGAGAAGGCCCGGATGGTAACCGGGCCAAATGGAATAGTTCTTTTTGTCCACCATATCTTGTCAATGGATAGGATCTGATCAGACAAGCGGTACCCCTATGCTAATCGGTTCGCAGCGCCTCGACAGGATCCTTTTTCGCAGCCTGCTTCGCCGGGATAAAGCCTCCGATCAGAGTGAGTAGCATGCTGAGCAGAACCAGGATCACCGCTCCTCCCACCGGGAGAGCCGCGTTCATATCGGTATTTCCGATCAAGCTGTGAATTACGGCATTGCCAGGCACCAAAATGAGCAGGGAAATCCCAATGCCCATCAGCCCAGCAATCAACCCAATGATGAAGGTCTCCGCGTTGAACACCTGTGATATATTGCCTTTGGAGGCCCCTATCGCCCGCAGGATGCCGATCTCCTTGGTCCTCTCCAAGACGGAGATGTAGGTGATGATGCCAATCATGATGGAGGAGACCACCAGGGATACCCCAACGAAGGCGATCAATACATAGGAGATCACATTGATGATCGTAGTCACAGAGGACATCAGTAGCTTCACAAAATCCGTATAGGTGATCCGATTTTCCTCCAAGGCGGTTTCATTATAATGCTCTATGGCAGCGGCGATGGAGTCCTTGTCCTCGAAACTATCGGCGTAAATATTGATCGAGGCTGGCGCATCTACACTGACATAGCCAAAGGCCTCCATATTGTCATCATAGCTACCGGGCGTGATGGTGTTATCGTAGATGCTCAGCATCACTTCATCCTGGGGATCCTCTAGGTATTGATCCAGTCCTTGTGCAAGACCAGCCTCATCCATGGTCATAAATCTCTGCATGGCCTGAGGATCCTCTCCATACACTGAGGGTAGCATACTCCCCCATAGTGCCGCCTTATCCGACACATTCAGCCCTGCAATATACTCCTTCACATCTTCGATTTTTGCAGTTTCATCTTGCGGTGCGAAGTCGAAACCTGTGAGCACATTGGTATCTTTGGATAAAGTCTGAGCCCAGACCACCGGACTGTTATTTGCATGGTCGATCAAATAGTCTGAGAGCTTGGAAATATAACCCACAGCCCCCATAAAACTGGCGTTCGGCGCATCGGGGACGGGCCGGACGATTCCTGTGATCTTAAGGGTCAATGCCCCTTCCATCAACTCCTCTACTTTTGCCGGATCCTCTTTGACATATTCAAACTGGTCTTGACCTTGGTCTACAAAATAGTCACTAGCCGGGATCAGGTGAAATTCATGGCTTGCCATCTCTTCATAGGTCCAGTCGTACTCCTCCGCCACAAAATCCGCATCGGCCTCCACCTCATCCATCAGAGCCGGATACTCACTAGAGGGCAAATAGCCCAAGGCGTATAGGGTGGACAGGGAAATCCGGTTGTATTCATCTAAAAACAGAACGACCTCATCTGCCTCCTCTGGCCAGTGGCCATAGCTGAGTTCATAGTTTTCGGTGATCACAGGACTGACGGTCGTCCCCGCCATCCCAGGGATCAGCTCCTGAAAAATGTCTCTCGAGGGCATTCCTCCCATGGATGGGCCCTGTCTATCCTCTGCATTCATCCAAGGCGGTCCTCCCATAGGTGGACCCGTTGAGACGATTTCCCCATCCTGTCCCAAATCCTCACCATTGGTATTGACTAGGGCATTATCCAGATCATAAGCATATACGTCAAAGGCCACATCATAGGAGTAGACAATGCCATTTTCTCCAAGGTATTGATGGATTTCGCTGCTGGGATCATCCAGATATTTTTTGAACTCCGTCAGATTATTCTCTGAGATGCTGGTTGACATCTTGCTCATCAATTCGAGGTTAGCCCCATCAGAATAGACTCTGTCTAGGTTTTGATCCGCCTGTTTCTCCGCATCCATCCGGCTTTGGTAGCTGCCCATCACCCCCGTCAGATCGATGGCCTGGGCGTCGATCGTGATGGGATAGGAGGCCATGGTCTCCCGCTGTATGTCCGTGATATAGGTATTGACCCCATTGGATAGAGATAGGATTAGGGCAATTCCGATAATGCCAATCGAGCCGGCAAAGGAGGTGAGGAGAGTTCTCCCCTTTTTTGTGAGTAGATTATTAAAGCTGAGGGAAAGGGATGTTCCAAAGGACATGGAGGCCTTGCCCATATTCTGATGGGTGGGGGCATCCAAGTTCGCTTCGTCGATGAGTAGAGGATTGGTATCATCAATGATCTTTCCGTCTCTTAGCCTTACGATCCGATTGGCATATTTCTCGGCCAGCTCCCCATTATGGGTGACCATGACCACCAATCGGTCCTTCGCGACTTCTTTGAGGAGTTCCATCACCTGTAGGCTCGTCTCGGAGTCCAAGGCTCCTGTGGGTTCGTCTGCCAGCAGAATATCCGGATTGTTGACTAGGGCCCGGGCGATGGCAACCCTCTGCATTTGCCCTCCAGACATCTGGTTTGGCCTCTTGTGAATCTGATCCCCCAGCCCTACTCGCTCCAGTTCTGCCTGAGCCCGATCTCTGCGCTCTTTTTTTGAAATACCGGAGATCGTCAGTGCCAGTTCCACATTGGACAGGATGGACTGATGGGGAATGAGGTTGTAGCTCTGAAATACAAATCCGACGGAATGATTTCGATAGGAGTCCCAATCCCGATCCCTGTACTCTTTGGTGGAGATTCCGTTGATGATCAGATCACCATCATCATAGCGATCCAGTCCCCCTATGATATTGAGCATGGTCGTCTTCCCCGAGCCACTGGGTCCGAGGATGGCGACAAATTCATTGTCCCTAAGATTTAAGCTGACTTCATCCAAAGCCCTTTGGATCAGATCTCCCGTTTGGTATTGTTTGGATATATTCTTAATTTGCAGCATCTTTTTCCACCTTTCAATAGCAATACTCTGCAATACAGATACCGCAGTGAAGGATGATCCAAACATAAATTTTTCGTAAACAGCAGGACAAGGTGAAGAGAAAAAAAACTGCCCTATGACAGTTTTTTGCTCGAAGATAATTCACGATGATATGCCGATGGAGCCCAGGAGCTCCCCTCTTTCTACACTAGACCCATAGCCATCTCAACCAACAGCGCTACGACCACCACTAAGGCGGAAATGATAAAACCGTGCATCATCGGACGAAGCCCGGCGGATTTCATCTCTTCAAAACTGGTTCCCAGACCGATCGCTGCCAGCGCTGCGACCATTAGAAACTTGCTGAGTGCTTTGGCTCCATGGGATAGATCAGCGGGGATCACACCCACACTATTGACAATGGCCAAAGCGATAAATCCCAGGATAAACCAGGGGAAGAGAGTGAGCACATTGGGCTTTTCTCGATGCTGAATGCCCCCTGCCGTCGCCACCTTGCGATTGACATGGGCGTTGATCAGCGAGAAGATCAAAACCGTCGGAATGATCGACAGGGTTCGGGTGAGTTTCACCATGGTCGCAAAATCTCCAGCCGCTTCTGAGTAGGCATAGCCAGCTGCGACAACACTTGAGGTGTCATTTACCGCGGTGCCCGCCCACAGACCATATGCCTGGTCGCTCATCCCAAGCATACTGCCCATAATGGGAAAGAGTATGATCATCGCCACATCGAATATAAAGGTGGCGGACATTGCATAGGCAATATCCAAATCCTCCGCTTCAATTACTGGCGCAATGGCGGCGATGGCAGAGCCTCCGCAAATTCCCGTTCCTGCTGAGATCAGATTCGACAGCTTCCAGTCTAGTCCCAGCAAATTCCCAACGATATAGCCCCCTCCAAAACAAGTGAGCAGGGTGAATAACATCACAGTCAAGGACAATCTACCCACATTGAGAATCGTGCCAATACTCAGGGAGGCGCCCAGGAGGATGATCGCAAATTTCAGTACTCTCTTTGATGTAAACTGCAGTCCCGGTCGAAATACCTTGTATTTATGAAACCACATATTCAAAAACATCCCAATAAACAGCGCGATGACCGAGGCGCCGATCAGCGGTATCGGAAGCAGACTCTCCAGCCATTTTGCAAGGGTGGCCACGCCGATCGCCAAGGTGAAACCAGGCAGCAATGCCTGTAAATCATAAACATTCTTCATCTCAAATTACTCCTTCTAATCTTTACGATAAATTCCCCTTTATTACATCATATCCATGTGATAAAATCTAATTATCATTTATTATCATTTAATAATAAATATTTATATCTAGGGAGAATATAATGATTGATCATCGAATACATACCTTTCTCGCCCTCTATAAAGAGATGAATTACCGCAGGACAGCCCAGCTCTTAAATATTACCCAGCCAGGGGTGACACAGCATATCCAGTATCTTGAAGCTCTGTATGGGGTGAGATTTTTTCACTATGACGGAAAAGCCCTCTCTCGAACACCCGAAGCCGATCGATTGAAAGAATCTCTGACGAAGATCCTGACAGAAGAAGCAGAACTGAGGTCCATCTTAGAGGGAGATCAGAAAACGAGCCTTCGCGTTGGCGCGACAAAAACCATTGGGGACTTTGTCATCAGCCCTCTAATCGGCGATTATTTAGAGGACCCCTCTCACCACTTGGAGCTAATAGTGGATAATACCCATGCCCTATTAGAGGCCATCGACGATGGCGTCCTCGACTTTGCTCTGATCGAAGGCTTCTTTGACAAATCAAAATACAAATATCAACTCTTTCGTGAAGAGCGTTTTCTAGGTATCTGCGGGAAGGATCACCCCTTTGCAGATAGTATCATCCCCTTGGAGGAGATCTTCGGGGAGATGCTCATCCTACGGGAACAGGGCTCCGGCACACGCGGGATATTTGAGCAAATACTGCATAGTCAGGGCTATTCCCTGACAGGTTTTCAGCGGGCCATCACCATCAACAGCTTTTCAGCCATCCAGTCTCTCCTCGCCAAAACCACCAGCATCACCTTCGCCTTTCAGTCCATTGCCCAGGGGAATGGTGCGCTCTCGACCTTTGAAATCGAGGGGATACAAGTCGCCAGAGAGTTCAACTATGTATTTGTAAACGAGGGCGTTGCGAGGGAGAAGATTCGAGTGTTCTTAGGGGGAATTCGCGATGCAGACCGAGCCGCGGCGCCTTCCCTATCTATTCCTTCCAGTTTATAGTATCATTACTATATAAGAAAATTTAGATGAAGGAGTGATCGAATTGAAAAGAACGAGATTTTTAGCAATTGTACTAGCTCTATGTATGTTGGCAGCATCCATACCCGCCATCGCTGAAAACGATATTAACGTATCGCGAATTGAAGGGGCAAATCGGTATCAGACTTCCATCAATGTCAGTAAGGCTGCATTTTCATCTTCAAAGTATGCTGTTATCGCCTCTGGAGAGGGATATCCAGACGCATTGGTAGGAGGTGTACTATCTGGAATCTTAGATGCACCACTGCTGGTGACTCCAAAGGGCTCCGTCAGCGCAGAACTACTGGCTGAACTGAATCGTCTGGGCGTAACCGATCTCTATCTCCTCGGAGGGACGAGTACTCTAAGTGAAGAGGTTGAAAAGGCCTTTTCGGATTATAATACCCAGCGCCTTTCCGGTGCCAATCGATACGATACGGCTAAAGTTGTCGAAGAGTTAATCCGCAGCATTACCGGCAAAAATGAGCCCACCTATGTGGCAGACGGACGCAACTATCCCGATGCTCTTGCAGCCACTCCTCTCGTTGCAAAGCGACAGGGTGCACTATTATTGAACAATGGATCCCCCATCACCAGTGGCATCGCCATTGGAGGAGAGAAGAGCGTGCCAGGTGATGTCCAGCGGATTGCCGGGACCGATCGATATAGTACCGCTGTGATGATCGCAAAGGAGATGGAGGATGTCTCCAGAGTCATCCTCGTAGATGGCACTAATTATCCCGATGCCCTCTCCGCCGCAGGTTATGCCGCAGAGAAAGATGCTGCCATTCTCCTCACAAATCCAAAGATACTCTCACAGGCTACGAGAGATTTCATCCTGGACAAACAGATAAAAGAGATCGTCATCATCGGCGGGGGCAATAGTGTATCGAAGGAGATTGAATCTGGGCTAAGGGAATTATACAAACCGGTTGCACCAGAGCCCATTCCAACCCCAGAGCCTGAGCCAGTACCCGAACCAGAACCTGTGCCAACTCCCATTCCAGACCCCATCCCAACGCCGGTGCCCGAACCCGACCCTACTCCCCAACCAGGACCTCTGGGATCTCCAACTAGGGAAAACTTCTATAATCGAACGGCTGAAGAGCTAGATAAGCTCTGGGTGGACGAGAATGGAAACGGACTGATCAAGGGGAATATCAGTACAAATGTCAAGACAAAGGGCGAGCGGATCTACCATGTACCGGGCTGGTCTAGTTACAAGCAGACCGTCATCACGCCGAGCAAGGGAGAAATGTGGTTTAAAACCGAGCGAGAGGCGATCAATGCTGGTTGGCGACCAGACGAAACTTATATGAGATAGAGAAATGCTGCGCAAACAGTAGTAATTCCACGCTAAGAGAATCATTGTATTGTGATAAAAACCAATATAAAAAGATCTGCAGAATGCAATATCTGCAGATCTTTTTTGTGGTGGAGATGAGGAGGATCGAACTCCTTACCTCTTGAATGCCATTCAAGCGCTCTCCCAGGTGAGCTACACCCCCAAACAGTCGTATATTATTGTAGTCTTTTCTGAAATGAATGTCAAGAGGTCGTATGAAATATGTAAATATGACAAAATATATCTCCATTGTTTTTTCCTATCGACTGAATTTTTTGTTAATGATATACTTTAAGCATCGAGGAGGCGATCGTATGAGTTTTTTAGAACAGCTCAGAAAGGATAAGATGCAGTCCATGCGAGACAAGGACAAACTGAGAACGGGAGTGATCAGCAATATGATGTCCGGGATTGCACTTGCAGAAAAGGAAGAGAAAAGGGAACTGACGGATGACGAGGCTCTAAAGTTCGTCCAGAAGGAGCTTAAGCAAGCGAAGGACACTTTGGCCATGCTACCCGAGACGAGGCAGGATGCCATCGACGAAGTGAAACAGCGAATGGCGATCATCGAAGGCTATCTCCCCAAACAGCTCACCGAAGAGGAGATCGGGGCGATGATCGAGGAAGTTCTCGCCGAAGGTACTATCGAGCGTACGCCAAAGGCAAAGGGACTGATTATGAAGGCTCTGATGCCAAAGCTGGGCGGCCGCGCAGACGGCAAAACCGTAAATGCCGTAGTGGAAAAGCTGCTGAAGCAAGAATAATATATGGAGAGAATCGGCGAACGATTCTCTTTTCTATTGGTAACGAAAAGGTCGAAAGAGATCCTGATCCGCCCTTTGGCGATTGCTATTATATTAAAGAATGGAGTCATCATTGAAAAATATTAAGTCACTGACCATCATCATGGGAACCCTCTTTATTGGAGTCATTTTAAGAGCCCTCATACCCCTGCCCATACCGGAGTCCGTCTATGGGATGCTGCTGCTATTTATCTTCTTGAAGTTGGGCATCGTCAAATTGGACACCATCTCCGAGGTGTCGGCGATACTGCTGAGCTTTTTATCCTTCGTCTTTCTACCACCTAGCGTAGGCCTAATGGATAGCTATTTCATGGTGAAAGATCAACTGGTCGGGGTCATGGTGGTCATTTTCCTATCGACCATATTGACGATGGCTGCCTCTGGCCTGACGGTCAAACTATTAAAGGAGAAACGCCGTGTCCACTAGTCCCTTCTTTGGAATCACCTTGAGCCTATTCACTTTTTATATCGGAATCATCCTACAGGAGAAGACAAAAAAGAATTACTTAAATCCCCTTCCGGTATCCATTGTCCTCACCATAGCCATCCTTCAATTGCTCAAAGTGAGCTATGGGGACTATATGGTCGGAGGCTCTTTTATTCAGATGATGATCCCGCCTGCCAGCGTCGTATTGGTCGTGCCCCTCTACCGAAATTGGGATATTTTCTTGGCGAATAAAAGGGAGGTTCTGTTGGGGTCCCTCGTTGGGAGTCTGACGGCAGTGCTCTCCATCCTCTTATTAAGCCATCTGTTTGGTTTGGACCGCCAAACGGTAGTCTCCCTATTGCCCAAGTCAATCACCTCTGCTATCGGACTTCCCCTGTCGGAGGAATACGGAGGCGTCCAGTCCATAACCGCCTTTGCCATCGCCGTGACGGGGATCACTGGCCTAATCCTGAGCGAACCCATCTTTAAACTCCTGGGTATTACGGACCCCGTCACCCGGGGTTGTGCCCTGGGGACCTCCGCCCATGCCATCGGCACGACCAAAGCCCAGGAATATGGGGATATCTCAGCGGCAATCAGTGGACTGAGCCTCTTCTTAGCAGGGATCTTCACCGTGGTCCTACTCGGTCTGTACTTTGCCTACTTTTAATCTTCAAAGCGCAGAAGCCATTTTTCGAGACACTTTTTTTCAAATATGATACTATTAACTTAATCATATAATGGATCATGAGGAGGCGACAGCAATGATGCGATATATTTACAGTCCAAGCACGGATCCCCACTGGAATCTGGCGTTGGAGCAATATGTTTTTGATGATCTAGACCAAGACTATGCCTATTTTATGCTCTGGCAAAATGACAATGCCATCATCGTCGGCAAACACCAAAATACCGCGGGAGAGATCAATGCGGAATATGTGAAGCAGAGCGGCATTCGAGTTGTCCGTAGGCTCTCCGGTGGCGGAGCCGTATACCATGACATGGGAAATCTCAACTACACCTTTATCGACGATAACCCGGCAGATGAATTCGATTTTTCTCGCTTCTGTGAGCCAGTCATCAAGGCGCTGGGCAGCCTCGGCGTCGATGCGAAGCTCTCGGGACGCAATGATATGACCATTGAGGAGAAAAAATTCTCAGGCAACGCCAGTTACAAGAAAAAAGGCCGCATTATGCAGCATGGTACGATGATGTTTGATTCGAATTTAGAGGTGCTCTCCAATGCTCTAAAAGTCTCTAAGGATAAATTGGCCTCTAAGGGTGTCAAATCCGTACGCAGCCGCGTGACGAATATCAAGCCCCATGTGAAGGAAGATCTGGGAGTACAGGACTTCATTCACGCCCTTCGAGACTTTATGTTCCAAGAAAATGAGATGGAAGAATATGTCCTGACTCCCGAAGACATCCAAGCAGTGGATGCCCTTCGAGATGAGCGCTATGGAAAGTGGGAATGGAACTACGGCCAATCCCCTGAATACACGGTACAAAAGGAAAAGCGGATCGAAGGCTTTGGTAAACTCGAGATCTATATGGTCGTTGACAAGGGCGTCATCGAGAAGATCCGCTTCCATGGAGATTACTTCGGCGCTGAGGATACCCAGCCCCTAGCAGATATCTTCATCGGCTGTCAGCTCAACGAAGAGGACCTGGCCAAGGCTTTAGACAATGTCAATCTACAGGATTACTTTAATAATTTGACGAAGGAACAGCTGCTGGAGATCATGTTGATCTGATGGATTGCCGCACTCAAAGGGGTGCGGCTTTTTCTTCGCCCACCCTGCTTTTTACCCAGAGTACTGCAGGGATTTCGACCGACTTGGGTATAATATTTATAGACGCATTTTATGCAAACTGCATAATCCATATCGAAGTATCATCCACATCAGAAAGGAGATTCCCATGGGTAGCGAAAAACTGAGAAATATACGGTGCTATTTACTGCGAAATGCCCGTTATCTAGATATTGCAAGATGGAACTACCACTTTGAGGACCAATCCGTTCGAGAGGTGCTGAAGGCACTTTATGCCTATCAGAATCAGGATGGAGGGTTTGGAAAGGGCATCGAAGCGGACATTCAAAACCCGGCCTCCACCCCTGTCTCCACCTGGTCAGCCCTTCGGATCCTACGAGAGGTCGGTTTCCCCGAGGACGCCGACAAAATGCTACAGCGAATCCTCGATTACTTAGACCACACCGAAGACTTCGACGGTCTAAAATGGAGGGATGCAATCCCCAGCAACAACGATTATCCCCATGCACCTTGGTGGTCCTATGATGAGAGCAACGAAGTGACGACCTATAACCCCACCGCTGAATTAGCCGGTGTCGTGATTCGATTCGCTGAACCCAATAGCGATCTGTATAAAAAGACAGAGCGTCTGATCCGAGAGATGATTGAGACGGCGACAGACAGTTCCTATGAAATGGGAGATCATGAACTGGCAAATTTCATCTATTTCTATGAAGATCTCCAGATCGCAAAGCGTACAGATTTGGTCCCAGAGAACTTCTTTGACTTCTTGAAAGGACAGGTGGATGAAAAAATAGATCGAGACCCTGCACTCTATAATCCCAAGAACTACTACACCTCTCCTGCCTTCTATATTCAGGGAAAAGACAGTCCCTACTACCCAGGAAACGAGGAAATTTGTGCCTTTTATGCGGACTACATCGAACAGTCCGCCCTGCCAGAAGGCTATTGGGACTTAAACTGGAATTGGGCAGAGGAGGAGGTTCCCGCAAATGTGATCCGCGACTGGAAGGGCACGATTACCGTACAGAATATGCTCTTCTTACAGGGAATGCAGGACCCCAACCCCTTCTATAAAGAGGATGTCGAAGGGGACGAATGAGCTTCAAACAAAGAGCAGCCAGTAAAGAGGAATTCTCCACTTAGCTGGCTGCTCTTCTCTGTAAGGACAGCTCATTTCAAATGTTCTTCCAGATATCTCTGAAGTACAATCACATGACTCTGGTCAGGATTTTTACTGCCATAAACTAATGTGATATTTCCGTTTTCCAGACCATTTCTGAGCATGGAGATAAATTCCAATACTCCCGAATTCTCCTCCAGCTCCATTTGGTAAGCCTTAGAAAAGGCCTGAAAGTCAATCTCCCCACGATGATAGCTCCTGCGAAGCTCCGTGGTAGGAGAGATCTCTTTTGGCCATTCGTCGATTTGGGCCAGCTCTTTTTTTAACCCCCTAGGCCATAGCCGGTCGATCAACATGCGAGTTCCATCTACATCCTCTACCGGATCATAGACTCTTTTCCACTGCAGTCTTCCCATTTTCGCCCCTCCAATACTAACACTATTATACTTCGTCTCAAAAATTAGGGAAACCACCAGAGAGATTTCCGCGTCATCCAGTAGGGTCCATCGACTCTTCTTTACATCAATTTTCTTGACACTGCCCCCTCCTTCCAGTAGAATAGAGGCAATTGTATAGAAGACTTTGATCGCAATCAGTACCTGCAAGGGGAATTACAATGCGTGAGTCTTCCGTTCGCTGTGATTATACGGCATAGAGGCTTATGCAAAGAAAGGTGGTACCACGCGATGGCGTCCTTTCAAGGTATAGGTCTTTTATTTTCTTATTTATCGCTTTAAAGGAGGATATGATGGAGTACAATAATGTTTTTGATGAATTAGTGGATCGTGGCTATTTTGAACAGGCCACCTTCGAGGAGGAGTTAAGGGATTTATTAGGAAAAGAAAAAATCCCCTTCTATATAGGATTTGACGCAACGGCAGATTCTCTAACTGTTGGGCATTTCATCCAGATCATGGTCATGATGCGCATGCAGCGCCATGGACATATTCCGATTGCACTATTGGGCGGTGGCACCACGATGATTGGCGACCCATCTGGCCGCAGTGACATGCGAATGCTGATGACCAAGGAGCAGATCGACCACAATGCAAACTGCTTTTTTAAGCAATTTCAGCGCTTCCTGGACTTCTCCGATGGCAAAGCCCATATGATCAATAATTCAGAGTGGCTGTTGGACCTGAACTTCCTGGATTTCATGCGGGAAATTGGGACCCATTTCTCTGTGAACAAGATGCTGACCATGGATGCCTACAAAAACCGCCTCGATCAAGGGCTGACTTTCTTCGAATTTGGCTATATGCTGATGCAGTCCTATGACTATCTGGTGCTCTACCGTAAATTCGGCTGCAAACTCCAGATGGGCGGATCCGATCAATGGTCCAATATCCTTGGGGGCTATGACCTCGTTCGCAAATTAGAGAGCGACAAGGTATATGCGATGACCTTTAAGCTCTTGACCACAGCCGATGGACAGAAGATGGGCAAGTCCCAAAAGGGAGCCGTATGGCTGGATGAGGAGAAGACCTCCCCATACGAGCTCTTCCAGTATATGCGCAATGTAGATGACCGGGATGTGGAGAAATTTCTGTTGATGCTGACATTCCTACCTTCCGAAGAATGTAGGCGACTTGGTCAGCTACAGGATGAGAAGATCAACGAGGCAAAGGAGATTCTGGCGTTTGAAGTCACCAAGATCATCCACGGTGAAGAAAAGGCGGAAGCAGCCAAGGAAGCTGCCCGCTCTCTATTCCAACAGGGAGTATCCAGCGAGAATATGACCACCTCTGCGTTGGATTCCGCTCTATTTGAAGAAGGGATTGGCATCTTGGAGCTGCTGACCAAAGTGGAATTGACGAAGTCCAATGGAGAGGCCCGCCGGCTGATCAATCAGGGCGGGATTCACCTAAACGGCGTCAAAGTCGAGGACCCTGCCCTGATCGTAACGGGGGAATCCTTTGAGGGAGAAGAGTTGATTATTAAAAAGGGTAAGAAAGTATATCATCGCATACTGCGAGGGCAACAAGATCAATGACGGATCTTCGCTCTAGCCGCTCAAAAATGCTCGGGGAACAGCCCATCCCAGAGCTGCTGATGCGATTTTCCGTGCCCGCCATCGTAGGCATGATGGTTAATGCACTCTATAATGTAGTAGATCGAATTTTCCTGGGGGCTGGGGTCAGTCAGTTGGCCATTGGCGGGGTCTTTTTGAACTTCCCCATCCTGCTGATGATCATGGCCTTTGGGATGCTCATCGGGGTAGGAGGCAGCACTTTGGCCTCCATTCGCTTCGGCGAAGGGAAAAAGGAAGAGTCAGAGAAGATCTTGGGAAATGCCATCACGCTGACGGCCCTCTTTGGGATTGCGATGATGATCCTGTTTTCGATATTTCTCGAAAAGCTGCTCAGGCTCTTTGGCGCTTCGGAGACGATCCTCCCCTATGCGATAGACTATGGCCGGATCATCGTCCTGGGAATTCCCTTTCAGATCATCGGATTTGGAATCAACTTCTTTATCCGCAGCGAGGGGAATCCCAAGGTCGCGATGGCCACCATGTTTATTGGCGCCATCACCAATATCATCCTAGACTATGTGTTCATCTATCCCCTACAGATGGGGGTAATGGGAGCCGCTCTGGCGACGATTATCGGTCAGCTCTTCTCAGCGATCTGGGTCATGCGCTATTTCCTCTCCAATCAGTCCCTACTGAAGCTAAGACGAGAGACCCTTCGCCTCGAATGGAAATATGTAAAAGAGATTTTCTCTCTGGGCATCACGCCCTTTTCCATGCAGCTGGTTGCCAGTGGGATCAATATCCTATACAATAATCAGCTCCAAGCCTATGGAGGCGATCTGGCGACTTCCAGTATGGGGGTCATCCAGAGTATCTCCACGCTGGCTTTTATGCCAGTATTTGGGCTAAATCAGGGCATAAGCCCCATCGTCGGCTTCAATCACGGTGCGAGGAATTACAAACGAGTCCAGAAGACCATGCAGATTGGCATCTGGATCGCCGTCTTGTATATGACTGCCAATTGGATCATTTCAATGGCCTTCCCCGAAGTATTGGTCCGCATCTTTATCAGCCGTCCCGACGAATTCGCCATCATCCGGGATATGGTGGTGCCTGGGGTGCGATTAAACAACCTATTCATCCCCATTGCAGGTTATCAGATCATCGCCGCCAACTATTTTCAGTCCACGGGAAAGCCGCGCATCGGTTTTATTTTGACGATGTCCAGGCAATTGCTCATCCTATTGCCGGCGATTACCATCTTGCCCCTGTTTTTTGGCATGAATGGAATCTGGGTGGCGATGGCCATCTCCGATGGACTCTCCTCCCTCATTACGACCTTTTTCATCCTGCGCGCAGGCATATTGCACAAGCCACAGGTCGATCACCACTGTGAATCGATGCTGGGAGCCCAGTAGATACAAAAATCCGATTGGAATACTCCAATCGGATTTTTCATATGCTATTCATCTTTCGACGTCGCTCCCTCAGAGCGCATCTCTTTTTTTAGGTTCTCCGTCGCCGTAATCGTGTTGTCGTTCAAGATCCAAATTGCTTCGACGCCATCCAATCCCTCAATGAATTTCTTACTCTCCTCAAAGGGCATCAAAAAGGCTGCTGTGGATAAAAAGTCTGCCAGTCCACTGTCCTCAGTGACGACACTGACGGAGCGGAAATAGGTCATGGGCATCTTTTCGACGGGATCGATCAAATGGTGATAGGTCTTTCCATCTACAGTATAATAGCGCTGATAGTCCCCACTTGTGACGACGCTGGTCCCCTTTACATAGAGGACTTCGATCGTCTGCTCACCAGATTTTCCCATGGCATTATCGGGATTTTGAATGCCGATTCCCCATCGATTGCGCAGGCCATCCTTGGGCTGGCCGATGGTTCGCACATTGCCCCCAGCACTGACGATGGCCGAATCCACGCCTCGCTCCAACAGAGCCTTCGCCACGAGTTCTGTGGCATAGCCCTTGGCGACTGCACCCAGATCCAAGGACATCAGCGGATCAACCAACTGGACGGTACTCTTTTTGGAATCAATCTTCACGTCATTTAGATTGACATGTTGCGCAGCTTCGTTGAGTTCCTCTAGGGTTGGGATCTTGGCCTCCTGCGGATTGGCTAGACCTTCTTCGCGGTATTGATGCCAGATCCCTAAGACGGCCCCTAGGGCGATATTGGTCTTATCACTGTATTTCTTGGTGTAATCCCTACTGAGCTGAATGAGATCGATGAGCTCCTTGTCGACGACAATGGGATCCTTCCCCGCATTGTCATTGAGGGTCTTCACATTACTGACTCCATCATAGTTCTGGTAGTTATCAAAAATCTTGTGCAGCCGCTGAAATTCTGACTCCACAAAAGCCGCTTGCTCGTCAAACGCCTTTTGGGAATTCATATAAGCCACAAAACTGATCACTGTGTCAAAGGTATTATAGAACACATATTCATATTTTTCCCGCTTCTCATTCGAGCTGCCAATTTTTGCATCTGGATCTACTTTCTGGTTGCCGCAACCCGCCAATAACAGGGCTATTGCCAACAGAGCAGCAAATACTCTTCTCATCGTCGCCTCCCATGGGTTCATATAGTTATGATATCAAAACAACCATTCCTTTTCAACGACTATGCGCGGTATACGAGCTTTCCATCCAAAAAGGTCTCCTGTAGATTTCCCTCTAAATCCATGACGATTACATCTGCCGATCGACCCGGCTTGATCAAACCAACTCTGTCCTCTAATCCCACGCTGAGAGCGGCGTTGTAGCTGGCCATCTTTAAAGATTGGAAAAGAGTTGCGATTCCCCATTCTGTGGTATTTCGAATCCCCTCCGAGAGATAGAGTAGGCTTCCCGCCAAGGCGCCATTTGACAGCATGGGATAGCCATCTTTTAGCGTTACCTCGTATTCTCCAAGGCTGTATTCTCCATCTGGCATTCCGCCTGCCATCATGCAATCCGTTACCAGGACGATCTTGTCTCTGCCCTTGACGTCCATTAAGATATTGGCGCTGACAGGGTGGACATGATGCCCATCGGCGATCAACTCCGAATAGGTCTCCTTCAAATTCATCGCCGCCCCAACCATGCCCGGCTCTCGGTGATGTAGCCCTCGCATGGCATTAAAAGTGTGGACGAAGATGGATGCACCTGCCTCCACCGCAGCTTTTGCCTGGACATAATTGGCATTACTGTGACCCAGCGCGATATAGATCCCCATCTCTCGAGCCTTTTTGACAAAACATGTCGTATTCTCATATTCGGGAGCGATGGCGATCTTGCGTATCATTCCACCGGAGAGTTCCTGTAGTTCTTGGAGCCGTTCAATATTGGGAGCTTCCATATATCTGGGATTCTGCGCTCCTTTGTACCTGGATGTGAAAAAGGGACCCTCCAAGAATATTCCCATGAGTTTTGCGCCTGTCAACTTGTCTGCACTCTCCCTGAGCACAGACATCGCCGTATCCAAATCTCTATCTGAAGAGGTCAGCGTCGTCGCCAAAAAACTCGTCACACCCATTTCTGGCAATGCTAGAGAGAGGGCCTGAACGGAAGACTCGACACAGTCCATGACGTCGTAGCCCTTAAACCCGTGAATATGCGTGTCAAATAGACCTGGGGCAATCGCTTTGCCGCTGTGATCGATATAATCACCTGCATAGTCATCCAGGATTTCTCTTATATATCCATCTTCCATCACCAGAAAAGCATCTGTCTGAATTTCGTCTTGCAAGAAGAGGTTTCCTTTTAAAACCGTTTTAGCCACCTTGACCCTCCTCAAAAACTTTATAGTATTATACCATAAAACACGCAACTTTAATCACCAAATTTGATTATCTACTATGATTCTGGGTAGAAATATTAACAGAAGAGAGGAGTGGGTAAAATGAAAAAATATTTAGTTCCTGTTGACGGTTCCCCTAACTCCAAGAAAGCAATGGCAACCGCCAGCCGAATGGCAGCAAAAACTGGTGGAAGCATAACACTGCTCTGTGTCATCGACACGGAGTCCGTCGTCATGCACTCCCAAGTCAATGTTATGATGGCCGAGATAATGGATAAGACGAAGGATGCCTATGATTCCATGTTGGATTCTCTGATTGAAGAGTACCGCTCTGAAAAATATGAACTGCGAAAAGAGATCCGCTACGGCAATGTAGCCGGAGAAATATTAGAAGAGTCTGACAAGGGTTACGACATGATCCTAATCGGTAGCCGTGGTCTCTCCCTTCTCTCCAGAACCTTCTTGGGCTCCGTGTCTAATAAGGTCGTACATCATACAAAGATCCCAATCCTAGTTGTCAAAGAATATCACGAAAATGATTTTTCCAAGATTCTAGTCCCCATCGATGGTTCCACGAATTCCCGTAGGGCACTCTATGTCGCCAGCGAAATCGGTGAGTACTTTGGCAGCGAACTGACTCTGATCAATGTCGTAAATAAACTGCAGATTCCAGATGTGCGCGGCGTCGATTTGGACAATGTCGCCGGCTATTATCCAAAGACTCGGGAGATCTCCGAAATGCTCCTAAAAGATAATGCCAAACGAATTGATTCCTATCCCCACAAAGTACAACTGGTATCCAAGGTTGGGAATGTCTCTGAGATGATTATGGATATGGCGGAAAATGAGGATTTTGATTTGATCATCATCGGCAACCGCGGACTGGGCACCATCCAGCGAACGGTCCTAGGCTCCATCTCCAATGCCGTCCTCAATCACTCGAAGAAATCCGTTTTGATTATCCACGGAAACTAAAACCATTCACTTATCCCATTGATGAATCGCAACCATTGAGCGCCACTACATCGTGGCGCTCAATTCTTTTGCACTATCGGCAAAGGGAGCAATGCTATTCATCATGTTGTTCCACTGTTTTTGGGTTCCTATATAAATTCAGGAGTTGATTTTCATGAAAAATCTTTTACTGTTAGAAGATGACCGAACCCTATGTCAGGGGATCGCATTGGCACTGCAATCGGATCGTCTTCGTATCACACAGTGCCACAGCATCAGCGAGGCAACTCGCCAACTACAGAGCCAAGAGTACCATCTGGCGATTTTCGATATCAATCTGCCGGATGGAAGTGGTTTGGTTCTGCTCGTCCAGGTTCGAAAGACCAAACAGCTCCCCGTCCTCTTGCTGACCGCCATGGACACGGAGATAAATATCGTCAACGGCTTAGAGCTGGGGGCAGATGACTATATCACCAAGCCATTTTCTCTAGCGGTACTCAGAGCCAGGGTCTCTGCACAGCTCCGCCGCTTAGATCCTGCACCTGAGCAATCTTATCAGCAGGATATGTTCCGGTTTGACTTCGATCGAATGGAGTTCTGGAAGGGGCAGCAACAGATTGAACTGAGTAGGACAGAACAAAAATTGCTGCGCCAGTTGATCGATCACCCCGGCATGACCTTGACCAGAGGACAGTTGATCGATGCCATCTGGACAGATGAGAGGAGCTATGTAGATGAGAACGCTCTCTCTGTCGCCATCAAACGGCTACGAGACAAGTTGGAGGACAATCCCAAGAAGCCCTTCTATATCCATACTATCTATGGCATCGGATATATGTGGAAGGTGAATCCATGTTAGGGGATGCCATCCAATTGCCGCTTGTCCTAGCGATCCCACTCGTCTGTGCGATGATCGTCCTTTGGAATCGCATCCGAACTAGGCGCATCCTCGAGTCCATGTCGAGGATGTTGGATGAAGCCATTCAGGGACAATTTCGAGCGTCCCACTACGACGAGAGTCTCCAGTCCGCTGTAGAGGCGAGGTTAGCACAATATCTAGCCGCATCCCAGGTCGCCTCCCAAGACTTAAGGACTGAAAAAGATCGAATTCAAAATCTCATCAGCGATATTTCCCACCAGACAAAGACTCCGATCTCCAATATCCTATTATATGGCCAGTTACTTCAGGAGCAGGAATTGAAGGAGCCTGCCCTCGATTATGTGCGCCTACTGAATGCACAAGCCGATAAACTGCATTTTTTAATTGATGTGCTCGTCAAAACCTCTCGATTGGAGTCGGGTATTCTCAAGTTGCATCCGGTTCTTTCACCTATTGAGGAATTAATCGATGCCACAGTGGACCCTCTGCGCATCGAAGCGGAGAAAAGACAGATCCGCATTCAGATCGAACCGACGGATCTAAATTCCTATTTCGACCCCAAATGGACGATGGAGGCATTGTCCAATCTAATAGACAATGCTATCAAATACAGTCTTCCCGGCGGAATCATCGAGATAACCACCCAGAAATACCATCTCTTTCACAGCATCTGCGTAACCGATTACGGCATTGGGATTTCGGAGGATCAGCAGGCTGAGGTATTTGGACGCTTTTATCGCTCAGCGGAGGTTGCCCATGAGCCGGGAGTGGGGATCGGTCTCTACCTCGCTCGTCAGATCATCGAAATTCAAGGGGGTTATCTAAAATTAAAATCGGAAAGGGGTAAATCCACGACCTTTTCCATATTTCTACCAACCAATCCGTAAATCTTTCCAGTCGGACAGATTCTTCGTACTCTGCTGAAAGACTCAGGAAAGAATATTGTGATACAGTCTGTATGAGGGCACGAATACAGACTTTTTCATTTTAGGAGGTTATTATGACCATTTTACAAACAGAGGATTTAAAGAAGATCTATGGAGATGGCGAAGCTGCGGTTCACGCTTTGGACGGCATCTCCCTGACGGTTCCCAAGGGGGAGTTTCTCTCCATTGTCGGTACCTCCGGCAGTGGAAAATCCACTCTCTTACATATGCTAGGGGGTCTGGATCGCCCCACTTCCGGCACCGTCATCGTAGATGGGGTGAATCTGCAATCTTTAACGGATGAGGAATTGACAATTTTTCGCCGCCGAAAAATTGGCTTCGTCTTCCAAAACTACAATCTAGTGCCCATTTTGAATGTCTATGACAATATCGTTTTGCCCATTCAGCTCGACGGAAATGCCCCAGAAGAGGGATTCCTTCAGGAGATCCTGGGCATGTTGGGGCTGTTGGATAAACTGGATCGCCTGCCATCCAACCTCTCTGGCGGACAGCAACAAAGAGTGGCCATCGCCCGGGCTTTGGCTTCGAAGCCGGCCATTCTACTGGCAGATGAACCCACTGGCAATCTCGACAGCAGGAGCAGGCTGGATGTCATGGGATTACTGAAAGTCACCAGTCAGCGATTCGGTCAGACCATCGTAATGATCACGCACAACGAAGAGATCGCCCAGATGGCCGACCGAATACTGCGCATTGAAGATGGAAAACTGATTTGCGGTGATTTCGCATGATCCGCGTAAAAAACCGAAGAGTCATACAAAATCTGGCTCAAAAAGGCCTCGTCCATAACCGGCTGCGAAATCTAGTAGCCATTCTGGCCATCGCACTCACAACCCTTCTCTTTACTGCCCTCTTCACGATCGCACTCTCCATTGGAGCCAGCTTTCAAGATGCAAATTTTCGCCAAGCAGGAGGTAAGGCACATGGATCCTTCAAGTATTTATCAAAGGAGGAGTATCATGAACTGAAGATGGATGAGCAGATCAAGGAAACCGGTTTGCGCCGGTTACTGGGCATGCTCAGGGAAGCTCCCTTTTCCAAACACCATGTGGAGCTGGGATACAGCGACAAAAACCAGGCCCATTGGATGTTCTGCGACCCGATTGAGGGGCGACTTCCGATGGAGGACACCCAGGAAGCGGCTACGGATACTTATGTGTTGGAGCTGCTGGGCATTGAACCCAAAATAGGCGAGCCCTTCACAGTTACTTTTGAGGTCGATGGACAATCCACAACCCAGAGCTTTATCTTATGTGGTTGGTGGGAGCGGGACGAGGCCGTCATCGCCAGTCATATCCTCGTTCCAGAGAGCCGTGTCGACCAAGTGATCCGGGAATTGGGAGTCGATCCCTCCACCAGTTCCGATCGGACCGGCAGTTATAATTTGGATGTGATGTTTTCCAATGCTTGGAATATTGAGAAAAAAATGCACGAAGTCTTAGCTCGGCATGGGTACCAGGCTCACACACCCCATCTAGAGGACAATTATATATTGCTGGGGATCAACTGGGGCTATATGGGATCGCAGTTCACCAATTCCGTGGACTTATCAACCGTCGCCTCCATCCTCCTACTCTTGCTCTTGATCATGTTGACGGGTTATCTCATCATCTACAATGTGTTTCAAATCTCCGTGGTCAACGATATCCGTTTTTATGGACTACTCAAGGCGATTGGCACTACTCCAAGACAGCTCCGGCAGATGATTCGGCTACAGGCATTTCTGTTGTCCCTGATCGGGATTCCCGTGGGACTGTTCCTCGGATGGCTGTTGGGAAATCTTCTGACACCCTTTGTCGGAAGAGAACTGAGCGGAATCTCTTCGGATATGATCTCGATTGACCCTCTTATCTTCATTGTGTCCACTCTCTTTTCCCTGAGCACAGTCCTCCTCTCCTGTTCGAGGCCTGGCCGGCTGGCGGGGGCAACCTCCCCCATTGAAGCACTGCGGTACAATGAAGGCAGCCTCCCTCGGCAAGAGCATAAGAGAAGCCGCGGGGTCTCTCTCCTGTCAATGGCGCGTGAAAATCTCCTGCGCAGTCGGGGCAAGACGGTGATCACTGTGCTATCCCTGAGTTTAGCAGTACTCCTGTTCACCATGACCATCACTTTTACAAGGGGCTTTGATATGGATAAATATCTAGCGCGGATGGTGACGACGGATTTTGTCTTTGCCGATGCAGACTACTTTTCTGTCAATAACCGATTCACACCGATCCCATTGGATGCTGCAGGGACAGTGCTCCAACAGGAGGGGATTGCAAATGCAGGCCTCATCTATGCAGGTGGGGGCATCGTTCGCGCATCTGTGCCCACCGAAGTCTACCTGCGCCATAATAAGGACCGATATCCCCCTGAAGAGCTGGATCTGCAGATGGAGAGGATCGAGAAAGACTCCAACGGGAGACTTCAACTGGATGCACAGCTCTATGGAATGGAGGCCTTTGCCCTCGATTGCCTCGAGCTCGTGGAAGGGGATCTCGGCCCCCTCTATGAACCAGATCACCTCGGGATCGCAGCTATCTACAGACAAAGTGACTTTGGGGATCTACAAGAGGACTCCCATTGGGCGAAAATTGGAGACATCGTAACCCTCCGGTATGTAGAGGACTTCGAATACATTGACCCCCAATCGGGAAAACCCGTGGATCCGGATAGCGGGCAGAATTTTGTCCTCCATGTCCTCTCCTACAGGGAGGTGAGCTATCGTGTTGAAGCTCTGGTCGTCATTCCCAATTCCCTGAGTTATCGATATTATTGGACAGATCAATACGTATTAAATGATCGGCGTTTCATACAGGACTCCGGCACCCAAGATGCCATGCTCCTCGCCTTCGACATGCAGTCCGATGAAGAGAGATCCGATATGGAAGATTTTCTAAGGGATTACACGGACCAAAAGAATCCCGAATACGACTACGAGAGCAAAGAGCGCTTTATTGAAGACTTCAATAGTTTTCGAAATATGTTCCTACTATTAGGGGGAGTTCTGAGCGCTGTCGTCGGACTCGTGGGGATACTCAACTACTTCAATGCGATATTGACGAGCATCTTGGTCCGCCGCAGAGAATTTGCCTTGCTCCAATCCATCGGGATGACGGGTAGGCAACTGAAAACCCTGCTGATCCTAGAAGGGCTCGGCTACACCTTGGCCTCCCTCGCCCTGACGCTACTGCTGATATTGACCATAGGACCTCTGCTCGCAGCTGCACTGGAAAGCTTTTGGTTCTTCTCTTATCGATTGACCCTATACCCCATCGGATTGGTGGCACCGATCTTTGTCCTGTTGGGTACTATACTGCCTATTATGCTATATCGATGGATCCAAAAACAGAGCTTAATCGAACGTCTGCGAGCTTCTGAGTAAGAGTAATCTATTCGAATTGAGGAAACGACATAAAAGCACCCCTCCAGAAAATCGGTGGGGTGCTCTGCTGATTATTTTGCTGCCTGAGCCGCTTTTGTCACTGCTTGTTGATAGTCTTCAACGGTTATGGTCACTGAACTCGTTAAGTCGGGGTCATCGGGTACATGTTTATGACCGGCATCCCTTTCCTTAACTGGTAGCCCATTCACCTCTTCGATGGTCTTTCCGACCATCCACTCTGTGAAGGCTGCGATCTGTTCAAACCACTCTTTGCCGATTTGAGAGACCTTTGCCATGCCGTATTCTGCACCGATATCCAGCTTGGTCTGCACCTCTTCGTTCACATTCTCCGGTAATTCGCCCTCTGGGGTGTACTGGACTTTGTCCTGGACTACATCGACTATACTCTTGACGATTTTGCCTTCCCCATCCAATGCGACGGCTGCTGCTGTGGTGTTGATCTGTGCGAAGGCCCCTTTATCGTCTGCAGCTGGTTTGGAGCTGTTCGTCCCAGTGACTACTCCTAAGCCTACCTTCAAAGTACCAGGCGCATCTTGTGCCTGATCCCAAGCCTCTTTCACAGCTTGTTGGTAGTCCTCCACAGTGATCGTCACAGAAGAATTCAGATCTGGATCATCGGGGACATGCTTATGCCCAGCATCCCTCTCAACCGTGGGAAGTGCCATCACCTCATCGACGGTCTTGCCAATCATCCAATTCTCTAGAGCTTCCATCTGCTCGTACCATTCTTTTCCAATGCCTGAAGCACCTTTCATTGCGTAGTCATCCTTCAGTTCCTTTTTGGATCGAATCTCAGCTTCTGCCCCATCTGCCAGTGATCCATCCTCATTGAAGGCCACTTGCGTTTGCGCCACATCGATGCTCACGGCTCGAATGATCCCCTCTGCATCAAATCCTACTGCGGCTATCGTAGTATCCGCTTGGGCCATCGCTCCTTTTCCCTCTGAGGCTCCTCGACTTCGCGCGATGGAAGAACGGACCCCCAAGCCCAGCTTTACGATCTCCTCTGCCCTCTCCGGTTCCGGTTCTCCCTCTGTGGTCTCAGCTGGTTCCGTAACCGGCTTTGATTCTTCTGTTGCAGCAGGCTCCGTCTCTGGCTTTGTGCAGGCGACCATGGGCACAAGCACGAGCGCCAAGATTAAGAGTAGAGCAAAAATCCTCTTCATATCTTACCCCCTAAGATAAATTAAAGATCTACGATCTTACATTTTATCTTAACATGAAGAAGGAGAGGGATCAATATTTATTCTACAATTCACTACATCATGCTAATCTTTTTACGATTTTTTAATATTCAATCTTCTTTTATGCACTGCTTTGCAAAAGTCTCGCCGCCTATTTGGGGATTAGCTCATTCATCGCATCTTGCGCACTTTGTACCGCGCTATCTGCAGTCTGAACTCCGGTGGCCACCTGATCTAGAAGCGGATAGAGGATTACTCTGGCTTGGATTAATCCCTGGACGGAAGGGATATATCCGACGATGGGACCAGCCCCATAGAGTACTGCGCGCGCAGGATTGGCATTCAGATAATTGGTATAGGCCTCCATCTGATAAGGGGCTGAATAGGGTGACACTCCGCCGTAGGCGATGACCCAGTCCGTATTTGGCTGAGGGGATACAAAGTATTTTAAGAACGAAAAAGCTGCTGCCTCTTGTTCTGGGTCGGATCGAAACAGATATGCACTGGCACCCACCGTCGGAGAGTAATTGACAACACCGCCTTGTGGCAAAGTGGTTACGCCCATTTCAAATTCCAGTTCCCCACCCAAAAAATAATCCTCATAAAAAGTGGAGGCCATGACGGAGCCGACCTCACCATTTTCAAAGGCGCTGACCAATGTGCCATGGATGCTGGGCGTGACATAGAGCCCCTCCGCTATGAGGTCCGTAAAATGGCGCAGCTCTTCGACGAGAACGGGTTGGTTAAAGGCGACCTGGCCATTTACTGGGTCCACATAAGTCGTTCCACTTTGCTCGATCAGCATCTCCACCAACTCAATCGGCGACTCCACTCCAAAGCCTGCAACTCCATGTTCATAGTAGAGCACCCGAGAGTTTTCCTCCATCTCTGCCCAGGTGGTAGGTGCTGTGAGGCCATATGCATCATATAGAGTCTTATTGTAGTAGAGGACCTCCCCCGACTTGACGAGGGGGATCATATAAAGCCCTCCATCCCATTGAATGGCCTCCTGATAATAGGGGGCATACATTGATTCCTGAAATCCTGGAATTCCATTTTCAGGGTCTTCTACCATCACTCGCATGTCCACCAATAATCCTGCCTTTTGCAGTCGAACCGCCTCCATTGGAAAATCGAGGAGGATATCAGGGGCATCCTCCGCCTGTAGCATTCCCTCAGTGACCAAGGTCAGCTCCGCCGGCTCTTTTCGAACGACTTTTACGCGAACGCCCTTCTCCATCTTATTAAAGGCATCCACCAATCTCTCCAGCTCTGCCTCTAAAGGCTCAGTATAGGCATGCCAAAGGATGAGATCTCGAATCTGATCCTCTGGCTCCGTCACAGCCTCCGTAACAGGAACTGGCTCTGTCTCCTCGGAAGATGTCACCCCTTGGGCCAGCTCCGTCTTCGGTTGATCCTCAGCAACTAGGGCCTGTTTTTCCGCATTTTGACTTTCCCCTTGGCAGCCGATGAGCGCGAATGTGAGCGCCATGATCCATAGCAAAACTCGTCTCTTCATATATTTCACTCCTCCATCTGATCCATATCTTATCCCCATTATAGCAAATTCTCAGGTATCGGGGGAATGAACCCAAAATAGAAACCGATATTTTTCTGAGATCCCGTTAATTAGGGGGGGCATCCTCTGCAGCCAAAGCGTTCCTATTGTGAGAGGGGGGCTACTGGATAGCCAACTGGTTGTGCCTGTATAAAGAGCGTCTCTCACAGGATACAAAGCCGCTCAATTGACGCCATAGGACCTCTTGGCTATAATAATATCAACATGTCTGCAAACGCCGGATGAACCGAGGGAATCGGATGAGAGCTCCGAACTATCCCAGTAGCCGTGAAGTGGACGAAGGGGAATATGTCACTGCCGAGAGGTGGGAAGACCCCCTGAGGATGAAACCAAGTCGGAATACCTGGACATGTGTGAGACCTCTGGGAAAAGGGATCTCCAATAAAATAGGAGGTTGAAAAATGAATATGTTGAAACGCCCAATTGGCCTGTGGTTCATAGTGGCCCTAGTGGTGCTGATGGCTCTCGCCGGATGCTCCCAAGGGGCAACGGGCACCGAGACCGAGCAAGCGGCTAAGTCCGAAGCGGTGACGAAAATCGAGTCCACAGAGAAAAGTGTGGAAACCGAAGGGGCTGACGAAACGAAAGTTTCGCAAGGGGGAAAACGAATCGTCACTGATATGATGGGACGTGAAGTGCAAGTCGATAACACCATTGAGAGGGTTGCTGTCTTGATGCCCTCCGATGCCGAAATCCTCTATGCACTTGACAAGGGAGATCTCATCGTGGGACGAGGTACCTATGTGGATTATCCCGAAGCGGTTCTAAGTGCACCGACCGTCGCCACAGGCGATGACCTCAATCTTGAGGAGATCATGGCGCTGGATCCGCAAGTCGTCATCATGACGACCATGGGAAAAAATGACAATCAACTCGCTTCCATGGAAGAGGCAGGCCTTTCTGTCTATTTGACAGATGCCAAGACCATCGACGAAGTCTATACTGCCATTGAGCATTTAGGTGAATTGGTCGGCGCTGAAGAGAATGCAACAGATCTCATCCAAGAGATGAAGGAGACCTTTGATAAATACACCGCTCTTGCCGCTGAACAGGAGGAGAAGACCGTGTACTACGAAATTTCTCCGCTGGAGTTCGGCCTGTGGACCGGTGGATCGGGCAGCTTTATGAACGAAATCGGCAGCATGCTGAACCTGAAAAATATCTTTTCGGATGTGGACGGCTGGGGAGAGGTCTCCGCAGAACAGGTCCTGGAGAGAAATCCCGACTACATCATCACGACATCGATGTATATGGGGCAAGGGCCAACGCCTGAAGAGGAGATCATGCAAAGGGAGGGCTGGAAAGATGTGCAGGCGGTGGTGGACGCCCATGTCTATTCTGCGAACTCCGACGAATTCACAAGACCCGGCCCCAGACTGATCAATGCCATTGAAACACTCTATACAAAGATCTATGGACCAGCACAATAATACAGAGAGGCCCTTGACTCTTCGGTGGATTCGCAAGAGAGAAGGGCTCTGTTTCCCTATACTCTTGGTCTTGTTGATCGCTCTGGGAATCACGCTGATCTTCTGCACGGTAGTGGGTTCTGTAAATATCCCGCTGCAGGAGATCGTCAAAATCCTCTTTCGAACGGGAGAGTCCAGCGGAAATTATGAGGCAATCCTACTGAAGATCCGACTTCCCAGGGTGCTGAATGCGGCTCTGGTGGGCGCTGCCTTGTCAATAAGCGGCACATCGATGCAAGGACTCCTAAAGAACCCTTTAGCGGATGGTTCGACCCTAGGGGTATCGTCAGGAGCATCCCTTGGAGCGGTCCTCGCGATTGCTCTAGGTCTGCGGATCCCCGGCACGCCCTATGCGGCGACCACTGTCATGGCCGTGGCCTTTGCGGCGGCTTCCCTTTTCTTTATTCTGATGCTCTCCCATAGATTGGATTATTCACTTTCGACCCATACCATCCTGTTGATGGGGATCATCTTCGGAATGTTTGTCAATTCCATCATCAGCATGGTGCTGGTGGTGGCGGAGGATCACTTGCGATCCATCGTCTTTTGGACAATGGGATCTTTGAATGGATCGAATTTTGGGGACACCAAATTATTGGCTGTGACTTTCGTCGTCTTTGGCAGCTTTATCCTGTCCCGCGCCAAAGAGCTCAACGCCTTTGCCCTGGGTGAGTCCATCGCCTCCAATCTGGGGGTGGATGTTCAACGTGAGAAAATGTGGCTCTTGATCGCCTCATCATCATTGATCGGGGTGACAGTGGCCGTCAGTGGAACCATTGGTTTCGTGGGCCTGGTGATCCCCCATATGTCGCGGCTCGCATTCGGTTCCAATCACAAAACCCTGTTGCCCATCAGCGCCTTCATCGGTGCGATCTTTCTACTTCTCACCGATCTCATGGCCAGAACGCTATTTCGGCCCCAAGAACTCCCCATCGGCGTAATCACATCCTTCTTTGGCTCATTGGTCTTTGTCTATCTCTTTGCAGAAAAGAGGAGATCCAGATGTTAGAGATAAGGGATATGACGATAAAATACGGTGGCCGTACTGCACTGAAATGCCTCAACTATCATCTCCATGAGGGGGGTTGGCTGATGGTTCTCGGCCCCAACGGAGCCGGAAAGAGCTCCTTGATCCATGGAATTTCACAGAGGGCTAGCTATACCGGCACAGTGCTCTGGAAGGGGCGGGATCTGAAGACGATGAAGCCCAAGGAGAGAGCGCAGAGGATTGGCGTCTTGATGCAAGGTGAAAATGTCCGCTTCGATTTCACCGTGGAAGAGGTGGTCCGACTCGGGCGCTACTCTTACGCGAGGGGATTTCTAGATGAGGAGGATCAGGACGAGGGAATCCTGGAGTCGGTTCTCGAACAGATGCAGCTCAGCGACTTTCGGCATCGTTCAATCCTACAGCTCTCCGGCGGTGAAATGCAGAGGGTTTTTCTAGCCCAGGTCCTCGTACAGGATCCCAAGCTATTGATTTTAGATGAGCCGACCAATCACTTGGATCCAGTCTATCAAAAAACCATCTTTGAGCTCTTACAGCGGTGGGTGAAACACCCAGGCCGTGCGATCCTCACCGTCGTCCACGATTTGAGCTTGGCGAGGGCCTTTGGAACAGATGCTATTCTGCTGAAAGATGGCTGCACCATCGCCTCTGGCCCCATATCAGAGATGATGAAGAAAGCGCCCCTCGAAGAGACCTATTCCATGGATTTGCAGAGCTGGATGGATCGGATCTACGGCGTTTGGCGAAGGTACTGAGGATATGAATATATCTTTGACCCGAATGGATCCCTTCTACGTTAGGATGGAGGGATCGCTTTTTCATTATTATTCCATCGAATTTATTTCAGAATACAACCATTCTAGCATAGCATAAATCCAGTAGGTGCTAATGGGTAGCCCCTCTAACACCACCCAGCGTGCCGTTCGGCACTGGGCGGTTCAACTTAAATAATAATCAAGACAACTAATGAGTCCTCGCTTTGCGAGGATTTCTTTTGATATTTTGTATAGTCCAGTCGTTTTTGCTCCACATTTTCGTCAGGCTTAGGTTCTCACAGTCTTCGTTCCTATTGACTTTTAAGTTGTTCAGCCCTTCGCTCCACCCTCGTTACGGGGTTTCTACACTACTATGGCGTCAGCTGACTCCTCATCGTTCGTTGTCACTGCGGCAATACCACCGATGAGGCCTCACGGGATAAGTCTTCACTCATTCCTCGTCTACCTACCGAATCTACACATAGAAGTTACGGTCACCTTTTGAACTTTACCGCTTTTAGCCAGCTCATCCGTTCTATGTGCCTTGGTATTCGGTTCCTGTTTGCAGGCTACGATTTCGCTATGGCTTCCTCTCGCCCACACCTCACGATATGAACCTTGCCAGTCGCTATGGGTGAACGCTTACGACTACGCCCCGAATGGACTCTCACCATTAGAGTAGGGACATGCCCGTCGTACAAGAAAAATACTCTACATCTGTGTCAGGAAAGGTATTCCTGAAGTTCGAAACAAAATTATTGCTTACATTCCTTTCAACCCTCTCTATCTTTTCGTAAAAAGACTTAGATATCTGCGTTTTCAATGCCATTTGCTCAATGTTTAGACCCAATGACTTCCTGAATGATATTAACTCGGTACGCATTTCATCACCTCCAATCCATCTACACGTCATGTGTTGCTTATCTGCTACTACTCTTCTGGTGTGTTTGTCGAATGTTGTCCACACTTTGTGTCTAGTCAAATGAAATACACTAATAGTATGTTATACTACAATAAGATGGAGATCGTGAAATGGAGTTTGGCGACATATTAAAACAACTAAGAGAAGAAAAAGGGATTACTCAAGCAGAGCTCGCTACAAGAGTAAGTTGATCACCGAGCTCTATTGAGATGTATGAACAAAATCGCAGAGATCCGGACAAGGACACATTGATGAAGATTTCTGACATATTCAATGTTTCAATAGATTACTTACTTGGAAAAACAAGCATCTGAGCTCCAATTGAAACCGTGGTAGCCTCACACAACAGCGAGGAATGGACCGCTGAGGAGCTCATGGCGATTGAGGACTTTAAAGCATTCGTGAAATCACGGCGAGGAATGTAAAGAACCTACAAGGAGGAAGAGACATGGACGAAAAAGGACAAATCCTACTATACCAAACCCAGCAGGGCGAAGTACGAGTCGAAGTCCGCTTTGAAGAGGAAACCTTCTGGATGACGCAAAAAAGTATGGCGGAACTATTCGGCGTCGAGGTTCAAACCATAAACTATCACCTTCAAGAAATCTACAGTTCCGCAGAATTAACACAAGAAGCAACGATTCGAAATTTTCGAATAGTTCAAAAAGAAGGTCAACGAAGTGTTGCGCGTATCATCAACTTTTATAATCTAGACGCCATTATCGCCGTAGGCTACCGTGTAAATTCATACCAGGCCACCCAATTTAGAAAATGGGCCACACAAACATTAAAAGAATACATCATCAAAGGATTTGTACTAAATGATGAAATGCTGAAAAACGGAAAACCCTTCGGTAGAGACTACTTTAAAGAACTACTAGAGAGAGTCCGTTCCATTCGTGCCAGCGAACGTCGGATTTGGCAACAAATAACAGATATTTTCGCAGAAGTGTCCATCGACTACGACAAAAACGCCGACATCACGCGACAATTCTATGCAATGGTACAAAACAAATTCCATTATGCCATCACAGGCAAAACCGCTGCTGAGATCATCTACAGTAGTGCAGACCACACCCAAGAGAACATGGGGTTAAAAACTTGGAAAAACGCTCCAGATGGTCGAATACTAAAGTCCGATACACAAACTGCAAAAAACTATCTTGATGAAAAACAAATCAAAGCACTTGAAAGAAACGTCAGTGGATTCTTCGACTATATCGAAGATTTAGTTGAGAGAGAAAACACATTCTCCATGGAACAATTCGCAATTAGTGTAGATGCATTTTTAGAATTTCGCCAATACAAAATCTTACCAGACAACAACAAAGGAAGCATCTCAAGCCAGCAAGCTAAAGAGAAGGCATCTTCAGAATATTCCATATTTAATAAAACACAAAAACTGACCTCAGATTTCGACAAGTTCACAAAAAAAGTTCTAAAAAAGAACTAATCGAACCGAATCCTAGGCAAAGCCGTGTCCAAGCTGCAAACCATAATGGAAAAACTGAAATATAGGCCTTTTTGCCGCAGGCTTATATTCTTAGCTCAAAAAAGAACATACGTTCAAACCGGGTGACTATATGTATGAAAAATTGATGAAAGAATACGAGGACAAGGTAAAGATCTATGAAATGCCCCTAGCTGGAAGCCTAAAAGGGCTCTACGTAGATGGAAATATAGCAATCAGTACCAATCTATCCTCTGCAGATAAATACACAGTACTGGCGGAGGAGATCGGCCATTACCTCCTCAGTGCAGGAGATATCATCGATCAAACGAAGATGAATAATAGAAAACAGGAGAAGCTGGCCAGAGCCTGGGCATATGAAAAGACCGTCCCAATCAGCGAGCTCATAAAGGGATACGAAAAAAGACTACAGAGCTACGAGGAAATGGCAGAGATGCTCGGGGTGTCACTGCAATATCTAGGCGATGTACTCAACTATTACCATGGAAGATATGGCTACTGGCAAAGATTTGACGGTTGCTTAATCACTTTTAAGCCGTTACGAATCATTAAATGATATAGAAGGAGGTTCAAAATAGCTGGGCATTGGGAGAAAAGAGGAGAGAACTCATATCGATTAATCTGCTATCGAGAAAACGAGAGAATGACGAAAACGATCAAAGTACTAGGCAGAACAGAAAGAGAGAGAAGGAGAAGGTAGTAGAAAAAGGACCAGTTAATTCGTCCTGGTCCTCACTTCCTTCCCAATTTCTTCCCAATTGTAAAAAGCGAATATTATGCATTTTTACAAACCTTTAAACCATCGGGTTTATTGTAATAAAAAATATGGTGGGCTGTACTGGGCTCGAACCAGTGACCTCTACGATGTCAACGTAGCACTCTAGCCAGCTGAGCTAACAGCCCACAACTTGGTTAATCATAACATAGTCCGGAACGAATTTCAAGGGATTTTACGAGAATTTTTGTTTTATTTTTCCCTCTTCTATTTTGGGCAGACAAATAGCGAGGTCTCCCTCGCCATTTGCCTGGAGTTAATTATGATGAAAAAGAATAAACAGGAGATCTTCTTGTTTGTAATTCAAATTATAGCGGAAGTATTTCATTTTGTCAACGTTTTCCGAAACTTGAATTTTACCTCCTATTAACATTGCTATCCTGCCACTTCTGAACTCTCTTAGCGTTTGCAAGGCTGATATCCTCTTGGAATTCTTTAAGTTTTTCGTCTGTTTGTCAAAATGTATAGGGTTTCTAAAAGAAAAAACAGCCACTGGGTCTCTCGCCAGTGGCTGTTACTCTATCTGCTCTGGTCCAAATAGAGGACCTTCGACTCTTCTTCTCTCTTCTGTTCGGAAGTCTGGACAATATTCTCCCTCGCCGTGGAGAGCATCAGTTTGATTCGGTTGACCTGATTGACCTCGCTAGCACCTGGGTCGTAGTCAATGGGGATGATATTGGCTTGCGGATGGATCTCCCGCAGCTTCTTGATGACCCCTTTCCCAGTGATATGATTGGGCAGGCAGCCAAAGGGCTGAATACAGACGATATTGGAGGCACCCATCTCGATGAGCTCCACCATCTCAGCTGTGAGCAGCCATCCCTCTCCATATTGGTTTCCCGTGGAGATGATGCCATCTACCATCTTCTCCAGATTCTCGATATACTCCGGAGCGTGGAATCGAGTACCTTCCAGAGCTTCTCTGATATAGACTCGGTAGTGCTCGATATACCAGACGCCGATCTGTGCGAGCCCAGCACCGAATGCCCCCTTGGATAGGAGTTTGTATTTATGCCTTGCATTTCGCAGACAATACATCAAAAAGTCCGTCAGATCGGAGACGATGACCTCCGTGTCCTCTGCTTCCAGGATCTGCTGCAGATTGTTGTTGGCCTCTGGCAGGTATTTTACGAGGATTTCCCCGACGATGCCGACCTTTGGAATATTTCGCATCTTGATTTCCAGTTTGTCGAAATCCGTGACGATGTCCTGTACATGGACCTTATACATCTTGGAGTTGGGCTTTTGGACGAATTCCTTGAGCCTTTTGATCCACTGATTCTTCAGGTGATCCGTCGAGCCCTTGATGCGCTCATATGGTCTGGTGGCATTGGACAGTCGCATCAACAAATCGCCTAATAGCACGGATAAGATGCATTTGTAGATGAGGGGATAGGTGAGATTGAAGCCCTCACTGGTCTCTATTCCCTGGGCGGAGAGTGCAATGACCGGTACCTGGGGCATATCCGCTTCATCCAATGCCTTTCGGATAAAGCC
Organism: Tissierellia bacterium; assembly: GCA_030538075.1. Classification (GTDB taxonomy): domain Bacteria; phylum Bacillota; class Clostridia; order Tissierellales; family Peptoniphilaceae; genus JAUNUQ01. The sequence continues at coordinate 109,506 of JAUNUQ010000001.1, forward strand.
CACATAGTTGGAGGCTCGACAAGCTCCACCCGTCTGGGACATCAAAAGAGCCGTTGTGTCAGGATCGTATTTTCCAGATTGTAGGGCTTCCATAAACTGACCGACGACGGTAATCGAGGGGTAGCAGGCGTCATTGTTCACATACTTCAGCCCCTCCTCTATGACCTTCGCATCCACCTTGGGTAAGAATTCGATCTTGTAACCTTCACTTTGAAGGGCGGATTCGATCAATTCGAAATGATCCGGTGCCATCTGCGGCGCCAATATGGTATGGGTCTTTTTCTTTGCCCTGTCAAATCGAGGGGCTACCGGTTTGATGATCGGACTTCTCAGCACGGTCTTTTTGCCTTGAATCGCCTGCATCAGCGATCGAAGGCGGATCTTGACGGCACCTAGGTTGGAGACTTCATCGATCTTTAGAACGGTGTAGATCTTGCCGTGGGCGTGGAGGATCTCATTGACCTGATCCGTGGTGACTGCGTCGATGCCGCAGCCAAAGGAGTTCAACTGGACCATCTCCAGATCTTCTCGTTCACCGACAAATTGAGCAGCTCGATATAGTCTAGAGTGGTACACCCATTGGTCTAACACCCTGAGCTCGTGATTGATGTCCCCTCGGTCCACTAGGGCGTCTTCTGAGATCACCGCAAAACCCAAAGAAGTGATCAGTTCGGCAATGCCGTGATTGATTTCTGGGTCAATATGATAGGGTCGTCCCGCTAGGACGATGCCCTTCGTATTGTTTTCATTCAGATATTCAAGGGCTCTTTTGCCCTCTTCAATCAAGTCTTCCCTGTACTTCTCCAGGGAATCATAGCCCATTCGAACAGCACCTCGGATGTCCGTCTTGGAGAATCCAAAGCCGGCGAACTCCTCGTGGAGTCGATTCACTAAGCGCTTCTCATCGTCGAAGGACAAAAAGGGATTCATAAAGAGCACATCCTGATCGACCAGGGAGTCCACATTGTTTTTGATGACCTCTGGGTACCCGGCCACAACCGGACAGTTCAGATGGTTTTGCGCCTTTTCATATTCTTTTGCCTCATAGAAGATCGAGGGGTAGAAGATGAATTTTGCACCCTTTTCCACCAGATCCTCGATATGACCATGGGCCAATTTAGCCGGGTAACATGCGGTCTCACTGGTGATGGAGGCGATTCCCTTCTCGTACATGCCCCGATCACTAATTCCCGAGAGCAGTACACTATAGCCCAAATTGGTAAAAAAGCTGTGCCAGAAGGGATAGTTTTCATATATATTCAAGACCCTGGGAATGCCCACCACACCCCGAGGAGCCAGCTCCTCTGGTATGGACTCGTAGTCGAAGAGTCTCTTGTTCTTGTATGCGTAGAGATTTGGCAGCTCGGATTTTTCGGTCTTTATTCCGCTTCCCCGCTCACATCGATTGCCGATGATATATCGGGATCCATCGGAGAACTTATTGACCGTCAGGGCGCAGTTATTGCTACAAAGGCCGCATCTTGCCGATCTTTGAGTATAGGAAAAATCTTCAATTTGTTCCAGTTTGTAGAGCGTCGACTCACCCTCTGCTCGCTCTTTGGCGATCAGAGCCATGCCAAAGGCCCCCATCAATCCAGCGATGGATGGACGTATGGGCTCGCGCCCGGAAATCTTTTCAAAGGCCCTCAGGATCCCATCTCCGTAGAAAGTACCACCTTGTACGACGATATTTTCCCCCAATTTGCTGGGATCTCGCAGCTTGATGACCTTCTGTAGGGCATTTTTAATGACGGAATAGCACAGTCCAGCTGCGATATCTCCGACCTCTGCCCCCTCCTTTTGCGCCTGCTTCACCTTGGAGTTCATGAAGACGGTGCACCTGGAACCCAGATCTACTGGGTTTTTAGCCAATAGGGATGCCTCATGAAACTCTGTGATCCCCATTCCCAATGACTTCGAAAAAGTCTCGATAAAGGAACCACATCCAGATGAACAGGCTTCGTTCAATTGGATGGAGTCAATGATGCCATTGGAAATATGCATGGCCTTCATGTCCTGTCCGCCGATGTCCAGGATGAAATCCACATCGGGATTGAAGTGCTTGGCGGCGCGGTAATGGGCGATCGTCTCCACTTCTCCATGATCGATCTTCATGGCGGCTTTAAGGAAGTCCTCGCCGTAGCCTGTGATCCCACTGCTCTTGATCACAGCCCTCTCTCCGAGTCGACCATAGATTTCCTTTAGGACCTCGATCAGCAGTTCCAGGGGCTTACCTCGATTATTGGCATAGTGGGAGAAGAGGATTCGATCCTCCTCGTCGATCAAGATCACCTTTGAAGTCGTCGAACCGGCGTCCACTCCGAGATAACAGACACCCTCATAACCGTCGAGCTGTCCTTCTTCAATGGTCTCTGCCGCGTGGCGATCTCGAAAGGCCTGTAGCTCCGCCTCGTCTTCGAAGAGTCTCTCGAGCACATTTTCCGCTTCTAAAACCGGTTCGATATCCTCCTCGATCTTGTCCATTAGGGATCGGAAGGAGATCTCAGAGGATTCCAAAGAGGATAGAGCGGCTCCCATGGCCACGAAGAGCTGGGAGTTCTCTGGTATGATGAAGTGATTGGTCTGTTCGCCCAAAGTCTCAATAAATCGATCACAAAGGCCGTCTAAGAAATGTAGGGGCCCACCGACTAAGGCGATATTTCCCTTGATCGGCCTTCCGCATGCCAGGTTGGAGATGGTTTGATTGACGACCGATTGGAATACGGAAGCGGAGATGTCCTCTTTCGAAGCCCCTTGATTGATCAGGGCCTGGATATCCGTCTTGGCAAAGACACCGCATCTGGATGCGATGGGATAGATCTTCTTGAAACGCTTGGACTGCTCATTGAGCTGAGAAGCATCCATCTCCATCAGGGACGCCATCTGATCAATGAAGGCGCCTGTGCCGCCGGCACAGATGGAGTTCATCCGCTGCTCCACATTTCCGGACAGATAGGTGATCTTAGAATCCTCACCACCCAATTCGATGGCGACATCTGTTTCCGGTACAAAATTTCGGATGGCCATGGTGCCCGCCACCACTTCTTGCACGAAGGGAATCCCCAAGTATTTCTCCACAAACATGCCACCGGAGCCGGTGACATGGATGGTGATGTATTCATTTTTAAATCTCCGATAGGCATCCGTGACCATTTCACGAACCGTTGCCTTCACATCGGACCTGTGACGCTGATAATTAGAATATAGAATGTCAAAATCGGAGGATAAAACAACGAGCTTTACCGTCGTCGATCCGACATCCAAACCCACATGTAGTAGCATTCGATAGGGACTCCTTTCAACTCCTACTTAAATAATACACTTTATTATATCACATAAGGATGATGTTCTGTTAAAAATACAGGTTAGAATTGGGATAATCCATCCCCTGCACGATCCTGCGCTGCTTGAGCTCCCGATGAATGGAACCCAGTACACTGAGTTTGTCTGCTGCCCACAGAGGAGCGACGAGCTTTTCTTTGTTCCCATCCCCTGTGAGACGGTGAAAGACGACGCTCGGCTTCGTTCGTGCAATTGCCGTACAGACGGCAGAAATATAGCGATTCTTGTCCAAGGGGATCAGTTCCCCACTCAGATAAAGGGCATAGATGGGACTATTTGACTGAATAAATAGGCTGTGGATCTTGATCCCAAACAGATCCTGTGCGCTGACATAGTCTACGCTATGCATCCAGTCTCTCTCATCTTCTCCCGGCAAGCCGAAGATCACATGACATACGCAGCGAATCCCCCTCTCAGAAAGACGGTTCACAGCATCATCAAATACCTGATGGCCATAGCCACGATTTAATCTGTCCAGTGTATCCTCTCGGATGGTCTGCATGCCCAGTTCCACCCAGAGGAAGGTATGCTGGTTTAGCTCCGTCAACAGGTCTAGCACATCCTCACCCAGACAATCCCCTCTTGTTGCAATGGCCAGCCCGACGACTCCCGGCTGCTCTAGAGCAGTATAGAAGAGTTCACGCAGTCGTTCGATCCCGCCATAGGTGTTGGTATGATTTTGAAAATAGGCGATATAAACGCCCTCCGGCCATTTTCCAGCCAAAATACGCCGCTGCTCCTCCATTTGGGTGGATACTTTGACCTGACTCCTAACATCCACATCATCCTCAGCGCAGAAAAGACAACCGCCTACTCCGACAAATCCGTCTCGATTGGGACAAGTGAAGCTTCCCTCTAGGGATAGCTTTAAGACTTTTTGACCAAAGACCTCGGTAAAATAATCATGAAAACCCAGATACCTAGACATGAATCGCCTCCTGTCCTTAGTATATCACAAGAGTCGTTATGATGTCCTGACCTTTCTCTTCCATTGTGATCTCCAGGGATGATAATTTCGAATGCAGACATCTCTCCACATTTTGATTCTGCCTTGATCTTAACTCTCCGTTCTGGAGTCGTGGATAGGACAAAAAACCGGCGAAGGCCTCTTTGATGAAAAGAGCCCTTCGCCGGTTCGATAGATTGATGAAGACTTTGGCATCTTTGATTTGGGTTAAGCGCTTCAAACGGAGCCGGATCCACCTGCTCAATGGAAAAGAAGACAAGTCCTGTCTATTCGTCCACTATTGTGCCCTTTCATCTCATTAACCATCGTCTTATTTCTAGCTTAATTTTTCCTTTTTCTTAAATAGCCCAGTCAGCATCAATGCAATTGCCCCATCTCCTGTGACATTGCAAGCCGTACCAAAGCTGTCTTGCAGAGCGAAAATGGTCAACATCAGGGCAACGCCTGTCTCGTCAAAGAGTAAGACGCCGGTGATAATCCCCAGTGATGCCATGACCGTTCCTCCTGGAATTCCAGGAGCGCCGATGGCGAAGATTCCCAAAAGCAAAATAAAGATGATCATGCTGCCCAATGCTGGCAATTGTCCGTAAAGGATCTGAGAAACCGTCATGACAAAAAAGACCTCGGTCAGTACAGAACCGCAAAGATGGATTGTCGCGCCGATCGGTATGGCAAAATCTGTCACTTGACGGTCCAAGACCTTTGACTTTCGTGCACAGGCTAAAGCGACTGGAAGAGTCGCCGCAGAGCTCATGGTTCCCAGAGCTGTCATATATGCCGGACCATAGTGACGAAGTACTTCCCAGGGATTCTCTTTTGAGATGAATCCTCCAATTCCGTACAATAATGCAAGCCAGATATAGTGACCGATAATGACAATCAAAATGACAGCTAGGAAAACTGGAAACTGCGTCAATATTGCTCCTTCATAAGCCAGTCCAGCAAAGGTGGTGGCGATGAAAAAGGGCAAGATGGGAATGACGACTTTTTGCACTAATCCCATCATAATATTATTCAGTTCCTTAAAGAGTCGTTCAAACCCTTCTGATTTGGTCCAGATGATCGCTAAGCCAAATACGATGGAGGTGAACAGCGCCGTCATAACTGGCATGATGGCTGGTATGCCCAGCTGGAATACCAGTTCTGGCAGCTCGCGAACCCCCTCTGTCTTCGGTACGATATTCAGCATCGGGATGATCGAATAACCGGCAACCATCGAGAAAAAGGCGGCGCCGATGGAGGACAGGTATGCGATGCCCAGTGCTGCAAAGAGCATTTTACTGGCATTGTCTTTTAAATCCGTAATCGCTGGGGTGATAAAGCCCAGAATAATCAAGGGTACCATATAAAAGATAACCTGGCCCAAGATCTGCTTAATCGATAAGATGACTTGAATGAGAGCTTCATTCGCGACCATTCCAATGACGATCCCGATGACTAATCCTAAAAGCAACTTTACAATTAGATTATCTCTTAACTTCATATTAACTCCTTTCTCATTTCAATATTCATTCGTCAAAAATGCCAAAGTGGGATCCACTACCGCTCCATCTTATCATAATACATCGATCACACTAAAGCAACTACGCAATATCCTCCTTTTTGGTGGACCTCAAAGATCAAACGGGAGGCTCTTCCTATTCTTCAATTGGATCCTGCTCCGGTTCATAGTGTACGATGCTGATCATCTTCCCATCCAGTTCTATTTTACGGATCCGCTTGTCAAAATCCAGTCTGGATAGCCACACTTGCTTGCCACATCCCTTACACAAGAGCTTAATATCCGCCCCTGTGCGTAGGATCTCCCATCGGTTCTCCCCGCAGGGATGTCCCTTTTTTAAGGTGACGGTATCGCCAATTTTGTATTTCATCTATTCCGACCTCATCCCATAGTTTTCGGGCAGTTTGATGCCCGCCTCTGAAAGAGATTGTATGAGCCGCTTGCGAAGCTCACGTTCCACTTCCCAGTGCTTTGCCCCCTCGGCCATCGCCTTGACGACCATGGTCATCGTGTACTCCTTCGCCTGGGTGATGCCAAAGAAGCTAGGACCTTCCACGATCTGTGGAAATTCCCCTTTGACTTGTTCGCTGACTTGGCTGACGATATCACCCACTAGTTTTAGATCTGTGTTGAGGGGCAGAGAGATCTCCACCCATGCCCTCTGGGGCCCACGGGAACGATTGGTGACGACCTGGATATTTCCGTTCTGGATGATATGCAGCTCCCCACCAAAATCTCGAAGCTTCGTCAGCCTGAGTCCTACGAATTCCACAACCCCCGTGACAGCTCCTATGGTCACATATTCACCAATCTGGTATTGATCCTCTGCTAAAATAATCATTCCAGAGATCACATCTCTTACGATATATTGGGCCCCGAAGCCCAGGGCTACACCACCGATCCCCGCAGTCGCCAAGATCGCATTGGTGTTGACGCCGAAGCGATCCAATATCAACATCGCTGCGATGAAGTAAAGGGCGACGTGCAGGGCATTGAAGAGTACCTGCTGCAGAGTCTTGTACTTCGCCTGCATTGGGACGTCTTTTAAACCCTTGAGGATTAATCTTTTCAATACGAAGCTGAGCGTCTTTGCGACCAAGAAGACAATGACGGCAAAGAGTAACTTCCCTAGGAGAGTACTCTGGCCACTGGCATCGATGATCAGACTATTCAATTCTTGCGGCAAAGTGATCCCTCCCTTCTTTTATTCATTACCCGATGATCACATTTCTACCAGGGTTCTTCAGTTTTTCATAGATGGTGTACATATTGGAGATCTCTCCGATCGCCAATTTGTCCTTCAGCTTGTAATAGTCCAAGCAAGTTCCACAGGAGATGATCTCAACCCCTTCTCCTGCAAGTTTTTCTAAATCATCGAGCACATCGGAGCCCTCTGTCGTCAAAAAGACACCGCTGTTAAAGAACACAATCGTCTCTGGATAGGGCTCGGTCTCACTGACTGTGTACATAAAGCTGCGCATCAAGACCTTTCCGAGCTCTTCTTCGCCAGTCCCCATCAGGTTGGATCCAATTCCAACCGTCAGTCCAGGGGCTACTGGCAGCTGCTCCTCTTCTGCAGCATCCATGGTCCCCTTGGTAATCGTAACGGTAAATAGTGCCTCATCATCCTGTTGATCCACTACTTCAAAGCCACTGCTCTCGGCGAAGCGCTTCAGATTTTGTCTTGCCACCTCATTGTCAACCCTCACCTCGACAATGCCTTCTTCTATCCCATCGAGTTGTTTCTTTGTCATGATGACAGGACCTGGGCAAGCAATGCCCAATGCGTCAATTTTAACCATCGTAATCCCCCACTCTCTATTTTGTTCAATAAAATCCTATTGTATTTTTCTCCGTTTTTATCATATCAAAAGGCGGCCCCTTTGTCACCGGGATTGTCCGAATAGTTGCATATGGATTTTTGGGAGTACTTCCCCAATTCAAAAGGGTAAGTTATAATAGAGAAGACGCTAGGCCCAAATTGACCCCAGATAAGGAAAAAGTCATGATCCTCTTACAGAACCTCCACTGGACTGAGCAGCTCCTGCTCGGTTATGTAGCCATCATCAATATCGCCGCGGTGCTCCTCTTTTTACATGACAAGCACCTCTCCACCCGTAAACGTGGCAGGCACAAACCACGAATCCAAGAGACAAGCCTCCTCCTCATTGCAATAGCTGGCGGAGGATTTGGGGCATGGATCGCCATGTATGCCTTTCGTCACAAGACGAAAAAGCCCCTTTTCTTTATCGGCATCCCCATCATCACCTTGATGAATATCGCCGTCTTCCTCGTGCTCGTACGCGCAATGGCAGCGGCATAAAAAAACAACTGATGTCCATGACCGGTCAGTTGTTTTTTATATGTCCATATTCGCTTTGCATTCATAATGTGGTGTTTCATCAAACCAAAACCGCTTGGCCAGGAAATATAGGGCCAACCCCATGATCACTCCCCAGAACAGATCGACGATGGAGTGCTGTTTTAAGAATACCGTCGATGCGAGAATCAGGATGACGAAGACGAGGGAGATCAGATGATAGACCCTCTTTTTCCCCAGCTGTGTTTGCCTCATCAAAGACAGATGCGCGACCAAGGTGGCATAGACATGGATGCTGGGACAGACATTTGTCGGAGTATCGACCACATGTAAAACCCGGACCAGGTCCGTAAAGAGATTGTCCCTGGGAAAAGCCGCCGGACGTAGATCGACCATATTCGGCCAGATGAGGTAGATCACCAAAGTGGCAAACATGCCCCCGAAGAGCAGCCCCAAATACTGATAGTAGAGCCGGCCCCTGGTCTGGTGGGCGAAATAGATCAGGCTGAATGCCAGATAGGGAAACCAAGATAGATAGGCGGGCATCCAAAACTCATAGAAGGGAATCAGGTCATCGATCGGATGATGGATGACCTGATAATTCAAGTTTAAACTCTCCACAAAGAAGAATGTCAATTGGTAGAGGACATATATCCCGATCCCCACCAAATATCGCTTTTTTAATTCACTTTTTGATAGAATTCCATTTCCTGACATCATATCTCTCTCTTTTTGCATATTGGCAAGGGCCACAACCATTATACTACTCTGTGCGAATTGCTTCAATGGCCGAGAGCTTGGTCGCCCTTCGGGCTGGATAGTATCCGGTGACCACGCCGATTACAAAGGAGAAGACCAATGCCGCCAGCGCCAACCACGGAGGAATCACGGAGGCCTTGCCTCCCATGCCCATCATCCCACCGCCGCCTGCACCGCCGGCGATGCCGTTGATGACACCCGATACCCCATAGCTCAACAGAACCCCCACGGCACCTCCAAAAAATCCAATCATCCCCGCTTCAAAGAGGAATAGATTGCGGATATCCTGTACAGATGCCCCAATGACCTTCATGACGCCGATCTCCCGAGTCCGCTCGTAGATGGACATGACCATGGTATTGGTGATCCCGATCGCTGCGACGATGAGGGAGATGGAACCAATGCCCGCCAAGATGATCTGCACCGTATTGGTGGCGCTCTTCGCCTGATTGATCCATTCGGAATCACTGTAGGCGTTCAAGTCCATAGACTGCAGCTTCTGCATGACCCCGTCGATGTCCTTCATGTCATTGACATGGACAGTAATATTTTCATAGTACTGGGTCTTGTTTTTCTTGCTGGCCTTGTAATCTGCAGGGGTCATGGTCAAACTGTTGATCTCGTCTTTTAGCTTGTCAATATTCTCCCGGGAGGTATAGATCCCCATGCTGCTACTCATCATAGAGGGAGTGGTGACTCCGACCACCTTTAGATTGTAGGTCTTTTTCTTCGTGTTGACCTCCTGCCCTTCCATTTGCGTGAGGGGGGTGTTTTGACTGTAGACATTGCCAATCGTCAACTTGAAGCGTTCCTTCATATAGTCAATTTCTTTTTCCCAAAACCGCTCCTGACTCTTCGGACTTTTTTCATCGTAGAGCGAGTATTTTAGCTCGCTGGATACGACGACCTCGATGTCCTTGGTTTTGGAGTGATAGCTACGACCTTCTGCAATCGTGATGCCCGCTGACTCCAATGCGTCTGCGTCCATTCCCTGGATCTGCGCTCCCACAGTGTATTTTCCCATATTGATCTTCGTACTGCCGCCGCTGCCCAGATTTGTGAAGTAGACGACTTTTTTCACTCCGGGTATCTTTTGGATCTCTTCGATCACCTTGTCCGTAATGATACCCGTCCGGGGCGCTTTTGCCCCCTTCACAGATGGATCAAAATACTGAGAGGGTGAGACATTCACCGTCGTCAGACCCCTGCTGGTGTCGATCATGGCGTCAAATTGCTGCTGCTGCGCCATCCCCAGCGAGACCATGACGACAATGGAAGTCGCGCCGATGACGACGCCGATGACTGTCAGCACCGTTCGGAGCTTTCTCCTCCACAGATTTCGAAGCCCCATGGAAATCAGATCATTCGTCTTCATCGATGGTCAAATCCTCTTGTTCCTTCTTCTTTTTGTGTCTTTTATAGAAGAAGATGCCAAGTCCTGCGACTACTAGAGCTGCCGCAGCTAGGACGATCGGGTTGGACAACAAAGAAGGCTGCTGCTGATCCATCATTTCTGGAGGCATTTCCCCCTCAGGTGGCATATTGGGATCAACGGGCGCCCCATCCTGGACGACTAGGGCAAAATCTTTTTCCATCGTCTGCTCTGCGCCTGTCGAGTCCTCATAAGTGAAGATGATCTTACCCTTGTTTTCCCCTGGGTTTTTCGGCGTAAAGTCCAGTTGATAGGAATCTGAGGTGCCACTCTGGAAATTCCCCACATAATACTGTTTATTGGAGGAGTCGAAGTCACCGTCCAGCTTGACCATCAGGTTGTATAAGGTGTCTTTACCCGTATTGTAAAACTCGATGGAGGCGTCCACTGGCTGACCCAGATAGGCTTCCGTGGGCAGAGTCATCTCACTGGTCTGCAGCCGAGATTTTTGTACAATCGGGATGCCAATCAATTCCTTGGCGGTGTATTCGTTGCCGTCAGCGTCCTCATATTCAAAATTCGCAGTCACTTGGTAGTTCTTCGCCGCTAAGGTAGAAGAGGTGGTCAGAGTGATCGCTTTTTGCACTGTATTCCATGGAGCGATATAGCCGATATAGAAGGTATTCGAGCTATTCACTGGCGTAAATACGGAGCTGCTGACTGCTTGGGTGTTCGTTGCGCTGACTGCTGCATCGTCAGAGGTCAGATAGATTTTGATATTGCGTACGCCCTTGTCGGCGTTGGTGTTATAAAAGCTCAAATTCATCGTGAACTCTTCCCCGGCCAATGGATTCTCAGGGCTCAGGGTGTATTTGTCGATGATCAGCTTGGGTTTGTTCTTAATCTTGTCTCCAGTGGTGTCCCCTGAGAGGGATACTCCACCACTGCCTCCATTTCCAGACCCTATATCACCGCCACCTAGAGGGATGGACGGAGAAAAGGGAATATCTGCGGCCGGGACATCCGCTGGAGGAGCTGGCAGTGTCGGTACGACGGGGTCTGCCGGTTTCTCAGGCTCCGTTGGCTTTTCCGGTTCTTGTGGTTCAGCGGGTTTCTCCGGTTCTATAGGTACATTGGGGTCCTTCGATGGATCCTTGTCTGCAGGTAGGATGGGCAGTTCCCCTGCCAATACGTCAGTGCCATCTGGTCCATCGCTCACACCTGGTTCAATGACTTGTGTGTCCTTGAAGATGTCCAATTTGATGCGATCCACATACTCGTTTTCTCCCACTTGTAGGGAAAGGGTGATGGGATAGGCACCACAGCCCAGCTGACAATTGGCCTGTAATGCGAATTGAACCCCATATGCCTCACCCGTCGTCATATCAAAGCTGCGCACTGGAGAATTCCCCTCCACTGCATCATCTAGCACAAAGAATTTATTGGTCTTGTCAGGGCCGATCTCGCGCAGGCTCACCTTTACTCCAGTCAGATCAAAGTTCGACTGATTTCGCACTGTAAAGGACAGGACGAATTTGTCCCCGCCCGTCAATGGATCCGGCTCCGTAGAAACCCCTTCTATGGCAAATACCGTATTCTGAAAGATCTTATCTCCCTGTGCCTTCGCCGGCACCATCAGGTTTGTCAACAATATCGCCAATACTAACGCGATACTAAGCAATTTCTTCATTCTCTTCCCTCCTCTTATTGTGTGCGATCAATGAGATCTTTCCATCTTGCATATGAAAAGTGCGATCTGCATAATCCGTGACTTCTTCGTCATGGGTGACGATGATCATGGTCTGACCGTTGTCCTTGGCCATACCTGTAATCAATTCCAAAATCTCCAATGTGGTCTTCGTGTCCAGATTTCCAGTGGGCTCATCGGCAAATACGATCTTCGGATGATCCACAAAAGCCCGGGCGATACTCACCCTCTGTTGTTGTCCACCGGACAACTGACTGGGCTTGTGGTGAATTCGATCTCCTAGACCCACTGCCTTTAATATCTTATTCGCCTTCTTGTCCCGCTCCTTCTTGTCTACGCCTTTGAAGGTCATTCCAATGCTGACATTTTCCAGTGCCGTCAGCGTCGGGATCAAATTGTAAGACTGGAATACAAAACCAATATTGAGTCTTCGAAAAGAAGTGATCTGTTGTTCACTCAGCTTCTCCAGGTGGATTCCACCTATGATGATTTCCCCTTTGGTGGGTTTTTCTAGCCCGGCTATCGCATTGAGCAGAGTGGACTTGCCAGAACCAGATTTCCCCAACAGGCACACGATTTCACCCTTATGTATTTTCAGGTCCACTCCGTCCAGCGCGTGGATCTTCTCGTCGCCCATCTTATATACCTTGTGTAGATTTTTTGTCTCGATCAGAGGCATATTCACATGCATCCCTCCTTTTTGCCCATTGTATTAATGATATCACAATGGGGCTGCCTGTAAGATTACAATCCCATTACATTTATAACACCACTTTAGATTCATCCTGTCCGCCAAACCGTATACCAGATTATATTTTATCCAGAATTAATTAACTCTAACTTTATGATTCCTTTATAGTCTAAAAAAGGGCGCACTCCAATGGAGTGCCGCCCCTAATCCTCTATTATTAACCCCTTCTGGGCTCTGAATGCCAGCGTTTCTTTGGCTTTGCCATCCTGGGCTTTGCCAACTCAGCCGAGACTTCAATCCCTTTGATCTTCGACTTGTTTAGCGCCTGCACCGCATCCTTGGAAACTCGCTCCTTGACCTCTACAAAGCTGTATTTATCGTAGATGTCAATTTTCCCAACCTCTGCCTTTTGCGCATGGGTGCTGTTTAAAATGGCCGATAGGACATGGCGTTCACTGATGCCATCCAGCCTTCCAACACTGAGGAAGATCCGGGCATAACCCCATTTTCCACCCTTGTCGAAGGGCAGCTTTCGGCGATTGTCCCTTGGAGGACGCACCTTGTCATTGTCGACATAGTCCAGTTCCTGGTGTTTGCCGATCCCCTTTTCCTTCGCATACAGCCATAGAGCCGCCGATGCGATATCCACAGGGCTTCGATCTTCTTCTAAGAGCACATTGACCAGATGTTCCAGTTTCTTGGCCTCTCCCTTTTCAATAGCATCTCGAAGCATATCCAGGTGTTTGATATCCTGCGTTCGTCGGATCTCGTGGATGGTGGGCAGTTCCTTGCGCAGGATCTTGGTCTTGGTATATTTTTGGATGTCCCGAAGCTTATAGTATTCCCTTCCGGATACAAAGCTGATCGCTGTACCCTCTCTGCCCGCTCTGGCAGTTCGCCCGATGCGGTGCACATAGTACTCATCGTCTTGGGGCATGTCATAGTTGATGACCATGTCCACCTCGTCCACGTCGATGCCGCGGGCAGCCACATCTGTCGCTACCAACACATCCACTTTCGACTTGCGGAATTTGTTCATGACCTGATCCCTCTGGGTCTGCTTCAGATCGCCGTGGAGGGCTTCAGCGAAATATCCCTTGTCCACTAGTCCCTCCGTCAGTTCATCCACCATCTTCTTCGTATTGCAGAACACGATGGTCAGGTTGGGATTGTAGATATCCAGCACCCTCGTTAGGATTTCCGGCTTCATATGGGAATCCAAATCATAGTAGAACTGGTCGACCTTGGGTACGGTCATCTCCTTTTTCACCACGCGGATGATCTTAGGATCATCCTGGTATTTCGTCGCAAAGTCCATGATCTCTCTGGCCATTGTAGCCGAGTAGAAGGTCTTCTGGACCGTCTCTGGCAGATGTCCAATCACCAGCTCAATGTCCTCCCGAAAACCCATGTCAAACATCTCGTCCGCTTCGTCTAGGACAAAGGTCTTAACCCCTCCGAGCTTTAGTGTCCTGCGCTCGATATGGTCGATCACACGACCTGGCGTGCCGACGACGATCTGGACACCCTTTTTTAGGGTGCGGATCTGCCGTTCGATGGGCTGGCCGCCATAGATGGGCAGCACCCTAACATTCCTTTTGAACTTAGCCAGACGAGAGATCTCTTCTGCCACTTGGATGCAGAGTTCCCGTGTGGGACAGAGCACCAGGGCCTGTACGGCTTCATCCTTGAGCAAAACCCTCTCGATGATGGGGATGCCAAAGGCAGCGGTCTTTCCTGTACCCGTCTGGGCTTGGCCGATTAAGTCCACCCCTTCTAACATTAAGGGGATGGTCTGAGCTTGAATGGGCGAGGGCTCCTCGAAGCCCATCTCCTCAATCGCTCGCAATACCTCTTCTGAGAGGTGTAAATCCTTAAAACTGAGTTCCATAAATTAATTCATTTCCTACTTTCTATTTCTTTAAGTCCACGATCTCATCAAAGAGATCTGCGTTTTCTTTTATCTTTGACATACTGCCGAGCACACAGAGATGATTTTTCTCCATCCCTTCAGTCAGAGGCTTTGCAAATGCTCGTAAGTCCTCTAGGGTGGTGCTCATAGCCTCCTCGATATAGCCTTCGATGGTCTGGTTGTCATAACCTGCGATATACATGGACAAGTCCAGCGCACCTTTGGCCTGAGCTGTCAGAGGTGGGTCAAATTTCCCCAAAGTCCCGATGATCAGACTCGTCAAGTCCTCTTGGGACAGCTCTAAGTTCTCAAGATAATCCCCCATCTCGTCGTACACTTTGATGGTCTCTTCCAAATTCGGATCCCGATAGGAATAGGTGGTGATGGCACCGCGAGTAGCTGCAATCCCCGCTCCATAAGCGCCGCCCCTAGCCCGGATATTGTTGTGTAGATACTCCCTCGAGAGCAGTGACGTCAACACCGTGAGCTTGCCAGTAAAGGGGATGTCCATCTCCTTTAGACTGGCTGTCTTCGATACATATTGGACATTTGCAGAAGATTGAATCCCTTCATTTCCAACATTTAGACCCACTCCATCCAGCCTCTGAAGGGGGCGCGTGTTCGGGATGATCTCTAATAATTTCGATAGATTCTCCTGCAGGCTATCCAGAGCAGCCCGATCTCCCGTCAAATTCAGGATCAGCCCCTGTCTCGTGAGCAGTTCCCAATAGACCCTTTGGATCTGATCCATCACCCGGGTACCACCACTCTTCAAGGCTTTTTCCGTCTCCTGAATGAAATCAAAGAAGTCAAAACCATTGATCAATTCATTGTATTTTGCTGATTTGATCAGATAGGATTTTGCCCTGGAAGCCGCGCACATATGACCATTCTGGAAAATGGACATCTCAATACCGGACTTGATCTCCTGCACGATCTCTTTGAACCGCTTTGACTGATCGAGTACGGATTCCGTTAAGATGCTCTGGATCAGCTCGAGAACTTTGGATAGGTCATTCCCTAAGACTTTCGTCGAGACGAAAAACTTTGGATAGATCTCATCCTCATCCTGATGGGCAGAGTAGACGACTGGTTTAAAATTGATTCCGCCCGATTGGATGAAGATCTCTTTGGTCAGTTCTCCATAGGATAGTTTCCTCGTGCCCACCGATCCCAGCATTTCACCTAATAGGGCAACGAGAGGCACATCCTCGGGTTTGATATGAGAGATGTCAAAGACCAGATCCAGATAGTTGATCCCACCAGTGAACTGCTCATGATACAGGATGGTGGTTTCTCCTACTTTGATCTCCTCTCGCGGGATCTCCTCCAGCTTCCTTGTGACCTCATCTAGACTGAGCCTGGGGATGGTGCTCTTCGCCTCTGGAGTATCCGGTGCGGATTGGTAATCGTTGAGAGCTTCACTCTCTCTGATCAGCTCCTCCAGCTGGGCCTCAGTCAGGGAGCTCTTGTACGCAGCGAGCTGACCGGCAACCTCCCTATCTCTCTGTTCGTTTAAGCCCACATTCGGCGTTACAGATAGAATGGTCTTGTGGTTATTATCGAGGAGCCTGTCCTGGATATACCTTTCAAAGAGGCCATTTTTGATTCCCTCACGGAGCTGTTGGAACTCCTTTTCATATCGTAGGGCTTCTAGTGGATCGCCTCCGTAGAGCCAGGATTTGAAAGCTTCAATAAAATAGATAATACCCCTGGTAGAATAGCCACTGCCCTCTCGAAGATGATATTCGTATTTGTTGAGGGTAGAGATCATCAACCTCTCATCGAGGCCCTTTCGGACGATGCCCTGTAGCACCTGCTGAATCGTCGTTTCGAATTCTTCTTGGCGACGGGCAGAGGTGTTCTTGACGATGATGGAAAATGGCAGCTGCTGAACGGCGTAACCACTCGAATAGATATCCTCACCCATCCCCTTGTCCAGAAGGGCGCGCTTGATGGGAGCTGCATCCGAATCCACGAGGGCTTCTTTTAACAAGTCTGCAATGCGCCGATCCAGCCCATTGATGCTCTCTCCAAACAGCACATTATAGACGAGGAAATCTCGATCCAGTCCATCCACCTCATCCGTGGTGGAGTATTCATAACTCTCCCTTCTCGGTTCTTCGAAAAGGGGCTGCATTGGGATTTCCGAGTCGATTTCCAATCGATCAAAATCCTGTAAATACTCCTGGATATGGTCGAGTTCTGCTTCGGTATCTCCGTCCCCATAGAGAAAGATATACGAATTGGAAGGATGATAGTAATTGCGATGGAAATCCAGAAAAGCCTCATAGGACAAATTTGGTATCTCGTATGGATCCCCTCCAGAGTGATTGCTATAGACCGTGTCTGGGAACAGAGACTGGTCGATGAACTCGTCCACCTGATCCTCTGGTGCGGACATTGCCCCGCGCATCTCATTATATACCACGCCCCGATAGATGATGGGGTCCTCTTTGTGAAACAACTCGTAATGCCAGCCCTCCTGCATGAAGATCTCCCTGATCTCACCAATTGCAGGATAGAGCACCGCATCCAAATACACGTCCATCAAGTTTCGAAAATCCGTGTCATTTCTGGACGCCACAGGATAAATCGTCTTGTCTCCGAAGGTCATCGCATTCAAGAAAGTTTGTAGACTCCCTTTATACAAGTCCATAAAGGGTTCCTTGGTCTTGTATTTCCTAGAGCCTGACAGAACGCAGTGTTCTACGATATGTGCCACCCCAGTAGAGTCCTTTGGCGGGGTGCGAAACCCGATTCCAAAGACTTTGTTGTTATCATCACAGGACAGCTTTAACAGCCGCGCTCCCGTCACTTCATGTTCAAAGATCAGCGCTTGGGCGTTGACCTCCTGAACCCATTCCACGCGCAATAATCTAAAGCCAGAATAAATTCTTCCGGTATCCAATCTCTTCCTCCTTCATTTCACGGTCTCCTTCAGCAGCCGTGTAGATGCTATTCTGTTGCCGTATCTACTTATTATACCCTATAATACGCTTTGTGAGTGAAAATCGAAAATTATGTTATACTTATGATTAAGTGTAAAGAAATAAGGAGGAATTATGAAACTCATCTCATGGAATGTAAACGGCCTTCGAGCTGTCATCAAAAAGGGATTCTACGAATCCGTTGCGGCAATCAACCCAGACATTCTCTGTCTACAGGAGATCAAGATGCAGGAAGGGCAGCAGGAGATTGACCTCCCCGAATATGAAGAGTACTACAATTACGCCAAACGTCCGGGATATTCCGGTACGGCGATCTTCACCAAAGTCCCGCCCCTGTCCGTCCATTACGGCTTGGGCATAGACGATCACGACCAAGAGGGCAGGGTGATCACATTGGAGTTTGCAGACTATTATCTGGTCAATGTCTACACTCCCAACTCCAAACAAAAACTGGAGCGACTGGACTACCGCATGGTCTGGGAGGACGACTTTCGGGCATATCTCTCCACATTAGATCAAGAAAAACCCGTCATCCTATGCGGAGACCTCAATGTGGCCCATAGGGAGATCGACCTGAAAAACCCAAAGACCAACCGCAAGAGCGCCGGCTTTACGGATGAAGAGCGAGAAAAGATCGGCATCCTACTAGATGCGGGTTTCACCGATAGCTATCGTCATTTCTATCCCGATCGAGAAGATGCCTACACCTGGTGGTCCTATTTTGCAAAATCCAGAGAGCGAAACGTGGGCTGGAGGATCGACTACTTTGTCGTCAGCGATCGCTTTGCCAATCAACTGAAGGATGCGATGATCTTCCCTGAGATTATGGGCAGCGACCATTGCCCTGTGGGAATTGAACTCCTCTAAAGCCAATGAAACCCAAAGGGAGGACACAGTGAAAATAGAATCAGGGACCTATCTCATTCCAAAGGGCTTTCGTGCCACAGCGGTCCAGGCCGATATCAAGGGAAAGCCCTCGAATAAAGAGGATCTGATGATGATCGTGGCAGACCGCGATTGCATGGCGGCTGGCGTCTTTACAAAAAATAGCGCCAAGAGCGGCGCCGTCCTCATCAGCCAGGCACATCTATCGAGCTGTACCATCAGGGGAATGGTGGGAATCAGCGGAAATGCCAATGCCTGCGTGCCCAATGCCCTGTCCGACGCCGAGGAGATCACAGTTTTGGCCGGAGACTTCATCGGAGTACCGAAGGAGCAGATCCTCCTGGCGATGACCGGCAAGATCGGCGTACCCATGCAAATGGAGGCGGTGAAAAGGGGGTTTCAAAAAATGTCCCCGCCGACCACAGACCAATTCGAAAGCGCAGCGAGGGCGATTATGACCTCGGACACCTTTCCCAAAGTCGCCTCCACGACCATTCAAATTGGCAGATCGAAAGTAAACATCATGGGGATCTCCAAAGGCAACGGAATGATCCATCCCAATATGGCCACCACCTTGAGCTTTGTGATGACCGATGCACGGATTCAAAAGGAGCTCCTACAAAGAGCCCTCTCGGATGCCACCCTCGATACCTTCAATATGATCGATGTGGACTCAGATATGTCAACGAATGACACCATTCTAGTCCT
The DNA here is from genome assembly GCA_030538075.1 of Tissierellia bacterium. GTDB lineage: Bacteria > Bacillota > Clostridia > Tissierellales > Peptoniphilaceae > JAUNUQ01. Next base: position 128,622 of record JAUNUQ010000001.1, read on the forward strand.
CGCTTCAGGAGAGGCGGGCAATGAAGAGATCGCAGATCTCTCGTCTGAGAGCTATATCCTCTTTTTTGATGCCCTCAGAGAGTTCCTTCGAGACTTGGCCAAACAGGTGGCTGGGGATGCAGAGGGCAGCAAAAAGTTACTCATCTGCAATCTCAAGGGAGCTGGTACCAAAGAAGAGGCCAGGGCACTCGCCCGCTCCGTCGTCTCATCCATTCGCTTCAAGGCATCCATGGGTGGTCGCTGCAACTACTGGGGGCGAATTCCCGCCAGCATGGGAGCCACAGGCATCCCCTTCGACCTCGATCAGATGGACATCCACATTCGATACGAAGGCGGGTGTTTCCCCGTGTTTCTCAGGGGAGCAGCACTGGAGATCCAGGATGAACTAACCGATCAGATGACAGAATCCTCACAAATTACGATTTCGATTCAATTACAGGAGGGACAGCAGGAGGCCGAGGCCTATGGATGCGATCTGCAGCCCATATATGTGGAAAACACGGCGAATTACGGATAGACCATCCTTTTTCCGTCATAATCAGAGGGGACCCATCCATCAGGGTCCCCTCTTGCATTCACTGCTATTGCTTTTTTCTATCGGATTCGTCAAGCCCTTTACCTATTCTGCTTGATCCCTCCCCAGAGTTCGAAATATCCGCATGGAGCCATAGAGCTGCTGCAGACGCGCAAACTCTTCGGCGTCGTAGAATTCCGCTTTTCCTCCGGTGAACTCCTTTGCCACTTCGACGGCATAGGAGGCCGCCAGGGCGATGTCCATCTCGTGGCTGGCTCCAGTGGCGCAGCCAGGCACCGCGGATACTGCGGTGATGGCGACTCCGACGACGGGTGCCTCTGTGGCCACCGCAGGCTGGAGGATGGAGTTTAAGTGGTATACATCATTTCCATAGGGGGTGATGTCCTGAAGGGAGAGGGGGAAGGTCTTTGCCAACTCCCCGGAGCTCTGTTCTAGGACTCTGACCAGATCATCACTGACTTTGAGGATATATCCGTCTTTCACCGTCGGCGAGATGGCGATGCCCTTGTGATTGATGATCCGATTGCCCTTTGTGGTATCGATCGAGAGGATGGCGTCCATGTCCTCGTGGATTTCGTATTCGTTCATAGTCTGGATATCCACTGGGGAATCCATAAAATCCACCGGAAAATGAGGCTGCGTCGGGGCGTCAGGACAGATATGGGTCGAGATGATCACATCTCCTGGGAGCTTGTCGCCGATGGCGTGCATTCTGGCCAGCTTGAGTCCCGCTGCAATGGCAGCCACTGCTCCATCTGCGTCGGACACTATGCCGATGCGAGAAGGTCTGGCTCCAATGCCTCCCAATCTGCCCACGATGCCCAGGGTGCGGCTCCTACCACCTGCGCTCACCCCATCTGTGCCCGGAATGCGCACTTGTACGAAGTCGGTAAATCCCTTGTCTCCGGTGACCTTGGTCACCTGCACATCCAGGCCATATTCCTGAAACATCCTCTGAATACTCGCCCCACTGACCGAGGGACTATCTATTTCATCCATTGTCTGTAGCACTTCACGTAAAAGCATTTTTTCCTCCCTTGTCTATCGATATCGTTCAAACCAGCTTAGTATTTCATTGATGCGTATCACTCGGTACGCAGGATTTCCACTACGGGACAAGCCGTGGCTCGAATGGGGAAATCGGACAAAGCGGCTGTCTACTCCCAAGTATTTCAATGCGGTAAACCACTGCATCCCCTGTTCTAGGGGGCATCGCCAGTCCTCCTCTGCGTGAAGCACCAGGGTCGGCGTCTTCACTCTTTCGACATAAGCCAAGGGCGAGGTCTTCCACAGCTTCTCCCAGGAGAGGATGTCCGCTCGGCTTTCATCTTTGTAGAAATAATAGCCGATGTCACTGGTGCCCCACATGCTCACCATATTGCTGATGGAGCGCTGGGTGGCCGCCGCTCGAAACCGGTCTGTCTGGGTGAGTATCCAGTTGGTCATAAAGCCGCCATAACTGCCTCCGGTGACATAGAGATGCTCCTTGTCGATCTGTGGATACTTTTCGAGCACATGATCCAGTCCGGTGATGACATCTTGATAATCCATCCCTCCATACTCCCCTAGGATGGCCTTTTGATGCGCTTCTCCATAGCCGATACTGCCTCTAGGGTTCAATAACAGCACCCCATAGCCCCTTGACAGCATAATCTGGATCTCATGGTGATAAGTGTATCCATGCATCATATAGGGTCCGCCGTGAAGGTTTAGGATCAAGGGGATGCTCTCCCCCTCTTTTCGATCTCCAGGCAGCGCCAATAGAGCGTGCATTTGCCTCTGATCACTGGATCGATAAGAGATCTCCTCGTAGCTGGGGAGTGGCCATTCTAGGTCGGGTTCCATGCTAAAGGTCTCCTGGGGATGCTGGGGATCCAGTTCCAAGATCTGGGTCAGTTTATGGGGCGAGGAAAGGGTCAGCAAGAGCCTCCCTTCTCCATTGAGATCAAAGCCAGTCATATGCTCATCTTCCAAGTAGACGATCTCCGAGGGCTCCCTTCCCTCTGGAGAGATCCTCCTGAGATATACTCTCCCCTTTTCTGAAACTGTGCCATATACCCATTTTGAATCCGCTGACCACTTCACAAGGGAGCTGGACTGATTCCATTGGGTATCGGAGACCATAAAATCCAGCCACTGTCTATCCTCATCCAAGGTACTTTGACATAACTTTCCCTCTTTGAGGTCATAGACGATCAGATAAGCCAATAGCGAGGTGTGATAGCCCGTCTTGTTGCCAACGAAGGCCAGGTATCTCCCATCCGGAGAAAATGATGGCTCGCCTCCTTGGAGGATCTGCTCCTGCAGGATCGCCTTTTTCTCTAGGGTTTGTAAATTCAGTAAATAGATGCAGGTGTCCTTGTCGTCCCGACCTGGCAGGCTATTTTTATCCGCATATGCCAACCATTGACCACAAGGGCTGATGGCGATCGCAGAGCGCATCTGATATCCCAGCACCAGCTCTGTCAACTCCTCCCCTTCACCTGTAGCCAGGTTTTGTCGGAAGATCACCGTGCGCTCCGGTAGCTGCAATAGTCCACGACCATCGGCAAAATAGTCGAGCTCCTCTGTGACATAGACCTCTTCGTATTGGGGCTGGGCGGATAGGATGGTCGTGTAGAAGAACTCCTCCCCATTGGGATGCCAGAGGACTTTGGAGACACCATTTTGTGTATTGGTGAGAAGCTCGATGCTCTTGGTCCGTAAATCCAATCGGTGGACTTGATTTTTCCCCTCTGCCTCCATCACGAATAAGACGCTCTTTCCCTCAGCGTCTGGTTCGGGAGACTTTATGATGGATTCTCCCTCTACCAATACTTCCCTCTTCGCATCTTTAGCATGCCATTTAATCAACCGCGACCGATAATTGTTATGCTCCCGATCGATATCATTCTCTGTAAAAAGAAAATCCCTTCCCTCGCCCAAATACTGTGCGTCGGAATAGATCTCTAGACGAAATAAGTCTTCTGCGCTCCAATTCATTGGCTAAGCCTCCACTGTTTCATTTAGATAGTCCATCGCCGCCAGTATATAGACTTTGGTACATTCGAGAAGATTCTCCACTTCCACCCTTTCGTTAAAGCTGTGGATGGTTTCGAGGATGGCCGGTCCATATTGGAGTACGGGGATCCCCTGTTGACGGAAGAGGCGGGCATCGCTGCAGGCCCATTGTAGAACTCCATAGCCCTTCTCGCCGGTCACGAAGGAGATATTGTCGGTGACGCATTTTACTACTGGATCCTTTGGCGAAGTGTAATTCGCCGAACTATCAAAACCGGTCTCTTCCAGGTCATAGCGGATATCCAAACTGTCGAGCAGCTCACGGATCCTCCTATAATGCTCTGGGCGAGAAATTCCAAAGGGAAGCCTGCAGTCGATATCTACGACGCATTTGTCAGGGATGACATTTGCCGCTGTGCCCCCATGGATTCGCCCCACATTGAAACTGATCCGATCGTAGATCGAGGATACATGATCAAGGCCCTCTTCTCTCCCATAAAATCTGGAGGTCTCCACCAACTCTTGGAGCTCTTCTGGCACTGGAATTCTCTTCTCTGTCAATTTGCTCACTGCATCGATAGCCTTGTAGGCGTCTAAAATTGCACTGCGGCCGATGAGGGGCGATAAGCTGGCATGTCCAGAGACGCCGTATACGCTCAGTCGAAAGCCACCAGAACCCTTTTGGCCAATCGTCGGGTTGAGGCGACCGGAGGGCTCTCCGATCAGGCAACCGTCCCCTTTGATGAGGCCTTGTTCCATCAACCACACCAGACCGTGATGGGAGCCTGTCTCCTCGTCCGGCACGATGACCAGCTTCAGTTTTCCCTTGAGTGGGATGGCATTGCGCTTCAAGAAGGCCAAGGCAAAGAGCTGCCCTGTGAGGCCTGCTTTCATATCACTGGCGCCGCGTCCATATAAGATTCCCTCTTCCAAATCACCGGAGAATGGATCCCTATCCCAGCGGGACAGATCCCCTACAGGCACCGTGTCGGAATGACCACAGTAGATCAATTCCCTGCCTCCATCTGGACCGAGCTCCGCCAGGATATTGATGCGCCCCGGTAGAGTCTCGTGGGTGGTGGCAGATATGCCATTTTCTTCGAGATACTCCAAGATCACCCTGGAGACTTCCTTTGTGTCCCCCGGTGGGTTTTCGCTGGGTGCCTTCAGTATGCTGCGGCATAATTCAATCAATTCGTCTTTTTGTCGGTCAAATAACTGCAATACTTCTTGTCTCTTCAATCTCTTCTCCTAGCTCTATTCGTTTATCTGCTCTCTGGCTCTCCTCTGTCCAGGAATAGCCGCCAGCAGTTTTTTCGTATAATCATGTTCAGGATGATTGTAAATCTTCTCTGACTCCCCCTCCTCTACGATCTTGCCGTAGTACATGACGACGATGCGATCGCAGAAATAGCGGACCACATTTAGGTCGTGGGAGATAAAGAGATAGGTCAAATCCAGCTGTTCTTGTAGCTCAATCAACAGATTGATCACCTGTGCTTGGATGGATACGTCCAAGGCGGACACCGGCTCATCACAGATGACGATCTTAGGCTCGAGCATCAGGGCCCTGGCGATATTGATCCGCTGACTCTGCCCACCGGAGAACTCGTGGGGATAGCGGTAAGCATGTTCCGGACGCAGGCCCACTTTCTTTAGCATCTCGAAGGCCTTTTCCTTTTGGGAATTGCCATCTCCGATCCCATGGATCTCCAAGGGCTCCACCAGGAGCTGGAGGATCCGCTTCCTAGGATCCAATGAGGCCAGGGGGTTTTGAAAGATCATCTGAATATCCCTTCGCACTTCTCGGGTCTGTTCTCCAGTGATCTTCGAGAGACTCTTTCCCTTATAAAAGACTTCGCCTCCCGTCGGTTCGATCAATTGGGCGATCAGACGAGCAGCTGTGGATTTTCCGCAGCCGGATTCCCCGACAATGCCCAAGGTCTCCCCTTTTTTTACCGAAAAGGAGATGTCGTTGACCGCATGGAGGATCTCTGGCTTCTCCCAGAACCATCCCCCCTTGCCAAGTACATAGTCCTTTTTCAGATTTTTGACTTCAATGATGGGGTCCTTATCAGTCCAGTTTGGAACCATCTCTACCCCTCCCTTCTTTCGGTGGGTGCATCTTCCTTGTAGTGGAAGTGTTGATAGCAAGTGCATCGGACAAAATGACCCGGTTCAATTTCTCTGAGTTGTGGATTTTCCTCATGGGCTTCTGCTGGAATCCATGGGATTCGATCTGCAAAGCGGCAGCTGCCCTTTTTGATATCCTTGATCGGCGTCACGGTCCCCTCGATGACATGCAGCTTTCCTGCATGCTTATTCGCCTTGGGAATGGACTGCATTAGCATCCTGGTATAGGGATGGGTGGGCTTCTCAAAGATCTGGAGTACGGGACCGCTCTCGACGACTTCCCCCGCATACATGATGATGACATCGTCCGCGATGTCGCGGATGACTTCTAGGTCATGGGTGATGAAGATGATGCCGGTTTGGAATTTGGCCTGAAGGTCTGCCAACAGATCCAATATCTTGGCCTGTACCGTCACGTCTAAAGCCGTCGTCGGCTCATCGGCTATGATTAAAGAGGGATTGCAGGCGACCGCCATCGCAATCATCACCCGCTGGCGCATACCGCCGGAAAAATTATGGGGATAGAGTCCGATGCGCTTTTCGGCATCTTGAATCCCCACGAGCTCGAGAAGCTCGATCGCCTTTAGACGGGCCTGCTGCTTATTCACCGATTGATGGATCTGGATTGCCTCCACCAACTGGTTTTCCACAGTGAAGACTGGGTTTAGGCTGGTCATCGGATCCTGAAAGATCATAGAGATCTCCTTGCCGCGGATCTCCAGCATCTCGTCCTCCGCCTTTTTCACCAAATCCTCCCCTTTATAGAGGATCTGTCCGCCAGCGATCACCCCATTGGGCGGCAACAGGCGCATGATCGTGGAGACGGTGACGCTCTTTCCAGAGCCGGACTCCCCGACGATCCCAAGAACTTTTCCCTGCTTCATTGTAAAACTCATATTGTCAACGGCTTGAAAGACCTCTTTGCCAATTCGAAAGCCGATGGACAGGTCTTTTACTTCCAATAATTTTTCTACTGTCATAACGGCCTCCTAATCGATATTCCTTGGGTCTGATGCGTCTCGAAGAGCATCCCCAAAGAGATTGATGCCAAGCACCGCCACTACAATCGCCAGCCCTGAAGACACGGCGATATGGGGTGCGATGACCAGGTAGTCCTTGCCCTCCTGCAGGATATTCCCCCAAGATGCTTGGGGTGGTTGAATGCCCAGACCCAAGTAGCTCAGAGCCGCTTCGGAGATGATGGCACCGGCGACACTCATCGTACCGTAGACGATGATGGGAGTAATGCAGTTCGGCAGGATGTGATCAAATAGGATTCTCCATTTGCTCGCCCCCAAAGAACGGGTTACTTCGATATATTCCTCTTCTTTGACACTCAGAACCTGCCCTCTAGTCATCCTCACAAATCCGGGCACATTCGCAATCCCAATGGCCATGATCGTGTTTTGCAGGCCGGATCCAAAGACCATCATCAGGGTGATGGCCAATAGGATGAAGGGAAAGGCGGACATGGCGTCCATCAGACGCATGATCAGGGAGTCCAGCCAACCTCCGAAGAAACCGGCGATCAAGCCTAAGAGGACCCCGATGACTCCGCCGACGCCGACGGCTCCCAGCCCCACGATAATGGAGATCCCGGTACCGTCAATCAGTCGGCTGAGCACATCTCGTCCATAGTTATCTGTGCCTAGCAGATGGCCTTTCTCCCCGGGTTTGAGCAGGGAATCGACGATGTTCATCTCATTTGGATCATAGGGCCGAATAAAATCTGCAAAAATCGCCACAAAGAGCATGATCGCCACGATGACGCACCCGATGATGGCGAGTTTGTTTCGAAACAGCTTCTTTAAGAACATCTGGAAGATGCTGGGTGATTTTTGGAATTCTGTAGTTTGTCTTGTCCTTTCCATTAGCTTTTCCCTCCAGAACCCCCAAGGCTTACCCTTGGATTTACAACGGTATAGAGCAAATCAACTGCCAGATTGATGAGCACATAGAGCACGGCAATGAAGAGCACCGTCCCCTGTACGACGATATAGTCCCGCTTTTCTATGGAGTCGACGATGAGTCTCCCCAGTCCAGGCCAGCTGAATATCGTCTCCGTCAATACCGCTCCACTGAGCAGATTGGCCACCTGCATTCCGATGACGGTCAACAGAGGTGTGAAGGCATTTTTAAAGGCGTGTTTCATGATGACCCAAAAACGCTTAACCCCCTTTGCCCTTGCCGTTCGAATGTAGTTTTGTTCCATGACATCCAGCATGCTGGCTCGGATGATCCGGGCGAAATTGGCCATGGGAATGGTGGCTAGAGTGATCGTAGGCAGGACCAGATGCTTTAAAAAGGGAATGATTCCATCTTTGAGCTCGCCCATCCCCGTCGCTGGTAACCAGCCAAGGGTCACGCTGAACAGCAGCACCAACATGATTCCCAACCAGAACACCGGCAGGGACACCCCCAACAGAGAGATCGTCGTAAAGACCAGATCCATAATGGAACCTTTCTTCGTGGCGCTGATAATTCCCAGAGGCACTCCGATGAGGAGGGATACGATGAGGGCAGATACCGCCAATACGACGGTGTTCGGGAAACGGGTCATGATGAGTGTAAAGACATCTTCGTTATAAGCTAGGGATCTTCCCAGGTCCAGCTGGAGCAGCCCCTTGATATAGCTGATGAACTGCGTGATCAGCGGTTCGTTTAGTCCAAGTTGTTCCCGGAGCTTTTCAACCTCTTCCACACTGGCCTGGGGACCGAGCATGGCAGATGCGGGATCTCCGGGAACCATTCTCGTGATGACGAAGACTACGGCCGCCACTAAAAAGATCGTGGGGATCAAGTCGATGAGCCTTCGCACAATGTATTTCACCATATTTTTCTCCTTACTTAGTAAAGAATCGAGCACTCAAATTCTACTCGAAATTGAGTGCTCGATCATTTCAGTGGGAAATCGGATTAGTCTTCTAACCAGACGTTAACTCCGTCTCCTACAATGATTATTGTTTGGTCCGGACGAGAGGTATAGCCCTTTACCCGGTTACTCAATCCCGTAATTACATCCTGATCGTATAGATCTAGGTGGGGTAGATCTGCGGCGATGAGTTTCAATGCTTCGCCGTACATCTGGGTTCTCTCAGCTTGATCGGAGGTGACAGAAGTCGCTTCGTCCAAAATCTTGTCAACTTCTGGGTTATTGTATCCACCGCCGTTCCCCAACGCACCGATTTGGTTGGAGTGCAGCATCTGGAACAGGAAGAAATCCGGATCCGGATACCAGGACCAGCCCATGATATAGGACTGTGCTTTTCCCTGGGAGACGATGTCACTGAATGTTCCCCATTCTACGGAGTTAATCGACACATTGATGCCAATCTTTTGCATCTGTGCTTGAACGATGGTGGCAGCTGGCACTCTGGATGCAGCGCAGTACAGCTCTAGGTCAAATCCGTCTGGATAGCCGGCCTCTGCCAGAAGTGCTTTCGCCTTCTCCACATCGCCGCCGCTACTGCTCTTTACGATCTCTGCAGCTTCATCACTGAATCCCCAAGACGCGCTCGGCAGCGGCAGATACAGGGGCTTCGCTTCGCCAAATTTGTAGACGCCAGCGACTAGTTCCTCACGGTTTAACGCCCAGTTCATCGCCTGGCGGACCTTCAGGTCTGCAGTCGGCCCTTCCGTCAAATTGAAAGCAAAGTAACCGATCGATAGGCCTGGAATTTGATCCAGAACCAATTTGTCATTCTTCTTGATCAGCTCGACATTTTGTCCGCTGAGCTGTGTTGCCATGTCGATATCTCCCGATTGTAGGGAGTTGCCCATCATATTGCCGTCGGTGATGATATTAAACCGTACACTGTCCAGATGGGGCTTATCTCCCCAGTATTTATCGTGTCGCTCTAATCGGACATAGCTGTCGGCTTGCCATTCTACGAATTGGAAGGGGCCTGTACCAACGGGATTACGTCCAAAATCATCGCCATGTCCTTCTACTTCTTCCTGAGGAACGATGGCATTACCCATGTCCGTCAGCATGACTAGGAAGGGAGAGTAGGGTCTTTCCAGGGTTACAACGAGCTCTGTCTCACTATTTACTGTGATGTCTTGGATGTATCGAACCCTGTTCATTGCGGAGTCATTCAAAGATCGTAGCAGGGAGTATTTTACGTCTTCTGCCACCATCTTACGACCTTCTTGGAACTTGCCTGCTTGGAAGTACACATCATCCCGAAGTTTGAAAGTGTAGTTCAACAGGTCTTCTGAGATGCTCCACTCTGTGGCCAGAGATGGCATGATCTGTGTCATGTCCTCATTGTAGACCACCAAGGTGTTATAGACACTTCGCATGACATTGGACTCATATAGAGCCGTGTATTTGATGGGATCCAGATGCGCAATATTTGCAGATAGGCCGATTGTCAATTCGCCACCATCCACTGGAGCGCCATCTTCGGCAGATGTCTCTGCCACTTCTGCGCCTGCTTCCGTTGCTGCTTCGCCTTCTGAGGTAGCCGCTTCCGTCGTTTCGGCGGGAGCTTCCCCCTCTGTCGACTCAGCGGGTTTGGTATCTCCACCACAACCTACGAGTAGGCTGAATGCTAATACTAGAGCCATCAAAATGATTAACTTTTTCTTCAATTATTTCCCCTCTTTCTTTGCGCCAGGTGAAAATCTAGTTTCTAGGGCGATATCCCTTTCCTTTAGCGCGCTCCACCGATGCGCTTTTAAAGAATATTATATCGAGTTTTGTTCTGTGAATCAATAATTAAACTGCAGAAAAGACCGGGGTAAAGCTATGACATATCATAATTATTTCCGTTAGCTCCTCAGCTTGATCTTCTCTGCCGCCAATTTATAGAGCAATAGGCCGTCGCTATCCACAAAAGTATGACCAGTTAGAGCTTCGATCTTCTGCAGGCGATATCGCAAAGTCTCTACATGGATAAAGAGGGCTTTCGCCGTCTCCTTTCGATTGTAGTTGTGGTTGACAAAAAAGAGCAAAGTCTCTAGCAGATGGCTATTGTGGTCACTGTCATAATGGTCTATGGGTGCCAACACCCCATCGACGACCTCATTGATCTTTTCGTCCTCGACCATCGAAAAGAGAAGTCTTCGGATCCCCAGATCCTCATAGAAGGCATAGAGACCATCGGACTCTTTGGAGCTGAGCTTTGCCTCTTGAAATAGCCTCGAGAAACTCCTGAGATCCCCCGATGTCGTAGAGCAGCCAATCATGACCTCGCCTTTTGTAAACAAGCGCATCTGATCCAGTTCTACTAGCAGTTTCGTGATGCCTTCCCGCTTTAGATTCACAAAGACGACTAGATTTTCACCGTCCATCGAATGGAGGAAATTCGTGGAGAGATTGCTTTCGATAAAACGCCTCACATCCTCATTGCGCTCAGTTCCATCCACCCACTGAAAATAGATTGCACCAAAATTTTGCCCTCTCCAGCCCAAGATCTTGTGGATGTTCTGGTAAAAAGAGTCTGATAAATCGTAACCGGAGAGAATCAGCTCACAGATCAGCTTATGGAGTTCCCCTTTGCTATAGATCACGTATTCCTCCGCTTTTTGCACATTGTTGATCAGCGCGATAGCGTATTTGATACAGTTTTCCTGGAATTCATTTAAGGGCTCATCGCATTTCACCATCAGATGCCCACTTCGATAATCCTTACCGATGGGATAATAATACACGCCAGTCCGATTCAATCTACCTGACGATTGGCGCATGATTCCGACCTCCAGCTGGGCCCTCGTCAGATAGGGATTCATAAAATCCACCCTACAGCCCGTCTGCCTAGACACCTCCTCCAAGATCTCCGTAATCCCCACCCCCTTGATCTCCAAGGAGAGAAGCTGATAGTAGGCTTCGTTCATATGGAGGAGATACTGGTTTCTCTTATTGAATAGGGCGTCGTAGAACTCGTTGATGATCGTGGTGTAGTTGGTCTGGGGCGGCAGTGTAAACAGGGGAATTTGGTAAGCATTAGCCTGGCGAATCAGCTGCTCATCAATCTCCCCAAAGTATCTGCCAGTCTTAATCCCCACCGCCGCCGCCCCCTTTTCATTGGCAACGCGGATCAGATCATATTTGTCCATCTCACTATGTGTAAAGGCATAGCCCGCCGTCACGACGATCTCCTTACCAATCACCCAGTTCATTCCATCAGGAGTCTCCAGTGTGACCATATTATTGCACTCTTTCCCCAAGCCCTCCCAACCACCAATCAATTTATGTTCCTTTAAATAATCAGAGCTCAGCACCTCTTGTACTGTCAAGTTGATCTTCTCCACCGCATTCCTCCTGATTTTGGATTATCCCAAATATTAGGATCAATTATATCATAGGCGCTATGACTTCACATAATCGCATGCAAAGATAACTAGGGAGGTTATCTCAATTTAACATAAATGATCTCCTCTCCTTTTTGATAAAGTGATAATATATTAATATAATAAAAAGGAGAGTGATCCAGTGAAAAGATTAATAAATATCGTTTTATGGATCCTCATTTGCCTTTCCATCACCAGTTGTACCAAGGCGGATCTGGTTCCAATGGAATATCTGTCTGAGCATGCAAGAATAATTGACTTGGAAAAAACCCCTTTACCTGAAACAGAGCCCAGTGAAAATCCGTACACCGTCTTCCTCTGCGGAGAATCCCATATCTATCAGAAGAGCTATCAGTTACAAAAATATCTGATTCAATACCTGTATGAGCAGGAGGGGGTACGAGTGATCCTCAGTGAGATGGGGCTTGGAAAGTCGGTATTATTGGACGAATACCTGCAAACGGGGGACTCTTATCTACTGAGCATCACCCTCGGTGAACTGAAGGGCACTTTTTCAAATAATCAGCAGAACCGCGAGTTCTGGGAATGGCTATATGAATTTAATCGCAGCCTTCCTGAGGGAGAGAAGCTACATCTAGTCGGCTTAGATATCGAGCACCAAGAAAAGTCATGTGCCATCGCATTGTATCGGATGAGTAAAAGAGATCAGGAGATACCGGAAGGGTTGAAAACCACAATTCCAAAGCTCTTTTTAAAACCGACTTATGGACTGTGGGAACTCGTTGAAATCGCCAAGATGTCGCCAGATCTTCTAAAGGAGTATTATAATGAGGATTATCGTCTGGTCCGCCTCATCCTGGACAATCTTGAACAGTCTGAGCTCTATTATAGTCAACGACCTGAGGCAAATGGGGATACAATCAAAGACCTTCGGGACCAGCAGATGATGAAAAACTTCTTCTACGCCTATGAGAAATACCCCGGTGAGAAGATGTTTGGACAATTCGGCAGTGAGCACATCTATCAGAGGGCTTTGGAATCAAAATATGGCTCTAAGGAATGGAGGCGCTTTGGGATGCTATTGCAAGAGCCGGATTCTCCCGTTCGGGGACAGGTCTGTTCCATTCTCGCCCTCTACTACTTCGATGGAAAGCCAGAGGATGGGTTGGATCCATATTTTGATGATGGGAGCATTACTGAATATCTAAGTCAGGACCATTGGATCCACCTCGATCGTCAAAATAGCCCCTTTTCCCAAACAGAACTGCTCTTTCACGATAAGAGCACCGGAGGCGTTTCTACGGACTATGTCCAACAACTCATCATCTTAACGGATTCTCCAAAAGTCGAAATGTTGGAGTAGTCTTGGTGACCAAAAAATACAGGATAATAAGAAAAGCCATGGATCTGAAGTTTCATCCATGGCTAATTATTTCAGTATGCACTTTCCGCTCTTTTTCGGCATGTCATTCAATGTCCCCTCGGCAAATTTCATAGCCTATGGCATGGAAGATTCCGCGATTGGAGAGAAATCTCTCTTCGCTGAGGCCAATCCTCTTCATTCCACTTTTCTCCATCACTCGGCCTGAGGCAGGATTTTCCGGGTCATGTTTTGCCCTCACTTTTTGCACTCCAACGGCATCCATGAAGAATTCGATCAAAGCTGTTAAGGCTTCTGGCATATAGCTCATTCCCCACCAAGACCTGCCGATACAGTAACCGATCTCAACGGAGTCCTCTTTATCGTCTATGCCCACGCAGGAGATGGTGCCCATCAGCTCTCCAGTCTCTTTGAGGACAATGCCCCATTGGTAATTTCTAGGGTTTTCATATTCTCGAATCCAGCTCCGTAGAACCGCTTTTGTGACGGCGATGGACCCATGGGGACGCCAGGTCAAAAACTCTGTCACCTCTGGATCATTCGCCCAGTTTTGAAACATGGGCTGTGCATCCTCTAGAGTGAGTCTGCGTAGAGCGAGGCGTTTGGTCTCCAAAGGCTCCGTTCCGATGTGTTTGCTCATGATAGACTCCTTCGAATAACATGATTTATCTTAGCATATTCTTCAGAGTT
>JAUNUQ010000001.1:142628-162144 GCA_030538075.1 Tissierellia bacterium
GTGTCACACCCGGCAAGCGCCCTTCCCCGGAGGAACCTGGGGAAGGGCGCGGCTCTATTTACTCTACGTTGATGCTGCCGTTTACCGTGGAGCCTTCTATGCGAAGCGCATCCTGGTCTTCTTCGTTGAAGCCATCGGTGTAGGCGGTCACTTCGTTATTGCCTTGGACGATACTGGCAAAGCGATTGGATAGATTGACTTTGGTGGTATACTTGTTGATCTTAGAGAAATCCGCTTTGACCGCTCGAACGAAGTTCGCAATATTAATGCGAATGCTGCCGTTCACAGTGGTCGTCGTCAGTCGCTTCAGGGAGTTTGAAATATCAGCCACAGCGATGGAGCCATTAGTGGATTCTGCTTGTGCTTCTTCCACATAGAGACCATTTAGTGCGATCTTTCCATTCATCGTCTTGGCGCTGAGCTTTTTCCCCTCTAGGTCCACGACTTCGATCTTGGCATTTGTCGCCTCAAGAACGGCCTCGTCAACGCTTGCGTTAAACAAATTCAGCCTTCCATTGGTGGAGTTCATCTCGACATAACCCGCTTCGATTTGATTGACTTCCATCGCTCCATTGGTGGTGCTGAGCTTAACGGCACCAAAGTGCTTTTTCGGAACAGCGATCTGCAGATTCAGCTCAAAGGGCTGCGCTCCGCTCTGAGGTAGATTGGGATAGATGTGGATCTCGTTCCCCTCTTTCTTCATGGAGAAGAATTCGTGGTCTGGGGAGATGAGCTTGTCATCATAGCTGATCTTGCCCTTGCAGTCGATAAAGGCATTGTCCCATGTATAAATCTGAATTCGACCATCTTTGTTGTTTACATTTAGTACGGGATTCTCCATTTCTCCAATCTCTAAACTGATGGCCCCTTCGGTCCTTGCACGGTATTTGCTCACCGCTGCGCCGATGGGTGCTGCCCATTCTTCAAAGTCGATATTGGAGATGGTATCCGTCGTCTTTTTTACAAATCGCTCTAGGGAATTGGCGATGCGATTGATCACATTTTCTTCTAGGTCATTGAATTTGTCGTCTGCGGTCTTGTCGGAAGACTCTCCGATGGCCTCTAATAGCTTCAGTGCCTCCTCTTCGGTGATCTTGCCTTCTTTTAACATATTCAGAATCATCAATTTTTCTTTGCTCATTTTAATCTCCTTATTCTGTGACTTCGCTCAGTTCCTCGAGCATCGCTGTCGCTTCCTCGGAAGTGATCTCTCCATTTGCCAGCAGGTTTAATACCTCTATCTTCGACTGATCCTTTTCCACCTTATGACCCAAAGCCTTGATCACTTGGTCCAGTTTGTTCCGAACGGTCGGGTAGGAAATGCCCAGTTCCTTCTCGATTTCCTTGATGCTGCCCCTCTTCATGACAAAGATCTCAATAAAATCCTTCTCTTCCTGGGTCAGCTTAGAAAACTTATCCTGCCTGAAATATCCATTGATTTTTGTATGGCATCGTAGGCATTCGTATTCTCGTATGACCAGTTCCCGATCACATACCGGGCACTGATTTAAATTTGTCTTTACCATGGTCTCACCTCTTGAGACAATAATAGCATCGACTCGCAATAAAGTCAATGCTATTATCAATTTATTTAAGTTACAGTTTTGTAATCCGGATCATTTTTAATTTTAAAATTAATTATATTGAATTCCCCATTAATTTTTCTTCCAGTCTTCGTATCCCTCTAAAAAGAAGTGCTTCTCTCCCCTCTGTTGATAGCCGAGGACCATATCCAAATTCACATTTTGCGCACTTCGAAAGATCGAGATGTCCACGTTTCGAAAATCTGCTCCCAACTCTTCGATCAACTGTTTAATCCGCGCACGCTGCGATCCCAATTTCTTAGAAGCCACTCGGCAAGCACAGTCCAGTGCTTCCACGCCAGTCCAGCGGATCCACCTAATGATCATCTCCTCGCGAATCAGATACAGGGGGCGAATGATCTGAATTCCCTTGAAATTGTCAGAAAACAGCTTGGGCATCATCGTCTTGTAGCTGCCGGCGCATAGGAGATTCAGCATCGTCGTCTCGATGACATCATTGAAGTGGTGTCCAAGGGCCAGCTTGTTACAGCCCAGCTCCTTCGCTTTGGCATAGAGGGCTCCCCTTCGCATACGTGCACACATATAGCAGGGATACTCTCCCGCGATCTTATCCGCCACAGCAAACACGTCGGTATCGAAGATCTGCAGCGGGATGCCCAGATGCTTGCAGTTCTCCTCTAGTCGAATTCGATTTTCCCTGGCATAACCTGGATCCATTGCGATGAATTCCAACTCGATGGACCGAGGCCCATGCTGCTGGAGCTCTTGTAGGAGCTTTGCGAGCAATAAGCTGTCCTTTCCACCTGAGATGGCTACGGCAACCTTATCTCCTTCGCCGATTAATTCATATTCTTTGATCGCCTTGATGAATTTGCTCCAGATATCCTTCCGGTATTTTTTAATTAGAGATTTTTCGATCTCCAATCGGCTTTTCTTTTCCAAATTTGTGTTCAATGAGATCTCCTCTGAAAAAGGCGAGGCAGAAAAGGTCACATAGCCCTCCACCTCGCCCCTTTTATTTGTGATACGGTTCGTTGTTGATGATTTTGAAACTGCGGTAGACCTGCTCCATCAAAATGATTCGAGTCAGTTGATGGGGAAAAGTCATCTTGGACAGGGAGAGAGAAAAATTTGATCGCCTCTCGATCCCCAGCCCCAGGCCATGGGAACTCCCAATTACAAATGTGATCCCCGCAGTGCCCGTGACCATCAAGTCCGATATTCGAAGGGCCAGTTCTTCACTGGAGACTAAATGTCCGTCTATCGCCAATTGAACGACATATTCTCCCTCGCTGATATGCTTTAGAATCTTGTCTTCTTCCCTAGCTAGACAGGCTTGAATCTCCTTGTCTGATGCATTCTCTGGAAGCCTCTCTTCGACGACCTCCACGATCTCCACTTTCCCGTAGCGGGTCAACCGTTTATGGTATTCTGTGGCGGCTTCTTTTAAAAATTTCTCTTTCAAATTGCCAACGGCAATAATCTTTATCCTCATATCTATGCTATTTTACTCCTACTATAAAATGATGATCTCCCCGGGCAAATACCTTCCAGCCACCTCTAGCAAGATATCCTTAGAGGTATCTAGACCCAGAACCGTCAGATAGTCACAGACGGTCTGATGGGCCAATCCCGGCAAATTATTCTCCTCACTGAGATGGGCGAGCAGCACATGCTCCCCTTCCCCTCGGACTAAGTCCCCCAGCACCCTACCACAATCCAAGTTGGATAGATGTCCCGTCAAACTGCGAATGCGTTTTTTGAGCTCCGGCGGATAGGGGCCCTCCTCCAGCATTTTTAGATCGTGGTTGGCCTCCAACAGGTAGACATCACTGCCCCTGAGATGCTCCATCATCTGTTCCGAGACAAAGCCCGTATCCGTCAGCACGGAGATTTTCGAGCCCTGGCTCTCGATCACATAACCCACAGCCTCCGCGCTGTCGTGATAGATGGAGATCGGCAAGATATCCACATCACGCACTTCAAGTGGATGATCCGAGCGAAAGACCTGGATGTTTTGCTCTTTGATCTTGCCGAGCTTATTGCCCATGGCCATCCAAGTGCCATAATTGGCATAGATCGGCAGGTCATATCGACGGGACAATACGCCGACTCCCTTGATATGATCCCCATGTTCATGGGTCACCATCAAAAAGTCCAGATCCTTTGCCTCCACTCCAATCGACGTCAACAGCTTCTCAACCTGTTTCCCACTAAAGCCCGCGTCGATCAAAAACTTAGATCTCTGGGTTTCCACATATATGCAATTCCCACTACTCCCACTGGAAAGGGAACAAAATTTCATTGAATTACCTCCATCCTGGAAATATTATAAACCATTTTGCTAGGGATTCATACACCTTGAAAAAAATCCCCATCTCATGTATAATAAAAATCAGCGAAGGGGAGTAGCTAAAAATACCTAGTCGTCAATACGGCTTTGTCCCGGCGAGGTACCAGCAATGGTGGCAAGACCTTTGTTTAAGCAGAGCTTGGACAAAGGTCTTTTTTTTATCTTTGTGTAACAGCTCAACTATAATCTATAGGAGGAGTAAAGGAAAGAGAATGGAATGGTATAAACAACGGCCCGAAGAAGTCTATCAGGCTTTGGGCACAGATCAGAGTCAGGGCTTACAGGAGTCCCAAGCAAGTGCAGCGCTTGAAAAATATGGGCCCAATGAATTAAAGGCCGAGGAGAAAAAGTCCTTTGCAGCAAAACTATTGGATCAATTCAAGGATCCGCTGATCATCATCTTGATTCTAGCCAGTGGGGTCTCCGCATTTTTAGGGGACTATGTAGAAGCTGTCATCATCATCGCAATCGTATTGATCAACGCCGCATTGAGTCTCTATCAGGAGGGCAAAGCAGAGCAGGCAATCGAAGCCCTGCAGAAGATGTCCTCGCCAAACGCCAAGGTCATCCGGGATGGTCACGAAAAACAGATTCCATCCAATATGATCGTACCCGGCGACTTGATTCGATTGGAGACGGGGGACATCGTACCTGCGGACCTCAGGCTCGTCAGCTCAACGAATCTGAAGATCGACGAATCCTCCTTAACCGGAGAATCCGTCCCCGTGGAAAAGGACTACTCCGTCCACTATGACGATGTGATGGAGATCGGAGACCGAGAAAACCTGGCGTACAGCTCCACCATCGTGTCCTACGGACGCGGTATGGGCGTCGTCGTAGAGACGGGACATGGTACAGAGATCGGCAAGATCGCCACTCGTATCCAGTCCGTCGAAGAAGAGCAAACACCCCTTCAGAGAAAACTGAATGTACTTAGCAAGCAGCTGGGCATGATCGTGTTGGTCGTGTGTATGATGGTGCTAGTACTTGGCGTCATCTACAAACACGAGATCTATGAGATGTTTATGATGGCAATTTCCCTCGCAGTAGCGGCGATCCCAGAGGGCTTGGCCGCCATCGTCACCATCGTCCTGTCTCTGGGCATGGGGCGCATGGCCGAACGCAATGCCATCGTCAAGAAGCTCCTCGCTGTTGAGACCCTAGGTACGACGACGGTCATCTGTTCAGACAAAACCGGTACCCTGACCCAAAACGAAATGACGGTTACAAAGATCTTTGTAGACCGACAAACCCTAAATGTAAGTGGAACAGGTTATGATCCCGCCGGCGAAATCACCGAAGGAGATCGCAAGATCAGTGAAGAACAGGTACCCAGCCTCTTCACCCTGATGAGCATCGCAGCATTAGCCAATGATGCAAAGCTCGAAAATATTGGGAATAGCTATAAGATGATCGGCGATCCCACAGAGGGCGCCCTGATCTCCTTAGCTGGTAAAAAAGATCTAGTCAAAGATAAACTAGAAGCGGATTATCCGAGAATCAAGGAGATCCCCTTCGACTCCGACCGAAAGATGATGACCACTTTCCACGAGAATTTCCTACCGGGCAAGGTCGTCTCCTTTACCAAAGGAGCTCCAGACCTGATCCTAGACCGCTGCTCCCATATCTTGGTGGGGGGCAAAGTAGAAGAACTAACGCCTTCTTTGCGTGAAGAGATCCTGGCAAAAAACAGCGAATTCGCCTTGCAGGCCCTTCGGGTACTGGCCTTCGCTTTTCGGAAATTCGATGCACTGCCCATTGAAATCGACCATCAGCATATCGAAAAAGATATGATCTTCGTCGGACTGACGGGTATGATCGACCCCGCTAGACCAGAGGCAAAGGAAGCCATCAAGGAATGTAAATCTGCAGGTATCATCCCCATCATGATCACAGGAGACTACCTGGAGACGGCCTATGCCATCGGAAGAGACCTCGGAATTGCCGAAAGTCCAGACGATGCCATTATGGGACGAGAACTGAACACCATGAACGACGAAGAGCTCCGTCAAATCGTCAAGGAAAAGCAGATCTTCGCCCGCGTCTCACCTGAAAACAAGGTACAGATCGTCACTGCACTTAAGGAAAATGGCCATATCGCAGCGATGACAGGAGACGGCGTCAATGACGCTCCAGCGATCAAAAAAGCGGATATCGGAATCTCCATGGGGATCACCGGTACAGATGTCGCCAAGAACACCTCCGACGTCATCCTGACGGACGACAACTTCGCAACAATTGTCAATGCAGTAGAAGAAGGGCGAATCATCTACTCGAATATCAAGAAATTCGTCTCCTTCCTGCTCTCCTGTAATATCGGAGAGGTGTTGATCGTATTTATCGCCATTTTGATCAATGTCCCATTGCCCCTATCACCGATCCAACTGTTGTGGCTAAACCTGGTCACCGACTCCTTCCCTGCCCTGGCCCTTGGCGTAGAGCAAGGCGAAGCGGATATCATGGACCAACCCCCAAGAGACCCAGCAGAGCCCATTATCGACAAAATGGCAGGGATTGGAATTGGACTGCAAGCCATCGCAATCACGATCGCCACATTAGGTGCATATTTCTATGGTATGCGCGCCTATGGTGCAGACACAGACGGCTCCAGAATGATGGCCTTTTCCACCCTGATCTGCGCAGAGCTGCTCCGAGCATACTCCGCTAGAAGCTCCCACTATACGCTGGTCAAGATCGGCTTCTTCTCCAACAAAGCCATGGTCGGTGCAACAGCCTTCTCCTTTGTACTGCTACTCATCGTACTATATGTCCCCTTTATGCGAGACCTGTTCAACGTCGTCGCTCCAACCCTTATGGACTGGGGCGTCATCCTAGGATTTGCCCTCATCCCGCTACTCGCAGGAGAGATTTCCAAGGCTGTACGATTCAGGGATCGATAATCAGCTTACGAACGAATAAGAGGTAGATGACTGGGTCATCTACCTCTTATTCATTGCTACTACATACTCTTTACAAATCTCTATCGTTCAAGGGGGGGGGCAGACAATGCTAAGGGCTTCCTGTAAAAGCTACGATTGTCGGAGTGTTTCAATGGTAGTGTACAACGTTAGCAATTTCTCAATAATCGTCAATGCTTTACTCCTGAAGATAGAGTTTTGAACCTTCTCAATTATGACCTTAACAATATTTCTGACTCGATCTTCTTTAGAGCCGATATTACAATCTCTAATTCTCCCGTTCTCAGAGTCATTGGGTTTACAAAAATTCCATTTCTCCCTTCGCTCATAGTGATAATTGGCTTTGAATTTCTTTTTAACAGCTCAATAATTTCGATACAATCTGTTTGCGTACTTATTATCTCTAGAAAAGCCCTAGGTACAGGTTGTCCTGATTCATTAGGAAAGTCACGCTCATATTTGAAAATTTTACTGTCATTAAAAACTTCACCAATGTATGCAACTTCATCTTCCATTCTTCTGTTGTATTCCTCAGAATCCATCTCAAGATATTGCTTTATGGCAGCATAGATCCCAGCCATTGACTCTCTACCGATTTTAAACATCCTACCAATACCGTAGTTTGGAAAGCCATGTTCGACAATAATATTGATGAATTCTTTAGAACCCGTTATTAACCCGGTCGCCTGAGGCCCACCTAAATCTTTTCCTCCAGATGCAAGGGTAATAGTCGCCCCCATCTGATTATACTTCCATAGAGTCTCAATTGGAGGTATTTGAGCTGCTGCATCGACAAATACTGGAATATTTCTTGTATTGGCGACATGTATAATCTCTTCTAAAGGCATATAGGTCGGGAAAACATTCCTCGCTCCCGCTAACACGTAAATAGCAACCGTATTCTCAGTGATCGAATGCTCTAAGTGACTGGCATTTGGAGCATCCCACATATTAGGATACATAAAGTCAACTGTTCTTACCCCCGTTTGCTCGATTGCCCTGTCATAGGGATTTCTTTGTCCTTTAAACGCCAATACTTCGCACTTGCTGATTTGATCCTTAGATAAATACCTTACGTTCTTCCCATACTTTCGAGCGACTGCAGCATAGGTGGCAAGATAGATGCCCGCCATTGCTCCCGGACAAATATAGGACGCTTCATTCTTTGTCATCTCTGCAATTCGTTCATGCAAACTCTTTTGGAAATCACGGATGTCTACATATTCACGCGAGGCAGAAGCCATGTATTCTATTGTCGTGTCATTCATGCAGGAGCCACCAAGAACAGTAAAAGCTGCATAGGCATTGATCATCGTCGGTATTTTAAGTTCCTTATAAATATCAATCAAACTCATTCCTCCTCATTATTTCATCAGATACGGGAGCCATATCGAGAAAATAGGAACAAGGGCAAATAGGTACGCAAACACAACTTCAATGAATATGAAGGGAAGTGCTTTCTTTGCCACTGCCACAACCGATTCATCCGAAATACCACAAGCAACAAAAAGGGTAGTTCCAAACGGCGGAGTAGCTTGTCCAATTGCCAATGTAAATACCATTACAAAACCAAAATGAATTGGATCAACACCATAAAGTGCTGCCATCGGCGCCATTATAGGACCTAAGATCAAAACAGTTGCACCATCCTCCAAGAACATGCCTAAAATCAACAATAATGATACTGTAAACAGCAAGAACTGCGTTTTAGTTGCTGCAAACGACATAATAATATTTGTGAACGTCAAAGGAATATTGTATATCGTAATTAACCAACCAAACATGTAAGCAGAGGCTACTAAAAACATTAAGACCGCCGTTGACTTTGCACTCGACATCAGAATACCTTTAATATTCTTTATACTTATCTCTTTATAGACAAAGATACATACGATAAAGCCATATGCGACTGCGATTGCCGCAGATTCTGTGGGAGTAAATATTCCAGAATAAATACCGCCCAGAATTATTAATGGCATAATCAAAGCAAGTATTGCCTCTTTAAATGTACGAAATACTTCTCTAAATGAAAACTCGTGGGTAATCGGATAGTTGTTTTTCTTGGATATTATTAATGCCCCTATACATAATCCAACACCCGTCAATAAACCAGGAATCATCCCTGACATTAGCAAATCTGCAATAGAAGTATTCGTGGCAGCTCCATACATTACGAAGACGACACTTGGCGGTATGACTATCCCCAAAGTCCCACCAACTGCTTGAACAGCTGCAGAAAAATCTTTAGGATATCCATGCTTAACCATTTCTGGAACCATTAGTCCACCTATTGCCGCGGTAGTCGCTACTGATGACCCTGAAATCGCTGCAAAAAAAGTACAAGCTGCAATTGATACAAGCGACAATCCTCCTGGCAGAAATCCAACTAGACTATTTGCAAAATCCACGAGCCGCCTTGAAAGACCACCTGCCGACATTATCTCACCCGCTAAAATAAAGAAAGGCACTGCCAGTAAAGAAAATGTGTCTGCTCCTGTAAAAAGTCTCTGCACAATCACCATAAAGGGGATATCTTTGTAGAATACCAATGATAGAAGACTGGAGGTTATCAATGACCAGCTGATGGGTACTTTCAATATCATCAGTACGACAAATGTTAGTAACAAAATAATCGGCGCTATACTACCTGACATTTACTCTACCCCTCTTTCACCAGATTCATGATTATTTTCTTTTGATAAACCAAAATAACTCTTCAGTTTTAATATAAGCTCCATCAGCATTAGTAAAAATCCGATAATTAAACATAGATAGACTAGCGTCATCGGTAAATGCATTGCAGGGCTCCTTTGACCAGCGCCACCAACTCTAATAAAGCTTACGGCATTGTATAGCAGAACGAGACAGGAGATCAACTGAACAGTATAGATAAAAAGGTTCAGCACCTTTTTTGATCTATCCGTCCTAATAACGGTGTCAATTAAATCAATCCCTATTTGCGAGTCATCTCGAACCCCAACACTCGCCCCTAAGAATATCAGCCAGGCAAAGAGATATCTAGAGGATTCTTCTGACCAAGGAAGACTGTAAAAGAAAACATACCGTGTAAGAACTTGAATAACGACAATGATTACCATTGCAGCTAAACTTAAGATAAGAAATATGTCTACGAATTTTCGTATCCATACAATTATTTTTTCCATAAAATACCTCCGAGGGTATTAGGCGTTTTGCTAAATATTGTAGTCATATAACAATTCTTGTATCCTTATAAGCAAAACGCCTAATGATTGGGCACAGATATCTTAGTTTTCTTGTGCCACTGCTTTGATTCTTTCAACTAAATCCGAGAATTCATCTCCAAGTATTTCCTTCTGCACTTCAGCCAGTGCATTTGTTAAATCAACTGGATCGGGATGCGTTACTTCTACCCCTTGAGCTTCTAATTTTCCTACAGCCTCATCGCATTGCTTCCGGTTTTCTTCACGGGCAATGACATTTGCCTCTTTCGCAGCAGATTCGAATACCTTTTGATCCTCTGGACTCATTTTCTCCCAAACGTCTTGATTCATCATCATAAACGCCGGTGCATAGATGTGATTTGTTTCTGCAACATAGTCACATATTTCGCCAACTTTTAGTGAGTAAATAAGAGATATCCCCTGCACCACACCATCTACTGCACCTTGTTGTACTGCTGTGAAAGCTTCCCCCCAAGCCATTGGTACCGGATCAGCGCCGAGAGCTCGGATTGCAGCCTGATGAATCTTATCTTCCATCGTTCGAATTTTCAGACCTTGGAAATCCTCAACGCTATTGATCGGCCGCTTTGTATTGGCCACGCTTGTGAAGCCATCTTCCCAAAATCCGAACCCCTTCACATTTGCTTTCTTTGAAATCTCTGCAGTTAACTCCTCTCCAATTTCTCCCAAAAATACAGCATCAACTTGTTCATAAGTAGAGATTAAACCTGGTAATTGAACTGCCGCTAGTTCCGGAGCAAAGTTAGACAACGGTCCAACCGATACTACACACATACCAACGGAACCCAATCGTGTGCCCTCTATCAAGTCTCGTTCTCCGCCTATTTGACCACTTGGATAGATTTCGATCTTATATCTGCCCTCCGTACCTTCATCAACTAGCTCTGCCATTTTCTCTAATCCAATGTGATATGGATCTGTTTGAGAGACTGAATGGCCTGCCTTAATAACAACTACCTCAGAATTCGATTCCGTTGTACTGGTTGTATTATTTTGACAACCAACCATTATTATCATGACTATAAGTAATGTTAACACGATAATGTTTGACTTTTTAGATATCATTTGATTCCTCCTTGTTTCTGGTGTTAAATAATTTGTATTCCCTTTCTTCTCTAAAGTTAAATTGGGAATTAATAGTTCAATATCGGAACACTCTGCTTACTAAAGAACTTTTCTCTAAGATCCAATATGGTTAACAAGCTCCTCTTTATCATTTTGCTTGCTATAGAGTTGTAAACCTACGCGAATTATTCTCTTAGTTCCAGCATTTGCTCTAATTCTATGTTCTCTTAACTATTGATATGCTAATGTCCATTTTTATGGAAAATAGTATGAGAGATTCCTGATTGATGTCCTCCTTCAAATTGGTCTATCGATCTGAATAACCCACTGCTAAATGCGAGAATAACGAAGGTCTGTTAAGCCATAGGATATTCCTCCACATTTTTTGTCTAAACACCAACATTTTTACTTAGACTGTTCGATTTCTCTCAATCCAATCCCTTATTGTCTACCTCATGATAATCGCTGCACGATTATCAAGGAGGCGGGGGGTCCTATCTTGCGAATAGTTACGCCAGATCCTCCTGCCTAAACTTATTGATCAAGATAAAAAATATGAATATTGATCTAAGTCTATTCACGATCATTTTGAGATAGAATGCCCCCCTCTATTATCTGTTTATTTTTACATCTTTCACTTTAGGGCCGATAATTCATACTCTTCAAACAACTTATCAAAAGCATCTTCAGAGTCTTTGATGTGATAACAGTGTTTATCCTCAGGGAATTTCAGGGTTTTTACATCTGAAATATAATCTTTTATCCCTTGAACCGCAACTTCTGCTATATTCGCGTATTTCTTCACAAATTTTGGTGTAAACTCTTGAAACATGCCTAACATATCCCCACAGATCAATAATTGTCCATCACAATCAATACCAGCTCCAATTGAATAGACCGGAATGTTGATAACTTTTGTTATGAATGAAGTCACCTCGGAAGGAACGCCCTCCACTAATAAAGCCATTGCTCCTGCCTTCTCTACTGCAATTGCATCATCAATCACCGCTCTGGCACTTTCTACTGTTCTTCCTTGCGCTTTAAACCCTCCCTGAACACCAGAGCTTTGTGGTGTTAATCCGATATGTCCAAATACTACAATTCCCGATTCAGCAATCGCTTGAATCTGTTCGCAAACACGAATTCCTCCTTCTAGCTTTATCGCATCTACATTCGCTTCTTTAAGAAATCTAATTGCGTTCGCTGCTGCAACCTCTGGTGATATTTGGTATGATCCAAAAGGCATATCTCCAATTATGAAAGTATTTGGTGCCCCCCTACGAACCGCTTGACAATGAATAATTGACTCTTCCATTGTGACGGGAATTGTATCTTTATATCCTAAAACAATCATCCCGAGAGAATCACCTACTAAAATCATATCGAGCCCTGCTTGCTCAGAAAATGATGCCATAGGATAATCATAAGCAGTCATCCACGCAACTTTTTCTCCATCCTCTTTCATTTGTATAAAATCAAGAATCGACTTCTTTTTCATTTTACTCTCCTTGTTTTAGTACTCGTTCTATTTATCCTTCAGAATATCAATTTTCTTAGCCTTATCATCTCCCGGCGAGACCGCCCAAGGGTCTCCAACTACAGCAAACAATTGATTATTTACTACGTTATCCGTAGACACTCTTATGGTGTCCTTATGATTTAGCCAGTCTTTACTAAATGTCACGCCAAAGCCAGGTTTATCGCTTACATAAATATGACCATCCCGAATATCAACACCCTCTTCGCAGACATCAAAGAGCTTATAGTGGGAACGGATCGTCTCCATTACGGTAGAATTCGGACAACTCATTAGCAGGTGTGCACAAACATTTGTCATAATCGGACTACCACAATTGTGGGTAGTGACAGGAAGCCTATATGCATCAGCCATCCCTGCTATCTTCTTTCCTTCACTTACACCACCAACATAAGATATATCAAACATGATAATATCACATGCATTTTTCTCCATTAGCGGCCTAAACTGGAATCTAGTTGCTAGTCGTTCACTCGCTAGTATTGGCAGATTAATTCTATCCCGTAGGATAGCTAGGTTACTAACATCGTCGATAAGAATCGGATCTTCGTACCACATTGGGTCATATTGCTCCAATTCTTCTGCAATTCGTATTGCCATAGGTAGGTTCCATCGGGAATGGCCTTCAAAAGCGATTTCCATTTTATCGCCTACGGCCTCACGAATTTTCTTAAAAGGTTCTAGCCCTTTTTTTATATCTGATCTAGAGATATTTTGACCATTATATCTCTCGCTTAAAGCGTCCAATGGCCATATCTTCATTGCGCTTATCCCTTCCTCAAGAAGTGATTCAGCTAAAGATCCGGCATCACTTAAAAACCATTCGCGGTCACGAATATCCCCAAAGCTTACACAAGTATTGTATATTTTTAAGCTCTCTTGAGTCTTACCACCTAATAACTGATACACTGGCATATTCGCAACTTTTCCTTTGATATCCCATAACGCAATATCAATGGCACCTATTGCCCGCATTTCGGCTCCAAAAAAGCCCGTATAATTTGCACTATCGTACATCATATGCCAAAGCATTTCATTATTTAGTGGATCCTGACCGAGAATTACCTCAGCACAAAAATCATGAATTGCAGTTTTTGTGAGTTCTACTTTGTCATAAGCTTCTCCTATTCCCGTAATACCCTCATCCGTATGAATCAGTACCCAAATATGTCTAGGAAACTTAGGAATTTGGACCGTTTCTATTGCTGTTATTTTCATTATAATCTCCTTTCAATAGTAAATTCATATGTTCTACTTCAAGATACTTGGCAACCAAGTTGATATAATTGGTACATAAGAGAAAAGAAGCGCACATCCGACTTCTGCTAGGATAAACGGAATTAGCTTGCCACCTACTCTTGCAACTGATTCTCCGGTTAAACCACATGCAACAAATAGAGTGGTACCAAAGGGAGGTGTTGCTTGTCCAATCGTCAGTAAAAATACAAATACTAACCCGAAATGGACAGGGTCAATTCCATACAAACTTGCCATAGGTGCAAGTATAGGAGCCATAATAAGTGTAATTGCTCCTACTTCCATAAACATTCCGAATACTAGCAAAACAATATTTACTAATAGTAAGAAAATGTACTTATTTGATGCTATGGACAGCACCGCACTAGAGACTGTTGCCGGCACATTAAAGTAAGTAACAAACCACCCAAATACTTGCGCTGAGATTACTAAAATCATTAGATTTGCAGTTGAGGCCGCCGATGAAATGATCACTTTCTTCAATTCTCCCAAGTTCATTGATCTATATACAAACATAGATATCAATATCCCGTAGACTACCGCAATTACTGCAGATTCTGTGGGAGTAAATACCCCAGCATATATGCCTCCGAGTATTATTACTGGCATTAGTAAGGCGAGAATGGCGCTCTTAAATGTAGTGATCAACTTCGAGTATGAAAACCCTTCATTTCGCGGATGATTCTCTTTTTTTGCGATGATATAGCACATGACACATAATATTATTCCTGTAAATACTCCAGGAATAACTCCTGACATCAATAGAGCTGCGATGGATACATTTGTAGCTGTACCATACATAATAAAGACAATACTTGGAGGAATAATAATTCCAAGCGTTCCTCCTATTGCTTGAACTGCACCAGAATATGCCTTATCGTATCCTCTTTCTGTCATTTCTCCGATCATTATTCCACCTATCGCAGCTGTCGTAGCTACCGATGATCCAGATATTGCAGCGAAAAATGTACATGCTACAACGGAGACTAAGGCAAGACCGCCTGGTAAATGTCCTACCATCGCATTAGCAAATTCAACTAACCTCTTAGATAATCCCCCTTTCACCATTACCTCTCCTGAAAGCATAAAGAATGGTATAGCTAATAGCGAAAAAATATCAGCTCCTGTAAATATTCTTTGAGCAATAACTGAGAGTGGAATTCCTCCAGAAAGAAAGAGTGCAATGATACTTGATAGGGATAAAGACCATGCAATAGGGATCTTCAACACCATAAATATCAATAAACTAATAAACAATACTAATGGTGCACTCATTCACTACCTCCTTCAGATTTTTCAATCTTTGATATTCTACCTGCATAAAACAAATCTCGAAGCTTAAGTGCCAGCTCGAATAGTATTAAGATGTATCCGATCGGAAGTGCTAAATATACTAGGTTCATCGGGACTCGCATAGCAGGGCTTAACTGATTAGCACCATTCTTCACAAGCTGAATCGAACTCACTATCAAGATAATCACAGTGATCATCTGAAACGCTAATTGGAGAACTCTAATTGCAGTTGTCTTACCTATCGAAGTACTATCAATTAGATCTATTGAGATTTGTTGACCATTACGAACACCTACACTTGCTCCAATCAAAATTAAATATGCAAATAGGTATCTAGATAGCTCTTCAGACCAAGGTAGGCTATAGTAAAACACATATCTTGTAATAATCTGAAGTGTGATAATGAACGTCATTCCTCCCAAGAAGATTAGCAAGAATTGGTCAATTATTCTTGAAAACATCTGACGCGATTTCTTCAATAGAATCACCTCCTTAATTACATAGACTAATCCGCTGATTTTCTTCTAGAATCATTGGGACTCAATTCTAGAAATAATATCAGAAAAATCTCCATCCAGAGTATCCTTCACATTCTTAGTTAATTCACGAAATGCATCCCTGTTTGGATGAGTTACTTCCAACCCTTCAGAGACTAGTTTCTCCTCAGCTTCAGCAGATTGCTCTCTAGCCACTTCTCTCTCATAGGCGCTTGCTTCTTTGAATGCATCTTCAAAAATCTGTTGATCAGCATCGCTCATACCATCCCAAATTTTTTGATTCATCAATACAGATGACGCAGAATACACATGCTCTGTGATAGTCAAATAATTTGTAATCTCTGAAGTCTTAAGAGAATATAACAATGAGATGGCGTTCTCTAATCCATCTAATGCTCCTTGCTGAACACCTGTATAAGCATCTCCCCAGGCCATGGGAACTGGATCTGCGCCAAGAGCTGTCCAAGCAGCCATATGAACCGGGTTCTCCATTGTGCGAATTTTTAATCCTTTTATATCCTCCACGGATTCAATCTTCTTGTCTCTAGTAACCACGCTCCTAAAACCATTCTCCCAGAAACCAAGGCTCTTTACATTTGCTGCTACACTGATTTTATTGGACAACTCTTCTCCGATCTCTCCCATCAAAACCTTATCAGCGTGATCGTAATCCCTGATTAAGAATGGTAATTCAATGACTGATAGTTCACTAACAAAGCTTCCAACTGGTCCTGTTGCAGTAACTGACATTCCAATCGAACCCATCTGTACGCCTTCAACTAGATCTCGTTCTGAGCCTAAAGTGCCATTCGGATAAATCTCAATTTGGTATCTTCCCTCTGTATTTTCCTCTACTATTTCCTTTAACCGTACCAGCCCCAAGTGATACGGATCATTTTCTGTTACTACATGAGCCGCTTTTATCACCGTTTTTTCTGCGCTCGCTGGCGCCTCCGCTGTCCCATTTGTGCTTGTATCGTTCCCATTATTTGAGTTACAGCCAATTAACGAAACGAATAGAAGCAGTATCAAACTCCAGGTAGTGAAACGATTTCTTAGCCTTTTCATTTTTGTCCTCCAGTTTTATTTTTAAAGCATACGCTTTAAATTAGTGTTAATTTGTTTTTATCTATTACATGTAACATACTACTTAATAGAAAAAAATTATTCTCAGAGTTTTCTTCTGACTTTTTCAACTATAGTCATCTCACCATTGAGAAAAACTTACTCTCTAATCTCCATAGAAGCCAAAATATCCTCTGCATTTGTCAAATGTGTATTCAATATTTTTAATACAATAGAGTCATCCTTCTTTCTCAAAGCGTTTGTGATTTCTTTGTGTTCATCCAGTGTTTGCTTTGGTCTACCTTTCCGTTTATATGATTCTATACCTAAAATACTCATTTGATTTCGAAGCCTATAATATTGATTAGATATTAGACTATTGCTTGAATACTCAATAATCTTGTAATGAAACTCAAAATCAACTTCCATATGGTGCTTGGAGTCATTCTGTTCATCGATTGTCTCTTCTTCTAGGCTTAAAAGTTCCTCTAACTCTCTGATGAAGCTATCCTTTTTTAATCCGTCACTCTCATTAACTATCAGTTGACAGCAATATCCTTCTAAAACATAACGGAATTCAAAAAGTTCTCTTAGCTCTTTACGATTCATCAATCGGAGAGAGAAGCCCTTATTCGGGTGAATTGTCACTAGTTTTTCCTGATTCAATCTTAAAACCGCTTCCCTAATCGGCGTTCGAGAAACATTTAACAAGTCAGCAAACTGTTGTTCTGAGTATATACTTTCGGAATTCAATTCATTATTTACTATAGCAGACTTAATGTATTCATAAACTTGTGTCTTTAAGTACACTCTCTCTACCATTTATCGTTGTCCTCTCTATTCTATCTCCATTTAGTATGTAGTATACTACTGCCTATCTATAACGTCAAGACATTTTTCAAGAATATTACATGTAAGGAGGCGCAACTTAAAACTGGACCAATTAATGAGGTTCACGTATGTCTTACTCAGAAGAGATAATACTTTTTACGATAAATACCTTAAATACCTTTGAAGATATAGGCTCCGTCACGAAGATTACAAGTGCTGCAGATTCAGAAAAAGAATTGCTCTGGAGAGAGTGGGGGGGGGGCAAATTAATAGATCCAACTTTATTTCCGCCCCCATTCTATATCTTAAGCTAGCATCGAATATCCCTTCACACGCTTCATAACGTCAATACTGTGGACTATAACTATGCATTCTAAAAAGCGATTCTGGCTATTCTGTATAAAAACTCCTTGTATGCGTATTAAGCTCCATTTTCATCGTATACTATTTCTAACAGATCATTCACATACAGCAATCGCTTCAATTTCTATCAAGGCGCCTTTTGCCATTTCTTTTACTGCAACACAGGATCGAGCCGGTTTTACGTTAAAATATCCCTCATAAACTCTATTAAACTCTTCAAAGTCCTTCATCTCCAATAGAAAGCATGTGGTTTTGAATACTTTGTCAAGACTTGTTCCAGATTCTTGAAGAATTGCACTCAGATTCTTCAGAACTTGATCTGTTTGTGAGGCGACGTCTTCCCCAGCAAGTTCCCCGGTGTCAGGGATGATACCAAGTTGTCCAGAAGTAAAAATTAGCCTGTCGACTTGGATCCCTTGTGAGTAAGGTCCCAATGCTTTTGGAGCATTTGTTGTCTGGATTATCTTCATAATCGATCTCCTTTTTGTCATTTTATTTTCCTCTTTGCTTAATAAAGTTGATGAACACATCAATATCTTCATTGTTATTATAAAAATGAAGCCCTATCCGAATTGTATTTTTCCCAGCTACATGTGCTCGTATTCCATTTTCTCGTAGAATTCTGTCTGTTAGCTTCCACTCCTCAGGAAATTCAATATATGAGATCCCTGATCGATTCCCATTTCTGAATGGTCCAATCAACCGCACTGACTCCAGTTGAGAAATTTGCTCGTAAAAATAATCTGTAAGACTTAGTATATACTCCTCTACATTGGATTTTCCTAATTCGAGATAAAGGAGCATTGATTGTTCTATACCTTTTAATCCAATCCAGTTTAAACTACCTAGTTCAAATCTTTTCGCACCATCTTCTAGATCCAATAGATATCGTGAGTGATTGTGCCTATCCTTATTCCCTGTCCATCCCACATAAACGGGTTTGATATCATTAACTATTCTGTTGGACACATATGCAAATGATATACCAAATGGTCCGCTCAGCCACTTATATGTGGTGGCGATCAAAAAATCGATATGCATCTTTTTGACATCTATTTCCATTGCTCCGATACATTGAGTTGCATCTAGAATAAAGAGGATATTATTCTCTCTACAAAACTTCCCAATATCCTCTACATCATGTCTGTATCCAGATGTATTCTCAACTAAGCATATCGATATTGCAACAGTATCGTTGTCAACCAAAGCAAGTAAATCTTCTGTGTCAATTTGGCCATTCACCGACTTTCCAATCCGTACATTATGCACTCCAAGTCGATTCATCCACGTGTAGGGAGTTGATGGAAAGGAGAGATCGGTTGTAACGACATTTGAACTCGGTTGTACTATGATCCCATTTGAAATAACATTTAACATCTCTGATCCAGAGCCAGAAAAGAAGATCTCATCCGACTCAGAATTAATCACCTCAGCCGCTAAAGCTCTTACTCTGTCCGCATACCTCCAGTTTCCCTCAAAATCCAGTATATCCATCCCATTCTCATATCGGTTTTCAATAAAATCTACCATCGCTTGTCTTGAGCGTGTTGAAAAAACGCCTGTCGTCGG
>JAUNUQ010000001.1:162154-165120 GCA_030538075.1 Tissierellia bacterium
AAATAAGCGCATTTACAAGCCAGCGGGAACTCTGCCTCTCTTATTCTTTCAAATTTCTCTTTTTCCATATCAATAACCTCTATTCTCTAGAACTTAGCTCGTTCCATAAGTTCGGCTCCGTCCCTTTGATTCCTAATTTTTCAGGATAAAATGTTATCTTTTCTACCCCACTAGCCAATTGTCTCTCATAGTCATCCAAAGCTTTAAATGCATATTTGCTCAGCAATAAAATCACCGGAATATTGATGAACGCCATTAAGCCCAATGATAAATCTCCAATTGCCCACGCAAAATCAGAGAAGGTGAGTCCTCCCACAAATATGGCAATTACCGAGACCACTCGTGCAAATATCGTAGCTCCTTTCGGATGATTCTTGAAGATTTGACCAATATTCACTTCGCCATAATAGTGAAATGCAACAATCGACGTGAAACAAAAGAACCATACACATATCGATAGTAAATATGCTCCTATAGTACCCACCGTTCCAGTGATTGCCGTTTGCACATACAGTACCCCAACAGAAATCTCAGGAATATTGGAAACAATCATTTCACCACTGCCATCAATGACATTGTAACTATTTGTTGCAATAATCGTAACAGCACCAATCAAGCAAATTATTAATGTGTCAAAATAAACCGCCAAGGCTTGAGTTAACCCCTCTTGTGCAGGATGGCTCACATCTGATGAACCAGCAGCGCAGGTCGCACTTCCCAGCCCTGCTTCGTTTGAGTACAATCCTCTTTTTACACCCCAAGTTATAGCACTACCCAACATTCCACCTAGAAAAGACTTAGGATTGAAAGCTGAATCTATCATCAAGGAGATCGTCGCTGGTAGTACCGATACATGGGTTACTAACACAACGATACATAAACCAATGTAGATTAAAGACATAAACGGTACTGCTTTATCTGCAAAGCTACCAATTCTCTTAACTCCACCAAATACTATCAGTGCGAATAATATCGCTGTAATAATTGTGGGGATCATAGGAGCTATTCCAGCTGTTTCTCGTATTGAATACACAATAGAAGACATATTTGGTAAGTGGAAACCAAATCCCTGAGCAAAATATGCCAAAACACTAAACAAAACGGCAAGCCAGCGAAGTCCAAGCCCTTTTTCGATATAGTAGGTTGTTCCACCACGGAACTCACCTTCTCCATATCTCACCTTATAAATTTGAGCAAGTGAACTCTCTATAAACGAAGTAGCGGCACCAAGTATAGCTGCGATACACATCCAAATAACTGCTCCTGGTCCTCCATATGCAATGGCTCCAGCCACACCAGCGACATTTCCAGTTCCGACTCTGCCGGCAACCGAAATCATGAACGATTGAAAGCCGGAGATTCCCTCTGTGGTTTGTTCGCTATTTGCTTTCAACAATTCCAACATCTTAGGGAGTCTACGAATCTGGACGAATTTAGTCCGTATAGTAAAATAAACCGCCACTGCAATGATTATCGCAGGCGTTGCAGGTCCCCAAAGAATATCCAATATTGCATTGATTATCGTCATTACAAGCCCTCCAAAATATATTTTCCGTTTTTAAGTCATTTGTTAAGTTGCTAGAAATATCCAACTTGTTATGTTAAACTATAATTAATAGTTGATTTCTACCGTTCTCTCTTCTCGCTAATGTATTTTCTGCTAAAAGACTAAGCATATTTTTGGAGGTACAACTTGTACATAATAGATACCATCGCAGAAAACCTATATGGGATTCGTGCTCAAAAAAAATTAACTCTTGAAGAAGCTGCTAACCTGACAGGAGTCTCCCGAAGCATGCTTGCACAAATCGAGAAAGGTGATGTTAACCCCACCATCTCTATCCTCTGGAAAATTGCTCAGGGGTATGGTATCCCATTTACCTCTCTTTTAGATAGCAATATCCCAAAGCTATCCATAATAAAAATAAAAGATTCTATACCCGTTGTTGGTCAAGATGATAGATACGTAAATTACCCCCTCCATCCCTATGATAATGAAAGACATTTTGAGACACATTATATTGAGATTCTACCTGGAGGAGCACAGACCTCAGCACCTCATATGCCAGGAACAGAGGAATTCATAACTGTCTTTCAAGGAAAAGTTGAAATCTCCATTCAGGGTAAAGCATATGTCCTATCGGCTGGTGAATCGATCAATTTTGCTGCAGATTTTACGCATAGTTATAAGAATATTGGGAAATCTAAGGTGATCTACCATTTAATCATCTACTATAGATAGCAATAGTGGGCAATGGTGGTCTTAAGAGTATCTTGCTTATTCTCACGCCATTGATCACTTTTAACCTCTAAATTAAGCTGATCCGATTTCAATATCTACTAACTTTGCATCTCGCTTTTATTATCCAGGCTATTACTTTCGATATCCTTCAAAAAGCTTATTAAAATCATCAATCGAGTCTGAAATATGATAACAATGTTCATCCTTTGGAAATTCATTGTTCTTCACTTCCGAAACATATTCTTTTATACCAGATATGGCCTCTTCTGCAATATTAGCATATTTTTTTACAAACTTTGGAGTAAAGGCTTGGAACATTCCCAACATGTCGCCACATATTAAGAGCTGACCATCGCAATCTATCCCCGCTCCAATAGAGTAGACTGGAATCTCCAATATTTCCGTAATAAACTTAGTCAGTTCATTGGGAACGCCTTCAACCAACAAAAACATTGCTCCCGCTTCTTGTACTGCCAAAGCATCTTCAATTACTGCTTTAGCACTTTCAACCGTCCGACCTTGTGCTTTAAAGCCTCCTTGTACGCCTGAGCTTTGCGGAGTCAGACCAATATGACCAAAGACAACGATTCCAGCCTCCGAAATGGCTTTAATCTTATCAGCAACTCGAATTCCACCCTCTAGTTTAATCGCATCAACGTCTGCTTCTTTCAAGAACCGTACTGCATTTGTCACTGCTTGGGATGCAGAGACTTGATAGGAGCCA
>JAUNUQ010000023.1 GCA_030538075.1 Tissierellia bacterium
AAAGAGTCGATGCTTAAATGCCCACACGAAAAACACCACAGTCAATACAATACCGAGTATGCTGAGTGCCTGTATTGTAATATTTGCAATTTTCGTCTTATTGAGGACGGGCTTCGTCCTCTCAAGTGGCTTCATCTTGCCACGTGGAATGATTTTGCCCATATTCTCTTCCATCATAATCCCTCGAATCTAACTAAATTTACTATACTTCAATTATAGTATATTATAGAAATCAGATCCTTACGGAATCATTACAAAAATTTATTTTTTGAAATTCGATCAAAAATATCGTGATACTTAACAATTTCCACTAGAATTATATAGTAATAGGGCACCAAATGCAATTCTCCATAGGCAGTCCCTCTTAAATCTCATCTATTCATTTCATCTCTGCAAAAATGGATCAGCTCTATTTCTTCTCGATAAAGGGGCAGCCTGGCTTCCAGATGTAGCCTTACCTGCAAGGGCTGGATCAAACCTGCATCTCGTATGAGCAGACTATCCAGAAGAATTTTCTCTGTTGGTCCATATCCGAGAACTTGCCCCTCCTTTAAGATGAGGACGGTTTGAGAAATCCTCAGCACAAAATCCAAATCATGACTGGATAGGATGATGCGGGTCCCCTGCTCCATCGACTCCTTCAGGATTTGGATCATCTCCTCTCTCATCATCGGATCCAAGCCAGCCGTCGGTTCGTCAAGGAAGAGGAGCTTCGGCTTCATCGCTAGGAGTCCGGCAAAGGCCGCCCTTTTCTTCTGTCCATAACTGAGTTGATAGATATTTTTATCCATACAGTCCTCTAAGTGCACTCGGCGGACGGCTTCCCTGGCAAGGACTTCGACCGTCTTCTCATCATATCCCATATTGCGCAAGGCGAAGGAGACATCTTCAAGGATGGAGGCATAGAAGATCTGCCGTTCTGGATCCTGCATCAACAGATTGACCTGTCTATGGTATTCTCGAAGGGCCTTCTTCTGATAGGATAGGGGTTTTCCCAGATATTCGATTATGCCAGAGCTTGGTTTCAAAATACCCAAGGCATTTAAAAATAAGGTGGACTTCCCTGACCCATTGCTGCCTATAACCGCAGTGCAGGGATCTTCTCCCAAATCCACATGGATGCCACGAAGGGCCTGCGATCCATCGGGATAGCTATAGTTGAGATCTCGAATTGTCAGCATGCCCACACCTAATAAAACCTTCCATCAAATAATTTGAGCTCAAGGGAAATATACCAGTCATTGGCACTTTGAAACATCCGCTGAAATAGACGACCTGCAACTCTCGAGCTGTTTTGAATCAACCCAAACCGCCCTTTTGAACCACCCTTCAATTGCAATGCGACCTCTAAATCCCCCTTCATCTCAATGAATAAGGAGATAAATCGGTACATCAATAGCATCATCTCCACCAGTATAGGAGGCAATTTGAGTCCGTTG
This sequence comes from Tissierellia bacterium, assembly GCA_030538075.1. GTDB lineage: Bacteria > Bacillota > Clostridia > Tissierellales > Peptoniphilaceae > JAUNUQ01. Next base: position 1,440 of record JAUNUQ010000023.1, read on the forward strand.
GCAACATGAATCCATTGGCGAATGGGAGTCGTCAACGCCATGGCAAAAGTGGCGCTAATCCCTCCAAGGGAGCGGAGAAAGACATGGATTCCATACATCAACCCCTCTGCAGTCACTCCGATATATCGGGAACCGGTATAGAGAGAAAGATAGAATCCATCTGCCTGATCGGACCATGAAATGCTGAGGATCACACAGGTCAGCACTAAAAAAGCCAGCGGTATCCGAAAGAGATTTAGGTATCTGCCTAAGGGAATTCCCGCACCCCATACCAAAAGCAATAGGCAGCCCAGTATTTGGATCCAACTGAAGGCCATCTTGTCAAAGACCAAACCGGCGATGAGCACAGCAATGCCCATCGCCAGTTTAAAGTACGGATTCATATCCCTAAATCGATTCCTCTCAGCTAGGATATCAATGACCGACATGTTCCCTTTTCCCCTTCTTATAGCCTAGATAATATCCGATTATAATGGCCCCTAGTGCCGCCTGTGACGAGAAGAGTAGGGACTCAATTTCACCGCTCGGCAGTTCGATCAGGGGTTCAAACCAGACTTCATAACCTGGATTGTTCTCGATAATGACCTCTTCAGCCTGGCCATCTGCACCTCCAAACTCTGCACCTCTTTGCAGATACAGGGGTACGATTACAATCGCAATCAGTAAGAGGACGAGCAGTATCTTAGTGGATCGTTTCAAGACGGATTCCCTCCTCATATTGGTATACCTTTTCATAGAGTAATGCCGTCAGAATTCCCTCGGCGATGGCGATGGGAATCTGCGTCAGAGCGAAGACGGCTAAATAGGTGACGACCTGTCCACCAAAATCCCCTGCCGGATGTGCCAAAGCCAGTTGGATCGATGTGATCACATAGGTACTGAGATTGCCAATCGCAGCAGCCGCGAATACGGCCACATAATTATTGACTCCCGACTTCTTAAGTGCCCGAAACAGATAATAGGCAATAAAAGGTCCCACCACCGCCATAGAAAAAGCGTTAGCACCCAGTGAGGTCAGCCCACCATGTGCCAGAAGCACTGCCTGAAAGAGCAGCACGACCAGTCCCAGCACTGCCATAGGCCAAGGTCCAAATAGCACAGCCCCAAGCCCCACACCCGTTGGATGAGAACAAGATCCAGTTACCGAAGGGATCTTCAGAGAGGACAAGAGAAACACAAAAGCACCTGCTAGCGCCAAGAGGAGCTTCTGCTCCGGGTGCTTCTCAGTTAACTCCGTGAGTTTTCGAAGGCCAATGATCAAGAAGGGCAAATAGACCACCCACCAGAACAACGCCCAAAACTTGGGCAAATAACCTTCCATGATATGCATCGCATGCGCATCCTGTGGTATGAGCACCACCAGATACAGCAGACTTGCGAGCATGAGCCATTTTGAATGCTTTTTCAAACGATCAGCTCCTTTGCATGAGGAAGAAAAAAACTCAACCATCCGGGGTTGAGAAACATTCTGTAATCTTCCCACCGAAGTATTACATTAGATTATTTTAGGTATCCTGGCTCAACATCAACTCAATCGGCGCCTTCCCGTGAAGTGGCATATGCCGATCAATCCGTATTACAGTAGCGGGGGCTGCTGCGGTCTCCAACCGCATTCCCTAAATCCATCCATGCACTTAGAGTATAGTACTTTCCCCTATCCTCTGTCAAATTCAACGAGAGGATATTCCGATTTTCAAGGCATAATTTCCCATTTTCCCTGAGCAGCGAACATAAGGCAAAATTATCCTGATTTAATGAACCTCGTTGGATTAGGTCTCGGGCAGTAGCTTTCTTCGAATCGCAGAAGCGTGCTCTTCGGAAAGCCTTACATCGGACCTACCAGCGACTCGAAAAGCATCTCGTCGGGTTAGGTCTCGGGCAGTAGCTAACATTATTTCTTTTCTTAAATTGTCGTTCTTAGAATCTAATCCCCTCAATTTCATCTTATCGTAAGGCAAAAAGGGGTTAACAAGATTCGACTTCGGAGTATTTGGATAGAAAATCCGGCGCAGGAATCGGAGTGCTTGTGTCTCCCCAGCACCCCCTTTCTCAAAGTGCATTGGAGACACCGGAGATTCCGAGCCGAGATTTTCTCCAAATACGGAGCGGAGAAGCTGGTTAACCCCTTTTTGCCGTGCACCTCAATGACCCCTGATTCTAAAGCATCTCACCGTGTTAGGGCTTCGGCAGTAGCTTTCTACGAATCGCAAATGCGTGCTCTTCGGAAAGCCTTGCACCGGACCTACCTACGACTCGAAAGAACCTCGTCGGGTTAGGTCTCGGCAGTAGCTTTCTGCGAATCGCAGAAGCGTGCTCTTCGGAAAGCCTTGCACCGGACCTACCTACGACTCGAAAGAACCTCGTCGGGTTAGGTCTCGGCAGTAGCTTTCTGCGAATCGCAGAAGCGTGCTCTTCGGAAAGCCTTGCACCACTCCTTCCATCCCTCGCATCAGACATAAAAAAGACAGCCCATAATTACGAGCTGCCCCTCTTTTCTCTTTTATAGATCCCGAATATTGAAGGTGTCCCCACCCTCTAAGCTCCCATCTTCCAAACCATTCATAAACCAGCGCATCCTCTGTTCGCTACTACCATGGGTAAAGCTATCTGGCTGCACTCTTCCCGTCATCTTCTCTTGGATGGTATCGTCACCAACGGCTCCTGCAGCATTGATGGCCTCTTCAATATCCCCTGACTCTAGATATCCCTTCCCTTGAATATGCTTCGCAAAGAGACCTGCATAATAATCTGCTTGAAGCTCCACTCGAACGGATAGTTCGTTGAACTCTTTTTGACTGATCCGACCTCGATAACTGTGGAATTGTTCCAATACGCCCAATTCGTTTTGCACATGATGCCCAACTTCATGGGCGATGACATAGGCAAATGCAAAATCTCCTGGAGCATCGAATTGTTGCTTTAACTTATCATAGAACTCCAGATCGATGTATATGGTACTGTCTTCTCCGCAGTAAAATGGTCCAACCTGTGAACTGGCCGTCCCACAACCGGTGCTCACTCCACCGGAGTATATGACCAATTTGGGAAGATTGTAGCGCAGGTTATTCTCTTGAAATACCTCTGTCCAGACATCCTCTAGATCTGCAAAAACCGTGGAGGAGAATTGATACAATTCCTCTTCCCTTTCCGTTGCCTGATATTCCACATTTTGTGTCGTCGGTGCTTGATTGCGAGCCATGTCCAAGGTCGCACCCAAGTCTCCACCGGTTAGGACGAAGACGAGGATGAGCATGATGATGGAGCCACCACCTAATGCCATGCCCCCACCTGAAACCCTTTGGCCTCTCCTGTCCTCGACATTGCTACTCTGTCTTCTGCCTTTCCATTTCAACTCTATGCCCTCCCTTGTAATTTAATCATCGCTACTTCGAGGTAGTACATGTAAATCCCGTTTCAACTACATATATACCACTATTTTTCAATTTGAAGCGAATGATCAATAATTCTTTTATAAAGTCTGTCGTCCTATTACTGGATATGATAGAATGGAGCTATTAATCTCAGGAGGTCAATGCGGTGAAAATTCTTTTGACATCGGACTGGTTTGCCCCATCGGTAAATGGTGTGGTTGTCTCGATCATGAATTTATATAATGAGCTAAAAAATGCAGGTCACGAGGTTCGTATCCTCACTCTTTCTGACTCGGATAAATCCTATATCGACGGGGACTTCTACTTTGTCCGTTCCTTTGCTGTAAAGGTCTATCCCAATGTCCGAGGAACCCTGATTATCACCAATAAGGTGATCGATGCACTGGTGGACTGGAAACCTGATATCATCCATAGCCAATGTGAATTTTTCACATATTCCTTTGCCTATCGGATTGCACGTAAAACTGGGGCCCCCCTCGTGCACACCTATCACACCCTATATGAATACTATACCAAATACGTCATCCCCAATGAGAAACTCGGTCAGATGATGGTGGGCTCGGCGATGCGGATCCGTCTAAAAAACGCAGCTGCGATCATTGCACCGACCCTTAAGGTCAAGAATAATCTGATTGAACATGATCTCAATGAAAAAATCGTCGTCATACCCACGGGAATCCATCTAGAGAAGTACTACGAAAGAATCCCTGATGAGAGAAAAACTGAGATCCGCGAAAAATACCAAATTCCAGAGGACCATAAAATCCTCATCTGCTTAGGACGTGTCGCAGAGGAGAAGAATATTCAAGAACTGATCCAGAACTTTAAACTATTGATCCAGGTCTATCCAAAGGTGACCTTCCTGATCGTCGGCGATGGGCCCTATCGAGAAGATCTGATCCGGCTGGTTGAGGATAAGGGGCTCTCTGATCAGATCCTGTTTACAGGTATGATCAACCCTGCAGAGGTCAGGGACTATTATCAGACTGCGGATATCTTTATCTCCGCCTCTGTCAGTGAGACCCAGGGACTTACCTATGTCGAAGCAATGGCAAATGGACTCCCTGAAGTCTGCCGAAAAGACGAAGCCATTGACGGGGTAGTTCTTCCGGGAACCAACGGCTATCTATTTAAGAATAGCGCCGAGTTCGTCGAGTACACGAAGAGACTTCTCGTCAACGAAGATCTCCATCGCCAATTTTCGGAGGCAGCCATTGAGACCAGCAAGAGTTTTAGTACTTATAACTTTGGACAAAGGGTCATCGCCCTATACGAAGAGGTTCTAAAAAACCATAGGCCCGATTCCAATCTGGATCGACTGTTCGACATGGTACAGACGATAAAGATAAAGGGAACAAAGATCCTAAAACCATAGTGAATTCCGTCAGACTAAAAACAGCTCCCCTTGGGCTGAAGGCCATATTTGGCCGTCATTCCAGGAGGAGCTGTTCTCTTTGTTTAGTTTATCGTCTTAAAGATCAGTGGCCTGGGCTGAGCGCCATCTCCAAATTGATAGGCCGCCCTTAGTCGCTCCTTCGCCGCCTGCAGAGTATCTGCATCTGCGGATTGTAGCACAGCTAGGACCTCTCCTTCCAAGACCTGATCCCCTACTTTTTTGTGGAGCTTGATGCCGGCGGTATAGTCGATGGTATCAGTGACCTCCTTGCGACCTGCACCGAGCATAGCCGCTGAAAGTCCCACTTCTTGTGCATCTATCTGCGTGATGATGCCCTTCTCCCCGGCTAGGAGCTCCGACTGATGGTCGGCACTGGCGAAGGCATCCAAATCTTCCAAATAGGAGATGTCTGCGCCTTGCGCCTGAATCATCTCGATAAATTTGGCATAGGCTTCTCCACTCTCTATAGTGGCTAATGCTTCCTTTCGAGCTTGCTTCAGATCCATCTCTCTACCGAGCACGATCATCTGGGATGCCAGTTCGATCGACAGATCGGTGAGATCCTTTGGTCCTTGTCCACGAAGGGTCTGAATGACCTCTGCCATTTCGTTTCGATTGCCTACGGACTGCCCTAGGGGCTGATCCATGTCCGTGATCAATGCCACGACCTTTCTACCCGCCAGCTTTCCAATCTCCACCATGGTTCTGGCCAGCTCCTCTGCCCTTTCAATGTCCTTCATAAATGCCCCGCTGCCCACTTTGACATCCAATACGATGGCACCAGCTCCCGAAGCCAGCTTCTTGCTCATGATGGAAGAGGCAATCAATGGAATGCTATCCACTGTAGCCGTCACATCTCGAAGAGCATAGATTTTTTTGTCTGCAGGTGCGAGGTTTCCCGTCTGCCCGATGACGCAGGCCCCTACTCGGTTGACGATTTCGAAGAATTCTGCAGGCTCTAATTGGGTCCGAAGCCCTGGTATGGCCTCCATCTTGTCCACAGTTCCCCCAGTGTGCCCGAGCCCTCTACCAGACATCTTGGCAATTTTAACTCCCAAACAGGCGGCAATCGGCGTGACGATAAAAGTGGTCTTGTCCCCAACACCACCGGTGCTGTGCTTATCTACGACCATTCCCTCGATGGCAGACAGGTCCACCATATCCCCTGAATGGGCCATACTCAACGTCAGATCCGTTGTTTCCTGGGGCTGCATCCCATTGAACCAGATTGCCATCAATAGAGCGGATACCTGATAATCTGGGATTTCTCCCTGGAGATATGCCCTAATCGTGAATTCGATTTCCTCTTTCGATAATACCTTCCCATGTTTCTTTTTCTCGATGATATCATATATCCTCATGGGGAACCTCCTTTAAATTGTCTGGGCCAAATCCCTCTGGAAGGAGTTGTTCTAAAGTCATCGTTCTGTATTCCTCTTCGGATTTGGCGATGATCACCTCAAAGGTCTTGGGATCACAAAACTCCATCATCACCTGTCTGCAAACTCCACAGGGAGCTGTCCCCTCCTCAGGGATGCCGCCTTTTCCACCCAGGACGACGATCCGCCGAAATCTGCGATCTCCCTCGCTGATCGCTTTGAAAAATGCTGTTCTCTCTGCACAATTCGTAGGGGTATAGGCGGCATTTTCGATGTTTACGCCAGTGTATACCCTTCCGTCCAAAGTCTCTAAAACAGCAGCCACTTTAAAGTTAGAATAGGGCGTATACGCCAGGGGAAGGGCATCCAATCCCAGCTTGATCAGCTCCTTAATATCCCTCTCCACATTCTCCCTCCTTGATGAGTTTAATAATCCGACTGGTACCCAAGCGGTCACTGCCAGCGTCGATGAATGCCTGTGCCTCTTCGAGGGATCCTATGCCTCCCGAGGCTTTGATCTTCACATGATCCGCTACATATTCCTTAAAGAGTCGGATGTCCTCAATGGTTGCACCCCCTGCTGCATAGCCAGTGGAGGTCTTGATAAAATCTGCTCCCGATTCAGATACGATGCGGCAGATGCGGATCTTCTCCTCATTGCTGAGAAGAGCCGTCTCGACGATCACTTTGAGGATCGCCTTACCGACACGCTTTTTGACCTCTTTAATCTCTCGAAGCACATAGTCATCTTCTCCATCTTTTAATCTTCCTATGGCGATGACCATGTCCACTTCCGACGCTCCCGCTTCGATCGCCCGCTCGGCTTCAAAAGCCTTCACTTCTATGCTCTGATAGCCAAAGGGAAATCCTATGACCGTACAGATGGGAAGTCTTCCATCAACGTATTCGCAAGCCCACTCCACATATGAGGGTGGTATACACGCACTTGCCGCGCCGTATTTCATCGAGTCCTCTAAGAGTATTTGCAACTGTTCTTTGGTGGCCTGGGGAGAGAGTAGGGTGTGATCAACATGTCTTACAATATCTGCTAAATTCATTCTTCACCTCTTTTTTGCTTACTCTGAGTGTATCCCCTCCAGCAATTTGCGTCAAGGGAATGTCCATATGAAATCGAGCAAGCCAAAAAAACGCCCAATGGACGGGCTATTCCCTGTAAGAACCTGTATTTTCCACAGCAAATGGCTAGGATATGAGTTGGAATTATGTTATACTACTAACTAACAACTCTGGAGGGAAAGCATGAATCTAGTAAAGAAATCATTAAGTGATCAAATCTATGAGATAATTAAAAAGGATATCCTCATGGGACGCATCGCCTTCGGAGACAACCTAGTCAATCGGGATCTAAAGGAGCGCTTCGACGTGAGCTCCACACCAGTTCGAGATGCGATCCATCGACTCTACGCCGATGGTCTGATCGAATCGATCGAACAGACTGGCGCCAAAGTGATCTCTTTTACGCTACCTTTTGCCCTGGATGTCAATGAAATACTGATGTATATTGTGAAGAGCGGGATGGAATCCTCCTTCCGCAAGGGAAATCAGCGAGGAATGGTGAAGGATCTACAGGAGATTATGAAGCATCAGATTGAATGTATCGGCTCTGATGCGTATTTCGATTATGACTATAAATTCCACAAGACCTTTGTGGAATACTCTGGCAATTCGAGACTGATTAAACTATTTAACGAATACAATGTGCTCCATGAAGTTTTAGTGCGCAGTTTTATCGATCCAAAAAACGGAGTGGAGCGCGAATTGAAATCCATTAAGAAACACAATGAGATCATTGAGGCCATCGAAGCAGAGGATCTGCAAAAGGCGGTTCAGCTCAATGAGGAGCATTATAAACTTGCGGAGATCCTGTTTAAAGAGAATCTCTAATTATGATTTTGGAGGTAGATTTGCGAAAATTCTTAATTCTTGTCACCGTTCTATGTTTACTGCTCGGTTGCAGCAAAGAATCTGAAGGAAATAGGACACAAAAGGAGACTGAAGCTCTTACGAGTAATACAGTAGAAGATAATGACCCGAAAAATGTACCTGAATCTGAGATAGCCCCTACGCCAGCTCAGACCGATGGAAATGGACCCAGTTCCATTGATCTGAGCCTCAAACCCAATGAAGCCGGACAGGTGATGATCTTGATGTATCACAATATCGGACCAGAAGAAGAAGAATGGGTCCGAACACCGGAGAATTTTCGTCGGGACTTGGAGAACCTTTACGAAAAAGGCTATATCCCTGTACGGTTGACCGATTTTGTGCAGGGAAAATTGGACATACCCGCTGGGAAGACCCCCTATGTGATCACCTTTGATGACGCGCGTGAAAACAACTTTCGATACTTGGAAGATGGAAATATCGATCCAAATTGTGCCGTTGGGATCCTCTTGGACTTTGCAAAGGCCCACCCAGATATTCAGCCCCATGCCACCTTCTTTGCCAACGGTGAAGTCCCCTTCCGCGTGAAGGGAGAGGAGCAAAAAAAAGTGGCTTTTCTGCTGGAAAATGGCATGGATCTCGGAAATCACACTGTAGACCACCCCGATTTTACGGATCTGCATTTGGAAGATACAATTCATGAGGTAGGTCACCAAGCCCAATATTTGGAGAGTTTGCTTGAAATAGATTATAAGATCAATACCCTTGCCCTCCCCTTTGGGTCTAGACCCGAAGAGGAAGCGGCCAAGGCAGCCGTCGTCAAGGGCAATTACAATGGCTTTGAATACGAGAATATCGCCGTGCTCAATGTGGGTTGGGATCCAGTGCCCTCTCCTTACCACAAGGGTTTTGATCCAGTACAGCTCAACCGAATTCGCGCAAGTGAAATTCATGTGGACAATGTGGGAATCTACGACTGGCTCAAGTACTTCGATGAAAACCCAGAGCTACGATATATTTCCGACGGAGATTCAAACTTTCTCACGGTCCCCCACACTGCAGCCAATGAAGTAAATACACCAGGATCCATGCGACTGTTCATCTACTAATGCACAAGGAGAAGAGGATGAATCCTTTAAAAATCTCAATCAAATTGATCATCGCCTCCGATGATCCAGCCATCTTTGGAAATTTTGGGCCGGGCATCGTCAGCCTGTTAAAGGGAATCCAGCGAAGCGGTTCCCTCAATCAATCAGCAAAGGATATGAATATGTCCTATAGCAAAGCCTGGAGAATCATTCGAGAGGCCGAGGAAATGCTGGGCTTTAAACTGATCGATCGCCTCAGTGGATCAAAGGGTTCACTGCTGACCGCGGAGGGTATTCGGATACTCGATCTATTTGAAAGCACCAAGGCCGCTGCCATTCAATCCGCAGAGGAGATCTTCTATCGAGGTTTGCGTGAAGAGCAGCTTCCTGAGGATAAAAAAAGATAATAGGAAGATCTAGATAAAAGAGAATACTCGCTCATTATAAACCAAAACGGCATGGCCACCCTCCATGCCGTTTTCTATTGCTATTGTAGTTGGGATAACCCCATTGACGAAACACAAGAGGACCTACTCGATCCGTTTGACATCGCTATAAAAATAAATTATAATTATATTACTATTAGTAATATAAGGAGTCAAAATGGATCAAATTATTCTAGGACTCTTGCTATTGAAAGATCGGACGATCTATCAATTGCGAGATCGGATTAAGAAGGGGCTGCATTTTATGTATAGCAGCAGTATGGGGAGCATTCAGGCTGCGATTAAGAAGCTGCTGAAATTGGGCTATATCCATTATACTGAAATCACCGAGAACGGAATGCATAAAAAGATCTACTCCATCACAGAAACGGGCAGAGTCCATTTCTACGATTGGGTCAATGCGCCAGTGGAGAATATCACCGTGAAGAGCCCTGAACTGGTTAAGGTATATTTTATGGGACTGGCTGATGCGGAGTCCAGAGACAAAATCATCGCAAACCATATAGAGAACTTAAGTGGACAATACGAATTGGTCTGTGCCATTGACGAAGCTGGGGACAATGTAGATATTCCCCCAGAAGGGCGAGAAGTTTTCAAGTATCAGCGGATGTGCGCCCAATATGGAAGGGATCTACTAGAATTCAATATACAGTGGTTCGAGAAACTACGATCTCGAGTTAGGAGTGATCAGATATGAAAAAGAGGAGATTGGACGATTCTCCAATCGTCTACTATATTCATAGAGAGAAGGAGCATGCGGAATGGGTATGCTTTCTACATGCAGCCTTTGTAGATCACCGGATGTTTGACAAACAGTTCGGTCCATTATCTACAAAAGTCAATCTTTTAGCGATCGACACCCTTGGACATGGGGAATCGACAGAGGCTCAAAAAGGCGACTCGATTGTCCATATGTCCAAATGGATTCAGTCGATACTAGTCACCGAAGGAATTGATCAAGTCCACTTGATCGGAGTCTCTCTTGGGGCTATTCTCGCCCAGGACTACGCCAATCAATACCCCGATACCATTAGGTCTCTCGCTTGCTTCGGAGGATACAATATCAATCAATTCGATCCGGAAATGCAGCGACAAAATGGCCTGGCCCAGATGCTGATGATGCTCAAGGCTCTGATCTCCATACGATGGTTCGCCGCGGCAAATAAAAAAGTATCTGCATACACGACAGAGGCGCAAGAGGCATTTTATATGTTAAATTTACAATTTCAAAAAAAATCCTACCAGTACTTGGCCCGACTCAATGAAATGGTCAATCGGCATCAGATGGGAATCCGGTCCTACCCCCTACTCATCGGCTGCGGTGAATATGATCTGCCAATGGAGTTGAAGGCGATCGAATTGTGGAGGGAACAAGAACCAACTGCCCAAGTGAAGATCTTTGAAAATGCTGGCCACTGTGTCAATATGGATGTACCCGAGGAATTCAATTCCCTTCTATTGAAGTTTTGGAAGATCTAATGGGAATGATTCCATCGTTCTGAATCGAGTAGGGGCTTACAAGTAGCCCCTCTCATACCATTCAACATGCCGATCGACAAGAGGCGGTCAACCTAGAAAATCATCAAGACATCGAACGAGTCCTCACTTTGCAAGGATTTCTGATGATATCTTATGTCGTCCTGTCTTTTTTACCACAGCCTGGTAATGTGCAACAAATCCGAAGCCTAGATACTTTAACCATGTGGGTCGGTCACTTTCGATTTCTCTGCGCTCACTTTCAGACCCAGCTCCCGCTTGATCCATCCGGTGATGGAGTTCATCACGCAATTCGTTGCCGCACCACTCTTTACTACTGTGATACAGACGTCGGCATAGCAGATAAAGTGGAGTTATCGTGCTTTCAGTTCTTTGTCTAAATCATTTAACAGGATATTAATGAGGACGGAGGATCGATTTCTCCTTCTGGTATTCCTATTGGTGCCTATTCTACTTTCCCTTGATCTTGACTCCCGATTTTAGATACTTACGGATAAGTGATTCGGTATCCGGAGAGCGTAATATCTTGCCGACGAGGGGCATGGGTTTGTCTTGGGGGACTTTATCAAAGAACTTTTCTAGGTCAATGTCAACGATGTGTAGGTATCCATCGCTGTCTACCTGCTGAATCTACACTGAGGAGTTACGGTCACCTTTGGGCCTTTCCCGCTTTTGGCCAACTCATCCGTCCCATATGCCTTCCTAGTTTTTGCATCTGTTCCGAATCTATAGATATTTTCCACCCCATTCAGCCATCGCCATAAATACTGGATATAAATTTTTTCCTGCTTTTGAAAGAGAATATTCTACATGAGGAGGAATTTCATTAAACTGCTTACGGATAATCAGCCCTTTTCCTTCCAAATCTTTTAACGCCGTGGTGAGCATTGTATTCGTAATATTACCAAGAGTTTTTTTCAGTTCACCAAATCGGATACTGTCTTTTTTGCTCAATTCAAATATGATTTGAAGAGACCACTTTTTCTGAAAGATTTCTATTGTGTCTCGTACTGGGCAAGGGCTATCCTTGGTATATTCACTGATAATAGATTGGTATTCGTTGAATGAAATATTGTTCATGGTATCATCTCCCGTACTATGTATAAATAAACTGCGTACTTGTTTTTATATTCAATCATAGTATATAATTTGTACTGTAACAAAGCAAGTACAAATTTGAAAGGAAGGTATTTATGAATACAATTCAAACAATCAAAACAAGAAAGAGCCCAGAGTCATTCACAGAAAAAGCAATCAATATGTCGAATTTGAAAGCAATCATAGAAGCTGGGAACTACGCACCCATTTTCGGAAAGGTTCAATTTACCGTCGTAACCGATGCAGAGTTACTGAATACAATTAATGAAGTTGCTCTGAATATGATGAAGAATAGTGGAAATGAGTTCTTAGAGAAAACTGCAAAGATTCCAGGTTATCATGCTATCAGACACGCAACTGCATTCGTAGTTCTTTCTGCGCCGGGTGGAAACGAACCAATGGGATTTAATATGGCAAATGTTTCGTGTGCGGCAGAAAATATTCAATTAGCCGCAACTGAACTGGGAATTGGCTCTCGCTTTATGATGGGCCCGATTATGGCACTTACGCAGGAACCTATAAAGTCAAAACTCAGACTTCCAGATGATTATCAGCCATTAGTAGCTGTTGCTCTTGGCTATGTGAATGGTGAATTCTCTGAGAGAACGAAAGAAATGGATAATATCAAGTATATCTAAAAAACGCAAAAAGAATTGTAATAGTGTAGCATATTTGAGCGACAGAAAAATGCCGCCCTGCTCCAAGAAGAGGGGTTGCGATAAAAAAAGAAGTACTGGTCATTGACTGGGACGAGGAAGTGTTTGAGCATACTCGGGATGCGATGGCGGGAGAAATGATTGGTGTCAACCCGGAGGACGAGCTTATCGGTTGCGGGTGAAACCTCCTTCGGAGACATTATCCGCTACTATGTAGAATACGGCAATAGGTGTATGCCCCATCCCTGTTCTGCAACTTCTTGTCACAGTTTCTTGGAAACCCTGTGTATGCATAGCTTTACGTGTTCTTTAAAAGCCAAGGGGACGGTCATCATCAGTGATACCGCCGACTTGACCAGGACGAAAGACTGTTACCTCTACTAAGGACGTGATGTGAATAAGGACAAGGCAGGAGCCTAAAAATCAGATATTTGGGTTGGATGTACCCGAGGAATTCAATTCCCTACTACTGAAGTTTTGGAAAATCTAATGGGATGATCCCATTTTTCTGATTAAAAAAGACGGAAGAAGTCGTATGGACCTCTTCCGTCTTTATTGCTATCGGTTTTTTCCGCTGTATTATTCTTCCACTGGATCCAGTAGATCTGTATCTGGGACATCCACCCTAACTCGCTGAATCCGATTGTCTTCCACTTCCATGATGGAGAATTGTATGCCATCTACTTCGACGGATGCGTTGTCTCCAGCTTCTGGAATATATCCCAGTTCTGTGATCATCAGCCCGCCGACGGAGTCATAATCCTCTGTCTCCTCGTCCAGTCTGAGGCCCAATCGAAAGTTTAAGTCTTTTATTGCCACAGGCCCCTTCACCAGATAGCTCTTCGCGTCGATTTGGGTGATATCTGGATCATCATGATCGTATTCGTCATCAATATCTCCGACGATCTCCTCGATCAAGTCTTCCATGGTGACGATGCCAGAAAAGCCCCCGTATTCATCGATTAGAATGGCGATATGATTTCTAGAAGCCTTTAAATCCATAAATAAATCGTTGATATTCTTACGTTCTGGAACAAAATAGGCGGGACGGATCAGTTCACGTATATTCAAATCCCGAATACCATTGTCATAGGTCACTCGCAAGAGATCCTTCACATAGAGAATACCAATGATATTGTCCACATTGTCCTCATAGACGGGAATTCTAGAATACTGCAACCGCATCAACTCTTCGATATAATCCTCGATGGGGTCCTCTGCATCGATCATAAAGACCTCTGTTCTCGCAGTCATTACCTCTTCTGCCAATTTGTCATCGAAGACGATGATCGAATCGATCATCACTTTTTCCACGGGGTTGATGACCCCCTGCTCCTGTCCCACGCTGACAATTGCCTTCAGGTCCTCTAAGGTGACCTTCTCCTCGACTCCCTCGAGCTGGACTCCCATCAATTTCAAGATGAAATTCGTTGAAGCTGAAAGGAGGGAGACAAAGGGCTTGGTTAGCTTTGAGAACAGATTGATGATCCCCACTGAGCTCATGGCCAGCTTTTCCGAATTCTGCAATGCCACCCGTTTTGGTACCAATTCCCCAAATACAAGGGTGAAATAGGAGAGAATCAAGGTGATCGCTACGAGGGCAATTCGATCTGCATAGGCGATCCCCATCTTTGACAATTGCACTGCTAACACCTGAGAGATGCTCGTAGCGGCAAAGGCAGAGGAGAAGAAGCCTGCAAAGGTGATGCCCACTTGAATCGTAGACAAAAATCTGGACTGCTCCCGTCGGAGATTGAGGATGAGTGCGGCGTTTTTATTGCCATTGTCTGCTTTTTCTTGGAGCCTGTTTGGCTCTAGGGCGATCATCGCCATCTCTGATGCAGAGAAAAAAGCATTGATTAATGTAAGTAGTAACAGTATAAATATTTGGGTTATTATCGAAGACCCAGGGTCCGGATCCATATAATTTTTTTCCTCCTGCTATTGGACATCTGTCCATCATTATTTATTCGTTTCCAGACGAGAGCTGCGTCTCTGGGAAACTTGCATCTATGATATCATACTATCGGATTAAATAGCAAGATGCCTTTTATCATAGAAAGAGCTCTGGTGTTTTTTCGTCTTGTCCAAAGCTATTGATCATTTTTGAGACAATCTCTTCAAAATCCTCTCGATCGACTAATTTCGCCCCCTGGGGACAATTTCTCACACAGGCGAAGCAGTGTAGGCATTGATCAATGGGTTCGATATGGGCTGGATCCAAGGGCGAAATGATCTGCATTGGACAAGAGACAACACAGATGCCGCATTGGATACATCTCGAATCCGTATCCGGCGCCCATTGGGAAGGGCTCATCCCATCGCGATAGGGACGATTTCCGGGGAGCTCGACTGGTTCTAGAGCCTTCTTTAGCTTCTCGTCGATCCGTTGGGCGAAATCTCCGATTGCAATAAAATCAGCAGAATTGGGTCGATCCCCGGCTATCTTCTCGCTGTAGCTGTGGCGGGCGAGAAAAGCGGCTCCAGCCACCACATGAAAACCATGCTCTCTCAAAAAATCCCCCATCTCCAATAGGGAGTCATCATAATGTCGGTTTCCATAGACAGCCAGAATCACCACATTGGCTCCGTTGCCCTCCAGCTTCCCCAATCGTTCCAGAAAAGGACTTGGGACCCTTCCCGCATAGACTGGAAAGGAGAAGAGGACCAGATCCCCCTGGGACCATCTCTGGATCAGGGGGTTTTTATTCGTCGTCGTATCGTAGACCTGATTGAGCTGTCCCAGGCGAACTGCTAAGGACCGGCCTAGTTTTAGAGAACTATGGGTTGGGCTAAAGGTCACCAGATCAATCGTCTTGTTACCCTCCATCAAAATTTCCTCCCCCCACCGCCATAACTGCGTCCACTCCCTGTGCTTGATGACCAGGAACTCGACCGACCGCTATCACTGCCTCCACCAGAAGATCCATTGTTCTTTGGGATGCGCCTGGTATTGACGAAGCTGCGGATGAGTGCATCCGAATCCATGCCTTGAGCAAATTGAACAACGGAATTCGTTCGATAATCGAAAGCATGAGGTATTGGTTTTCCACTGTACTTTCGCTTGGTCGTGCCATAGAAGCCGGCTCCAGAAACCAGAGCGCCGATGGCTCCGATGCCCACATCCATTATGCCAATGCGATTCGGCTCCGGTGCCTCTACTTCCACTGTGTGTTGGTTTGCGGGAACACCATCAGCTAAGAATTGACCGATTCGCTCCAGATAGGCATTCGCTGAGCGGTAATACTCACCCTCTGCGAGACCATTGTCAAAAACTGCATCTATGAGGCGCTCGACGCGGTAGTCGGTGATATATTGAATCCCCTTGCCACTGGTCGTCACCCAGATCTCTCGATGATCCATATCATAGATGAGGAGAACGCCGTCGTAGTTATCACCAACTCCATAACCATGCTCTTCAAAGAAATGCTCCCCATAGACCCTAGCAGAAGGATGACCTTGAGCATCATTCGTGGTCGTAATGATGATATCCAGATTGTATTCTTCACTGAGTGCTAGGGCTTTCTCTGTCAGGGCATCTCTCTCATTCACCGTAAACAACTCAGCAGTATCCACAATTCGCGGGAGCCCAGTGGCCACTGCGACATTGCAGAGGAATGCGAATAACATCAAGATGGCGATTGTCTTTCTTACCATATCAAGGCACCTCCCAAGAGTAATAGGACAAGCAGTGCAGCGGCGATCATTAGGGAAGTCGCTCCCAATCTCTTGGAATCCAAGGGGATCTCTCCATAGGTCTTCCCCGTCTGACCGTTGACTGCATAGATATAGGTCTTTTGATTGTATTGATACGTGAGAATCCAGACGGGCAGCAGCACATATTCTAATGATTTGACCTGCGGCTGTACATTCGATTTTGAAAACTTGATCTTATCATAGGCTGTAACCGAGTTACGGACCAAGCTATCGGAATACTTCTTCGACCTCTCTAGCATGAGAGGTCTCACGTCCTCCTTCTCGATATCGTATTTCTCGGAGAAAAAACCATTGAGATAATTCGCATTGAAGTCCACTGCCTTGGTTTCATCATAGGGTCCAATGGAATTGAGTAATCCATGGTCGATCTTACGCATACCAATTTCCGTCAGATTGTCTAACTTTATCTTTCCAGAGCGAGAGATCCCGTATTCTTTAAACTCCGTATACTCGATATCCCCCACACGCCATACCCGAATCCTCGTCCCCACTCCATCGTATTGGATATCCGCGTCCACCTTTGCCATCCAGTTGGGCACATAGAGGCCCGTCATCTTAGCTAGCTGGGAATCCGAGTAGAAGGATTTGGGAACATATTTGTAGCGCTTGACCCAGTTTAGGAAGGTCTGAACTGCCTTTTCCCTGCTAAAGTGGAAGGGAATCACCTTGTCCGGCCGAAACTCCCCGGAAAGTCGCTCTGTGATGATGACCGGATTGTGGCAATAGTAGCAGAAAGTTGCCGAGGTGGTATCCTCCGTGACCACATGGGCACCACAGCTATTGCAGGTGTACTCGATCATCCGATCCTCTTCACCATGGGCTCCCGCATCCTCGTTGTGGACATGGTCATGGGGTTCACTGATCTCTGGTGATGGATCTTCCAACCCCGCTTCCGCTTGACGTTTACTGTAATCCACCAGTTCTTGATTTGTGAATTCGCTGAGACAGTATTCGCAGGTATTCAGCTGCTTTTCTGGATCAAAATGCAGTGGACCTCCGCAATTAGGACATTTGGTCGTCTGTGTGCTCATCGTGGTCTCCCTTTCTTCAATTCGATGGATTCTGCTTCTTTACGCTCTTATATCTCTTGATATTCTCTTCGGATAAAAATTCGAAAGCGGCATTGATCTTCTGAAACATCTCTGTGGCATCCGGGCTCGGGTTTAAATCTGGATGATACTGCTTGGCCATCTTTCGATAGGCCAGCTTGACCTCGTAAATATCCGTATCCGTACTGACTCCAAGAGTGGCACATGCATTTTCATATTGTTTGAGGAATTCCCCCAAAGGATTTGTGTAAGGACTTTGACTGCCACCTGAATATCCACCAGTATATCCCCCCTGTGAGTAGCCACCACCTGTATAGCCGCCGTATCCACCCCTTTGCGCCTGTTCGAAGAACTCCTTAAATACCTGCTCCCACATCTCCTGCTCGGCGCGTCTTCTCTCATCCTGTTCTCGCCTTTGTCTTTCCCTCTGGTTCTCCTCTTGCATTCGTCGATAATTCTGTCCATAATCTGCATAACTGCGATTCGATTTTTTGTCGCTGATTAGATCTTCCGCTTTGTCGTATAGGAATTCTGTCAGTACATATTGTTGATATTTTAAGAAGGAAAGGAGGATGGTCCCCAATAGCGGGAAGATCACAAAGAACAAAATGCCCGTGAGGATGACGGGATCTAATAAAAACGCCAATAGAATGGGGGATAAAAACACAAAGAAACATCCCAAAAAGAGTACGGAGTAAATGATTTGCTTGATGCGCTGGGAGATATTGACCAGAAAGGTAAAAATCGTGATGAGCACACCAAAAAAACCGTCTAGGAGTTTTGCCAAACCCCGCAAAATATGTCCAAAAGCCTTCTTCATCCTATGTCACTACTCCAGTCCATGTCGGCGTCGATAATCCGCAATTGATGCTGCATCCTCATATTCTAGGGAAGCATCTCCTGCATTCCCCTCCAGATGGTGGGTGAATTCATGTAATAATGTACTCTCTAGTTTATTTCGAAGCTCTTGCTCACTCATATGGGGATAGGCGGCCCGAAAGGAGCCATAGTAAATCGTGATATATTTTCCCATTTTTGAGCGGGTATATTCCCCGAGTACATATAGATCGTTGGCGATACTCGCCTTGTGGTATTTGTGTTCTGGCAACAGAAGGATCCCTCCATTGAGTCCTTTAAACAAGTCCCTGGGGAGGGCTGTTGCAATCTCGTCCAATATTTCATTCATTCGCTCGATGGAAATAAATTCTCTGTCCATGCTTCACCTCATAAGATAAATACCCAGTTTTTCGTAATCAAAAAGCTGAGGTGATGTTCATTCACCAGCGACCACTCTCTTTGATCGCCGTCTCAATGCGTCGCGTAGCATCTTTTTTGGCCAGGGTTTCCCTTTTGTCATAGAGCTTTTTCCCCTTCGCCAAGGCGATGTCCACCTTTACCAGTCCCTCGCGTATCCAAATACTCAGAGGTACCAGGGCATAGCCCTTCTCCTTGACCTTGCCGAGGAGCTTATTGATCTCCCGGCGATGAAGGAGGAGCTTGCGCTTGCGCAGCGGATCCATATTGTAGATATTTCCATGCTCATAGGGGCTGATGTGCAGGCCATGGATAAAGACCTCGCCCCCCTCGATCATGCAATAACTCTCTTTGATGGAGACCTTACCGAGTCGAATGGACTTTACCTCCGTCCCCTTCAAGACGATCCCCGCTTCCATTACCTCTTCGATAAAGTATTCATGTCTGGCTTTTTTATTGTTCGCGATCAGTTTTTCAGCGCTCTTGTTCATATTCCCCTCTATTTTACTATCTCAAAGTCGATCTCCCGCTTGGCCACATTCACATGGGTCAATCGGACCCGCAGGGCATCCCCCAGTCGAATAATACGCCTTGAACGCTCTCCGATGACATAGTATTTTTCTTGGACAAAATCATAGTAGTCGTCCGTCATTTCGCGGAAGGGGATGAGCCCTTCCACCGTGTTCTCCAACTGGACAAAGATTCCAAAGCTGGTCAGAGAAGACACGATGGCGTCAAATTCCTCACCAATGAATCTCTCCATATACTCAGCTTTCTTCAGAGATTCCACTTCGCGTTCTGCTTCTTCGGCATTGCGCTCAGTCTGGGAGATATGCTGAGCGATCTCCTCTAGTTTCTGAATGTATTTCTCACTTCGCTGTATGGGCATCTTGCCTCTTACGGCCTCTTTAAAGACCCGGTGGATCACCAAATCCGCATATCGGCGGATGGGCGCTGTAAAATGGGAGTAATTCTCAGTGGCCAACCCGAAATGGATCGAAGCATCTGCACTGTAGGAGGCCTTGGTCATGGAACGCAAGAGCAAAGTGGCGATAACCCCTTCCTCTTGTTTGCCCTTTACCTCTTGTAATAGCAACTGGTAATCCTTCGAATGAAGATTTTTTCCCTTAAATTTATAGCCTAAGTTCCAGAGGATCTTTTCAAATTCTGCAACTTTTTCAGGGAAGGGCTCCTCGTGGATTCGGTACAAGAAGGGCTGCGCCAAATGGGTGAAATGGGCACCCACAGTCTCATTAGTAATAAGCATAAACTCCTCGATCAGTTTATTTGCAATCCCCGATCGAGCCTTTCCAATCCAGCTCACCTCTCCCTGCTCATCCAACTGAATGACCGTTTCAGGAATATTGAAGTCAATGGCTCCTCGTTCCTGCCTTTTTTCCTTCAAAACGGCCTGCAGTCCCTCCATCAGACGAAGGGATCTCTTGAGCAGCTCATCCCCGTAGATGCTCTCATTTCCCTCTAGAAATTCCGTCACCTCATCATATATCAACCGGTAGTCACTCTTGATATAGGACTCTTCAAATCGATAGTCCAGCACTTTTCCCTTATTCGAGATATCCATGACCACCGTATGGGTCAACCGCAGTTCTTGCAGTCGAAGGCTGCACAGGCCATTGGAGAGTTTTTCCGGCAGCATGGGGATCACCCGGTCCAACAGATAGACGGAATTCCCCCTGGTCAAGGCTTCTTTGTCAATGGGCGTACCCTTTGTCACATATTGAGCAACATCTGCGATATGCACATAGAGCCGATAGCTTCCATCCTCTAATCCCTCGATGGAAATGGCATCGTCAAAGTCCTTGGCATCGGCTCCATCGATTGTCACAGTGAACAGATTAGTATAATCAATTCGGCCCTCTAGTTCTTCAGGCCTTACCTCATCCGGCAGTTCTTGGGCTTGGTTCAGAGCCCCTTTTGAGAATTTCAAGGGCATATTAAATTTCCTTGCGATTGCGGTGATCTCGATCCCTATGTCATCCGCCCCTCCAAGGACTTCCACCACTTCACCAAAATATTCTCCACCTGGTCCCAACTTTTTTGACAGTCGCAGGATGACCCGATCCCCAGAAGCGGCGCCAAGGGTCTTGTCCTTCGGAATCTGTACCTCAAAGGACAGCTTATCATCATCTGGCTGCACATAGCCCGCCTTCTTCTTGCGACGGAAAGTGCCTAGGATCCTATCCTGCTCTCGGGACAGGATCTTTAAAACCTTGGCTTCTCCCCGTTGATCTCGCCTCGATTTTTTGGTGATTAGAACCTCCACCGTATCTCCATGGATGGCGCCATTGAGGGAATCCGGCGGAATAAACAGATCCTCTTGCTCTTTATCCTCGGGCACGAAAAATGCAAAACCCTTTGCATTTCCCACCAATCGTCCAATGGGGTTCGTCATTTGCTTCGATTTGGGCAAAATACGTCCCTTCTTGGAAACATAGATCAGTCCCTCTCGCTCCATGTCCAAAAGGGTGCGAAAGAATATCCGATAATCCCTGATATCGATGTCAAAATATAATGCCAGTTCCTCTTTCGTGTTTCCTGGATAGGAGGGTGATTGTATCCTCTCCAGTAAATCCTCGCGTATTGTCATTTCATCCTCCATGGAGTCTCATTATCAATTCGTAAACTCATTCTTCTATATTCTACCATAAAATGTGGTCCTTTCGCAGAATCCCCTCTTACCCAATAAAAAAAGACCGAGAATTCGGTCTTTTTTGTAATGACTAGAACAGTTTTCCACCGTATTGTAGCACGACTTCTGCGAAGATCAGAGCTACGACAGTCATCAGTTTAATTAAGATGTTCAAGGATGGTCCAGATGTATCCTTGAAGGGGTCTCCAACGGTGTCGCCGATTACAGCTGCTGCATGGGCTTCACTTCCCTTGCCGCCGTGTTTTCCACCCTCGATGTATTTCTTGGCATTATCCCAAGCACCACCGGAGTTGGACATGAAGATGGCCATGAGTACACCGGTTACGAGGGAGCCTGCCAATAGACCGCCCAGTGCCTCTGCTCCTAGGAGCAGACCTACAGCCAATGGAACAACTACGGCCAATAAGCCTGGTAATACCATCTGCTTGATTGCAGCACTGGTAGAGATATCAACACATCGCTTGTAGTCTGGTTTTTCCGTTCCTTCCATGATGCCAGGATGCTCGCGGAACTGACGGCGAACCTCTTGAATCATGTCGTTGGCAGCCGTACCGACGGCTTCCATGGTCAGAGCGGAGAACAGGAATGGAAGCATTCCACCGATGAACATACCTGTAACGACATCTGGTTTCGCGACGTCGATGGCAGTTAGTTGAACGACTTGAGTATAGGATGCGAACAGAGACAATGCAGTCAGGGCAGCGGATCCGATAGCAAATCCCTTACCGATCGCTGCAGTGGTGTTCCCTACAGAGTCCAGCTTGTCTGTAATATTTCGTACTTCTTCTGGTAATTCGCACATCTCAGCGATCCCGCCCGCATTGTCTGCGATGGGGCCATAGGCATCAACTGCAATGGTCATACCGCAGGTTGCTAGCATACCGATGGCTGCGATGGAGATACCGTATAAGCCCAGGATCGGATCTGTCTTCCCACCGATGGCAAAATAGGAAACTAAGATTCCAACGCCGATGGCAATGATTGGACCTGTCGTAGATTTCATACCAACTGCGAGTCCAGCGATGATGTTCGTAGATGGGCCTGTTTCGGATTCCGTTGCGATCTTCTTAACAGAGCCATATTCGTCAGAAGTATATCTCTCAGTAAATTGTGAGATGATCAGCCCTACGACGATCCCCGCCATTACGGAGATGAACGGTTTGATGGATTCGAGTAACAAAAAGCTGAGTGCCAAAGCGCCGATCATGGCGATGATAGCTGCTGCAAAGGTACCAGTGTTCAGAGCTTTTTGAGGATCCTTATCCCCTTTGACCGTAAATACTGCTAAGATGGAAGCCAGTACGCCGATCGCCGTTACGCCGATGACGAATGCGATGCCATCCGTTGAGCCTTGATAAGCAATGACGCCCAGAGTGATACCAGAGAGAATCGCACCGACATAGGATTCAAATAGGTCCGCCCCCATGCCCGCGACGTCCCCTACATTATCTCCGACATTGTCTGCGATAACAGCAGGGTTTCTCGGGTCATCTTCAGGGATTCCCGCTTCGACTTTACCGACTAAGTCCGCTCCTACGTCAGCGGCTTTCGTGTAGATGCCGCCGCCCACCCTTGCGAACAATGCGATGGAAGAAGCTCCAAAGCTGAATCCGGTGACGATGGCAGGGTCTTTGAAAACCATATAGGATAAAGTAATTCCAATAATACCTAGACCGACTACACACATCCCCATGACAGCTCCGCCAGAAAAAGCTACATTCAGAGCAGCCCCCATTCCGCCATCTTTAGCGGCTTGGGCAGTTCGTACATTCGCCTTCGTTGCGGCCGACATTCCTATGTATCCGGCCAGCGCTGAGAATGCGGCGCCAAAGACAAAACAGATGGCTGTTTGGAAATTGATAAAGATCCCTAAAATAACGGCTACAACTACGACGAAAATGCTCAGGGACTTATACTCCCTGGATAGAAAAGCCATGGCACCCTCATGGATGTACCCACTGATCTCCTTCATCCTCTCATTACCAGCGGACAATTTGTTAATTGCGCTGATTTTGGTAAATGCGAAGATGAGTGCCACGATACCTGACCCTACGGCCAAATAGTTAAATAAATCTGCGTTCATTGTACTCCCCTCTCCTAATTTATTATATTGCTGTAATCAATACGGCTGAGACGAGGAAAACGACAAAGCTAGTTGCAACCACTCTGCTGAGCAGCGCATCTTTCGTCTTTTTCCCACCGGATCCAAAGATATTGGTATCTCCACCAGAAATAGAACCCATTCCCTTTGACTTCGGTTCCATCATCAGTACCGCAATGATTATAACAACACTAGCGATTAATAATAAAACAGTTAGTGCAGTCTTCAAGTATTTCCACCCCCTATTTGTGAAATCAATGTTGCTTTAGTAATTCTATCATATTCACTTTTTATTATCAAGACCAGAAAATGGCTGAAAAGCTGAAGGATCTGCGAATCGTTTACATATCCCCCAATAATAAATGATAGATTGTAAAAATACCAAACATATTCAGACTGATAAATGTAGATACAGAGGTGATTATTCATAATACTTTACACTTTAATGCAAAGCGCCCCTGTCCGTTTATACAGAGGCGCTCTATCGTCTTTCGGTATTGAGCTAAATTATTTTGTCTTGATATTATAGAAAGTACCCAACCCGTCGTATCTTGCGTCGTCTCCCAGATAGTCTTCGATACGGAGTAATTGGTTGTATTTCGCCACTCGGTCGGTACGGGATGGAGCACCGGTCTTAATCTGACCTGCATTGGTTGCAACGGCCAGATCGGCGATGGTCGTATCCTCTGACTCACCGGATCGGTGGGATATCACTGCCGTATAGCCATGTCGCTTAGCCAGTTCAATTGCATCCAAGGTCTCTGTAATGGTTCCAATTTGATTCAGCTTCACCAATATGGAATTAGCAGTCTCGTTATCCAATCCCCTTTGTAGCCTCTCGGTATTTGTGACAAATAGGTCATCCCCTACTAATTGAATGCGATCACCCAACTCATCCGTCAGCTTTTTCCAACCTTCCCAGTCCTCTTCATCCAGTCCATCTTCGATTGAGATGATGGGATATTTGTCGACGAGCTCTTTATAGTAGGCGATCATTTCATCGGAGCTCTTCAAAAGGCCTTCACCCTTGAGATTGTATTTTCCATCCTCATACATCTCCGTGGCAGCGACGTCCAGAGCCAACTTGATGTCAACTCCTGGCTTGTAGCCAGCTTTTTCGATCGCTTCGACGATGGTCTTAAGAGCTTCTTCATTGCTGGAAAGATTCGGAGCGAATCCACCTTCGTCTCCAACGGAAGTTGCCAAGCCCTTGCCTTTAAGGACGGCCTTCAGATTATGGAAGACTTCAGCACCCATTCGAAGGGCTTCCTTGAAGTTCTTTGCTCCGACTGGCATGACCATGAACTCTTGGATGTCCACGTTGTTGTCCGCATGCTCACCACCGTTTAGGATATTCATCATCGGAACGGGTAGGGTCTTTGCATTGACGCCACCGATGTATTGGTATAATTCCTGGCCTAATTCATCAGCAGCAGCTCTTGCGACGGCGATCGATACACCTAAAATGGCATTTGCGCCAAGTTTTCCCTTGTTGTTGGTACCATCTAGTTCGATCATCGCCATATCCAGACCCACTTGGTCGGTGACTTCCCAACCGATGAGTTCTTCCGCCAGTATATTGTTTACATTCTCAACGGCTTTTTCTACTCCCTTGCCCAGGTAGCGACCTTTATCGCCATCTCTGAGCTCTACAGCTTCAAAAGCACCTGTACTGGCTCCTGAGGGGACGATGGCACGACCGACTGCGCCATCTTCTGTAATAACCTCTACTTCTACCGTTGGGTTCCCTCTAGAGTCCAATACCTCTCTTGCATAAATGTCAACAATAATGCTCATATTAATCTCCTCCTATTTCTTAATCAATGTATGGCCGGTCATCTGAGCCGGCTGATCTAATCCCATGATATCCAGCAGGGTTGGAGCCAAATCAGCCAAAATGCCCGGCTCTAATTCTTCATCCCCCTTGCCCACTAGGATCAAAGGCACTACATTTGTGGTATGGGCGGTAAATGCCCCCCCGTTCACCTCGTCGATCATCTGTTCACTATTGCCATGATCGGCGGTGATCAGCAGGGTATATCCCATTTTTTTAACCGTCTCCACGATCTCTCCAACACAGGTATCAACGGTCTCAACGGCCTGAATCGCCGCTTCGATGACGCCTGTATGCCCGACCATATCCGCATTTGCAAAGTTCAGGACGACCAGATCATAGACTCCTGATTCCAGTCTGCGAATGGCCTCATCCTTCACTTCAAAGGCACTCATCTGTGGCAATAGGTCATAGGTCGCGACCTTTGGCGAGGGAATCAATACCCGGTCCTCCCCTTCATTGGCTAATTCGACACCGCCATTAAAGAAGAAGGTCACATGGGCATATTTTTCCGTCTCTGCAATGCGCAGCTGTCTGCCGCCCTTTTCTGAGATATACTGCCCCAGAGTCTCTTCGTACACTTCTGGTGGATAGGCGATGTGGACCCCCGTCAGACTCATGTCGTATTCTGTCATCGTCACATAGTGGACTTCAACCGTCTTCTTGCGCTCAAATCCGTCAAAGACTACATCGGTAATCGCATGGGACATCTGGCGAGCACGGTCAGGTCTGAAGTTAAAGAAGATGATGGAGTCTCCGGAGTTCACCGTCGCAACTGGCTGTCCGTCTGCTTCGATGACCACGGGGAGCATAAATTCGTCGGTGACGCCATTTTCATAGGAGTCCTTTACAGCTTGCACTGGATCTTCTGCGCGAATCCCCTCTCCTAGGAGCATGGCATCATAGGCCTTCTCCACTCGATCCCATCTCTTATCCCTGTCCATGGCGTAGTATCTGCCCATTACAGTGGCGATCTTTCCGACCCCGATCTCCTCAATCTGCTGCTCTAGTTCAGCGATATGAGTGGCTCCAATCGTCGGTGGAACATCCCTGCCATCGAGGAAGGCATGGACATAGACACGATGTAGACCTCTTTGGAGGCAGAGTCTCAATAGGGCATAGATATGGGTGTTATGGGAGTGAACTCCCCCATCGGATACCAAGCCCATCAAATGAAGAGCTGTCCCCTTATCCTTGGCCACATCGATCGCTTCGATTATCACCTTGTTCTTGAAGAAAGAGCCAGTCTCTATGGCATTGGTGATCATCGTCAGGTCTTGGTATATGATACGTCCGGACCCAATATTCAAATGCCCCACTTCGGAATTCCCCATCTGCCCTTCTGGCAATCCAACGGAAAGTCCACTGGCTTTTAAGACGGTATTGGGATATGTCTCTAGGAGTCGGTCCATATTTGGTGTCTGGGCGAGCTGCACTGCATTGCCCGGATAGTTCTTTCCGATTCCCCAACCATCCAATATCATCAGCATTGCTTTATTCATCCGGTCCTCCGTTAATAATTGACTAATTCTCCGAAACTCTTGACCTCAAGGCTGGCGCCTCCGACTAGAGCTCCATCGATATCCGATTTCGCCATCAATTCGGAAATATTTGAGGGTTTTACGCTTCCGCCGTATAGGATGCGAATCCCTTCCGCCGCAGCCCCATCGTAGATCTCCTCGACCGTTTTACGGATGATCCCGCACATGTCATTGGCGTCTTCACTGGATGCAGTCTTACCAGTTCCGATGGCCCAAATGGGCTCATAGGCGATGACGACGCCCTGGATTTGCTCTGGAGTAACTCCCTTCAAGCCCTCGTGGATTTGGCCTTTTACCTTTTCCTCAGCCTTACCCGCTTCTCTTTCCTCAAGGGTCTCTCCACAGCAGAGAATGGGCTTCAGTTCGTGTGCGATAGCGGAGAGTACTTTATTGTTCACGAGGTCGTCGTCTTCACAGAAGATCTCTCGACGCTCTGAGTGTCCGATAATGACATATTCTACGCCGATATCATTGAGCATCAACGGGGATACTTCCCCTGTGAAAGCCCCTTTTTCCTCATAGTACATATTTTGTGCGCCCAGTCCAATGCCAGAATTCTCCGTCAATTTTCTCAATTCTGAGAGATGGGTTGCAGGTACACAGATCGCCTTCTCAACATCCGCATTGTATTTTTGCTCTACCAGAGCCCTCGTAAAATCGACAGCCTCAGATAGAGTGAAGTTCATCTTCCAGTTACCAGCTATTAAGGGTTTTCTCATTTTTCCTCCTATGCGTTCTCAATGGCATCTACGCCAGGAAGTACCTTGCCCTCAAGGAATTCCAATGATGCGCCGCCACCTGTGGATACATGGGTCAATTTATCGGAATAGCCTGCGATCTCAACGGCTAGTGCGGAATCACCTCCGCCGACGATGGTAACGCCATCTACTTTCGCTAAGGCTTCTGCAATGGCAAAGGTGCCTTGGCTGAAAGGTTTCACTTCAAATACGCCCATCGGTCCATTCCATACAACAGTCTTGGCTCCAACAATCGCCTCTGTGAATATCTCTGCCGTCTTTGGCCCAATATCCAATGCCTGCTTTTCTGCAGGAATCGAGTCGATATCTACGATCTCGGTCACTGCATCCGCTGCGATCTCATCTGCTATGACCGCATCCACTGGCAATAAAAGTTTTACGCCCTTCTCCTCAGCCCGCTTCATCAACTCCGTCGCCAATTCGATCTTGTCCTCTTCCAGTAGAGACCTTCCAATCTCTTTACCTTGCGCCTTCAAGAAAGTATAGGCCATACCGCCACCGACGAGAATGGTGTCCACTTTCTCTAATAGGTTTTGGATGACGCCGATCTTGTCACTTACTTTAGCTCCACCGAGGATGGATACAAAGGGGCGTTCTGGATCTGCCAAGGCCTTGCCCATGACATCCAATTCTTTTTGTACTAGATAACCAACTGCAGAGGGAAGCAAAGTGGATACACCGACATTTGAAGCATGGGCTCTATGTGAGGTTCCAAATGCATCGTTGACGTAGATTTCACCTAGTGCTGCCAATTCCTTGGAGAATTCTGGATCGTTCTTCTCCTCTTCCTTGCGATATCTGGTGTTTTGAAGAAGTGCTACATCACCGTCTTGCAGAGCCTCCACTCCCGATCTCACGCCATCGTCGACGACTACGGGAGAATCTAGGAATTTTACTTCCTTGCCCAATAGTTCCGAAAGTCTCTGGGCAATCGGTGCGAGGTTAAACTTTGGATTCGCCTCTCCCTTTGGACGTCCCATATGGGACATCAAGATGACCTTTGCCCCCTGATTGACGAGGTATTCAATTGTGGGAAGAGCTGCACGAATGCGTACGTCATCGGCGATCTTTCCCTCTTCTTCCTTGGACATCGGGACATTGAAGTCCACTCGAACCAGGGTCTTTTTGCCTTTAAAATCAAAATCTTTCAATGTTTTCTTATTGAGCATAATATCCTCTCCTTTTTATAAAAAGAAGGTGTACTCGCAGATCTCCGCTCTTGACCATCACTTTGTGATATTCAATACCGTTCTGGTCAGCTATTCCTAGGCAGCCATCAGCGGTTACGGAAACTCTCCTTGAGTACACCTCTCATCATTTATTTTGCAGCAATAAATTCGGCAAGATCTACAACTCTCTTAGAATAACCCCACTCATTGTCATACCAAGAGACGATTTTCGCCATGTTCCCGCTGACCATTGTCAGGTCTGCGTCTACGATAGAAGATCTTGGGTCGCCTTGGAAGTCGATGGATACCAATGGCTCTTCAGAGAATCCGAGGATACCCTTCATCTCATTTTCGCTGGCAGCCTTCAATGCGGCGTTGATTTCTTCTTTGGTCGCTTCCTTTTCCAATTCAAATACTACGTCAACAACGGAGACAGTTGGGGTGGGGACACGCACTGCATAGCCATTCAACTTGCCCTTCAATTCTGGAAGTACAAGGGCTACTGCCTTTGCTGCACCAGTAGTAGTAGGAACCATGCTCAGAGCAGCTGCTCTAGCGCGTCTTGGGTCCTTATGGCTGTTGTCATGGATATTTTGGTCATTTGTATAAGCGTGGATCGTCGTCATCAGACCCTTAACGATTCCAAATTTCTCCATGATGACTTTAGCAAAGGGTGCTAAACAGTTGGTCGTACAGGAAGCATTTGAGATGATATTGTGGTTCACTGGGTCGTATTTATCTTCGTTTACGCCCAATACGATGGTGATGTCCTCGTTCTTAGCAGGAGCTGTAATGATGACTTTTTTTGCACCAGCGGTGATGTGTTTGGATAGACCTTCCTTATCGCGGAACGCGCCAGTAGAGTCGATCACCAGATCTACACCCAGTTCTTTCCAAGGTAGCTTTTCCGGATCCCTATCTCCAACGATCTGAACTCTCTTGCCGTTGATGATATAAGCATCATCTTCAACTTCAATCGTCCCGTCGAACTTTCCATATAGGGAGTCATACTTGAACAGGTGGGCTGCTGCCTTGATGTCACCAAGGATATTAATAGCCACCAATTCCAGGTTTTCTGCGCCGTCTTCAAACATAATGCGGACGACGTCTCTTCCAATTCTTCCAAATCCGTTTAACGCTACTCTCATCTTCTAAACTCCTCCTTTAAAATAATTACTACTAAAAAGCCTTAGTTTACTTGCCAACTGCTCGGCGCAGTCCAAGTCGATGATGATGGTGATATCCTTGCGGACCTTTGATAATGCGATGATGGGCTCTACTTTTTCTATGCCATAGGCCACCGCAATCACCCGGTCCACCCGGTTATACCCTTCCAGCCCCAGTCCAATGGACTTGGACTCATACAAGATATTTCCTTCCAGATCAAAATAATTACCAAATGCCTCTGCAACGGCGCCATTTTTTTCTAAAATGGATAAGGTACTCGGCCTGAGTCCTCTACGTCCTGCCATTGTGTCCGCACGGCCAATACCAAAAACCAAAACATCGATATTCTCGATCAAGTCATTGTACTTTTGGATGTCCTCCGATAATTCAGAGGTCTGTATCCACTCTGCATCCATCTGATCTGGAAAATTGATGGTGAAGTAGTCCGCATGGATCTTCTCTGCAAAGATCTCGACGATGGCATTGGATTGGTATTCGTATTTCTTTCCAAGGCTCCCCCTTGCCGGGACGACGATGACATTTTTCTTTTCCGTGTCCGAGGGCATACCATCTACGATCAGCTTCATCGTGCTTCCGCCAGTAATACCGACGATGGAGTTGTCGTGAATCGACTCCAATACCAAATCCCCTGCTGTGCTGGCAAATAAGCCACTATTAAAGTAACCACCGATATCTGCATCCACCACATGGATACGGCTCACCGCAAGAGCGGATTGGATTCGATCCTCCAGGATTTCGACATTTCGAAAAGCTTGGGCGTATTTCGAGCTGAGCTGCAGGATCTGTTGTCCTTCAAAGGTGATGGTCATTCCCGTCTCCTTCGTGGCGATATAATGCAGATCCGACAGGACCTCCGTCTGATTGCGAACATACCTCTCATTCAAACTCAACAACTTGGCGATTCCTCGTCGACCAATGGGTTGATTATTGGAAATCACCCGTAATATTTCATACCTGTCGAGGAAAACCTGAACCAATTCCGGAGTTAGCTTCGACACATCCAACAAATTCAATGCAACCTCCGGGACTCTTTTGTCCCAACAAGTAATTTTCCGTCCCACCAGGGACGTGCTTATCCGTAGATTATTATACCACAACCCAGATGCTTTTAAACAATTGAATTTTAAAATCGAGAACTGCGTTTTTAGTCACAGATGCGAAAACGCAACTCCTCCTCGCTCGGTTGGAGCAATCTCTGCAGTCCCGGCAGACCGGACATACCAGTCAAGTACTCGATCTCAGCGGACTTAGGCAAGATGACCGGCATCCGATCATGAATGGATTGCATCTGTTCATTGGCCTGTGTGGTGATGATGCAGCAGTGAAAACTCTCCCTTCCATTTGTCTGCGTTGTCATATAGATGCCCGCCATGGAAAATAGATTTCGATCCACTAGAGATATTTCTAGCTTTGTCTTTTTCTTCTTTCCCTCTTCGCTCCTCCATTCAAAGAACGAGGACGCCGGCAGCAGACAGCGAGAGACCTGAAAAGCCCTTCGAAAAGTGGGTTTTTCGTGCACCGTCTCCCCCCTTGCATTGATCAGAGGTCTTTTGGAAAAACTCGTCAAGAAACCCCAATCCATCGAGGTCAAGCCACCTGTGCCAGTGAACACTGGCACAGGATTCGTCGGAAAAATCTCCCCTTGGCCATGAAATTCAAGCTGCGCCTCCTGAAGTCGATAAAACTCCAGCAGGGCGAAAATATCGGCTTCCAATGAGTATCTTCCGCACATAATAGCCTCCCTCCCGTTCTCACTAATCTATTTGTATGAGCTTCTCCGCACATTTGATCACTGCCTCGGCAGTGATGCCAAAATGCTCAAAGAGCTGTCCTGCCGGTGCCGAGGCTCCAAATCCTTCCATGCCGATAATCGCTCCATATGGAACATATTTATGCCATCCCATTGGGCTAGCCGCCTCAACGGCAATTCGCTTCGTCATAGCCTTTGGCAGTACTGCTTCTTTGTATTCCTCTGGTTGTTGATCAAAGAGCTCCCAGCTGGGCATAGAGACTACTCGTACACCGATGTCCCTTGCATATAGCTGCTCTGCAGCTGCCGTGATCAGCTCAACCTCTGATCCTGAAGCCATCAAGATCAAGCTCGGATCGCCATAGTCCTTTAGGATATATCCACCCTGTAGGGCATCCCGTCCAGTGCCCTCCAGATTCTTTAGCTTTTGGCGGGTCAATGCCAAAGTCGTCGGTCCATCTGTATGGCTGATGGCAAAACTCCACGCTGCTGCCGTCTCTCTGGCATCGCAGGGGCGGAAATTCACCAAGCCGGGGATGGCACGCAGCATCGCCATTTGCTCAATGGGCTGATGGGTTGGACCATCTTCTCCTACTCCAATGCTGTCATGAGTAAATACATAGATCACCCGCTGCTTCATCAGCGAAGAAAGCCGAATCGCTGGCTTCATATAGTCACTGAAGATCAGGAAGGTCGCACAATAGGGAATGACTCCGCCATGCAGGGCAAGGCCATTGCAAATGGCTCCCATCGCATGTTCTCGAACTCCAAAATGGACATTGGAACCCCCAAAGGCGCCCCTCTTAAAGGACTCTCGATTCTTCATGTCGGATTTATTTGAGGGAGATAGATCCGCCGACCCACCGAAGAGCTGCGGGAGCTTTTCCGCCAATCGATTGAGCACGATCCCCGAGGACTCTCGTGTCGCCATATCCTTCTCAAAGCCATAGTATTCTTCGTCGAAGATACTCTGGTCTATCTCTTTCGTGTAGGCATTTTCAAAGGCCTCTGCCAGTTCTGGATTTTTTTGCTTATAGTCTTCAAAAAGGGCATTCCAAGCATCTTCTCTCTGCTGTTGGAGTTCTAATAGCCGCTCAGTATGGGCCTTTACCTCTTCTGGCACGGTGAAGGACTCTTCATAAGCCCAGCCGAGATTTGCCTTAAAACTGGGCATGTTTTCAATTCCAAGGGGCTCTCCATGGGCAGATGCCTTCCCCTCTTTCGTGGAGCCAAATCCGATCTTCGTGCGGATCTCGATCATCGATGGCCGATCCGATTCCTTTGCCTTTTCAACGGCAAGATTGATCGCATCCAAACTGGTTCCGTCTTCGACAAGTTGAACATCCCAGCTCAAAGCCCTATATCGATCGGCCACACTTTCTGTGAAGGCCAGATTTGTCGATCCTTCAATGGTGATATCATTGGAATCATACAACACGATCAATTTCGACAGGCCGAGATGTCCTGCTAAGGAGGAGGCTTCATTCGTAATCCCTTCCATCATACATCCATCACCGGCGATGGCATAGGTGTAGTGGTCTACGATTTTGTGTTCTGCCGTGTTGTATTGGGCCGCCAGGTGTTCCTCTGCCATGGCCATACCCACTGCCATGGCCAAGCCCTGTCCAAGGGGTCCCGTTGTCGCTTCCACTCCCACAGTATGCCCATATTCCGGGTGGCCAGGTGTCAGAGAATTCATCTGACGGAAGTTCTTCAACTCCTCCATAGAAAGCCCATATCCAAACACATGTAACAGCGAATACAGTAGCGCTGAGCCATGGCCAGCTGACAGAATAAATCGATCTCGATTCACCCACTCTGGGTTCTTCGGATTGTGATTCATCTGGTCGGCCCAAAGGGCATAGGCCATCGGTGCCGCTCCCAAGGGCAGGCCCGGATGTCCTGAGTTCGCCTGTTGAACCTGCTCTGCAGATAGGACCCGTAACGTGTTCACTGTCAAGTTCTTAATATCCATATTCTCCTCCTAAACTCTTCTTTCTTTCATCAGTGTATCAGGGTTTTTTCAGAAAAGCAATGCTAAAACAGTTTACCAAAATAAAAATCGGGAATAGCCCCTTTGAATTGAACATATGTTCTGTTACAATGTCAGTACAGATCAAGGGGATCAAGGAGGATTCTATGACACATAAAATTTTCCATATCGACGTCAACTCAGCCTATCTCTCCTGGGAGGCCGCCTATCAGCTTCAACATGGCGCCACCCTCGATTTGCGTACCATTCCCTCCATCGTCGGTGGCGATATAGAAAAGCGGCATGGCATCGTCCTGGCCAAATCCATCCCCGCAAAGAAATATGGCATTCAAACCGGAGAATCCGTTGCCTCTGCCAAGCTCAAATGCCCCGAATTGATCAGCATCCCACCCCATTATGAGCGCTATGTCAACGCCAGCAACGCCATGGTGGAACTAATCCAAGAGTATTCTCCTCTGGTGCAGCGCTATTCCATTGACGAACTCTTTATGGACTACTTCGACTCCACTCGGGACCCGGTGGACGCCGCCGAAGAGATCAAGGACCGGATCCGCAATGAACTGGGCTTCACCGTCAATGTGGGCATTGGGGACAACAAGCTCTTGGCCAAGATGGCCTCCGATTTTCAAAAACCGGATCGGGTCCATACCCTGTATAGAGAAGAGATTCCAGAAAAGATGTGGCCCCTTCCCATCCGGGACCTCTTCATGGTAGGGCGCCGCACGGAAAAAAAGCTCCTCTCCCGAGGCATCACCACCATTGGGGAATTGGCCCAAAGCAGCCGGGAATACCTACTCTCCTGGTTAAAAAAACCGGGACTCACCATCTGGGAATTTGCCAACGGGATCGAATCTACTCAGGTCCGCATCGATCCCATGCCCGTCAAGAGCGTCGGCAACTCCACCACCCTTCCCTTTGATGTTCGGGACAGAGGGGAAGCGGATATGGTCCTACTCGCCATCTCGGAAATGGTGGGGATGCGTCTGCGCTCCATTTCCATGCGCAGTGCCGTCATCCACGTGGGCTTCAAAGACAGCGAGTTTAATTACTATGGTATGGAGCGCAAACTCTACACCCCAACCAATTCCACCAAGGAGATCTATCGACATGCCGCCCTCCTCCTCACCCGCATCTGGAACAATCAACCCATCCGCGCCATGTCCGTTCGGGCCGGGAGACTCTCCGACGATACGGCCATCCAACTCTCCCTCTATGATCACTTCTCTGAAAAAGATGAAAATCTAGACGAGACCATCGACCATATCCGAGGAAAATACGGCCTAGACTCCATGCAAAAATCCGTCTTCCTCCACTCCGGCATCTCCCCCGTCATCGGCGGAGTGATCCGAGAAAAAGAATATCCCCTAATGAGCAGCTTGCTCACTTAGTCTATTTGGGAGGTTTTTATGAAAGTCATTATGCGCGAGATCGAAATGCTGGCTTATTTTGATCAGAAGGGATATCCGAAACCCATTCGCCTCCGAATCGGCAACGAGGACTCCGAGGAGAAAACCATCATCCAGATCGAGTGTATTGCTGGCATTCAAGAAGACCGCCGAGCTGGTAATTTGATGGTTCGCTATCAATGTCAAGGCATCCTCCATGGCCGTATGCGCCCCTTTGAAATCTATTATGAGACGACAAAATACAAATGGTTTTTATATAAAATATGATGGGAGAAAAAAGAACCCATCGGCAAAAAGACCACTGATTCGGAGACACCGAAACAGTGGTCAAAATTTTATATTCGCTGGAGGGGCGACCCATCATAACTGCCCCTACTACCCAAGTCCAATCCTAAGTCCCGCAAAATGTGCGATAGGGCTGCTCTGATGCCATTGGCGTTTGGGAGTATTCATCCTGCTCAGATGAATAGGAATAGGGATCTTCAAGGACTTTGAGAAATCTTTGAATCTTTGAAAAATCCCCCTGCTCCGTAGCAGCACTTAAGGCAGATTCCACCAAGTGGTTTCTTGGAATCACAGAGGGATTTGCCTTTTTCATCTGGGTTTGAGCCTCTTCCATACTCACCCCTCGCGCCAAAAGTCTCTCTTTCCATCTCCTGAGCCAATCGTCAAATTTGACAGAGGACATCTCAGAACTTTCCTCTTCCCCAATGGTCAGAGCTCGAAAGGTATTTGTGTAATCTGCGCCAGTAGACTCCATTAAATCCAGTAATTCTTGAATCACAGCAATGTCCTCTTGGCTGGGATTCACCAAGGCCAATTTCTTTCCCATCACCAAAAAATACTCTCTCCTAAAGATCTCTGATGCCCCTTCAATTTCTCCCTGTGCGAAAGAGAGAGCCTTTTCAGAATCTTCATCTAATAGGGGGAGTAAACTCTCAGCGAAACGGGCCAAATTCCACTGTCCAATATAAGGCTGCCTTCCATAAGCATATCTTCCCTGTCGATCAATGGAGCTGAATACAGTATTTAAACTATAACTATCCATAAAGGCACATGGTCCATAGTCAATGGTCTCTCCAGAAATGGTCATATTGTCCGTATTCATCACTCCATGGATAAATCCAACCCCCATCCACTTGGCAATGAGCTCTGCCTGGCTCCGAATCACCTGACTCAAAAGCGATCGGTAGGGATTTTCTAAATTTTTCAGACCTGGATAATGGCGCCGAATAGTATAATCGGCAAGCTCTTGCAATTCCTCCAAATCACCCCATTTGGCAGCATATTCAAATGTCCCAACTCGGATATGACTGGCTGCCACCCGAATTATCATGGCACCTTCAAGTTTTTCTTCCCTATGAACACTTTCGCCAGTGCCAATGACAGCTAGACTCCGACTAG
This sequence comes from Tissierellia bacterium, assembly GCA_030538075.1. Lineage (GTDB taxonomy): Bacteria > Bacillota > Clostridia > Tissierellales > Peptoniphilaceae > JAUNUQ01. The sequence continues at coordinate 38,132 of JAUNUQ010000023.1, forward strand.
TGGGAATACCGAGACCATGCATGGCTTCGCTGATTATATACTCTCGCAGCATAGGCCCTAAGGCAGCTTTGCCGTCTCCTCCCCGAGAATACGGTGTGCGTCCCGATCCCTTAAGCTGAATATCTACCCATTTTCCATCGACAGTTAGATGTTCTCCTAATAATACCGCCCTTCCATCTCCAAGCATGGTAAAATAGCCAAACTGATGGCCTGCATAAGCCTGTGAGATCGGAGTCATCTCCTCTTTTTTTACCTTCCCCAATATTAAATTCAATCCATCCTCTGTGAAGAGATTCTCTGAATTAAGTCCCAAATGACGGGAAAGTTTTTCGTTTTTTAAAATCCAATACGGATTTTTAAAAGGTTCTGGCCATTGTTTCGCATAAAAAACCTCTGGCAATAAAAGGTATGTGTTATCATAATTCCAACCGATATCTTTTAGCTTCATTTGTTCCTCCCTAGAAGTGATCCCTCCGTTAACAGGACAATGTATAGTCTCAGTTGATTAGATAATACCCTATCGAAATTTCTTAAATCAAAAAAGAGTCCATATGATCATCCGATCAGATAGACTCTAACTTGGCGTGCCACGAGAGATTCGAACTCCCGGTCTCTCGGTTCGTAGCCGAGTGCTTTATCCAGCTAAGCTAGTGGCACAAAACTCTGTCCCGAGTTTATGGAGCGGAAGACGAGATTCGAACTCGCGACCCTCGCCTTGGCAAGGCGATGC
>JAUNUQ010000024.1:0-11829 GCA_030538075.1 Tissierellia bacterium
CCAAATGGCATATCTCCAATAATAAAAGTATTAGGTGCCCCTCTTCGAACAGATTGACAATGTGAAATTTCATCTTCCATGGTAACCGGTATCGTCCCATCATAACCCATAACTATCATTCCTAGTGAATCACCCACCAGTATCATGTCCAAACCTGCTTGTTCTGAAAAAGATGCCATAGGATAATCATATGCTGTCATCCAAGCTACCTTCTCCCCATCTCTTTTCATTTTCTGAAAATCTAAAACCGTTTTCTTCTTTTTCATTTCCGTCCTCCCTAGTTTTTGTTCTCATTCGAGTGTTTTTATATCGGATTATTTCCTATATATAGTCTTTACACTATATTATACATATATCTTTTATATTGTCAATCGATATTTCTAATATATTGTACTTTTTTATACCATATTGTTCAGAGCAATTCATAAAAAAGTATTGATTAAATCGATTTAACTAATCTTCGCGCTAGACTATTTCTGAATAGATAGATAATCATTAAATTAGTCAAGATCTGCCAGTTTATTATGAATAAGGCCTGTCTGAACAAAAGTTAAAATGAAAAAGTCCTCGCTTTGCGAGGACTCGATTGTTAATTTAGCTATTTTGCTGGTCGATCCACTATCAAGATTAACATGGCAGATGATAAAAGATTTGCCTTTTCATCCCTTAAGTTCATTTGTTTTTCTTCCTAATTCAGGATCATTACTTACACTTTGCGATGATTCGCTGCGAAAATGCCCATGGCCTTCGCAAGGAAACTGGCTAGGCCTTCTCCAAAGCGATCGATGGATTCAGTGAATCTCGGATCGTCCACATACATCTGCCCCAAGTTTCCGAAGGACTCCGGTGTATAACCATGCGAGTAGCCATTTCCAAAATCTTGATTGAAGAAAACATACAATTTTTTAACTGCATTTTGTGCGGCATCGGATGCTGGATCTTCATGACGAACGGCAGATAGCATCCTGAATATTTCGTTCATTTGGTTCCCGAGCTCCCTTTTTCCCTCATCGCCGATCCTCTCGAGATATTCGTTGGCCTGGTTTATCCCTTGATCACCCCAGCGCATTCGAGCTTCCTCCTCATAGGGATTAGAGGTAAAGTCAAAGCCTTCAAATTTTTCTTCTCGTTTCAATATCTCTCCTCCTCTCATCGATCTCATCGTCCGTTCCAATAGCCCAATCATCCCTTCGATCCGGTTTCGCTCGTGGAGTAGCGCCTTTTTTTGCATTTTAAAGGCTTCGAATCGGTCAAAGTCTGGGTGGTCGATCAGTTTTTTGATCTGTGCAAGGGGAAATCCGCATGCTTTGAAAAACAGGATCTGTTGAAGTCGATCTAAATCTTCATCGGAATAGACTCTGTATCCATTATCAGGATCGCGATCTGGCATTAGGAGTCCAATCTGATCATAATGGTGTAGTGTGCGAACACTGACCCCTGTCATCTTCGTTACCTCTTTGGCATTCATGTCTCAATCCTCCCTGCAAAACAATCATAACCTATAACGCAAGGTAAGGGTCAAGGGAAAAATGTTAGATGATCGTCCTGAACCTATCCTTTTCTATTCGTAGTCCTAATCAATCGAGAGAGTATGCTCACTATTCTATATCCAACCCTGTTCAATCCAATAATCGCGATCCCTCTCATAACCTGCACTATTCTTATGCATGGCAGAGATCAACTTTCGATAGAGGAATAAAAAGGGGTGAAACTGCTTTTTCCCTGTGGATGCTGCTGCCTTCCTCGCCGTTTTTTTGAGCTGATGGATGATCTTCTCCTTTTTCTTCTCTGCTACATTTTCCCAGCTATCTGCGGCGACAGCAAAGCCTAAGCCATAGGACCTCGGGATGCCCCAGTGAAAATAATGATTGCGAAGGGACTTGGTGACCCCTTTCGCTCCGAGTCCCGCCGTCGTCGAGATGGCCACTCCAACCTTGTTTTGCATCGAGACCCTCGGTCGGTGGACCATCCACTGATATCCCAGGTGGTCTAGAAAGGCCTTCAATTGTCCACTCATCCCCATCACATAAGTGGGCGAAGCCATGACGATCAGATCTGCTTCATCGATCGCTTGGGCCAGCGGAGCCACCTTGGCAAAATGGGGGCAGCACTCCTCGCCCTCTGAAAAACATTGAAAGCAGCCGATACAAAAATCCATCTGATTGACATAGAATTCCTGGATCTCATCCCCTGGTTTGATGATCTCCTGTAAAAAGATCTGAACACAGTTCCAAGTGCTCCCCCGATGGTCTTGTCCATGTATTACTGCGACTTTCATTCTCTACCTCCGTGATACAGTACTGAAAATTGAGCGACATGCTCCCGAATCTCCTCCAGAGCCTCTGGTAGTTTTTCCAATTGATTATCATATTTTTGTAACAATAGATAGATGGGCCCGTAGAAGTGTAGGGCTGCCAGCTCCGGTCTCCCAATTTGAAGCTGCCCAGTCTCCTTCAAATAGCGAAAGATCTCTGTTTGATACTCCAAGGGCCTCTCGATGAGAAATGAGCGAAATCCATTGGCTGCCAAGGAGCTGCGATTTTGTTCGATGGTCAGCATTTTACGAAAAGGGGCAGCCATCGTATCGGTTAGGAAGTATAGGAAGATCTGTTCCACCGCATCCGCCAGGCGGGCAAAGGTGATTGAGCCAAAAAATTCCTGATCCCCCTCTCCCTGCATGATCCCGTCCATATATTTATCATAGCGCAGCTCCATCTCATCGAAGAGCTGCGCGAAGATCTCGTCTTTTCCCGAGAAGTGATTATAGATAGAAGCCGCCTTAATTCCAACTCGATCGGCAATATCTCGCATTGAAACTCCGCTAAAGCCCGATTCCCCAAAGAGAATGAGCGCCTGTTCTAAAATCCGATCCCTTGTGCTCTTTTGAATATCCACTTCGATTTCATTTACAATGGTCATTAGAGCATCCCCCTCGAAATCTCAATAAAGATCGTCTTCACTGCAATTAACATAAAGATCAGCCCAAAGATCCACTTTTTCTTCCGGGCATCTCGTTGAAATAGGGAGAATCCTCCCAGTGCCAACAGACCAAATCCCATGGCCATCGCAGTATTTGACACCAGCCCCGATACGGGAAATAGCCCAGGCGCAATCTGTGGGTCCGTGCTGGCCATCACTGAATGGATGTACCCATCTCGAAATACCGCCGCAAAACAGAGGGCGAGTCCCACCATTAACAACAGCCCAATTCTCCATCCCCAATTCTGGATCTGATCCCTTTTCCTATAATTCCATCCGACAATTAACAGAATCGTACCAATTAATCCCAATACAACTAGATTCCAATTCATTTTCATCACTCCTAACTAACGTTTGTTAGCTTAATTATAACAGGGCTTTTTATGATCCGTCAAGTAAAATTATGGGGATCATTTTCTTTGTCTTTATTTCATTCTCTAAAGGATCATCCCATCAAAGTGGATTTGAAATTCTCCTCATTTGCAAATTCTCATCAGTATGCTCAGCGCCTCCCCTTTGACAATCCCCTCCTCTTCTCCTATAATAATAATTAACAATTACAGATCGTGATCAATTTCTAGGGGCGCCTTTGGCTGAGATGGACTTGTCCAGACCCTTTGAACCTGTTGGTTAGCACCAGCGTAGGAAAGAAATTCGGTTGACGCCACCTTGAGCGCAGCAGCGGATGCTTTCTTTGATCGCATCCGTTTTGTTAATATTCGAAAGGTGGTTTTTTTATGTCCAAACAAATGCAATGCCATGGCGGCCAGATGGGAATCTTCGGCTGTCGATTCTCTCTGTATCCGATGGATTCGGATTTCGTCCCCATCATCTTAGGAGCTCTGGAAAAGACCGACACCTCTGCTGTATGGTCCGCTTCGGATGCTCTGTCCACTGTATACCGCGGTGGTCTGGATAATGTAGTTGATGCAGTAGCGGCCCTTCTCCTGAATGCCTGGCGCGAGGACTGTCATATGGCCCTTGAGGGACAGTTCTCTGAGGGATGCCCAGGAGATGTCACGGCGGATCTGCCCAAAAGCCTTGATCCCTCCTGCCCCAACCGAGAAAGTATAGGAGAGATCCATTTCCCCGTATCCTGTAAGCTTGCCCTCTACCCGATGGGGACAAAGGACTATATGCCCTTGATCATGCAAGTGAAGGACATGGCTGAAGAGCATGGCCTGCGCCTAAATCACATTCACTACGCCACCCGTGTTGATGGGGATGTGCAACAGGTGTTCTCCTATTTGGAAGCCGTCTGTAAACTCTCACGTGAGCATGCCTCCCATTACGCCCTCCATTTCACCATCTCTATGAATAGCCCGACGGAGGAATAAATGGAATCAAAAAAACTATACCGCTGGGAACTCCAAGACGTGATTTTGATCTCCATGATCTGCATCGTCTTTGGGGTCGTCTATCTGGTTGCCGTATACGCCGCCACTTTTTTAGGGACCCTCTTTGCACCCTTTGGACTGACGCCCCTGGGCAATGAATTGGTCTTTGGCATTTGGTTTATGGCGGCGACGCTCGCCCCCTATATCATCCAAAAGCCTGGAGTGGCGATTATTGCCGAGATTTTGGCGGCATTGATCGAGGTGCTACTTGGGAATTGGTTCGGTCCGATGGTCATCGTCTCCGGTCTGATCCAAGGAGCAGGTGCTGAGGCGGTCTTCGCCTTTTATAAATACGAGCGCTTTGATCGAAATGTGATGGTTCAAGCGGCGATTGGATGCTGCATTACCGGCTTTCTCTGGAGCTTTGTCCGCTCTGGCTATCTGCTCTTCTCAGTGCCACTCATCCTATTTTTCTTTGTAGTGAGAGTTCTCTCATCCGTCCTCTTTGCGGGACTACTCAGCCAGAATATTGGAGATTCTCTGGTGCGAACGGGACTGATGAAGGGTTATGCTCTGGGCAGAAGTGATGACTGATCCAGCTCCTCTTCTCGAAATTGAGGACCTCTCATTTCGCTACACGAAGAAATCTGAGCCCGTGTTCTCCAATCTCCATCTGACACTAAACAGAGGGGAATCCGCCTTATTGATGGGCCCCTCCGGCTCTGGAAAGAGCTCTTTGGCATACTGCATAGCGGGGCTGTATCCCCGCTATGCAGGCGTTCTCGAGGGGCAGATCCAATTTGCAGGGGAGTCGGTGCAGCAAATGCCCTCCTCTCAGAGAGCCCAGCACATTTCCATCCTATTCCAAAACCCAGATGACCAGTTCTGTATGGATCGAGTGGATCGAGAGATCCTGTTTGCCTTAGAGAATATCAATTACCAAGGGGACCTCGCCCAGCGCGTGGAGGAACTCCTCGAGTGGGTTGGGCTCGAGGGGCTCCAAGATCAGTCTCTACACCATCTCTCTGGAGGAACTAAGCAAAAAGTCGCCCTGGCTACGGCGCTGGCAACAGGCGCGCAGCTACTCATCCTCGATGAGCCCTTTGCCAATCTGGATCCAGAGTCCTGCGAACTAGTCCTAGAGAGCTTGAAAAAACTGCAGCGTAGAGGCCTTGCCTTTCTCATCGTCGACCACAAGCCCAATTGGTGGAAAGACCTCGTACAGAGGGTCTTGGTGCTGGATGCAAAAGGGCAAATAGCCAAAGACTCCATACTCCCTGATCAGCTTCCCCAGCATCGGGATCTCTTCCAGTCCCTGGGTCTGTACTTGGATGATCAATGGCTTCAAGAATACTCTCCACTAAAGCCCAATAGCGACCTTCCCCCTGCCATCGTCGCAGAGAATCTCACTCTCTACCGGGGCAATCGGGTTCTACAGGAGAATCTCAGCTTTCAGATCCCCTCTGGCGCGATTACCTCCCTCATTGGAAAGAACGGAGTCGGTAAGACGACGCTCTTAGAGACCATCGCCGGCATTCACAAGCCCAAAGGCGGCCTTGTCCTAAGCGGAAAACCGGGACTGGTCTTTCAAAATCCAAGGTTTCAATTTATCAAACTCAATGTGATGGAAGATGTCATGGCCACTCTGGAAGCCTCGGGTTCTCAGGAATCCGAATCCTCCCTGCTGGCAAGAGCCCTTATGCTCCTGGACGAGTTTGGGTTAAAAGGCTCTGAAAACCTCTCTCCCTATCAGCTCAGCCAAGGACAACAGCGCCGCTTAGCCCTGCTCTCGATGTTGGCGGGGAATGCCTCCATCCTCCTCCTAGACGAGCCGACTTATGCTCAAGACGAAAAGTCTACTAGGACCATCCTCCGCCTATTACAGGACCGGGTTAAAAGTGGTCTTACTGTGATCATGGCCACCCACGACCTCTCCCTCGCCCATGCTATCAGCTCAAAGGTCCTATGGATGGATAAAGAAGGATTAACCCCTACTATGGAGCATCTGGAAATCCAAATGAAGGAGGCCTGCCCATGCGCCGACTAAATCCCGCTTGGAAGCTGCTCACTCTGATTCTCGCATCTCTTCTATTATCCTTTAGCTATATCCTCCCTCTCAATCTGATGGTCTTTGGCTTTTGCCTGCTGGGGGTGCTGCTCACACCAGGTGTTCACTACAGGAGACTGCTCCTTGGACTCATCCCCTTTCTGTTGGCAGCAGCGGGGATGTTTATGACGGCTCTGCTCTTTCCAGCACATCCGGCCACGGGCGAAGTCGTCGGAACCTATGTGGGAAATCTGCTCTTTGATACTCAGCTGAACAACGCCCTGAAACTGGCCTCTCGTATCTTGGCCTATGGCGGTTTAGGCATGCTCTTCGCCTTTACGACGGATTCGCAGGAGCTGATTCTGAGTTTGATGCAGCAGTTCCGATTGCCACCGAAATTTGCCTATGGCATCTTGGCAGCCTATCATTTTTTTCCTCGGATTCAAGAGGAGTATGAGTTGGTGGGGGCTGCCTTAAAGGTCCGGGGAATTCGCACCCATCCCCTCTCCACCCTTCGCCTGATGCCCATGCTTGCCCGGGCACTCCAGCGATCGGAGAGCCTAGCCATGGCCATGGAATCCCGCGGATTTGAAGATGGTGCCCCACGATCTGAAGCCTTTAGGGTACCCTTCGGCCCCATCGACATCGCCTTCTTTATCCTCTTGCCGGCCTTGATCCTCCTTGGCATTTTCTTTCTATGAGGATATGAACACAAAAAACCCGCTGCAATAGCGGGTTTTGTTATGCCAGAGTGGCGGCCATTCCTGCGCGGGTCTTCTTTGGAAGGGCGTAGATGGGATTTTCGAGGGTATCCTTTGGAAGTTCGGTCCTTCCTCCTCTCATTTGAATGACTTCATCATAGAGCTCGGCATTTTCCTGTTTGAGCTTATGGGTGACGACGATGCAGGTCAGCCCTGGTATTTGCAGGATTTCATTCATAATACAACCCGCTGTGCCAGCATCTAAGGCCGAAGTTGCTTCATCTAAGATCAGAATCCCCGTGCCCCTTAGGAGCATGCGGGCGATGGCAATGCGCTGCCTTTCCCCACCCGATAGACTGTTTCCATTCTCCTGAATCTCTGTCTCCAAGGTGAGATTCTCTTTGCTCAGCACCCTTTCTAATCCTGACTGCTGAATTACTTCAGTTAAACGCAGGGGGTCCACATCTCTGAATAGGGTAATATTCTCTTTTATGCTGCCATCAAAGAGGAAGATCTCCTGTTGGGTGGTAGAGACCAGATCGGATAGGGCATTTTCTCCTAGACTTCGGTATTCCTGTCCGTCGATGGCAATACTTCCTTCGTAATCATCGTAATAGTTCAATAGGAGCTTGCACAATGTGCTCTTCCCAGAGCCACTCTCTCCGACGATGGCATATTTCTTTCCCTTTTCAAAGGTCAAGTTGACCTGTTTAAGTACATTATCTTCCCCATATCCAAAGGACAAATCCCGAAGGGTGATTTCTTTTTGGAAGGCCCTTATCTTCTCCTCGATTGTCACTTCTTTGGGACTGGTTCTGAGAAGGTCCAACTGATTCTTCAGCAGGTTCTTTGAGGCGCGCCTCTCGTTTAAGATGTCATTTAGGCTGGCGATGGGCACGATCAAAGAGGACAGGAGTTGCGCGATGGCCACCAGATCTCCTACCAACAGCCCACCCCCTATGACCAATAGAGATGCCGCCGAGAGGATACAGATGATGAGGCCTTGGCCGAGAAGTAGATTGGCCAAGTTGAGATTGGAGATTTGATAGGCAAATATCCGTTTCTTCTCAAGTACGTCCTCTTTGGATTCATCGAAGGAATCCCGAACAAAATGTCCCAGGTTGTTGCTCTTTACGACCTCATAGCCCCCTAATAGCTCTTTGATCTTTACCACATGGCCATGAATGGCCTCATAGCACTGATCTTTATAGACATTGAGCTGACCTCCGAGTTTCCCAGTGATCCACATATATACGATGCCAACCACCAAGGATAATAGGATGATCCGGTATTCGATATAGATCAGAGAGAGGATCGCGAGTGCCGCTGTGGTGACGGTGGATGCAATGCTAAAAATGGAGGAGACATAGGACTCCATCACCGCATCGGTATCATCGGTGAGCAAGGACAGGTATTCCCCCTGCTGCCTAGTATGATATTGGCGGATATTCTGACTAAAAATGGAACCGAAGAGCTGACCCCGATACCGCTCCTCTATATTCTTCACATAGTTTCCCTTCAAATAGTTATTCAACCTTCCGAGAAAGTACTGCACGAAGATATACGCAAGAGACAGTAAAAAGTAGATCTTGAGCTGATTGGTGTCCTTAGCGATTGCCGAATTGACGATGCCCGATAGGATAAAAGCCAACGAGATGCCGATGGCTGCCTCTAGTATCGTCAGCAGAGCCGTCGCCATCAGCATTGGCTTATCTGTTAATATATAGTCTCTCATAGGATCCCTCAATTAAAGTCCGCATTCTTAAAATAGCGGCGATTTAAGAGATACATCGGGATATTGTAAATACACCAGACTGCGAGAGAGATCAGCAGAGTCAATACGACGCTATTCGGTCCCAAGTTTAGGATTTCACGGAAGCCAACTGGGGTCAAATACTTCGCCCATTCCACATGGGGTGTGGTCTTGACGAACATATAGATCAATGTCGTACCAAAGATTGCCACTCCCGTATGATAGCGCAATGCCAAGGACAGCCCGATGTGAATGTAAAACAGGATGCCGATGATCACTTGAAAGCATTCAAAGACCAGGGGAACCAGATCTTCTGGATGGACGAGCAGGGTTCCCGTCGCGATATCCACTCCGCTAAATAGCGTATAGTAGGACAGGAAGCTGATGACTAGGTAGAGCACCAAAAAGATCAAATATATTCCGTAGACCGCGAAGTACTTGGCATTTAAGATCTTCGTCCTGGGAATGTCTTTATACATATAGATTTGCCTTCCATGGATCTCCTGAAAGAAGGTCATGGAGGCGATATATACACCGAGCAAAACCGGGAGGAATATCATATCCTGAAACATCATCAACAGGCTGGTGAACTCCAACGCTCCGAGGTCCACACCACCGAAGACGAAGAATCCAGAGTTCACCCTTGCCAACAAACTGACTAGAGCAGGCCATAGGGCAAGGCAGATCAACAGTATGGCGTCGTTTCTCTTTAATGTCTTTCGAAATTCAATCAATGGGATGTCCATTACTTTCCTCCTTCGCTAAAAAAAACTCTCTAGGGCCGATTTTTTTGAATCGATACCGATGATATTGTATTCATTTGACAGATCTCTGATAAAATCCCCAAGGGCTTGACCGCTGAGCTTTGTGGTGATGGTATTCCCTTCCGCTTCGACATCAAAACCTGCTCTTGGGTCATAGTTTCGATCCAGCTGGAATGAGATCTGAGGGCTGAGCTCGGGTACGCCGTCGAAGATGATGACACCATTTTGGATGGCCAAGATCCGCTTACAGACCGCACCCAGCTCATGGAGCTGATGACTGGATACGATGGCGATAATATTGTCCTCTTTGACTCGGTCATGCAAGATATTGATCAGGTCCTTCATTCCATTTGGATCCAGACCGACAAAGGGCTCGTCTAGGATCAGGAGTTTTGGCTTTCCGAGTAGGGCCATTGCCAGACCGAGTCTTTGCTTCATGCCGAAGGAGAAGTCCTTCGGTTTTTGGTTCATGTTTTTTCCCAATCCCACCAATTCCAAATGATCTTTGATAGTGGGTAAGTACTGCTGCTTATTGTGGATTTCCAAATAGTATTTTAAGTTTTCATAGGCGGTCAGCTGGCCAAAAAAGACGGGCTCCAGCAGAATTCCAACATCCCTTAGCTCATAGTCCTTTTCAAGGATATTCACGCCTTCTAATAATACCTCCCCTTCCGTCGGGGTGATGAATTTGCACATTGCCTTCATCAGGGTGGACTTGCCGGCACCATTGGGTCCGATCAGACCGACCATCTCTCCTTGTTCGACTTGAAAAGTGGCTTTGTCTAAGGAGTAGTTATCGGACTTGGGATATTTTTTGCTCAACTTGGAAACTTCGATCATTGTCTTTCCTCCTCGTCATTAGCTTGATAACAAACAGAACTGCAAATTGAAACAACAGCAGAAATAGGATTTGCGATGGTCCTACAATATTTTGGTCAATGCTCACGATTAAGTCGCCTGTGTTCTGAGTGGCGAGGGTCTTAAAGGCCTCCAATTTTCCGCTGGATGTTAAGAACTGTCCAAAGACGCCATAGGAGATGGATGTGATCACCGGTAGGGCGATAAAATGGGTCTGGCTTTGATTCTTATAATAGAGCAGACCATTGTATATGGATGGGGTGATGAGCATAACTCCTAACAGGACGAGCACCGGAATTCCCGGCATCAGAGCATATAGTGCTCCGTAATTTGCAGCATTACATACTGCGGATGCGATGAGTATCATTTTTTTCCTCCTTAGATAATAGTTACAAATAGGTTGTAAAGCCAGTGGCTTGCCACCGCCCAGCCCAAGCCCAACTTCCACCGGATCCCTGCAAATAGCAAGCCGAGGGGTAGGCGAACGAGGAGATTGCTGGCGAAGCTTTCATTCAAATGTAGTAAGAACGAGAACAAAATCGAAGTGATGAGCACTGCTGGGATCCATCCGATCTCCTTCTCGAGATATTTCAGATGAAATTCACGAAACAGGAATTCCTCTCCGATGGCGATGGCCAAGAAATGAAGGACCATCGTAATCTCTGCCTGGGAGAGCAGCGCCAGAAACAAGACGGCAAATACAGCGAGGGTTTTCGGGTTTACATCGATTCTGGCATCGAAGTGTAGGTATTTCCGGTATAGGACCGATGGTATCATGACAAAGGAGATGAGTATGCTGGCGACGAGGGATAGTTTCGCCAGGATTTCTGGCATCCAGCCCAGCATACTGACGCTGGCGAGCACCATCACATTGAGTACAAAGGCCATAATCAGTGTAATGACCCCTGTGTATACGACGGGAATGTACTTTTGCTCTTCGAGCCAGTTGTTGGTTATAATATTGAGTTTTTGTATGATTGCTGTCATTTTCCCTCCTTTTTAGGGGAGCACTCAAAAGCCGAATTTCAAGACGCTGCACGGCCCTTTTTCATAGGCCTGGGCAGGGCCAAAATTATTCTCATGATCGCCTCTCACGAACAGCTTTTGAGTGCTTCCCCACAGGTTTACAACATCGGAAATCTCCGATCTTTCATTAAATTTGAACCGTTCCTCCCCACATCTTTCTGGAGTATCCAACCGAGACAAATACGATGGTTACACATAGCGGTGCATTCTTACCGAGTAGTTTCATGTCTTCACCTCCTCTCCGTAGAGATTGTGTGTCATACTAAGTACATTAGACGCGAACAGTTCCACCCCACAACTTTCTGGAGTATCCAACGGATACGAATACGATGGTTACGCATAGTGGTGCATTTTTTCCAAGCAG
>JAUNUQ010000024.1:11929-36094 GCA_030538075.1 Tissierellia bacterium
CTTCATGTTTTCACCTCCTCTCCATTCGTTCAAAAGTCAGGATCTACTGTCATTAAACGCGAACGGTTCCACCCCACAATTTTCTAGAGTATCCAACGGATACGAATACGATGGTTACGCACAGTGGTGCATTTTTTCCAAGCAGCTTCATGTTTTCACCTCCTCTCCATTCGTTCAAAAGTCAGGATCTACTGTCATTAGACGCGAACTGTTCCACCCCACATATTTCTGGAGTATCCGATGGATACAAATACGATGGTTACACATAGTGGTGCTTTTTTACCGAGTAATTTCATGACTTCACCTCCTTTCAAATGGAATCTATTTAATAAAGAGAGGATTCTCTGTATTAACCAAAGACGAGTTCGTATTGTCTGTCATAGTAGGTTTCATAAAGGGTGCAATAGGGATCTTTTCTATGGGTTCCCCCGATGGCATTGGATCTGGCCAAACAGCCTCTACCGCAGAGTGCTTCGTGTCTACAGCCACTGCATTCGGATTTCTCCTTATTTACATTCTCTTTGAATATGGCTGCAGCATTCCAAGCTCCCGCTTCGTCCTCCAAGATATTTCCAAAGGGCCGATCATGCATCATATGACAAGGTGCAAGTTCACCACTGGCACTGACGCTGATACTCTTGTCCCCAGCACCGCAGTTTCTGCGGCAGTAGATCTCCCCCAGGGGCGAGAAGCCCTCTAAGAGCTGAGGAAATTCCATGAAGCTGCGATAGGTAAAATGTCTCAATTTCTCATCGTCGATCAGGTATTCACGGCTTCGCTCATCCCCGGAATAGAAGAGACTGAAGGAGATGGGCAGTTGATATTCCTGATTGAGAGCATAATAGTCTTCAATATTGTCAATGTTCGTACTGTTGATGGTGATGATGCCACTGACGCTGGTTCCGATCTTCTCCGCACGTCTCTTTATATCCAGCACCCGCCCCTTATTGACCTTCCGGTTCAGTTGGTTCTCCTCCTTTTCCAGATCATCTATGGAGATGGCGATGGCGTCTAGAGATTTTAGGAGCCGATCCGATACATCCAGACTTCCATTGGTGATCATCACCGTGGAGAAACCCAGTCCATGGGAATATTCGACTATTTGCTCAATGTCCCTCCGGATCATCGGCTCTCCTCCGGAGAGGACGATATCGGTATAAGAACGCTCTTTTAACTGGTCGAAGATGGCCTTGATCTGTTCGAAGCTCAGATCCTGTTTTGTATTTCTATTGGATACGGCGGAGTAGCAACCGATACAGTCCATATTGCAGCGATGGGTCACATGGACATAGGCCTGTTTTCGATTCTCTTCGATTTCAAAGAATCCCAGCTCCGCCAGCATGGTCTCTGTAGGACTCTCTTTTCTCTGCTGGGGAGTCTGATCGGCGAAAACTTGAACCTGTTCTGCATGATCATCATCTACTAAAACCACTGCGCCGTTTTCGAAATTACATAGTAGTTTGCTATCCCCGTAGGGAATATATTGTATGTCGTTCATGTTGACCTCCTGTTCTTGCTTACAATCTAATTCTACGCCCCCAGTCTTAAGGGACCCAAAATCGAATCTTAAAGGAACCTTAATCCCAATCATGCACAAAATCATTCTCTAAAGCTGTTGTTTTCAAGCTCTAATTTCAAGAACGCCCAATCGATTAACCTGCTGTTAACCTACCGGAGCATCTCCATTAACCTGCTTCTGTCCTTTCCTTCATAAATGAAAAGTTCCCATTCCAATCTTAAAAACAAAAAAGAGATTCACTACATTTCTTAAGACTCTGATAAGCTTTTGGCCAGAATCTCCCCTCTGAAATAAAAAAAGATCTCTGCCATTTTTTGAATGGCGAGACCCTCTTCTGGTAAGTTTTTCTAATTTCGGTGTAGGGTGACGACAAATGCCTTGGTGTATTCCCGATAAGGCTGAATCAAATCCACCTTTCCCCCATGCTTTTCGATGATCTTCTTCGAGATGGTCAATCCCAGTCCACTGTTTCCCATCTTATCCGTTACTGGCTTTTCCCTTATAAAGGGTTCGAAGATCAGATTGGAGATCTCCTTTGCAATGGGCTTGCCCTGGTCAGCGATGATCATCCTGACCTCGTCTGCATCGGATTCCAGTCCCATATAGACCTTCGTCTCCTTGGGATTATGTGTTACGGCATTGGTAACGAGATTGATGATGGCCCGTTTTAACTCTAGCTTGTCTGCGAGGAGCATCAGACTCTCGTCTTTGATATTTATAGTCAGCCTCATCCTCTTCGTCTCAAAGGAGCTATAATGCTCCCCGATGACCACGCGGAACAGATCCACGATATCCAATCGGGTCTGGTTCAATTTATAGTCAATACGGGAGAGTTTGCCAAAGGAGACGAGCAGCCTGAGCATCTCCTCCATACCATTGCAATTCTCTATGATCTTGTCGATAATGAACCGATTCTCCCTGCGAATATCCTCATCCATCTTCAGGATCCCCGCGTAGCCGACAATGGGCGTGATGGAATTCTTGATGTCATGACCGAGCTCTGTGATCAACTGATATCGCAGGTATTCATCATTTTTCGCCTTCTCCGAGAGCATCTTCAACTGGGCAACCATGCTCTCAAAGGAGGTTCGCATCTCGTCGAATTCCAAAATGTCGTATTCCGTATGGGTGATCTGGTAGCTGCCTTCTTTGACCCGCTTCATATCGTAGTTGAAATCGGCGATGGGAAAAGTGAATTGGGTATTGATGCGCCTGGTGATAAAGCGCAACAGAAAAAAATATCCCACGATGAGTATGAATCCTGCACTGAATAACAAAAGTAGCAGTGCAGAAGTATCCACATTCAGCCCCATGTCCATCTCATAGTTCAGCCGGATGATCTGTGCTGGCAAGAGAATCATCTGATAGCTCTCCTCAGGCAGATCAGACATCCTCACAATCTTCGCAAAATAGGCCTGGCCATCTTCCATATATTGTCCATTGGAGAGCTGTGCGATCTCCTCTGCCGTAAAGCGCCGATCTTCCTGCTCGGGTAGGATCACTTCAAAATCTCGATTGAGTACCTTGACCATCCCGCCCCTTGCCTGAATCGCCTGAATCCGTTCATTGTCTCCATTGACGATGTCAGCATAGCTCAGTTCGTTCTCCAGGGGAAACATGGAGTCGACGATGTCCTGTCCCATTTGATTGACAAACCAATTGACGACGATGATCAAAATCAACACTGCCAGAGTGAAATAGATGAAGGAATTGCGAAGGGCTCGGTTTAAGCTATTCTTATTCTTCTCTTTCAAAGCGATACCCCAGCCCTCGAATCGTCTTTATATAGCGCTGTTTTGATTCCGATTCCAGCTTTTCCCTCAGCTTGCTAATATGTACCATGATCGTGTTGTCATCGTAAGCATAGGTATCCTCCCATACCGATTCATAGATCTGTTTTTTTGTCAGCACCTGGTTCGCCTGCATCATCAGGAGCTTTAAAATTTTGTATTCCGTAGGCATCAAATCGATCTGCCTACCATCCTGTAATACCATTGGGTTGCCCAAATCCAATTTGAGATTTCGCAGCTGCAAAAAATCCGGGTCACAATGAACCGATCCCTTCTCTAGCATGGACATGCGTCTGAGCTGCGCTTCCACTCGGGCGGAGAGCTCCAATGGATTGAAGGGCTTTGTCAGATAATCGTCTGCACCCATCTTCAAGCCCAATATGATATCCATGTCCATCTCCTTTGAAGAGACGATGATCACGGGGATATTCATGTCCTTTCGAATCTGTGTCAGCACCTCCAGGCCATCCATTCCCGGCAGGACGATATCCAATAGGACCAGGCTGATCTGTTCCCTCCCCAAGATCTCCAGCCCCTCTTCTCCACTCTCTGCGATGAGCACATCGTAATGGGTCCCCATGTAAATCTTGATCAACTCAGAAATCTTCTTACTGTCTTCAATCAACAATATCCTACAGCGCCCCTCCATAAACACCCTCTCCCTTTTCTCCTATTGACCTTTCTAAGACAAACCCAGTCATCGATTAATATCTTTCGAACTGCCACAACTCCATGAAAGAATTATCGAATAAAAATGTAAAATTCTTTTGATCGATATCTCTCAAAAGAATAATCCAAAATGTAATGGGGTCTTTAAAAACTCTGTTCCATCCCTTTTATTAACTATGCTACTTAAAATGCTAACATAAAATGAGTTGAATTTTATGAGATCAATGTTAAAAGAATGCAATAAAAAGCTAAAATTCAGAAGACCACTTCTTCAAAAAAACAGATAGAACCCATCCAAATGGCTCTATCTGCTCATTTCCATAGTACAATGTCATGTTCTTTAAGCTGATCTCAATACGATCTGATCCAAACTGTATTCCACAGCTTATTCTCTTTCGTTACACTCCGCGCTCACTCATGATCAACTGGATTTCATCTTCGTTGATTCCCACCATCGCCTCGCCAAGGTCCTTGGACACCTCCAACAATACTTTAGGTTTATCGTAATTGGCGACTGCTTCTACAATGGCCTTTGCTCTTTTCGCTGGGTCTCCCGACTTGAAGATCCCACTGCCAACAAAGACGCCGTCCGCTCCCAGTTGACGCATCATAGCCGCATCAGCCGGAGTTGCCACTCCGCCTGCTGAATAGTTGGGAACGGGCAGCTTGCCTGTCCTGTGCACCTCGAGTAGCAAGTCATAGGGCACCTCGAGCTCCTTTGCCTTGTGATAAAGCTCCTCTGGCTTTAATACCGTAACTTGAGCAATCTCTGTCGTAATCTGGCGCAGGTGGGTGACCGCTTGAATCACATCCCCTGTACCCGGTTCCCCCTTCGTACGGATCATCTGCGCACCCTCTGCGATGCGGCGAAGAGCTTCCCCTAAATTTCTCGCCCCACAGACAAAGGGCGTTCGGAAGGGTTTCTTGTCAATATGATACACCCCATCTGCAGGGGATAGAACCTCGGATTCGTCAATGCAGTCGACCTTTAGTTCCTCTAGGATCTGTGCCTCCACAAAATGACCAATGCGAACTTTCGCCATCACCGGAATCGACACCGCCCCTTGGATCTCCTGGATCATCTTGGGGTCGCTCATTCGGGAAATACCTCCAGCCGCTCGAATATCCGCTGGAACCCTCTCCAGTGCCATTACCGCAACAGCTCCTGCCTCTTCGGCGATCTTCGCCTGCTCTGCATTTGTGACGTCCATAATGACACCGCCTGCTAATTTCTTCATCAATTCCATCTTCTTCTCCCTTCTGTGACTTCATTTTCCCCAGTATATATGGTAAACTGGACTCATTAAAGACTCAAAACACAACTCTTTTATGGGTACAGATTGGAGATGACTATGTTTCTTGAATTAAATCCATCCGATGGTTATTTACATATCCAGCTCTACCGAGCCATTCGCCGAAAAATCCTCAGGGGAGACTGGGAGGAGGGGCACAAGCTCCCTTCCAAGCGGATCCTGTCCAAGGAATTGGATCTGAGTATCAATACAGTGAGCACTGCCTACGCGCAGCTAGAAGCCGAGGGCTATATCCGGGCGGAAGAGCGAAGGGGCTATTTCGTCGAGCCAATTGACCATCTGTTGAGCATCCAGAGCAGCTCTCCGGCAGCCCCTCCCCCCATCCCAGAGGATATGCCCCCTCGTTATGACTTTACCTATTCTGGAGTGGACCCAGACTCCTTTCCCTATTCCATTTGGAAGCGGCTCCTCAGGGAGTCCATCTCCTCTGGCGAAACATCCATCTTGGTCCAAGGGGATCCAAAGGGAATCGCCCCACTTCGCCGCGTCATCGCCACCTATTTAAGGGAGTCTAGAGGAGTCATTGCCGATCCAGAGGATATCATCGTCTCTGCAGGTACGGAGCACCTGTTCCATTTGCTTCGTCTGCTCCTCGGGCCAAGGGCCAATTATGCCTTTGAAGACCCGGGCTTCGCCTGGGGCAATCCCTTCTTCACCATTCAGCCAGAAATCTGCATCCCCATTCCCGTAGACGATTCAGGCATATCCCATACCGCTCTAAGCGCATCTCAGGCCAATGTGGCCTTTGTCACACCTGCTCACCAGTTTCCCTTAGGCTCCACCATGCCGATTAAGAGGCGGGTCAAATTGCTCAACTGGGCTGGCAGTAAAACAGATCGCTATATCATCGAGGACGACTACGACAGTGAATTCAAATATGTGGGAAAGCCTGTACCCGCCCTGAAGAGCATGGATCGGGGGGACCGGGTCATCTATCTCGGCAGCTTCTCCAAATCCCTCACCCCAGCTCTGAGGGTCAGTTACATGGTACTGCCCAAAGAGCTGATGCATCATTATGAGCGCGCTTACTCCGGCTTTATCTGCCCCTGTTCCGTCTTCATCCAAAAAGCCCTCACCACCTTTATCGAGGAGGGCTATTTTGAGAAGCATCTAAACCGCATGCGGGGGATCTACAGCAAAAAAAGAGCCCTCGCCGGGCAAGAGCTGTCCAAACTCCGAAATATCACCATCTCCGGAGAAGAAGCCGGCCTCTCCCTACTGGTCCGCATAGGGCTCCCCCTATCTGAAGAGGCCATCATACAGAGGGGAAGAGAACTCGACCTAGGACTCTACGGCGTCGACAGGTTCCGTAAAGATACCACCCCCATCCAGCCAGAACTGATTCTGGGATATGCAAAGCTGACAGAAGAGGAGATTGTCGAGGGGGTTCGGCTGTTTGGGGAGTGTTTAGCAGATAAAACGGCAAATAAAAAGGGATAGAGATTCAACTGTCCTCTTATCCCTTTGACCTCTACTTAAACAACCATTTCAATGATATTCTAATCCATCGAGTGCTCTTCAACTCCATGTACTATGCACTGATAGAGAGTTATGACCATCAAATAGATAATTGAAGGACTCAAATCCTCATATAACAAGTCGACCTCTATCGCTTCGCTGATTCGCTGTAATCTATATTTCAGACTATTTCGATGTAGATTTAAACTTTTTGAAGCTCGATGTAGATTTCTTTCACTTGTCAGATACACATATGCACTTTTAAGAAAATCTCTTTCCTTATCATCTCCCATCTGCCACCGATAAAGTATAGGCAGATAGACAAAACCCTCTCCTCGATTATCTGAAAGTATGACATCCAATGAAATCATAAAGGCTTGTTCTTCAAAATGATCGATTGTCTGATCTGAATATTTCAACACTTCTTTCGCTTGTTGATATGCTATTTTTAACATACGAATATCTTTCATCGGGTTCGAAATCCCAACTTTCAAACGTAGTTTTTCAAATATTCTTTGTTGTTTCTCTTCTTGCAGACCGTCTGGTGTAATCATTAATATTTGATTTGAATAATAGAAAATGATGGCTGACTCAAATTCGTTTTTCAAAGTAAATATATACTTCCCGATAATCTCATGATTCAGACTTTTATCCGACTCTAATTCACAGAGATACAAACGAAAATACTCCCTTTCTATCCATGAATACTGGCTTATAAAGAAAGACAGATGTTGATTAGAATAAGTACTAGAATTTATTATTTGTAATAAGATCTTTGGTGCGATCAGCACAATCCCCTGTGCCTTAGTCTGGAGAAAAAGGGATTCATGGATTAATCTAGATATGTGCAACAGCCACGAGACTTCGTCTAAGGTAAATCCACCAGAAAAAGAGACAGAGCTCAAATTACCTAGGAATTGAACCTTCTCATACATTGGTAGAATAATATGGTCCATATCATCTTTCTTAAACATCATAAAGGCCATTCTATCCAGAATTGCTCGATTGACATCCTTCATTTCGTGATGAGAATAAATTCGCAAATCAATCGCACCTTTTTCGATAACATTCTTCCATACTGTACTCTGCCCAATCTCTACTCCAATATCAACGATATCTATGAGTTGATAAGATGCATCAAAAAGTGCAATTGGGTTATGGACCTTATCCTTTACAATCTTCGTAAGAACTTCCAACGAATTTGATGCTGTGAGCTTTTCTCTTAGCTTTTCATTCTCTATATGAAAGCTCTGTAGCCATTCAAGAACATGTACATAAACATCTTCCTTAAAGATTGGCTCAAACAGCAGAATTGCATTCTGATGAATCTCTTCTCCAATCATCTCTTCCTTCGTACCAAGTAAAACAAAAGAATGTGTATTGACATCGCTAAAATTGGAGAGATACTCATAGATCGTACAAATTACTACGTCATTATCGCCAGGTAATTCAGAGTTATCTCGAAATAGAAAAACTCCCGTAAGCGTAAGGATTACCTCTTTCTGCACCTCATTAATTACATGATTCATCCCCAAAAAAGCGTCTTTTAACATATGTAAATTGAATTTCATACCGTTTTCCTTTGTTAGAAATTGAGAAAATTGCCTGTCTTCTTCTCCGGTTTTGCCGATGATCCATCAACAAAAAGGCAATATACTCTTATTATAAACATATTCATGTTTAAATAAAAGTCATTTCGAAGAGAGGAAGAATACAATGTCACATCAAAACAAAAAAAACGTTATCGGCTACATGTACGAAACAGCAGATGTCCATTCCTATGCCAATGTATTCGGCAATTTAAAACCTTGGGAGATTGATCCATGGCAAGAAGCATCACTTTCTTGGAAAGAAACGTCCTATATCCATACGGGGATCTCAAATTTTGGATTGCGTCTTAAGGGTCCAGAAGCTCAAGAATTTCTGCGATATGCCTCCGTCAATAAAGTTGAGCCGTGGAAACTCAATCGCGGCAAACATTTAGTCTTTTGTGACGAAAAGGGGTTGATAGCCTCTCATGCACTCACCAATCGTTTTGCGGAGGACGAATTCATTATCTATGCAGCGAATCCACTGCAAGTATTTAAATTACTCAAGGAAAAGCAATATGACTTAGAATTGACCATGCCTGATTTCTTTATCTATCAAATGTCTGGACCACTGTCCCTAACGATCATCGAAAAAGCAATCGGGCAGGACCTACATGATATTAAATTCCTAGAGAATCGTAAAGTCCACTGGAAAACTCTAGGAATCAATGTCGAAGTCCAACGCATTGGCATGTCAGGAACCTTAGCATACGAAGTAAAAGGAGAAGGCCGTCTTGGCCCCGATGTCTATGATGCCCTCTATAATGCTGGTAAGCCTCTGGGCTTAAAGCGTCTAGGCTGGAGAACATATATGCTTAATCACACCGAAGGCGGATATCCTCAGGGCAATGGAAGTTTTGCCTATTCTGTGGATTACGATCCCATTTTAACTCCACATCTAAGTGATTCACACAATATTGGAAGTGTGGATCCCAAAGATAACCGAGCTCGCATGCGCACGCCTTATGAGGTGGACTGGGGCTGGATGATCGATTATGAAAAAGGTGATTTCGTAGGTAAAGATTCCCTTCTGGAAGAACGCAAACATCCAAAAAGAAGAATCACAACTCTTGAATGGAATGTAGATGATCTTGTAGATATTTATCGTTCACTATATGAAGAGGGGGAAGAACCCTATCGCTATATAGAATATCCGATTGGTTACTTGCAACCAAATGGTGCAAATGCTGATCGAGTATTAGATAAAAACGGCAATCTTGTTGGCGTCTCAAGTATCGTTGCATATTCAAACTACTACCGTAAGACGATCTCCCAATGTATCATGGATATTGATCAAATTGAAGAAGGCAAAGAGGTTATCGTTCAATGGGGGGATTACGGACATCGAATTAAAGATGTCAGAGCTACTATTGCTCGTTACCCATACTCCTTATTGATGGAGAATAAGGACTATGACATCACATCCGTCCCAAAAGGGAATGAGCTCTAAATGGTTCTGTTTATTTGAGAATATCAGGTAGATGTGGTAACATCAAATTCACTATAATGAAAGGGCAGAGTTATGAAACGACAGACCAAGGTGAACTTTTTTATCGCACTATTCAATGGAATTCTATTTGGAGTTCTATTTACCATTGCAGGTGGTTTGATCAAGAGCGGATCCGTCGACTGGGTTAATTTTGTGAGTACCGTTCTATTTGGGGTGCTTGTGGGGACCATCGTTGGGATGGTGATACCGGCAGGAAGGATTGGGAGTCATTTTGCGAGTAGGATCTCCCAGCCGGGACAAATCCTATATAGATTCATCTTGTATTCTGTCATCATGATCACTATGCTGCTCTTTATGTCACCGGCATTAAATCTCTTTATCGGCAGCTTTCTCCACAAAGCTCCGATTGCAGCTGTACTACCGGATTCCTACAGCCTCTTTCTCCCCTTTTACCTGATGGGCATCAGTCTCTTGTTGATCGTCGGTGATCCTATTGTGCGTCTTGCGGAGAATTGTGCTCGTTAAGCGTATTCATTTATACAGTGATCGCTAAAACTTCCAAATAACATGACCATCTTTTACAAAAGAGCATCCCCGATTTTCTAGGGATGCTCTTCACTCTATAGATCACTCTGTACCCTGATCCAGGGCCGATCATATTTCCATTCCAACTCAACGGGGATCTTGTAGAGCTGACGCAGCCGGTCCTGGGTCAATACTGCTCTCTTCTCTCCTGCGACTACAAAAAGTCCATCGGCCATTATGGCCACATGGGTGATGGCGGGGATAATCTCTTCCAAGCTATGGGTTACATAGATGAGGGGCTTCCCCTCTTTTTGGGCAAAATGATTGAGATTCATCAGGAGCTCTTCCTTGCCCCTGAGATCTAGGCCTGCGCAGGGTTCATCTAGGACCATCAGATCTGGGCGATTCATAAAGGCCCGAGCGAGGAGAGTCCTCCTCTGCTCCCCCTCCGATAGGGTATAATAGGTCTTTTCCGCCACTTCCGTTAAGGAGAAATCGGACAATAGCTGCTCCGCAAAAGCCTCTTGTTCCTCGGTCAGGTCCTCGTAGAAGCCGATGGTGTTTTCTACCCCACTGCGGATGATCGTCTTTGGGGTATGTCGATGCATTGAGGGGATCAGATCCTTCATCGCCGAGGAGACATATCCCAGTCGGCGGCGGACCTTTACCCATGCCACTTTGCCATAGGTGTTCCCAAAGACCTCGACGGTTCCCGACGAGGGATAGGTATAGGCGGGAATCATGCCCAGAAGGGTCGATTTCCCACAGCCGTTCAGACCGATGAGAGCCCATCTCTCTCCCTCTTTGATCTCCCAGTCGATCCCCTTCAGAATGGGCCTTCTCTCCCGCAGAAAGTGGATTCCCCGAAAGCGGACCACCGGCGGGGTATGGATTGTATCGCCCTGCACCTTTTACTCCTCTTCCAATTTTTGTTGGCGTTCGGTGAAGTATTCCAGGTGGTTCACTGCATTGATATATGCCAGGATACTGGATTTGATGATGTCATTAGAGACGCCTTTTCCAGAGAATTTATGCCCGTTTTTGGACAGGACTAGTTTCGTCTCACCCAGAGCGTCCTTGCCTCTGGTCACGGAGTAGATACTGAAGTCCTCCAGTTTTAGGTCTTGACCAAAGATGGCAGACAGCGCATCAAAAGCTGCATCGATCGGTCCTTTCCCGCTTCCCACGATCTCGGTTTCAGCGCCGTCCTTGGACTTGACCTTGATGATGGTCTTGGAGTCCTTTCCTTCGCTGGTGGCCGTAGAGTAGTCGACCAGCTCGACACCCTCTACGACATTTGCCATATCGCCGATGACCAATGCCTCTAGGTCTTGATCGTAGACGGTCTTCTTCTCATCTGCCAGATTCTTGAAGCGCTCGAATAGGGACTGCATTTCCTCTTCTGAGACAAAATAGCCCAGCTGCTCTAAGCGATCCTTCAGCGCATGCTTGCCGGAGTGCTTTCCCAATACCATCAGATTGTCCGAGAGACCTACGGACTCTGGAGTCATGATCTCATAGGTCGTCTTTTCCATCAAGACGCCATGCTGGTGAATTCCAGCTTCGTGGGCAAAGGCATTGGCGCCGACGATAGCTTTATGGGGCTGTACTTTGACGCCAGTCAGGCTCTGAAGTAGATGGGACGCACGCATGATCTCAGTGGTCACGATGCCTGTCTCCTGACCGTAGATGTCCTTACGGGTCTTCAGGGCCATGACGACCTCTTCCATAGCGGCATTCCCCGCACGCTCCCCAATTCCGTTGACGGTGCACTCGACCTGGGTAGCCCCCGCTCGAATGGCGGCCATGGAGTTTGCAACGGCCATCCCCAGATCGTTGTGACAATGCACGGAGATATGGACTTTTTCAATCCCCTTCGTACGCTCTTTGATGGCTTTGATCATCTCATAGTATTCAAAGGGGTCTGTATATCCGACGGTGTCAGGAATATTGACGATGGTAGCGCCAGCGGCGATCACGGCTTCAAACATCTGAATTAAGAAGTCGATGTCGGAGCGAGAGGCATCCTCTGCGGAGAATTCCACCTCATTGCAATATTTCTTCGCGTATTTTACAGCTGCCGCTGCGCGCTCAAGGGCTTGCTCCCTCGTCATTTTTAATTTGTATTTCAAATGGATGTCTGAGGAGGCCAAAAAAGTGTGAATCAATGGGTTCTCCGCAACTCGTACCGCTTCCCAAGCGGCGTCGATGTCCTTTTCCAATGCTCTGGACAAGCTGGCAATCTGACAGCCTTTAATGGCCTTTGCAATCTCGTGCACGGACTCAAAGTCCCCCTGACTGGAAATGGCGAAGCCAGCCTCGATTACATCTACCTTCATTCTCTCCAATTGCCTTGCCATCTGCAGCTTTTCCTGCAGATTCATAGAGCAACCCGGTGACTGCTCTCCATCTCGTAATGTCGTGTCAAAAATACGTATCATATCAACCCTCCAAAATAATAAAAAATCGCCCCCATTACAGGGACGAATCAAATCGCGGTACCACACTGTTTGGGAAGCCTATGAGTAAATCTCCACTTCCCCTCTCTACTCCTTAAGGCGGAAAACCCCCTGCCCTACTATTATTCAGGCAAAGCGCGAAGCAACCAGTAACATGCATTTCCAGTCGTCGCCTTTCACCAGGTGGCGACTCTCTGTAGACCTTCGGCGCAGTATCTCTGCTTCCTAGCGGTATTACCCTCACCTCACCAATGCATGGAGATGAAGTTTTTTTCAAAGATTAGTCCATATTCTATCATGGACCAAAGCTTTTGTAAACAGAAAAAGCAAATCTTTTCGTAAATTCCATATTAACGGATCACATCACGCACCCGCTTGGCGATCAAGATGGCCAAAAATGCCTTTAAGAGATCTCCTGGCTGAAATAACAAGAATCCAAATTGTAGCACATAGACCAGGTCCACTCCCTTCCCCAAATGAAAATTGAGGATGAAATACATATAGGCCAGGCCGATAATGTACAGAATACTGTGAAAAACTGCTAATCTTTTGATCTCCCAGCCTCTGTTCTCCCTTTTGATCAGAACTGCCGCCAAGGACGTCGCGGGAATAAAGCCTAGGATAAATCCAAAGCTCGGCTTAAATACTGAGGCCAAGCCTCCACTGAAACCCGAAAAGATCGGCAGTCCCACAATGCCCAATAGAAAATAAATCACTGGCACCACCATGGCCTCTTCCTCCGGCAATGCCAACACCGCCAACATCAAAAAAAAGGTCTGTAGGGTGATGGCCACAGGCCACATGGGTATACTGATAAATGCCCCCACTGCCACAAGGGCAGTAAAGACGCCAATCCGCGTGAGTTTGCGAGTTTTTGTCATATTTCCTCCCATTCGTTTCGCTTTTAAGTCTCTTAGTATATTGATATTTTGATCTTGTAATCCTATCCAATTATAAAGTCAAGCTACCTCCCTGTCAAGATCCTAGTCCTCACTCCCCTTATCGATGGCCATAAATCCCCCCTCATTTTTCGATAACCCCTAGATGAACCTGCACAATGAGTAAGTATCAGTTCTACAAACCCGAGGAATGAGGTATAATTAGGATAACTATCTTTTAATATGGTGAGTGTATGAACCAAAAACTACGACGAATTTATGAATACTATTCTGGATATGTCCTGTTGCTACTGATTTCGATGATGGCGACAGCCCTCTTTTATGGTTTGAGTACTTCCGGACCCCTAATGCGGGATACGGCAGATCAATATCTCAATGAGTTTGACTTAGAGGATATCAAGATCGTCTCCAGCCATGGTATCGACCAAGAGGAACTGGAGATTATCAACCATCTGGAAGATCTCAATTATATCGAGCTCGGTTACCAGATGGATGTGAATATCGATGAGACAAAGAATCTGATCTCCGTTGAATCCATCCCGGAGAGTTGGATCAAATACGACCTGGTCCGAGGGGATTTCCCCAAAAATCCAGGTGAGATCGCCATCGACAGCTCGATTGAAGGCTTTCCCTATGACATCGGCGAGGAGATCACCCTCGTACTAAAGGGGAACAATCCGACCCAAAGACTCCAGCAATACAAATTCAAAATCACTGGCTTTATCCGATCTCCAGAGTATATTTTGAATATAGAGCGGGGTGCCTCAAGTATTACGGGCAGCCGGCTGGATGGCTATGCCCTGATCTTGCCAGAGGATTTTGACATCGCCAATCCCAACTTTGCCAGGCTCCATCTGAACTCCACCCGCCGTTTCTCACCCTTTACAACGGAGTATCGTGCAATCGTGGACAACCAGACCTTTCTATTGCGGGAGGCCTTTAAAGATCTGCCTGAGACGAAGGTAGAACGCATCAAGGAGCAAGCTACCCAGCGGATTGCCGACTCAAAGGCCGCCATTGATAAGCTCAACAAGGAGTTAGCGGATTCCCAGGGCAAGGTGGACCGAGAGACGAAGGCTCTAGAGGCGCTCAAAAAGGACTATGAGACCAAAAAAACCGAATACGATGGCTTGGTGACCAAATCCAATCGAGATATACAGCATGGAGAATCCACCACCAAGACCCTTGAACAGCAGATCGAGAGCTTGCAGACCAGCTATGAGCAGACGAAGACAGACTATGATGCCCAAGCCACAGTGACGGCAGAATTATTGACAAATCTGAACAATAAGCGCAGCTATGTTGAGGGGCAGAGGTCCTATTTAAATGGGTTACAGGCCAACTTGGACACAGAGAAGAGCGAGGTCTATGACCGTACCAACGAAAACGGAAGGGAGATCAGCAGCCTAAAGAGAAATCTCTCCAGTTTAAAGGTGCAGCTTTCCATTTTCACTTATCGTAGAGACGAGCTCAACAATCGGATTCGTGACGTGGAGGGATCCATCTCCCGACTGGAATCCGAGAAGACTTATCTGGATACTCGATTGTCGGAGCTGAACACGGTGCAAGCTGGAATCGACGAGCAGTTTCAGGTTTTGCAACCGGATATCGATGAACTCAGCCGCCTAGAGGGAGAATACAGCGCCGAAAGTGACAAACAGACTTCCCTGGAGACATCAATGAACTCCCTCAAAGCAGAGCTCGATACGGCGACGCTCGAGCTGGATACCGTCCGCAAAGATTACGAACAGGCCAAACAGTTTCTGGAAAAAGACCAGACCAAGATGGCCAAAGAAGTCGAAACCCTTGAGAAAAAATACCAAGAGGGCGAAGCCTCTCTCGTCACCAACGCGGAGAGCTTAAGCTCCTATACTGAGAAAACCCAAGATGAGATCAAGCATCTAGAGGAGTTGATCACGCGGTCCGAGGAAGAGCTCAAAGGGGAAATCCAGCCCACTTATCTGATCTCCAACTCCAGCGACAACCAAGGTATGCGGCTCTATTACAATATCACCAAACGCGTAGATATGATTTCCCTCGTGTTCCCATCGCTATTTATGGCGATCGCATTGATCGCCGTATACATCATCACGGCTTCCCTACTGCGCACGGATCGCCGACTCTGGTTGCCTTGGACGGCGACTCGTGAACGAACGGCTGTGCTGACGGTCTATTTGAAACGTGTTTTCATCTTTTTGGGTTTTGGAATTGGATTGGGACTTTTGGTTGGCTACCTGGGGATTGCTCGTGTGGTATTTCTGCTCTATGAGCGCAACTTCACCTTCAGCCGGCCGATCCTGCAGATCTATCCCCTTCAACTCCTATTGGTGACCGCCCTTTTCTTGTCGGCGAGCCTCATCCCCTTTGCCCGCATCTGGACCCGTAAGGCGAAGGAGTTACAACACCAGAGCAGCTTTATAAACCGCAAGATCTGGTTGGAGAGCTTTACTGGATATTGGAATCGGATCAGCGAGCTCAAGAGGACGACCCTACGAAGTCTATATGCAGCACCAGGGCGACTTGTGCTCTTTCTACTGTGTATGACGAGCTTAACGGGGCTGCTCTTCTTAGGGCTAGGTCTTCGCAGCTCCATCACGGAGATCCCAAAGGCGCAATACGAACAGCTCATGACCTTTGATGCGACGGTATTTTTGACGCCGGGCATCAATAGCGAAGAACTCAGCGACTTTACCTTCTTCTTGACCGATATCAAAAACGCCCGTGCCGTTGAACGAGTGGGGGTTATTCCCGGCAAGACCCAGCGTCTGGGCGAGCCGAGTGTAGAATTTGATCTGATCGTCCCCAGTAACACCGAAGGTTTTAGCCGCATGGTAAATCTAGTAGACTCCAGCGACAAGACGACGGTGCACTTACATCCAAATGCCGCCGTCATCACAAAAAAACTGGCAGACATGGAGGGACTGGGCCCTGGGGACAAGCTGTACTTTACTATCGACGATGTCACCAGACTGGAAGTGTCCATCTCCCGCATTGTTGATAATTATGTTCATCACTATATGTATATGACACCGGAATACTATTCGCTGATCACTGGCACTGAACCCGTCCTCAATACGGATTATGTCGTGCTAAAGGATAGAAGCCCCTTTGCATTGGGGAACTTTGAGACGGAGTCCGCCAGATACACGGCTGTGCAGTCCATCCAGACCCAAGCATCTGAGAAGCAGAGGACCCTGCAGATGATAGAACCTATAGGCTATATCGCGGATCTATACATTTTATGCGCCACCATCCTCCTCTTCTTCATTATCCGTTATCTGATGGATATGGATGTCAAGAAGAGATTGGGCGAAGTGATGCATGTACTCAAAGACCCAGCAGACTCCGCCAGAGTGCTACGAGAGATCAACCGTGAGAATATGGGTTTGGTCTTTTTAGCAGCAGCCCTAGGCGTTGGACTAGGACTACTCCTATTCTGGTATACCGCCACGGACATCGTCCCCGATGAGATCAAATTCGTACCCTATCTAAACTGGATTACCTATGTGGTAACAATTGGATCGGTGCTCCTACTCGCCTGGATTGCACAGGCACGAATCCATGGAAAATTTCAAAATCAAGGCCGGATAGGAGAACCGGAGCATTAAAAAAGAGAGGCTATACAGTCCTCTCTCTTTTTTTCTGTTTTTTTGATAATTTGGAACTCCCGATCAGCTTCCATAAAAAATATCCGACCAGCACTGCAACTAAGGCTTCTGTAAAGGGGAAGGAGAACCAGATGCCGTTCATGTCGAAGAGTCTGCTGAACATAAAGGCGATGGGTACCAACAGTAAACAGCTGCGTAGAAGGGAGACCATCATGGCCTCTTTTGTCTTGGTGGCGGAGCTCAAAAAAGCAGTGGAGACAATGCTCAGCCCAGCAAATAGATAGCCTGGAAAATACAGATGAACTCCCTTTTCTGCCAGAGTCGCCAGCGTCCCATCCTGGCCACTGTTGAAGATGGAGACAATGGGCTGCGCCAATAGATAGGTGACCAAGACGACAACCACAGATAGAATCGCCGTTGTCTCCAGACTATATCGCAGTACCAAACGCAAGCTATCCATATCTCGATTCCCATAATATCTGCTGGCCAAGGGTTGTAATCCCTGGGAGATACCGACAAATACAGCTGTTGCAATCAGTGCCACATTGGCGATGATCCCATAGGCTGCCACTCCAATATTTCCAGCAATCCCCAATATGAGGAGATTAAAGGTGATCAGGGAGATCGCCGAGGCCAATTCAGTGATAAACGCGGAGAATCCCAGAGAGGTGATGCGCTGGACCTGATTCAGCTGCGTTTTACATGGGCAGATATGAAAGCCCTGTTTCTTGCCAATAAAATGTAGAGAGAGAATCCCCAAGCTGATAACAGGGGATAGCCCTGTAGCAAAGGCTGCCCCAAACATCCCCATGCCCATTGGAAACATGAAAATATAATCCAAGATGATATTCGACAGGCTAGAGATCAGCATCGCCGCCATCGACAGGCGCGGGCTATGATCATTACGCACGAAGGCAAGGAGAATATTATTCAATAGGAAAAAGGGTGAGAAGCTTAAAATCGTCCGCAGATAGGTGACGGTCAGATCCAAGGTCGGTCCATTCGCTCCCAATGCCCTCGCCAAGGACTCCGAACCAAAAACTGCCGTCGCCAAAAATACTACGGCTAATACACCACCCAACCGCAGGGCATGGGTAAAGGCGGTACACGTAGCTGTTGATTTGTCCTCATATCGGTGAATGGAAAACTCCGTAGCCCCACCAATGCCGATCATCAGCCCAAATCCATTGAGTAAACTGTAGATGGATATGGAAAAGTTCAAAGCTGCCAGCCCGAGAGCCCCTAGGGCTTTCGACACAAAGAAGGTGTCTGCCAAGATATAGCAGGAAATGCCGATCATTCCAATGACATTCGTGCTGACATATTTGTAAAAAGTCCTTCGTATACTCTGCATATGATCTCCTCAAATAAAAATAGGAACCACCGCACTTCTTCTATGACCTAATGAAGTACGTGATTCCATGACTTACCCGGTGGCAAGTAGAAAACTCTATTGACTTTGGTATTGTCTCATTTTAACATAAAAACCGCTTTTTGTATATTCATCTTACCAAATATTTCATTTCAGAAAAAATCCCGCTCAATGAGCGGGACTCTTTTAGAACACGATTCCATCAACGGTTAGAGATTCCTTAAACAAGATCTTCGTATAGTTGATCTTTAGGGTGTCATCTTTTGCGTTAATCGTCTTTTGTACATAGACATCAATGCCGTCTACTGGATACACGTCATATTCTTCTGCTTTTACTCTCGGTTTTCCCAATAACACGATTGGTTGTGGTTCTCCAACGCCTCAGGAAGAGCATCCTTTCAGCTCTACATTAATGGCGTCCTTTCCTTTGCCAGTGACAAAGGGCTTTACTTTGTCATTAAATAGTACTTGCATTTTTTACCTCCTACTTAGTCTGCTATGATCTCTTTTCTATTGTATACCGCATCGTCCATTGTTCCAAGAGTCTTAGATGTTACGGCACCTGCGATAAGAGAGTCACTGACGTTCAGTGCAGTTCGGCCCATATCGATCAACGGTTCGATCGCTACAAGTAGACCAGCGAGTTCAACGGGCAAGCCCATTGCGGATAATACAGTAAGTGCTGCGAAGGTTGCGCCTCCACCAACTCCTGCGATTCCAAAAGAACCAAGAGTGGTGATGACGATCAATTTTACTAAAAAGACCGGTGCTAGGGGGTTGATTCCCAAGGTCGGTGCTATCATTGCCGCGAGCATCGCGGGATAGATACCTGCTCAGCCATTTTGGCCGATACTGGTGCCCAGTGAACCGGCCAGGTTCGCAGTTCCTTCATCTACACCCAGGTTATCTACCTGATTGGAGATCGTGATGGGCAATGTACCCGCAGAGGATCTCGAAGAGAAGGCAAAGAGTAGGTTGGTCATAGACTTTCTAAAGAAAGTCATCGGATTCATCTTGAAGACTGCCATGATCAAACCATGTACGATGAACATCAAGATAATCGCGATATAAGATGCGACGACAAAGCCAGCCAGGCGTAGGATCTCGCTGAAGTTACTTGTCGACGTAATTCTGGTCATCAACGCCAATACCCCATATGGTGTCAATCTGAGTACCATCTGTACCAAGCGCATGACAACATCATGAAGCATGATCATAAAATCCCGGAATTTGACAGCGGACTCCGGTTTTGAGTTGTGCAGTTTAAGAGCCGCAAGCCCTAACATCGCAGCAAAGAATACGACCGATAGGGTAGCATTTGAGCCTTGTCCCGTCATGGAATAGAAGGGGTTCGTTGGGATGATCTCCATCAACTGTTCCTGTACCGGCTTAGCCTGATACTCCTCCAGTCTAGACTCCAAACTAGCTCCTCGTTCTTGTTCTGCTGTTCCGGATTGCAAACCATCTGCAGTCAAGCCCATCGATGTGGTAACAAGGACCCCGATTAGAGCAGAAATCGCTGTTGTTATCAACAATACTGCCAATACTCGAGTTGCTTTTTTCCCTAGTCCACCTGCATCCTGCTTAATAATTGCTGTGACGATTGATACAAAGATCAATGGAATGACGATCATACGCAGCAATCGGACATAAGATGTTCCGACCAAGCCGATCCAGCTATTCGCAAAATTGATCGGTGCGCTATCGAAGCCGAAGATAATCTGTAATACAGCTCCAAAGACCAAGCCGATTACAAGTGCCAACATTACTCTCGTATTGAAGGATAAGTTAATTTTCTTCATAAAACTTATCGAATACAAGAGAGCCAGGAACACAATGATAATAATAAGTCCTGTGGTGTTAAACTCCATAGTTTCTCCTCCTTTTTGATAATACCCTACTATTATACACGCTAATGGAAGGTTTGTGCAAGCGTTATGCTATCACTGACCATACCAGTGTAATCTTTACTTGTTTCATTATTATGATAGATTTTTTTGTGATCCAACAATTATTTTGGGATTGAATCGATTAGTATTCTCTATCGTTGTTTGTTTAGCATAAGATTATATTATATATCATTCTGTATATTAAAGAAATCCGATTAAATTTCTTTGTTTATTTATTTCATAATAGAGTATGTGATCACAAATGATAGCTTTATAGGTAGCAAACCGAATGAAGACGAATCATAATGATCGAGCTCTGCGCACAATCGAAGAGCAAATCGGTTGAGCACCACTCATCGGGGTGATATGAGAAATATTATAGCATCCACTTTCACTACTGAATTGGACTACATCGAATACAGAGCAGCCATCTGTCTGTGGATCGAGCTTTTATGGATCTAGAGGCTGATCCAATCTATGAAAAACGCAGAGATCCTCATATGAGAATCTCTGCGTTGTCCACTCTTCTATATTAGCTAAGCTCTTTTTGTTCCATTATACGAATTGCAATATTAAGGGAAATAACCAACACCAACAGACCCACTGCCAAGATAACTGCTGCCAGCCCTGAACTCGAGATGGTCCTCCCAGCGAGGATCTTCCCAAAGAAGTCCATTAGATTCGTCGAAAACTGAATAAATAGGTTGAGCAGTAGTATATAGACGACCATCATGGGCAACCTGCCCTTTTCTGGGCCATATTTCAAGAAAAAGGGAATGATGATCGATAGGATTAGGATTGGTATGGAGAATGTCAGTGCCACTTCAATGAGGATCATTCCCCAATCCTTTTGATACAGCAGCGATTCGACCAAAACGGTGGCCACAGCTCCCACGACACCGCATAGAATCGGTAAGATATATTTGCTGATAGCATATTCCCTTCGAGTCACAGGAGAAGCTAAGGCAAAGGCCATAAAATTCGATTTTTCATCATAGCCAAAGCCCATACTCGTCACCACAAAGGCCATCATCATGGATGCCAACGGAAAGACCATCCCCATACTCGCATCAAGGGTAGATGTGGCCATCAATATGATCAACAGGGCAGTAATCAAGATCCACTTTTTTAACATAAGCAGGTCTTTATATACCATTGCTAACATCATTTGCACCTCCTTTAATAAAGAAGAGCATAATCTCTTCTAAGCTCGGTCGATCCAGGGGGAGATCCCTAGGCACTTCGCTTCGTTTGACGAGTATCTGATCTCCATAATGATGCTTTCGCTCTGCAAGAATAACCCCTTCTGCAAAGGGATAAGGCCTGTTCGGATCAGAGTGATAGATCGCATACTCATCGCGTAATACATCCTTCTCTTCCATAAAAATGAGTTTACCCTTGTGGATGAGAGCAATATAGTCGGCGATCTTCTCTAAATCCGTCAGGATATGGGATGAGAAGAGAACAGCGTGATTCTCTTCCTGGATGAATTCCAATAGAATATCCAAAATCTCTTCTCGAATCACTGGGTCCAGCCCACTGGTCGGCTCGTCGAGAATGAGTAATTCTGCACCATGGGAGAGCGCAATTGCAATCGACAGCTTCATCCTCATGCCCCTCGAGAGTTCCTTGACACGTTTCTTCGGTTCCAGTTTAAAAACCCTTTGATACGATGAGAATAGATCCCCATCCCAATGGGGAAACATCTGCCGACAAATTAAGCCTACATCCGATAAGCAGAGGTCTTCCGGCAAATTTAGATCATCGAAGACGACGCCGATCTTGGACCGAATCCCCTTTGGATCCTGTGCCATATGCATACCAAAGACCTGGATCTCTCCTTCATCTTCTCGTATTAAATCCATTATCAGCTTGATCGTCGTCGTCTTTCCGGCTCCATTCTCACCGATATAACCGACGATCACACCTTTTGGGATTGCCAAATTTAATGGACCGAGGTCAAAACTTGGGTAACTCTTGGTCAACCCCCTTATCTCCAGAATATTATTCATCATCTGCCTCCAATAGTTCCAGGATTTCTGCTATCTCACCATGTCCTAAGCCCGCCAATCGCCCGATATGCAATGCTTCCTTTAGAGCAGTCTCAATCTTTCTCAAATACTCTTCCCGCTTCCATTCCGCATTTTCCTCAGCGACAAAACTCCCTTTACCTTGGACGGAGTGGATAAACCCATCCCGCTCCAAGTCATCATAGGCCCGTTTGGTCGTCACAACACTAATTCGAAGTTCTTTTGCCAGATACCGAATCGAGGGGAGCTGCTCTCCAGGTTTTAAACTACCCGACATGATCTCCCTCTGTATTTGTTCTTTAATCTGCTCATAAATTGGTTTATCGCTAGAATTCCTAAGTACAATGTGCATGGAGCGTCCTCCGTTCTCTAGTGTGATCACTGTTTATATTGTATATGAACACTTGGCTCATGTCAATAGCTTTTTCCAAAAAAAGAATCCTGGTGATTGCTCACTAGGATTCTACTTAAATATAGATTATTTTAAAACCTCTCTGATCACCCGCTCCGCATTACGATAGGCGAGCTTTTCAATCTGCCCCTCTGTCCAGCCACCCTTTCTCAGAGCCGAGAAGAACCGATCAATCTGATGGGGACCTGCAATTTCTACGGTATTATCAATGCCATCATAGTCCGATCCCAAGGCCACAAAATCCTCTCCTCCCTTGTTCTTCATATGATTGAGGTGACGCACCATATCAGAAATCCGTGCAAATGCCTCCTCGCCATCCCTTAGAAAAGCTGCGCAGTAGTTTAATCCACTGATGCCACCGATCTCGGCCATTTTCTTAATCATATCATCGGTGAGATTACGGCGATGATTACAGAGCTCTCTAGCATTTGAATGAGAAGCGATAAAGGGCTTTTTGGAGATCTTAAGGACATCGTAAAAGCCCCCATCGGAGAGATGAGAGACGTCGATGAGCATCCCCAGGTCGTTCATAAACTCCACAGCTTCACTCCCAAAGGACTTTAGACCCCTAGACATAATTCCCTTATCATCGGAATTGGGAAATCCAAAGCAGTTCTCGTAATTCCAGGTGAGAGTGATCAAACGAACCCCTTGGTCAAAATAGTATTTTAATCGGTCCATGCTCCCATGTATCGGAGCACCGTCTTCAATGGTCAAAAAAGCAGAAATCTTTTCTGATTCTCTATTATGTCTTAAGCCCTCAAAATTACCTGCAAATGCGATCTGCTTCGAATGACTTCCTAAATTCCTATGAAAACTTTCCATCATCCTCTCCAAGAGCTCCTCTTGAGGCATGGTGTCAATATGATCCCCTTCACAATCCGACTCAGGAAGCGCATACATGGCAAAGAACTGGGCTTGGTAATCTCCTTCGATCAATCTCTTAATATCTAAAGAAGTATTCCTATTCTCATAAAGGTCACCTGTATTATCTCTTCTTTGTAGTTTTAATAGTGTATCACAGTGTAGGTCAATCACTTTCATAAGCATATTTCCTCGCTTTCCTGTTGGCTTAGTTCGCCCTTATACTTCTACCAAAAAAAGCCCCGCACGATAAATCGTACAGGACTCTTTGTTTGGCACCGTGCTACTCTCCCGATTCGTCACCAAATCAGTACCATCG
>JAUNUQ010000061.1 GCA_030538075.1 Tissierellia bacterium
AATAAAGTGGTCTCTGAGTTCTTTGCTTTGTAACATATGTCTTGACACTCTAGAAAACTAGAATATCATTAAGAAAAGGTAATTGAATGATGCTCTAATGCTTGCTATCAAAGGAGGTGAACAATGATCCGAATTGCTATTCTAGAGGATGAACAGTCCTATCTAGATACGATTAGAAACTATCTAACGATGAGCGATGATATGATTGAACCGATTAAACTCTTTGAATTTTCTGACTTGCCTTCATTGCGAAAGTTTGCGAATCCGTACTCATTTGATATTTATATTTTAGATATTGAAGTGAATGAAGAGAATTCCTTAGAATTTGCGAAGAAACTACGATCAGTCAATCTGCGATCAAAGATCATCATCACC
This sequence comes from Tissierellia bacterium, assembly GCA_030538075.1. Lineage (GTDB taxonomy): Bacteria > Bacillota > Clostridia > Tissierellales > Peptoniphilaceae > JAUNUQ01. Next base: position 376 of record JAUNUQ010000061.1, read on the forward strand.
ACATCTCACGAAAAATATGCATTTGAGTCCTTTATGGTAGACGTTCAGAGTTATCTTAAGAAACCGATCCAGAAAACTGAACTCATCCGACAAATCAATAAAGCCATCCAATTACTTCAAACGAGTGATCAATGGGTTCGGTTGACCGATGAAAAAAGGGCAGTGGATGTGCTCCGGAGGGATATCCTATATGTCCGAACGGCTAGAGGAGAAACTCTAGTGTATTTACTCGATCAGTCGGATGATCCACTTCGTTCCACAGATAGTTTAAAAATAGTGATCCGAAAAGTAGGAAATGATATTCTGCTCCCCATAAGCAGTTCAATTGCAGTAAACCGATACTATGTAAGAAGAATCAACCACAAAATCGACACTGTTCTCTTAGTATTTGATATCGAACTCGAAGGGAGCCGGAATGGAATGAAGGCATTCCGAAGACAGTACGCAGAACGGTTATTGCGGGATTATGCCAATGAATAGCTTCCTTTTCAATATATTGAATAACTCATTTGAGTTCTTTATTGCCTATATCTTTTTTTCGGTTTTTTTGCGAAAAAGAGTACGAGTAACATGGAGATTTTTGTTAATCGTCCTTGTGTGTATTAGCTATTCACTTATTAATACCATCTATCCAGCACCATTTATAAATCTGACGGCGGCAATTAGCGCACATTTTATTTTACAATTGATCTTTTTTCTCGGGCGATGGAAATGGAGAATGGGCTTACTCATAGGATACACCGGGTTGAACATTCTCTTAGAACTGGCGCCGATGTTGGTGTTGGATCATCTAGGGATAATTCAGTCGCTTTCTTTTATCTATATATTGTTATTAAATGGGTTGCGTGCTGGGACTATTCTGATCCTCAGATATTTCATTCAAGGTTTTACTGAGATTATTGATAGAAAAGTTGTCATCCTATATCTTATTTACTCTTTCGGCACGATCTTTTATGGGATTCAATCGGTAATGGACTTTCTTATAGAGGGAACTCAATCACTAAACCTAGTCATCATTATAATCTGCATTCTAGGGATTATTGTATTGTATTATACATTATTATTAAGAGGACACTCGTTGGAGTTAGAAAGAGAGAAGTGGAGATTAGAATTAGACTTGGATTCTAATCGAAAATACTTGCAGGTTGTTCTGGAAGAGCAGGAGAAACTTAGGAATTATAGACATGACCTTAAAAACTTTGACATCGGTTTGTTAAGTGTTGACGAAGAGGAACGTCTTAGTCAAATTAGAGAAAGATTAGACTGGATTGAGAATATTGGCAGCAGTCACTATTCGTATAATCTCGTATTTCAGAACATCATCCATTCAAAACTGGTGGGAGTAGAATTTCCGACTGAGGGCCTCTTAACAGATATCAATGTACCGAATACTGCCATAATGGACAATGTCGAATTAGCGGTAATCATCGGAAATGCTCTAGATAACAGCGTGGAAGCATTGAGTAAGCTGAATATAGAAAAACGAAAACTTCATATCTGTGCATTTTACTATCATCCAGGTTTGTTGATCTCAATAGAAAACACATTCTTTCCTATAAGTTCAAAGGACGACGGAAGGTCATCGAGAAAACGCGGATACGGTTTAAAGAGCATCCGCCGAATTGTCGAATCCTATGACGGAATTATGCGAATTCATGAGGATGATGAACGATACAAGTTAGAAATATCTCTGCCCATTTAACCGAATAACGAAAATAATGACCGAATATCGAGAATAGAGGTATGTTTTAAAATAAATGCTATACTTTTAGTGTGACGAAAAATAAATGGAAAGAGGTGCACAGATGAATTATTTTGCTCGGATCGTTCTCTATTTCGGCGTTACATTAGCGCAGCTATTTTCTGGAGATTGTTGGTTTTTAGCTTACAAAGAGGAGCTTAGTGAAGATGGAATGATGTATCTTTATAATAAACAGAGATGAGGAAATCTCATTACATTACCGAGAAGTATTCTCTGTTCTGCAAACAAATTAATAGAAAATTACTTAGTTGGCTGGTACACCACGCTGAGAATGATATCGAAGTAAACGTTGCTCTATACGGAATAACTAATGGAATGTTTCAATTAACGGTTGTAGCAATATCGATTTTCGTATTCAGTAAAACTAAAAAACCTCCTCATTCAATCTCGATAATTGCAGTCTTGATGTTATTAAAAGCAAGAATAGGTCAGTTTCATAGTAAGACAAGGCTAGGTTGTGCTGCTATTTCAATCGGATGTTTCTATCTAGCATCCGAATGGATGCTAATTCTTGAGAGACAGATAAATAATAGCGGTTCAATGATTCTTATGTGCTTTGCCATGATATTCATTTTAGGATATCGATATCAAGATCTGCTATTAGAGGCAACACTTGCCTTGCTCAGTTTTTTGTTCTTAGTTATCAGATTACCGATTTCTCTGCTATGTAGTTGTATGATGATTCACGGTGTCTTGGAAGAATTCGGAAAGTTTAGGACAGCAATGTCTAAAGTAGAAAACTGTACCTTGAAACATTGAATACCCAAATAAGGAGGGGGCTACATGAATATTAATCGCAAGAGACCATTTCTGATGCTAGCTATGCTATTTATGGTGATATCAACGAGTGCACTTGGTTATGTATATAACGGGTTTTATGTAAGAACACCCAATTGTATTAAAGTTCAATTAACTCCAAATGCTACTAGATATAGTGAATTCACTAGATTTGTAGAATGGAACTATCCAACTAGTCCATTAGGTTTTATGATTACTGAAGATACTACAGATAGTGATATTCGGATTATCAAATTTGAGTACGCAGATGGAGACATATATGGAAAATGTATTCATCATACGGATACAAGAAGTACCCTCTATTTTTATGAAAAATGGGAAGATCTTGATTGGACAAAGAGAGTAGAAGTAGTTAATCATGAAATAGGACATTCCATAGGTTTAGCACATTGTCAATCGGATAAGGTGTCGATATCAATAATGCGTGAATATGGATTTTGTAATTCTGTAGGTCCTTTAACTGACGATGTGACAGGTATTAATAATAAATATTAAATACTAAGGATCTTTCTCAGGTTATTTCTTATACTTGGAGGTAAAGAATATGAAACAAATCGTTACATTTTTTCTTTCGTGTCTATTGGTTGCCTGTACGAATCCAGCTCTAAATAAGTTGGAACAGAAAGTTGTAATTGAAGAAGGGAAGAGTGCATTTTATGATACTTTAGGACTTTTGGAAGAGAATACCGAAGTCATTGCGATTGTAACACCGACAGCTACTATGACGAATGAGTTCGTTATGAATAAAGCCGAGAAGGTTGTGGAAGTAGGAGCAACCTTAACAGAGGTTAAAGTAGATAAGGTATACAAAGGAGAGATTTCTGAGAAGATTACCATAAAAGAAAGCTACTACCTAAACACAGAGGAAGAGGAACTGGCAATTTACGATGGATACATACCTATGAGAGAAGGAGAGAAATACTTAGTCTTCATGTCCATGCAACCTGAAAACACTCATCCAGCTCTTGAAGGTTCCTATTATATTGTAGGTACGACAGTAGGTGCTATTCCAATCACTACTGAAGGTCGTGCGAAGAACGCGACTTTCTATAAGGACACATTTGGAAGAGACGATTATGGCAGAGGATTACTATTTGAGATACAAACAGAAGCAATCGAGAAATATCTTATCGAATAATGCTGTAAGCATATAGGTCTCGAAGAATGTGGACTGTTCTCAAATCTTATTAAATGTATAGGATGATCTCTTTACCAATGCACACACCTAGGGCTCAGATGGGTAGTGTCAAATAAATTGTGTAACCTCTCTTGTAAGACAATCCGTTCATACA